>CAMVBJ010000020.1 GCA_947165675.1 uncultured Prevotellaceae bacterium
AAAGGGACGGTTCTTTTGTCCCATTTAAGTTAAAAGTGGGACAAAAGAACCGTCCTAGGCTGTTAAGTTAACGATAAGTTTTGGGCTGCCGAATGGCAGCCTAATTTTTGTATTTTCTTTTTCTAATTGCGGATGTTTATTTGTATTTAACGTATTTTTATATAATAATATTTGTTTAATTGGCTGGCTTTTAGTAACTTTGCAAATATTTTATTATGCATAATAATATGAGTGAAGTTGACAAAAACGAGGAACTGAAACGCGTGAAAAAGGCTTTGCGCGATGAGCGCAAGAAAAACGAGAGACTTTCGGAACGGCTCAAGGCCGCCAAGCAGGAGAATAGGCGGCTGAAGGGTGGAGCGAAAAAGTCCAAAAAAAAAGCGGGCAAAGAAGCGCTCGACCTCTTGACGGAAAAGGAACTGGAAGTGGTGTCACTGGTGTTCCCGGACATAGACACGGGGAAACGGTGATCCGTCTGGCGGTCATGCAGTCCTCATACGTCGGATGCAGCCTGCGGCAGGTACCGAAGGCGCTTGAGGTGGTGTCGCTTGTCTTGGGCGCGGATCTCGGGCAGCCGGTTTCACACGTCACGGTCAAGGACTGGCTGGAGAAATGCGGGCTTGCCGTGTATGACCGTTCGCAGAAGCGTCATACCGCAGAAGAAGCATACGCCCTGATCGTGGACAACAGCATCAGCCTGGGCGGGCAGGACCTGCATGTCCAGTTATCCGCCCCGGCAGCCCATCCGGGCCATGCCCTGCGGCATTGTGACGTGAGCGTCGAGCGCATCGCCGTCTGCCAGGGGTGGAGCAAGGCCGACACGGAGCGCGAGCTCAACGCGACGGTCGAGCGCAGGGGGCGCCTCCCCGAATACGCCGTCAACGACAACGGCAGGGTGCTGTGCCCCGTCTTTGACGAGATTGGCATCCCTGACCACCGCGACATCAGCCACAGCTTCGCACTGTGCCTGGAGAAAGCCTATGCCCCCGCACGCGACTTCAGGGAGTTCATTGCCAAGAAAGGCTATGCCAGGAAGTTCTCCCACACGAAATGGGCCTACCTCATGCCCCCGAAAAGGCCCGAGTTCGCGCGCTTCATGAATGTGTTCGCCACCGTGGACTGGGCCAAGCGGGTGCTTGACAACGACTTCAGGCTCTCCCCGGACGAGTCGACGATGCTGTCCTTCGTCAAACGCAACGCCTCGTTGGTGGAAGAGCTCCATGAGGTGATGACAGGCTTCGAGCACATGCTCAAGCTGTGCAAGACAGAAGGCCTCTCCCAGCAGACCGCGCAGCAGTGCAGGAACTTCATCTACAGGAACTTCATGGGCTCAACCAGAAGGGTAAGGCAACTTGGTCGGGATCTGCTTGAGTACTTCGACAGGGAGGAGGCTCTGTTGGGGCAGGGGCAGACCCATATCATCAGTTCAGACGTGATCGAGTCCACTTTCGGCTTCCTTAAGGGCAGGATGTCGCCGAACAAGAACAACGGCTGCACACCCATTGTGTTGATGATACCGCTGCACATGGCGCTGGCCGATGACCAGCAGCGCAGACACTTCAATGTCAGCGAACTCCTAGCCAACACGACGATAACAAATGTCAAGGAGTGGAGATGGCACAATCTGTTGCCCAATCCGTTGGCAAAAAGGCAGCGGACACTTCAGAAAGCAGGGTGAAAATGAAGCTAAAACGGCGATTAACTTAACAGCCTAGAACCGTCCCTTTGTCCCACTTGTGTGAGTTGTCGATTAGTTGGTGCCTTGTAGTTTGAAGGTGACAGGCAGCGTGTACCAAACAGACACTGGCTGACCATTCTGGCGACCCGGGGTGAACTTGGGCAGCGACGCGCAGACGCGAGAAGCCTCCTTGTCGAGGTCCTTATCTACCGAGCGGACAACTTTCACCTCACCCACGTGCCCAGTCTTGTCAACAACGAACTGGACAACGACACGGCCTTGAATATTGTTCTCTGCGGCCATAGACGGGTAGTTGATATGAGACTGGAGATACTTCATCAGTGCTACATCACCACCAGGGAACTGGGGCATCTGCTCAACTGAAACGAATACTACATCCGGCTTCTCCTCCTTGGGCTTTTCGTCCTTCTTATCAACAACAACCTGATTCTTCCATTCTTGGATGACGTTCTTGTTATCAGTGCCTTGATCGAAATCAACAGTACCGGTTGAGTGATCAGATTCCATCTGTTCTTCAATCGTGTGGATTTTATCCTCCTCTCTCACCTCATTGTCCTCGACAATGGCGATTTCGGTAACTTTGATCGTATTCAAAACCTCCTCGGGGAGAACCTCGGGTTTCTCCTGTTCGAGAACTTGCTGCTCGGGTTCAGGTTCCTCGGCCTCTTGAGACATGTCGATGATCACGTCAACCTGATCTGCCCACTCGGCAAGCCTTCTCTCCTCTATATATCGACTTGCTTTCACATAACCGAAAGCCAGCAGACAGAAGATGATAGAACCAATAAGGGTCCACAGGACAGCCTTGTTATGACGCATGGTTGATTCAGTACGGATGACATAAGCGCCAAAGTCCTTATTCTTCCCTTCAAAAACGAGATCGCACCATTCACGCGATGATAAATTAATTTCCTTTGCCATAATACTTTGATTTTAATAGTTTAACAAATGTTCATTAACCCGTATTTATTCAGCCGGCATATTTTTTCAGACACTCTCGCTAACGTGTTCAATAATCGATTTCACCGTCTATAACCATCATCATTCAAAACATTATTCAGGTTAATAAAACGGGCTAACCCTCGCTTGCAAAATTACTATCGATTATTGAAAAATGGCGAACATTCGATGGTCATATATTAAAAGACAACACTCTATATATCAAGTATTTACGAAACAAAAAGGTCATTTGGGGGTAATTCGGCATTTTAGGGCTCACGATGATGACACTTTTTCCTTGATGTAGGGGTCGAATGAGAAGAAGGAAAAGTCCATGATGGCCCTATCTTTTACGTAGTAGAGGAAGCAACTTGGGACACGGGGACGGTTCTTTTGTCCCATTTTGGCTAAAAATGGGACAAAAGAACCGTCCCCGTGTCCCAGTAATTAAAAACGGCATCGCGCATTGCGATGCCGTTTTAGATATTAAGGATTTTAACCGAATATTTCGATTAGTTGGTACCCTGGAGCTTGAAGGTAACGGGCAGGGTGTACCATACGGACACGGCCTGACCATTCTGGCGACCCGGGGTGAACTTGGGCAGCGACTTGCAGACGCGAACGGCCTCCTTATCGAGATCCTTATCCACTGAACGGACAACCTTAACTTCGCCCACCTTACCAGTCTTGTCAACAACGAACTGCACAACGACACGACCCTGAACATTGTTCTCGGCAGCCATGGGCGGATAGTTGATGTGAGACTGGAGGTACTTCATCAGAGCAGCTTCACCACCAGGGAACTGGGGCATCTGCTCAACGGAGCGGAAGATTTCCTCCTTCTTCTCCTCCTTGGGTTTTTCTTCCTTCTTCTCAACGACAACCTCTTCCTTCAGGGTACGGGTAACGTTACGGTCCTCAGTACCTTTCTCGTTATCCTTCTGACCGAAGGCGGTCTCGGTTTCCTTCAACTCGTCCTGAGTCTTGATCTCGTCTTCCTTCTTCACCTTATCGTCCTCGACGATCTGGAGCTCGGTTACCTTCACCGACTTCAGTACTTCCTCAGGGAGTACCTCGGGCTTAGGTTGCTCGACGCGTTCGTTCTCGGGTTCGGGTTCCTCGGCTTCTTGAGACATGTCGATGAGCACTTCTTCCTGTTCACCCTGCTCGGCGAGCCTTCTCTCCTCGAGGTACTGGTTAGCCTTCACAAAACCGAAAGCGAGCAGCCCGAAGATAACGGCACCGATGATGGTCCACAGGACAGCTTTATTGTGACGCTTGGGAGAGTCTGTACGGATGACATAAGCACCGAAGTCCTTATTCTTTCCTTCAAACACAAGGTCACACCATTCACGCGATGAAAGATCAACTTCTTTTGCCATACTTGATTTCTTTTTTTTAAAGATTAAACAAATCCATTAATCCAACATCACTTCTTAAGGTTCTTGGCCTGGACCATAATCATCATCGCGGAGTCAACCTCATTGATGCGGTCGATCTGGTAGCGGCTAATGTTATTGATCTGCATCTCGTCAAGCACGCTCACCACGTGGGCATAGCTGGCGTTGGGCGTAGCCTTAATAATCACAACCGGGCGCTTGAGGGTGGAGTCGTTACGGATCTTCTTAGCCTTCTCCTGATAGATGGAGTCATTGACTTCCTCATTCTTAGAGAACTTCATTTCCTTCCATTCCTTCTTCAAGTCGGCAATCTTGAGAACGACTTCCTTGTTGCGCTCTTGTAGAATCTCGCGGATTGCGGGATAAGCACCGCCGGTCTTGGCACCAAACTCGATTTGCTTCATGTTGCTTTCGCCTTGTGCAAGCTTATCGGTCTCGGGCATACCGTCGTAGTAGAAAAGCATACCGTCCTCGGGATTGGAGAGTCCCGTTTTCTCGTCGATTTTACCATCGATGATGATGGTAACGGCCTCGGACTGCTTTACTTTGTTCTGCTGCTCTTTCTCAACCTTCTCGTTGGTAGGCAACGCGATCTGGAGCGTCTGGCTCTTGATCATGGTGGTACACAACATAAAGAAGGTGATCAACAGCATGTTCATGTCAACCATAGGAGTGAAGTCGATACGGGTATCGAACTTTTTCTGACGACTTTTAGTTTTAATTGCCATATCTTATTCCTCCTCTGTTTTAAGAGCCGTCATCAGGGTGAACTTGTTCATCTTCATGGTCTGGAGGTTGTCCATCACCACGTTCACCACGCTGTAAGGCGTTGTCTGGTCGGCCTTGATTGCTATACCACGTCCTTTAACCATCGATTCCTGGAGTTCGGGGTTTACAGAGTTGTAAGCAGCACGAACCCACATCTGGAATTCATTAGGGTTGTTTGGATCTTCATTCATGTTGATTGGAATACCAGGATTCTGCTCAGACTCGAGGAATTTGTCTCGCTGGTCAGGTTCCAGGTTCAACCA
The DNA here is from genome assembly GCA_947165675.1 of uncultured Prevotellaceae bacterium. GTDB lineage: Bacteria > Bacteroidota > Bacteroidia > Bacteroidales > Muribaculaceae > Sodaliphilus. The sequence continues at coordinate 5,070 of CAMVBJ010000020.1, forward strand.
TTCTTTCATCTTAGTGATGGGTACACCGAAAGCATTGAGCTTTGAGAAAGTTTCCATCTCCTTGTTGGTAAACGCGAGGTTTGCACTGGGATGGGACTTCTTGTATTCGGCTACCATATTCTTAAGTAAGTCGGCACGAACCGTCTCACTCTTCATTGTCGAGTCCTTGCTACCGAGAACCTCAAGGAAGACCTTACCCTCGGGACTGACAAGCACTGACAACAGGTTAGAATCAGGAACCTTCTCCTCGGAAACCGAGGGTGGCGTGATCACGGTCACGGGTTCCTTCTGAAGGAATGTAGAAGTCAACATGAAGAAAGTCAACAGAAGCACCGTCACATCGGACATAGCGGTCATGTCGATGCGCGTCTCTTTCTTTTTAATTTTGACTTTTCCCATATTTCTAAATCACCTTAATCTGTTTGTTTAAAAACGATTAATTAATCAGCTGCTAACCAATAATTAGTGAGTAGCGGAGAAAGTAGAAACAGTAGCAAAGCCAAGCTCATCGATAGCATAGGTCATGTTATCGATCTTGTTGGTGTAGAAGTTGTAACCGATCAGGGCGAGGGCAGCGGTTGCGATACCGAGAGCGGTGTTCACAAGTGCCTCAGAGATACCGGTTGACAGCTCAGTTGAGTCAGGAGCACCCGAAGCGGACAGAGCCTGGAACGACTTGATCATACCAAGCACAGTACCGAACAGACCGATCAGGGTACCAAGGGTGGTCAGGGTAGCCAGCACGGGCAGATTCTGCTGCAGGGCGGGCATCTCAAGAGCGGTAGCCTCCTCGAGGGTAGCCTGGATAGAAGCGACCTTCTGCTCCTTGCTCAGGACGGTGTCCTTCTCCATCTCTTTGTACTTCTGCAGGGTTGCATAAACAACAGCGCCAACAGTACCTTTCTGCTTGCGGCAGAGGTCCTCAGCCTTAGCGAGATCATGGTTGCGCAGAGCAGCCTTCACGTCCTCGACGAACTTGGTGGTGTTACCTTTACCCTTAGCCTTAGCCAGAGCGATCCAGCGCTCAACGCACAGAACAATCACAGTGAGGAAGCAGGTGATAAGCACGGGCACAACTACACCGCCCTTATACACGGTACCCAGCAGGTTGAGGGGACCTTCCTTAGCAACGGCATCCTTGAAGTTAGCAGGATTGCCCAGCACGAAGAGGTAGAAAAGAACTGCTAAGATAAAGCAAACGAGAATGACGAGCGATGCGCTCTTGATACCACTAACGTTGCTGCTCACTTCTTTCTTGGCAGCGGTCTGTGGCTTCTGAATGTTTGTTTGTTCAGCCATAATTTTTAATTGGTTTTAAATAATGAATTAATAAAATTATAAATTTAGTTATTAAAGTTTGTTTCCCGTTTCGAGGTTCTTTGCGTACCAATCGGCTTGTAGCACTATAGCCACAAGCAACTGACACACAATAGATTCAGTGGCAATAGGCGGTACTTCAAGGACTCTTCTGAAGCCTTTTTGCCTAAAAAATTAACGCAAATTTATCACAAATATTTGAAAACGGCACACATTGAAGCATTTTTTTTCGGCTTTTTTTATTAACAGTGGCGTTTTGCTACATGCGCAGAGGGGGAAAATCAGGCTTATAAACGCCATCAATCATCATGAGACAAGCAAGGCAAACCCGCATAGCGCAAACCATAAAATGAGAATCTCCCATAGAATTTATTGACAAGTGGGTGAAATTTTTCACTTTTTTTGTATCTTTGTCCCCACATTATTATTAAATATAAATATAACTGAAAACAATAATAGTAATTTTATGGCAACTGTAAGACTCAAAAAGGGATTTGACATACACCTTGTGGGAGCCATCGCTGACAAAAACATCACGTTGAGCAGCGCTCCACAAAGTGTAGCCATAGTCCCTGACGATTTCCACGGGGTTATTCCTCGCATGGAAAAGAAAGAGGGTGAACATGTCGCCGCCGGCGAGCCCCTCTATCACGACAAGAATTATGAGGCCATCAAGGTTGTTGCACCCGTTAGTGGCACCATTAGGGAGGTGCTCCGTGGCGAGCGCCGCCACATCGATGCCATTATCATTGCTCCAGATCAGAGCCATGATGCCACCACACTCGACCTCAAGCGTCCAGCCGAGGAAGTGCTATTAGCATCAGGCCTGTGGGCAATGATGAGACAGCGCCCCTATGATGTGGTACCGGTGCCAGGAGTGCAGCCACGCGACGTGTTTGTCACCGCCTTTGACTCGGCTCCACTGGCTCCAGACCTGGATCTCGTGTTGGGCGATAACCGCCAGTACATTGCCAAGGGCGTTGAAGTGCTCAATGGCCTTACAAGCGGCAAGGTTTACATCGGCATCCGTGAGGGTCAGAGCATTGACGCCCCTGGTGCTGTTGTCAACACCTTCGTCGGTCCCCACCCCGCTGGCAATGCAGGAGTCCAGGCCGCCAACACTGTCCCTGTCAACAAGGGAGAGACCGTGTGGACACTTGATATCATCACGCTGGCCCGCATCGGCGAATTGTTCACGACAGGCAAGGTGAGCCACGACACGGTGGTGGCGGTCGATGGCGAGATGGTACAACAGCCGCGCTACGTCAAGACCGTGATAGGCGCTGACCTGGAGACCGTGCTCAAGAACGAATTGACCAATGTAGCCAGGAGTCGCATCATTAGCGGCAATGTGCTCACGGGCGTGAAGGTAGAGCCCAACCAGTGGTTGCGTGCCCCCTATCGTCACATCACCATTATTCCCGAGAACAACGTCCCCGATGAGTTTATGGGCTGGGCATCGCTCAACCCCAAGCGCTTCTCGATTTACCGCACATTCACCACGTGGCTCGGCGGCTTGAGAAAGCCTGTCAGCATGGACAGCCGCATCAAGGGTGGCGAGCGCGCCATCGTACGCACAGGCGAGTATGACGCAATGCTTCCGATGGACATCTACGGCGAATTCCTCATCAAGGCCATTATCAGTGGCGACATTGACAAGATGGAACAGTTAGGCATCTATGAGATTGCACCCGAGGACTTCGCTCTGGCCGAGTTTGCTGACACCAGCAAGCTGGAACTGCAACGCATCGTCCGTGAAGGCTTAGACAAGCTGCGCGCCGAGATGTCTTGACATCAGTGAATTTTAGAGTCAACTAATATCGCTATTCAACATTATCATTGATATGAAAGCTTTACGGAATTTAATGAACAAGATTGAGCCCTCATTCCGTCCTGGCGGCAAGCTGGCCAAGCTGGAGTCGGTCTATGACGGCATGGAGACCTTCTTGTTTACACCTAACGCCACTTCCAAGTCGGGCGTCCACATCCATGATGGCAATGACTTGAAGCGCACCATGATCACAGTGGTGGTTGCCCTGTTGCCTGCCTTGCTATTCGGCATGTACAACATCGGCTATCAGCATTATTTGGCCATCGGGCAAGCCAACACAGGCTGGTTCACGATGTTCCTTTACGGTCTGCTGGCCATGCTGCCAGTTATCGTGGTGAGCTATGTTGTGGGTCTGGGCATCGAGTTTATCAGCGCACAGATTCATCACAAGGAGATTCAAGAGGGATTCCTCGTTACTGGTATCCTTATTCCCTTGATTGTCCCCATCAACACACCGCTGTGGATGACCGCGGTCGCCACGGCGTTTGCAGTGATCTTTGCCAAGGAGGTATTCGGCGGCACAGGCATGAACATCTTTAATGTCGCCCTTATCACCCGCGCGTTCCTCTTCTTCGCCTATCCTTCACGCATGAGCGGTGACGAGGCGTTTGTCAAGGTGGATAGCGCACTGGGCATGGGTGACGGCACCGTTGTCGATGTCTTTACTGGAGCGACCCCGCTTGGCCAGGTTGCCACCAACGTCGGCGACAGCCTGCACATGACCAACGTTCTGGGCGAGCCCATAAATACCCTTGACGCCTTTATCGGTTATATTCCCGGTTCGCCGGGCGAGACGTCGATGATTGCCATCCTGATTGGTGCCGCCATCCTGCTGCTGACTGGCATCGCTTCATGGAGGATCATGTGCTCGGTATTTGTCGGCGGTCTGGGCATGGCCGCTCTGGTGCATGCTTTGCCCAGCGCTGCCTATCCCGCGTCAATGCTTGACCCGATGACTCAGTTGTGCCTTGGCGGCTTCGCCTTTGGCGCGGTGTTCATGGCCACGGACCCCGTCACGGGAGCGCGCACCAAACTGGGCCAGTACATATACGGCCTGCTCATCGGCGTGTTTGCCATCCTGATCCGAGTTTACAACAGTGGTTACCCCGAGGGCATGATGCTCGCCATCTTGCTGATGAACGCCTTTGCTCCGCTCATCGACCACTGCGTGGTATCGTCTAACATCAAGCGCCGCGCCCGTCGTGCCGCTATTAAAGAATGAGGAGGATAAGCACTATGAATAAGAACAGTAACACTTATCAGATCTTGTATGCAGCCGTGATGGTACTGCTCGTGGGCACTGTGCTAGCATTCATCTACATGGCTCTCAAGCCCAAACAGAATGAGAACATAGCCAACGACACGCGCAGGCAGATCCTGAGCGCCCTGCACATTGTTTCTCCCAACGACAGTCAAGTCAAGGAAACATACGAGAAATACGTCATCCAAGACTTGCTGGTTGACAAGGAAGGTAATGTCGTTGATAGTTCACAGAATGTTGCCTTCGAGGTGGACATGAAGAAGAATGTGAAACTCGCTGAGCGCCAGTTGCCCGTCATGAAGTGCAAACTGGACGACGGCAGCGTGAAGTATGTGCTGCCCGTCTATGGTGCCGGCCTGTGGGGACCCATTTGGGGCTACATTGCTGTTAACGATGACGGCAACACCATCTATGGCGCCAACTTCTCGCATGAGGGCGAGACACCGGGTCTGGGTGCCCGCATCACCGAGCAATCCTTCCAGGACGAGTTTAAGGACAAACATCTGTTCCTGGACGGCGAGTTCAAGAGCGTGGCTGTGCTCAAGAAGGGCCAGAAGGCAACGAATGGAGCCGAACAAATTGACGCCCTGACGGGTGCAACCATTACGAGCCGCGGCGTGAGCGACATGATGGCCGATTGTCTGGCTCCTTACGAGACCTTCCTCAAGAAGTTGCAGGGAAACGTCCTTGCCGAGAGTGAATCCAATAATGTCAATCAACCCGAATAAATCCTTTTCACGACCATGTTATCAAAGAGAAACAAAGAAGCATTGTTCAACCCGCTGTCCAAGGACAATCCCGTTCTGGTCCAGATTCTGGGTATCTGCTCCTCGCTTGCCGTCACTGCCAGTCTGGAGCCCGCCATCGTGATGGGCATCTCGGTGATTGCCGTGTTGGCGTTCAGCAACGTGATTATTTCATTCCTGCGCAAGACTATTCCCACCAATATCCGCATCATCGTGCAACTGGTAGTGGTCGCCGCGCTGGTTATCATTGTACAACAGATTCTCATCGCCTACAACTATGACGTGAGCAAGAAACTGTCGGTGTTCATCGGCTTGATTATCACCAACTGCATCTTGATGGGCCGTCTGGAGGCGTTTGCGATGCACAACAGCCCCTGGCCATCGTTCCTCGACGGTATCGGTAACGGCCTGGGCTACACCATCATTCTGGTGATTGTGGCTTTCTTCCGCGAGCTGCTCGGCTCGGGCACACTGTTCGGTTTCCACGTGATTCCGCAGTGGTGCTATGACCACGGCTACATGGACAACGGATTGATGATTCTGCCTCCCATGGCGTTGATCACGCTGGGCTGCATCATCTGGGTTCACCGTGCACGCAACAAGGAGTTGCAAGAGCAGTAATGAGCATGTTTAACCATTAAATCCACAAGAAACAATGGAAGAACTTAATCTGTTTATCAAGTCGATATTTATCGACAACATGATATTTGCCTACTTTCTGGGCATGTGCTCGTTCCTGGCAGTTTCCAAGAATGTGAAAACGGCCTTCGGTCTGGGTCTCGCCGTCACCTTCATGCTGGTAGTGACACTTCCCATCAACTACATGCTCAACAAGTATGTCCTGCAAGAAGGCGCCCTCTCGTGGCTCAGTCCCGCTCTGGCCAGTGTGGACCTGAGCTTCCTGGGACTCATCCTGTTTATCGCCGTCATCGCCTCGGCCACCCAGCTGGTAGAGATGGCTGTTGAGAAATTCTCGCCCTCACTCTACGCGTCGCTCGGCATCTTCTTGCCGTTGATTGCCGTGAACTGTGCCATCCTGGGAGCCGCGTTGTTCATGCAGCAGCGCGACTTCGGCTCGGCATGGACGGCTACCGTCTATGGCGCGGGCTCGGGCATCGGCTGGCTGCTGGCCATCGTGGGCATCGCCGCCATCCGCGAGAAACTGGCTTACAGCGACATTCCCAAGCCCCTGCGTGGCGTGGGCATCGCTTTCATCATTACTGGTCTCATGGGCATCGCCTTCATGAGCTTCCTGGGTATTAAATTAGGATAAGGAGGACACTACACTATGATACTTTTGTTATCCAACACATCAACTACAGTATTGGCGAGCGCCCTGGTGTTCCTGGTGCTCACCCTGTTGCTCGTCATCCTGCTGCTCGTGGCCAAGCACTATCTGGTACCCTCGGGCAAAGTGAAAATCAACATCAATAACGGTACTAAGGAACTGGAGGTCACCAGTGGCAACACCTTGCTGAACACCCTGCACGAGAATGGCGTGATGCTGTCGAGTGCCTGTGGTGGCAAGGGTAGCTGTGGCCAGTGCAAGGTCCAGGTGACCGAGGGTGGTGGTCAGATCCTGCCCACCGAGGTGGGTCACTTCTCCCGCAAGGAGCAGCAAGACCACTGGCGCTTAGGCTGCCAGGTCAAGGTCAAGGACAATCTGTCCATCCAAGTGTCTGACAGCGTGCTGTCGGTCAAGGAATATGAGTGCACTGTCGTGAGCAACAAGCTCGTGTCGTCGTTCATCAAGGAGTTTATTGTGGCGCTGCCCCCAGGTGAACACATGGACTTCATCCCTGGCAGCTATGCCCAGATCAGGATTCCCGAGTACGAGATGGACTATGACAAGGACATCGACAAGGAGTCGCTGGGCGAGTACCTGCCCACATGGGAAAAATATGGCATGTTCAGCCTCAAGTGCCGTAACGACGAGGCAACCGTGCGTGCCTACTCAATGGCCAACTATCCTGCCGAGGGCGACCGCTTCATGCTGACCGTGCGCATCGCCACCCCACCCTTCAAGCCCAAACCCCAAGTGGGCTTCCAGGACGTGATGCCCGGTATCGCATCGAGCTACATCTTCACGCTCAAGCCTGGCGACAAGGTCATCATGAGTGGCCCCTATGGCGACTTCCACCCCATCTTCGACAGCAAGAAGGAGATGATCTGGGTGGGCGGTGGCGCTGGTATGGCTCCGTTGCGTGCACAGATTCTGCACATGACACGCACGCTCAATACGCGTGACCGAGAGATGCACTACTTCTATGGTGCCCGCTCGTTGAGCGAGGTCTTCTATCTGGAGGACTTCCTGCAACTGGAGAAGGACTTCCCCAACTTCCACTTCCACTTGGCTCTGGACCGTCCCGACCCCGTGGCCGATGAGGCTGGCGTGAAATATACCGCAGGCTTTGTCGCTCCCGTGATGCGTGACACCTATCTGGGCCAGCACGAGGCACCAGAGGATTGCGAGTACTACATGTGCGGTCCCGCCATGATGAGCAAGACCGTCAATGACGTGCTTGACTCGCTGGGCGTTGATCCCTCGTCCATCCACTACGATAATTTCGGGTAAATCTCCACACTACCCTACCTCAAACACAACGGGCGACCCACACCAGGGCCGCCCGCTTTTCTTTTTCATTATCGTTACTGATTATTTCAGGGTCTCAATCCAGGACTTGAGGCTGTCAACAGGGGGATTGCCGTTGAGGACCTTGCCAGGGAGGATCCAGTTGGCTGCGGGGGCACTGGCCTTCTGCAAGTCTTCACCACTCTTGCCCATGTCGCTGCCACCACTGGTAGCAAACGGGATAATGGTCTTGCCTGTCATGTCATACTGCTCCAGGAAGGTGTTGATGATCCTGGGAGCGGTGTACCACCAGATGGGGAAACCCACGTAGATGGTATTGTACTGTGCCATGTTCTCGACCTTGCTGGCCACAGCGGGACGTGCAGTCGAGTCCTTCATCTCGATGGTTGAGCGGCTCTGCTCGTTCTTCCAGTCGAGGTCCTCGGCTGTGTAGATCTGCTCGGGAACGATTTCAAACAGGTCGGCATCAGCAGCCTCGGCAAGGGTCTTGGCCACTTGTGCGGTGATGTGAGCCTCGCTGGCCGAGAAATAGGCCACAAGGGTTGTCTTGGCAGTACTGTCAGCAGTGGCAGCTTCGCCGTTGGTCGTGTCATTGTTCTGACTGTTGTTCTGGCAAGCACCTAACATGAGGGCTACGGCCAGGATAGATACTAACTTCTTCATGATCTCGTAAATGTTGATTGATATGATATAAAAATGAGTTTCACCCCTAATAAGATTATCCGTTATCCAGCAACTGGCGTTGAGGGTAACGGATAGTCAAGTACATATAACACGAAGTATTTCTTCGTTTGAGTTTTCAGTTGTCAGTTTTCAGTTTTACAGTTGGCAGTTTTCAGTTGGCATCCGCAAACACCTACAGCCTAAAACCTATTGCCTATTGCCTATTGCCTATAGCCTATAGCCTATAACCTAAAGCCTTTATTTCTTCAGGTCAACCTGACCAGGAGTGGCAGGCTTCTCGGCACTCACCTTGGGAGCGTTAGATGAAGCCTCGGGAGCCTTGGCGGGAGCGGGCGCAACCTTGCCGCCCACCTTGTTATAGCGCTTGTTCAAGCCCTCAACAACCTCCTTAGTTACATCAAACTTCTCGTCGATATAGAGCGTGGCACTCTTGCGCAGCACCATGTCAAAGCCCTTCTTCTTAGCATAGTCCTTCATGAAATTGTCGATCGAGTCGAGCAGCTGAATCTGACTCTGGTTCAACTCATTCTGGATGCTCTGCTGGAGACCGGCCAGATAATTCTCGGCATCAGCCTGCATCTTTTGCAACTTCGCCTGGTCGGCATTGAAAGCCTCCTCGGTCAAGTATTGGTTATTCTGGTACTTCTGTTGCATAGCGTTGCCAAACTTGCTGATCTCGTTGCCACGCTGCTTCTGAGCGGCATCAAACTGATTCTGACGGCGCAACATAGCCTCGTTGATGTCCTTGGCCAGGTTATAATTGGCCATGATGGAATCCTCGTCGATATAGCGGATCTTGAGATTCTCAAGAGCGGCGCCACCTGCGGCCTTGGGAGCCTCGGCGGTTTGTTTCTCGTTACAAGAGGTTGCAGCCAGCATCACGACAGCAGCCATCAGGGCAAGCTTGGTGTAATGTTTAATGAAGTTCATTGCGGTTCTTTGACTTTTTCTTTTTATTGTTGTTAGTTGTAAAATTCCTTGTCACGTGCACAGGTGATGCCCCGCTTGCGCATCTCGGCGTTATCATGGATGTGGGTATTAGGGAATCGTCCACCCTTCACGAAGAATATCTTCACCCCCAGCAGCAGCACTGCCAGTCCCACGATAGCCAATGTCAATAGTAACGTCATCATTGTGCAAAAAAGACCCGCAAATTTAGTGATACTTTGCGAGTTCACGCACGGTTTTTCACAATTATTTTGCCCTTAATGATTGAATTGCCCCACGATTTAACAAAAATTCAAGGCGCTAAAGATTAACTAACACTTCCATTCCGCCCCAGCACACTACCAATATTAGGAAAATCAGTAACTTTGCAATTATGTACAGTTATGTTACGCATCAAGGATAAAAGTCACACTGAAGCACAAAAAGTTGCGCCCGTCATGCAGTCTATCCATCCATTATGGCATCATAACAATGAAAGCGATATTGATTGGATGGACATGGAACGTGTCATCGGGGCAGCTCTGGCTGGTGACCAACAGGCCATCGGCAAGCTCTATAATGCATATTCCCACAAGGTGTTGGGGATATGCTATAACGTCGTGGGCAATCGGGCCGTGGCCGAGGAACTGGCCCACGATGCCTTTGTGCTCGCCTTCTCCAAGTTGGATCACCTGCGCGATCCCAATCGTTTTGACGCTTGGTTGTCAAGTATTGCATCCAATGTGGCATTGCGCTACAAGCAACGCCATCATGTGCTCGCCACAGTTCCTGTTGATGACATGCCTGACGAGACTTGGATTGCCGATGAGGCGTCTGATATGCCGACGATGGGTGAAATCATGGCAGCGGTAAATGCCCTACCCAATGGTTACGGCAAGGTGTTCAAGATGGCCGTCATGCAGGATATGTCCCATAAAGAAATCGGCGAGATTCTGGGCATTGCCGCCCACTCCTCATCATCCCAACTGGCACGGGCCAAGAAGATGTTACAGCACTCGCTTGCCAAGTATTGGGCCGTCATCCTGCTTGCTCTGCTCACGCCACTGGCCTTGCTGTTCCTGCGCCAGCCCGAGGCCATCGACGAGCAGCAGCCCAAGACCGCCGATGCCGATAAGCCCACAGTCACGACAGGTGACAATCAGCAAGCGACTGGGCCCGTCAGACAGCAGCGCACGGGAAGCCGCAACATAGCCATCACCGTCCCAGACAAATATGAGCGACCCATTGCCAGCATAGCAGATACTTCCAGTGTGGAAAAATCTTCTACACAGCCCATCGACACGACAACAGAACGTCCCAATCATGAATTGCCTCACCTCAAACTGAATGGTGACATCCATTTTGCAAACGTTGGTCATCGCACCACTATTCGACCCAAACAAGACGGATTCAAGCGCTGGTCAGCCGATTTGGCTTACATTGGACAACCCTCGCCTGAGGCAGACAGGATGTCTCCTCACAACTTTGTAGTACCCGATTTTCTTGCGCCAACAGTTCCTGGAGAGCCTGATCCGACACTGATTATTGACAACTGGAGCGATTATATTGATTATCTCGAAGTAAAAAGTGATATTCTGAGTGATGCTCTGCCTGAAGAGGAACTCATCATGCGTCAGATCGCCAATAGCAACAAACCGTTGAACAACGGCCAAATCGTGCGTAAGGCTCACCACAGTCTGCCACTGACCTATGCGTTGTCACTGAGGCATCAAGCCAACAAGCGTATCGGGATCGAGAGCGGCCTCCAGTACACAAGACTCAACTCGTTGTTCCAGACGGGAGAAGGTGCCAACAGGATAGACGAGAAACAGCGCATCGACTATCTGGGCGTGCCGTTGAAAGTATCTTATAGGATTTGGACAGGCAAGCATGTGGGTATCTATACATCGGCTGGCGTGACACTGGAGATTCCGGTCAAGTCAACAGTCACGACAGATTATATCTTGAACAGCCAGCCGCAGCTGCGTGACAGTCATCACCTGGATGTGCCGTTGCAGTGGTCAACCGGTGTTGGCATTGGCGTGCAGTACAATATCACGCCGACAATCAGCATCTTTGCAGAGCCGGGCGTGCAGTACTACATCCCCGATGGCAGCGGCTTCGAGACCTACCGCACACAGCATCCATTCACCATCTCAATTCCCGCCGGCCTGCGATTCACCTGGTAGTTAAAATCGGCAAAATGATGCAGTCTTTTATCTGCTTGTGGCATCTTCACTATAGAAGATTAACAACATTAATAACCTAAAAAACGACTACTATGATGAAAAGAAACATTTTATTATTTATCCTTGCCCTGATGGCGGTGACACAGGCACAGGCAAATGAGTATGAATAGTCTATAAGGGGCAGAAGTTTGACGAGAGCATTTTGGAAAACAAGCGTGGTGATGTCAATGGAGATGGGGAGCTCAACATATCGGACGTCACAACCCTGATAGACATATTGCTGAATCGTTAGTCCTGCCATAACACATAATCACTGATTTATCACAGTTCCCAATGCAGTCCATGATGGTCTGGCGGTATCTACACTTGTAGAAAACCAAACCATCATGGATTTTTTATGTACAAACTGACTGACTATCTCTACAACGGACTGTTGTATATCAACAATATGTCCCGACCACGACACAAGCGGCTGAGCCAACTGATGCTCTATGCCACCACGGCCTGCCAGTCACGTTGCAAGCATTGCAACATCTGGCAAAAAAAGCACGAGCACCTGACTCTTGATGACATCAAGCGTGTCATGCACAGCCGTTGCATCACGAGCAAGACGACCATCGGGCTCGAAGGAGGCGAATTCATCCTGCATCCACAGGCCGACGAAATCATGGCGTGGTTCCATGAGCACCACCCTAATTACTCGCTGCTGACCAATGGCCTGGCTCCTCAACGGGTCATCGATGCCGTGAAGCGATTCCATCCTCGCCACCTGTATATCTCACTTGACGGAGACAGGGAAACTTACAAGACAATGCGGGGGTGTGACGGATATGGCAGAGTGATTGAGGTTGTAGAAGCATTGAGAGGCGAGGTGGCGCTGTCACTCATGTTCTGCCTGTCGCCGTGGAACTCGTTCAAGGACATGGAGCACGTCATCAATGTTGCCTTGCATTACGGCATTGACGTGCGCATCGGCATCTATGGCACGATGGCTTTCTTTGACACAACAAGTGACCTGCTCACGATGAGCGACTATACCAGTCAAATACCTGTCAACATTCACAAAACACAAGAAAACTACGATTTCGTCGCCCTCTATGACCAGTGGAGGCATGGGAATTTAAAACTGCGTTGCCAGAGCATCATGAGCAGTCTGGTCATCCACAGCAATGGGGATGTGCCTTTGTGCCAGAATCTTGACGTCAAGCTGGGCAACATCCATAAGCAGCCACTGGATGATATTTTCAATAGCTCGCTGGCTTGTGAGACCCAATGTCGGTATTCCAGGCAGTGCAACGACTGTTGGATCAACTTCCACCGCAAGTATGACATCATCCTCATGCGCAATTTCGAGCGCTTGTTGCCCAAACGGGTCATTGAGCGGTTCTATGGACCGTATCAATGGACAAATGACCCAACCATCACTTATCATAAACTCCTGCAATCATGATACAACAACTCATCAACCGCTACAAGCGGATGCGCACCGAGCGCTACCTTAATCAGTCCTACCGTTGCCAGTACGCATTCGTCGGCTTGGGTCAGCACAGCCTGACCAACCTCTACCCCGTGCTTCACTACCTGCAAGTGCCGCTGAAATACATCTGTGTGACCAGTGAACACAAGGCAAGGCTCATCGAGCGCAAATTCCAGGGTATAATAGCAACGACCCGCCTTGATGATATCCTCAATGACGAAAACGTGAAAGGTGTACTTGTCGCTGCAGCGCCAAACGCCCATTTCTCCATTGCTTCGCAAGTCTTACAAAGTGGCAAGTCGCTATTTATCGAGAAGCCGCCTTGCCAATCGGTCGCCCAACTCAAGGAGCTTATCGCCATGCAGCGCGCCAGCGGTTCGCTGGTGGCTATGGTGGGGTTGCAACAGCGTTATGCGCCAGCAGTACAGTCGCTCCGGCGCCGATTGAGGGGCAAGCGACTGCTCAACTATGACCTGCATTACCTCACGGGGGCTTATCCCGAGGGCGATGCCCTGCTCGACCTGTACATTCACCCGCTGGACTTGGCGACATGGCTGTTTGGCAAGGCCGAGATTGTTTCCTATCTTGAGATCGATGAACAGTCCTTTATCTTGATGCTGCGCCACCAGCACATCGTCGGCACCATTGAACTATCCACCTGCCACTCCTGGCAAGACGCGCAGCAATCACTCACGGTCCACACCTCGTCGGGCACCTACCGTCTGAATCAATGCCAGGAGTTGAGTTTTGTTCCCAAACAACCCGTTATCGCAGGCATCCCTATGGAAAAAATTCGTCCCAGCCATCAATCGGTCGAGTACCTGTACCGTCACGACAGTTTCTCCCCCATCCTCGCGGGCAACTCCATTTACACCGATGGCTTCTTCAACGAGATCACCACCTTTGTCAACGCCGTCGAGGGAAAACGGGCGAACGTCCTGACCGATCTTCAATCCATCGAGCCGACACTACAATTGATAGAAAACATGTGATATGCAAAAGAGACACACCGACCGAGAGCGATACTTTGAGGAATCTTCCCGAACCTCATGTAAATATTACATGCCTTATATCGAGAACTTCCATAGGATAAAATCTGGGTGCAAAATACTGGAGGTTGGATGCGGTGAAGGCGGCAATTTGCTCCCATTCGCTCAAAGGGGATGTGAAGTCGTAGGAATTGAGCAGCAAAAAGAAATTTTTTATCTGCAACACAACAAAAAATAGCCTGTTCTTGTTACATTTTGCTCAACTTATACGTCTAATATTAAAATGGAATTCTAAATCAAAAAGAAATGAGGCACATCGTTTTATTCTTCTCGCTTTTAGCGGCAATTGCGCTGAATGCGCAAAAAATGACTGTTGAACAACATTTAGAGGACTTTGACTTAGTAGTTAAACAAGTCGAAGACAATTATTGCGGTTTCTCAACAAAGGTAAATGCCGAGAATCTATCAACGTATGTTGATTTCAAGAAAAAACTCCGAAACCAAGTTGAAACCGGGGTCAAAAAAGGAAGAGACGCCGCTGGAGAATATACTGCATTTTTTGCGGACTATCATCTGTTTCTTAATGACAACGGATACAATTGCACTCAAGAGTATATGCCTGAAGGCAGACAAATACCTCATTATTGGGACTCTATTGAATATGAACCCACAAAAGCTGCATGTAAAGTTACCGACCGAACATTCTTAATACGGGTTCCATCTTTTTCTGGTCAAGATCCTGATTACAAGTGGATAATAGAAAGCATAGAATCCTATCAGCAATCAGGTTGCGACAATCTGATCATTGACATCAGGGGCAACTCAGGAGGGCAGGATGGTTATTATAAGCCCTATCTTGAGTTGCTGTATGATCATCCAGGAATGACCGATGGCATCGAATTCTACAACACGGCAGAAAATCGTGAGGCATATATCCAATTAGCAGAAGGCATGGGTAATCCCGATTGGATGGCGCCAAGAATAACGCGTTTGAAAGAAAGCGAGGAAAATGCGTTTGTGATGTTTGATGAAGAGACGATACCTATTGAATATGACTCTATAAGTCCCAAACCCATAAAGGCGGCAATTATCTTTGACGGTCTCGTGGCGAGTTCTGCCGAGCAAATGCTTATCGAGTTAAAAGCGACATCTCGACGCACAACATTCTATGGTCAAGACAACACAAGGGGATGCATTGATTTCTCAAATGTTAGACCGGCTGCTGAACTGCCAAATTGCAAAGCAATGCTAGCCATTCCCACCACGCGCTCCCTGCGAGTTGTCAAAGGAACAGGCATAGATGATACAGGTATTGCTCCAGATGTGTGCATCACCTTGCCCTTGCCTACCAAATTGACGGACAATGTAGATGAATGGACAATATGGATTGCCCAAGAATTAGAGAAGTAAACACTATGAGAGCATAGACCTATTGGCTCACCGATGACCTCGGTGGGCTTTTTCATGCTCCAAACAGTGTCTTTTTCTGACTTCGTTGATCTCAGCATTTCACGTCGAGACCGACACCAACATTTCGAGGGCTTCGTGCAGTCCATGATGGTCTGGCGGGGGTAAAATAGGGACGGTTCTTTTGATGTAATTTTCAGGGTAATGAAAGCCATAACTCTATCTATCCGTCCATTCGTCCAGATGCGCGTGTCTCCGGCCTCTTGATACCTGTGCTACTCATTCACGCTCTCACGAACAGATGGACAGATAGACGAATAGACTTAACGGTAATTTGGGTAAAAGAAACCGCTATTATGATAGGTGGCGTGTGGGGTTTTCTTTGTTACTTTGCAATGCGAAATCAATCTTCAAACCTATAACGATTAAAATGAAAACAAGACCTTACATTATCTGCCACATGATGGCATCGCTCGACGGCAGGATTGACTGTGACATGACGGAGCAAATCGACGACACCAACCACTACTACGAGGCGCTGGACCAGCTGGAGTGCCCCTCGGTCATGGAGGGCAAGATCACGCTGGTCAAGCACTCGGCCCTACCCGGCTTCTTCCAGGGGACCCAGCCCCACAAGGATGCTGGACAACAAGTCTATAAAGCTGTCGAGGCCGAGGGGTATGCCATCGGTGTGGATACCAACGGCACCCTGCTATGGGGCGATGACACGACCGAGCACTTCGGCAAGCCTTTGCTGATGATCCTCTCAGAGAAAGCCAGCGAGGAATACCTTGCCTACCTGAAAGGCAAGCAGATATCTTATCTCACAATAGGGCAAGAGAGTATCGACTTAAAGGCGGCAATGGAAATCCTGCGCCGTAACTTCGGCATTGAGCGGCTGGCAGTGGTCGGTGGCGGACACATCAACGGCTCGATGCTTGACCTGGGGCTGATTGACGAGGTGAGCATGATGTACGGCTACGGCATCGACGGTCGTGAGGGCATGGCAGCCGCTTTTGACGGCAGGCCCATGAGCCACGGCCCCGTACGATTGACCTTCAAATCGGTCACCGAGCAGGACGGCATCGTGTGGATGCGCTACCTGGTTGGCCGCGACAGTTGACGCCACAGTGCGTTAACCACGTTCAATAAAACTTATTTAATCCTAAATATCACCGACGGGGCGGCTTGATGCGCTTGCCCTGTCAGTTGGTTATACTACATTTGTGACCACTTATTAACCCAAAAGAACTGAATAAAATGAAAAAAGCGACTACAATGCTGCTGACTCTACTTGCCGCAGTCCTGACTTTTACCGCCATGGCCCAGGAGGATGGAAGCGCCATTCAAGCCAAGGTAATAATCAATGGTTATTTCTTCACCGAGACTCCAGAGGTCACCGATTGCGGCAGTCCGTCAATCATCAGGGTCGATGATGGGCAGAAGAACCGCATGATTGCCTATATTTACCCCAGCGAGTTACCTGAATCCATCACCAAGCAAGCCATACCGGTCGAAAAGGTGTTTCACGGTCAGGCATTCCTCGACAAGTATAACCAGGCGCGGGAAATGATACAGGTGACCAGCCAGTCGAGTGATTTGGCAAAACCTGTTGTTGGAGAACCGTTCCCAGCCTTCAGCGAGAAGGACGTTGACGGCAAGATGTGGACCAATGAGGACGTTAAGGGCAAGGTGTGGGTGCTGAACATGTGGTATCAGGGCTGCGGCCCTTGCCGCAAGGAGATGCCCGAGCTCTCGACTTGGCGCGAACTGTTCCCCGACGTGATGTTCTTCTCAGCCACTTACCACGATGAGGCACTAACCCGCAAGATTACCGAGCAGCACCACTTCACCTGGACCCATCTCATCGAGGCCCGTGACATGATGTCGTGGATACATGGTCAAGGTTTCCCGTTGACTATCGTGGTGGACAAGCATGGCATTGTGCGCCATCTGGTTCACGGCACCAACAGCGCAAAGCGGGCCGCCATCCTCGACTGCATCCGCCAGCTCGATCAATAACGCGCAACTGCCCGCTGGCCCCACCATCACACTCATGGGCTATGAATTGAGCCGATAATGGGCGAAAGCCAGTGATTTTTACCCCACTTTCGCCCATTATCGAGCTCTTGTAGACATGTGTCTTCAGGTTTTTTTATTGACAATTGGATGCTATGTCACGAAAAAGTTGTAAATTAGCGGTGAAATTGAATTTGCTTTGAAGAGAATTCTATTAACTACTTAATAACTAACAATTTAACCATTTATTTTACAATGCAAGTAAAAGATCTGAATCCGCAGGCAGTGTGGTCTATCTTTGACGAGATCACCAAGGTGCCCCGTCCCAGTGGCAACGAAGAAGGCAAGTTAGACAAGATCCGCGCATGGCTCGTGGGCTTTGCCGAGAAGCACAATCTGACGTACAAGATTGATAAGACCGGTAACGTGGCTATCTTCAGGCCCGCCGCCCCTGGCTACGAGAACTGCAAGGGCATCGTGCTGCAAGGTCACATGGATATGGTCGCCGAGAAAGGTCCCGGCTCGACCCACAACTTTGACACCGACCCCATCGAGACCATCATCGATGGCGAGTGGGTACGTGCCAACAACACCACCCTGGGTGCCGACGACGGTATGGGCCTGGCCATCGCCCTGGCTGCCGTTATCGAGCCGACACTGCAATGCGGTCCTCTGGAGGCTCTTGCCACCGTTGACGAGGAGACTGGCCTGACCGGTGCCAGCAACATCGAGGCCGACATGCTCGTGGGTGACTATCTGCTCAACCTCGACGAGGAGGAGGATGGCGTGATCACCATGGGCTGCGCCGGTGGTCTGGTAAGCATCTTCAAGTTCAACTACAAGCCCGAGGCTGCTCCCAAGGATCGCCTTTACTTTGAGATCAAGTTTGAGCACTTCCACGGTGGTCACAGTGGTGCCGACATCCACATGGGATTTGCCACGACGACCAAGCTGAGCAGCCGTCTGCTGTGGAACATCGGAGCCGAGATGGACTATGTACTGGCCAAGATCGATGCCGGTAACCTGCACAATGCCATTGCTCATGCCGCTACCCTGGTTATCGGTATCAAGCCCGAGGACAAGGAGAAGCTGAGCGTCGTGCTCAACACCTTCATCGCCGAGGTCAAGAACGAGTACAAGCGCACCGAGCCCAAGATGGAAATCACCTGCAAGAGCGTTGACGCTCCCGAGACCATCATCGACACCGACACCGCCCGCCGCGTTGTCAATGCCGTCTATGCAGCTCCTCACGGCATCGATGCCATGAGCATGGAGATTGAGGGCCTCGTTGAAACCTCGACCAACCTCGCCAGCGTGAAGATGCGCGAGGGCAACCAGATTGTTATCGAGATGTTCCACCGCTCATCGATCGAGAGCGGCAAGTATGACCTGACCCACAGGTGCGAGACGATCTTCCGCATGGCTGGTGCCGACGAGATCATCAGCGAGGGCGGTTACCAGGGCTGGGAGCCCATCGCCGACAGCCACCTGCTCACGGTAGCCAAGGACTCGTGGGAGAAGCTCTTCGGCGTTCGTCCTGAGGTGCGTGCCATCCACGCCGGCCTGGAGTGCGGTCTGTTCCTCAAGGCTCGTCCCGACATGGAGATGATCAGCTTCGGTCCCACGCTGCGTGACGTCCACTCGCCCGCCGAGCGCTGCCACATCCCCGCTGTTGACAAGGCCTGGAAGCAGGTTCAGAACATCCTCAAGGTCATCGCCGAGGAGAGCAAGTAATTTTTAGTGAACAGTTAATAGAGAATAGTTGATAGTTGGCATCCGCTTCCTAACAGCTATAGACTAATAACTTAAAACTAAGAAAAGAAATGGACATTAAAGGAAAGATTATCCAGAAGATGGAGCCCGTTGGCGGTATTTCCAAGGCTGGTAACCAGTGGAAGAAGCAGGAATATGTCCTGGAAACGCTCGACAGCTATCCCAAGAAGGTGAAGTTTGACTTCTTTGGGGACCGAGCCGACCAGTATCCTCTCGAGGTGGGTGATGTCATCACATTGAGCTATGACATCGAGAGCCGCGAGTTCAATGGCCGCTGGTACACCGACATCCGTGGCTTCAAGGCCATGAAGGAGGATCCCAACATGGCTGGCGCAGCTCCCGCGCCCTATAATCCTGCACCTGGAGCTCCTGCTCCTGCCCCAGCTCCCACTGATGGCATGGCTGCACCCGCTCCCGCCCCGATGGACGCCACCTTTGACCAGGGTGGCATGGGCGACGACCTGCCTTTCTAAAGGAGACACGCATTTTACATCGATAAAAACGTGAGCCGCTGGAGTTGTGAGATTCCAGCGGCTTTTTACTTTTAGGCGATAGGCTATAGGTTATAGGCTATAGGCTATAGGCTATAGGTTATAGGCGTTAGCTGAAAACTGAAACTACTGACTAACAATCAGACACCGGCCATCGTGGTACTGGAGGATGACGACACCCATGCTGTGCAGGGCTACAACGATGCGCATAGCGGTCTCCTCGCTGATGTGGGCCAGCTTCATGTACCCTTCGAGGGTTATACCGCCATGGTTGCGCAGATAGTCAAGCAGCACTTGCTCGCGCTCAGTAAATGTAATAGTCTCGGATGAGTGTTCCTCGGCAAGCTCCGTTTCGTTGCTCATGATGCGCTCATGCAGGCGGCTGGCCAGCACGTTCTCATCGGCGACACGGTAATAGACATGCCAGTTGCCATTGTCATCAGGAGCCTCGACAGGCTTCTCATGAGCCTCGGGGATGTCAGCCTTGACGACCGACTTGCCGTTGATATTAAACACCTTGAAGGAGACCTTCTGCTCGGGGCGGCAATACATCTGGGCTGCCGTCTCGATCATGTAGATTTCCTCGTCGCTACGCACGCCTGCAATATTGCCGTTGTCCTTCACGCCGATGAGCAAGTGACCACCGCTGTTGTTGGCAAACGCGGCTATCGAACGGGCTATCTTGCGGGCATCGGTAATCTGGTACTTGAAATCCTGATGCTCGTGCTCGCCTTCCTGAATGAGGTCTTGTATGTAATGGCTTTTCTTGGTTCTCATTGTTTTAATTAGAAACTGCGAATTACCCACATATCCCTAATGGGCTTCCACATCATGAATTCAATGGATGTAATTCGCAGCTTAGTTATTAACGGGGATCGTCAACGCCGGGTTCCTGGGGGATGGGGGCTCCATCGAGCACGGCGCGCAGATAAGGTTCCAACTTCTGGGCATACCACCAGAAGCCGATGTCCGTCAAGTGGATGCCATCGACAGTCCCCTCATTGTTAGGGCCATACAGGTCCTTGCAAGTGATGTAGTAGAGGTTGTTGGGATTGTCGGCCTTCAACTTGAGGTAGTTCTTGTGGTACTCATTGTTCTTGGCTGGCAGGTACTCGCTATAGAAGGCGCTGTACTTGGCGTAGCTGTACATCTGGCCCTCAACCATGAAGATGGGCACTTCGGGACGCAGGGTGCGCAGGATGTTGACAAATCCATAGGTCAACGTGTCACACATGTCCTTAGTGCAATTGGGGATGGGGTCAAGGATGTAAGCAGCCACATCGGGAATCGATGCCATCGCCCTCGCCATGCAAGAGTCCATCTTGCCCTCGCCACTGAAGCCCAGATTCACGCACTCCACATCCAGGTCACGCTGGATGATGCTCGTGGCTACCATGCCAGGACGGCAGGCACAACCGCCCTGCAAGATGCTGGTGCCATAGAAAACAAATTTCTTGCCCACCCGCGGGGAATTAAGCTCGGGCTGCTTGAGAATCGCAGTGCTGTCCACACCGATTTCGAGCCAACGCACACCATCGTAGAGCGGCAAGTAGATCATGTACTCGTGCATCTTGCCGTCCAGGCGGTCAACATAGACCTTGCTCTGAATAGAATCCTGACGCGGACGGATGTCATTGTCGATGCGGACCGGGCGGTTGCAGTTCACGAACTGCCAGCTACGGGTATCCTCGTCCCAGATGTAGAGGTCAGTGCCTTTGATGCCGGTGTCAGCCATGTGCATCATGTGCATGTTGGTCAACAGGTTATAGCGCACGGCAATCGCCGTGGAATTGGTGGCGAAGCGGAAGGCCTTGCCACTGGTGCAGTAAGCACGATCCCAGAGCGTCGGGCGCACGCTATCCTTGAAATTCAAGGGGATGCGCGAAGCCAGTGTGCGGTCAAAGGCATAGTTAATCATGCGGAACTGCATGGCATCGACAAAGCGCAATGTATCCTTATTGGTAAAATCCTGTGCATGGGACATCACGGGCGACAACGCCACGAGCATCGTCACCATCATGATCATTTTTACAATCTGTTTCATCGTTCTATATCTCTTGAATAGTGGTTAATCACAACACGTTGAGCAGCTTGATGGCTTCGAGACGTCCGCTGTTGATGAGCGTGGGGTAATGGGCATCGCTGTTGACCACGACTGGCGCATTGAAGCGCTTAACCATCCCGAAGTACTTGAGGTTGGGATAGAAGCGGTTGCGCTGGAGCCAGGCCTTGGTGTTGATCTCTATGGTCAAGTGATGATCCATGATGTTCTCGAACAAGTCGATGACCAGCTTGTCAAACCACGGTTCCTCATCGATGTTGGCACGATACTGACTGGCATTAAAGCCGATCTTGTCCATGTGTCCCACAATGTCAAAACCACCCTCGTCAACCATCGCCATCATCTGGGCAAAGAACCGATTGACCACATACTCGATGTCACCGTTGAATTTCTCACCCATGCGAGCCTTGAATCCAGCAAACTTGCCGTCAATGTCCACCATGTCGGCTGAATCATTGATGGATGGAATAAAGTGCACCGAACCGATGCGGTAATCCAGTGGCAATTGCTGGAAGTAGTCGCTGGCAGGACCGTCGCCCGCGCCCACGTAGTCTATCTCCATCGACGTGTAGAGGTGGATGCGGTCGCCATAGGCGCTGCGCAAGCGGTCTATTTCATCAAAATAGGCCTGCACCTGGTCACGGTTCATGTTGACGGGGCTATCGACCGAGATGGGCGAATGCGGTGTGAATCCTAAATGGGTAAAACCCTGGGCTATCGCCTCGACGACAAAGTCCTCCATGGGCGAGTGGCCATCACAGAACTGCGTGTGGGTATGTAAGTTATATAAATCGGTCTCCTGGGTAATGCGATTGAAGTCAAACATGGTCAAAACAATTTTGTGATTTGTTCCATCGGGATAACAGTAATTATCGTCTTTCCATCGGGTGTATAATTGGGATCAGGCAGCCTGAGCAGGTCAGCCACCAGGATTTCCATCTCTTCCTGCATGAGTGAACGGCCCACTGGAATGGCAGCCGATCGCGCGACCGTCAACGCCAAGTGCTCGAGGACACGCTTCTTGACGGGAATGCCGCCATGGTCCACCGACTCGATGATCTGCTGTACCATCGCCGAGGCATCCACGCCGTCCAGACCAGCAGGAATGGCATTAACCGCCCAGTCATTGCCACCAAGCGACGACAGCGAGAAGCCCATTTTCTCCATTTCAGGGAGCAGTTCCTTCAGAGCCTCACTCTGGGAAGCACCCAGGTGAAGCACATCGGGGAAGAGGATCGTCTGTGATGACATGTTGCCGGTGTGGATGCGGCCAATGTAGCGGTCAAACAGGATACGCACGTGGGCACGGTGCTGGTCGATGACCATCAGGCCCGATTTAGCCGGAGAAAGGATAAAACGTCCCTTGAGCTGCAAGTAAACCGACTGGATGTCGCCCATGGGCAAGACCGGGTCCTGTTGCTGATCAGTGTCATACACGGCATCGGTAGCAGGCGCCGTCACCTCCTGGGCATCAACCGATGATGGCTGTGACAGTCCTTCACGCTTCTTGCGCTCAAAGTTGGCAAACAGTTCGTCCCAATTGCTCATCACACGGTTGTCGGCAGATGGTTGATGACGTTGAGGCATGCCACCTCCTTGACGTGGTTGTTGCTTGAAGGGGTTATAGGTAGGATCCACCTCGATCTCGGGATGATGCACCTCGACGTGGCTGCTGTAGGCAGGGATCGCCGGCGCATCCTGGGTGTCGAAGTCGATAGCGGGCACCTCGCTGAAGCGTCCCAGCGTCTCCTTGACGCCAGCAGCGAGAATCTGCCAAATGGGCATCTCGTCCTCAAACTTGATCTCGGTCTTGGTGGGATGGATATTCACATCGATGGACTGCGGATCCACATTGAACCGCAAGAAATAGTTGGGCTGCTCGCCCTCGGGAATGAGCTGCTCGTAGGCCGTCATCACCGCCTTGTGGAAATAGGGATGACGCATGTAGCGCTCGTTGACAAACATGTACTGCAAGGCGTTGCGTTTACGGGCATTCTCGGGTTTGCCCACATAGCCCTCGACCTTGACCAGCGACGTGTCGATGCTCACCGGCAAGAGTTGCTGATCCAGGTTGTTACCCATGAGGGCGGCGATGCGCTGGCGAAAGGTTCCCTTCATCAGCTTGTACATCACGTTGCCATTGTGCATGAGGGTGAACTCGACGCTGTAGTTAATCAAGGCCAGTTTCTCAAACTCCTTGACAATGTTGCTCAATTCCACTTGGTTGGACTTGAGAAACTTGCGCCTGGCGGGGACGTTAAAGAAGATGTTCTTGATCATGAAGTTGCTGCCCACAGGGCACATGTCGGGCTCCTGGCTCTCGCACTGTGACGCATTGATCACCAGACGGGTGCCCAATTGTTCATCATGGCGACGCGTGCGCAACTCCACCTGCGAGATGGCGGCAATCGAAGCCAGAGCCTCGCCACGGAAACCCATCGTGTGCAACGAGAACAAGTCATCGGCAGTGCGTATCTTGCTCGTGCTGTGACGCTCAAAGGCCAGGCGCGCGTCGGTATCGCTCATCCCCACCCCATCGTCAATAATCTGGATCAGGGTGCGTCCTGCATCCTTGAGAATGATCTGGACATGTGTTGCCTGGGCGTCGATGGCATTTTCCACCAGCTCCTTGATGACACTGGCTGGTCGCTGAATGACCTCGCCAGCGGCAATCTGGTTGGCAACCGAGTCGGGCAAGAGCTTGATAACGTCACTCATGGGTTTACTGTGCTTTTAGGGGTTGTTGTGGTTTCTGTCTGACTGTCATTAACAACGGGCGTGGTCGCGCCACTGCCCGAACGGCGCCGTGTGCCACCCTCGATGGAATTGACCAGTTGCTTGAGTTCATCGCTCACGTCATAGATGTCATCGGGGCTCTTGGGCCTCAATGCATCATACCACTTGAACTGTGGCAGGTACATATCGGCCTTCTTGGCCAGGAACAGGGGAGTCACCTTGCCCGACACCTCGGGCCACATGACGATGCGGTCCACCTCCTGCTTGGCCTTGAGGTTCAACCTCAGGTAGCTGGACTCGGCATTGACCATCTTGTTATAGGTCGAGTCTTTCTCCTCTGGGAACATGATGACCTGCACATTGCCGTCCACATCAAGCTGGCGCAGCTCCTTGTTTTCAAACCACGCTTTCATCTTCTTGCCGCTCAACTGGTCATAATAGATCTCGCCCAGGTGCTCGGCCATGAAGCCTCCGGTGGGCAGGGTCGCCCAGTCGGCAGAACTGTCATTAAGGTGGATATTGATTTCGTCTCCGAAGATCTGTCGTTCCAGATTCCACACAACGGCGTGGCGGTACATGTTGATGATCGTGTCTGCCTCACTGAGCTGCAACGAGTCACAGATGCCCTGCACGTCGCTGCGGTAGAACCTCACCTGATTGAACGCCCGCAGCACACGCACCGAGTCATTGACCGAGTCGGTGACAACGTGATTGATGAGCGTGCACAGGGTGTCGGCGTGCAGATAGATGGTGTCCTGCTGCGAGAACTCGCGGGCACGCGCCTTGCCTGTCACATAGCTATAGTGGGCGTTATCGTCATGATAGCCGTAATCGCCGTCGAGGATCACCTTGTTGGTCGGGTCGGTGATGACCACACTGCCACGGGCCTCGCCATAGTTGCGCTTGCGGTTATAATAGACGGTATCACCCAGCAGGGTCTTGCCATCCTTGGCAGTGATGAGCGACCGCTCGTACAGGGTGGCATCGTCGGCGCTGGTGTTGTACCAGCCATTGGTCGTGTTGATGGTATTGCTGTCGCTCACGATCAGGGTCTCGCTCGTGATGTGGGCCACGTGGGACTGGGTGTTGTAGTCCAGCAAGTCGGTAAACATCTCGTAACGGTCGTTGATCAGGTGCACGTCACGCGAGAACTCGGCCTGCTTGGTGTCTAACTCATATCGGCCGTAACTGGATGACAACTCGGTGTTGTTGCGATTATCGACAATAGTACCGCCATCAAAGTAGTAGCCCACATTGGAATTAATCTCATAGTCCAGAGCGTCGGTCAACAACGTGGTGCTGCGGTTCTCGAGACGAACGTTGCTGCGCAGCTCGGCCACACCCTGGTCACCGTAGTAGTGGAGCACGTCGCTATAGACCCACAGGGTGTCACCCTGGGTCATGCGCACGTTACCAAAGGCGTCCAGCGAGCTGGTCTCGGCATAGAAGTAGGCACTGTCACAGAACATGTACATGTCGCCACGGCGAAAGCGCACATTGCCCTTCAGCACCTGGTAATCAGTGCTGACGGCCTCGTTGGCCTTGAGGATGTCGGCATTCTCGAGAAAGACCTTGTTGGTCTGGTTGCGGTTAGCCTTGGGAATCTGGGGGGTGATGCGGCTCACCTTGGGTCCCTTGGCACCCTTGCGGGCGGCCTGGGCAGGCTGGGGATTGGTGGGGCGCTTGGTATTGCTCACACGGGCCGTCTTGCTCGGCTTGACGGCACGGGACGGCCGCTGGGCCCACACCATGGGAGACATCAACAGCATCATCGCCAGACACGCCACAACGGCATGCCAGCAACGACGATTGAAGATTGAATATCGCTTGTTGCGTGAGGCAAGCATGGGATGTATTGTATAATTACCTATTTAAGTTTCGCAAGTTGTTAACTTGCTCACTACATAATGTTTAAAGAAAACAGTTGTCAGTCGTCAGAATGCGGATGCCGCTGAAAACTGAAAACTTGAGAACTGAAAACTAAAGTTAAGGGTTAATTGTTTAATGAATAATACCTTCCATTTTCAGGAAACATTTATAAATCACATTTTGGCAAATTCTTTAACCATTAACCTTTATCCTTTATCCTCAAGTTTTTAAAGTGGCGCAGCTACTTTAGAAACTTGAATTACCTAAAACCTATAGCCTATAGCCTAAAACCTATAGCCTACAGCCTACTCCCCCTTCTTGAGCCAGTCGTACTTGAAGTCGCAGTTGCGCCAGCCCTCCTCGATATAGACATAGACGCTCTTCTGCTTCTGGATAACCCAGTCTCGCAGGATTTTCTCCTTGGCATCGGCCTCGCACATGTCCTTGATGATCATGTAGTCCTCGCCCAAGTCGGCCTTGTGGCCGTCGATGCGCTTCACGAGCTTAACGATGGCGACCTGCTCACGGCGCGTCTTGGGGTTGACCATCACAAAGGGCTCACTGATTTCGCCCGGCTGCATGACACTGATTTTCTTGCCCACCTCGGCAGGGAGGTCGGCCATCTCAAATCGGCTGCTGTGGTTCTTCTCGTTGAGCATGTTGCCGCCATTGTTGCGCGAATCCTTGTCCTGGGAGATGAGCAGTGCCATTTCCTCGAAGGTCCTCTTGCCGGCATTGACGTCGGCCTTGATCGAGTCCAGGCGGGTGAGGGCGTCTGTCAAGTCCTTGTCGCTCACCTTGGGACGCAGCAGGATGTGGCGAGTGTTGATGCGGTCACCGCGCTTCTCGATGAGCTGGATGATGTGGAAGCCGTCGTCGGTCTCCACAATGTTCGACACCCGCTTGCTGTCATTGAGGTTAAAGGCCGCCGTGGCATACTCGGGCAGCAGCACCGAACGGCTCTGGAAGCCCGTCTCCCCGCCATAGACGGCAGTGGACTGGTCCTGGCTGTAGAGGATCGCCAGCGTCGAGAATTCACGCTCGCCACTGTTCACCTGATTGGCATAGTCGCGCAATCGGGCCTTCACCTCGTCGATTTCCTGCTGGGGAATGACGGGGTTGATCGTGATGATCTGGGCCTCGACCTGCAGGGGAATATAGGGCAACGAGTCTTGGGGCAGACCGTTGTAATACTTGCGCACGTCGGCAGGCGTCGCCTTGACGTTCTTGGTCAAGTTGCTCTGAACCTGCTGGATACTGTACTGGTCGGTATAGACCTCGTTGAGCTTATCGCGCAGGCGCGGCAAGGGCATACGGAAGTACTCTTCCACCTTCTCCTTGCTGCCTAAGTTGGCGATAAAGAAATTGATGCGGCTCTCCACCTCGGCACTGATGCTCGAGGACTGTACCTCGACCGTGTCGATGCGCGCCTGGTCCAGGAATAGCTTGTCTACAGCCATCTTCTCGGGGATGACACAATAGGGGTTGCCACTGATGGCAACGCGCTCATAGAGCGCCTGCTGGTACTGTTCCTCAATGTCGCTCTTGAAGATAGGCTCATCGCCGATGACCCACGCAACCTCCTCGGCCACATTGTTTTGCGCCATCACAGCCACTGCCGTCAGCGCAAGCGCCAGTACGGTAAAGAATCTCACTTTCACTTGTATTGTCATTTAAATTGTTTTCAAACCGCAAAATTACTGAAAGTCGGGCGCAGGACAAAAAGAATTCATAAAATCTTTGTTAAAACAAGCCATGTGAATGTCCCGTCAAGCCACCAACATGGAAACGTTCTTAGCGTGAGATAAAAGGAAGACAATAAATACAATAGAGACAAATGGCATCCGCTTTCTGACAACTGACAACTAAAAACTGACAACTAAATAAAAAAAACTTAGCGACTTGGCGTCTTAGCGTGATGCCTGTGTTGGCAGTTGCGAGAAAAAATCACCCGCCGTGAGGTAGATGTGGTGACCTCACGGCGGGCTTACAGGATGCTAAATGTGTGTTTTTCCAGAAGCTATTGTTCAGGAAACGATATAGCAGTTGACCCTGCGCTGAAACGTCTCTGCATCAAACCGTGCTAACGCACGGGAAATTAAAAGAAAATTAAATTTTAAAATTAATTTGCTTAATTTCCCGCCCGACAGGGCGGTTAATACCACCAATGGGCCAACATCTATATCATTGCTATTGTTCAATTGATTTTACATCCATTTGGCCGCGATTCAGCCATTGATGATTGCATCATGGCATGCGGCCCACACAGATCTTTTTGCCCTGGTGGATGTAGATGCCGGGTACGGTAGGCACGTCCTTGCCCACGGCACGACCCATCAGGTCATAGTAGTTGCCGTCTGCCACTCGTCGGCTCTGATCTGCCACCACCTCATTAATAGCATCATAGGCTCCCTCACGCCAGCGCATACCTTTATAGATAATTTTGCCATCCTTGATGACGTGGCTCAATCCACAATATTCCTGATAGTCCGCATTGGGGTCGGGCTTGCGGGTAAATGGCGTTAACAGGTCACCCATATCACGACTATCGAAGCCGATACCCTGGACAATATAAGCCAAGGTGTCACCCTGTTCTCCTATATAGGCAAAACGCCTGCATAGAATATTCTCAATAATCAATGGGTCAACCTCAATAAGATTGTCAGGGGTCAAGAAGTTATCTTTTTGACGGCCAATATACCAGCTCGGCGTATAATCGTTATCTATAACCGTGCTGTAATTGTCGAAATGATACATGAACCAATAACCATATGATAAACCGCATTCGTAGTTTATCATATCACGACCTTCTCTTTTAACTTTTCCGAATGGAATGTTTTGGCGTATCATGCCATTGCTTGTATCAATGCCATAATCCCAGCTTTGATACTGTGCAACAAGTTGTACCGTCGCAGCGTCATCAAAGGTTTCGCCCGAATATTCATAGCATTGGGCAAATCCCTGCGAGTCACAACCACGGAACTCATATGTGTAGTAATAAAGGGTGGTGTCTCCGTTCTCGACAGTTACCCTTTCATTCACCCATTGAACCCCCTGGCGAGGAATTGGTAACTCCTTGTTTTCAATGTTCCATTCATATGGGTCCTTAGTGATATATGTGGTATCTCCGTTGTCAATAACTAAATAAAGCTTTTTATACAGGGGAGATAATGGATATCCACTTTTATATCCATCATATCCAATACCCTCGATCATAAACGATAAGTCGAAAGTATAACAGTTCACGTCCTTGCCTGCCACATTTATCTGATCAGTCAATACGTATCTGACGTAATAGCCATTCGGAGTGCCTTCAACGGGATATTTAAAGTTGTCTTTAATAAAATTAATTGGGTCATTGAAATCATATAGAATAAATTCTTGGCCGCTCTCTATCACTTCACGCGCTTCTGGCCACCAGTTTATACCTACAGGACAATCAGGGTAGGTTTTGCCATCAGGCACAATACCATAAACCACCTTATTATCCTCCCGAAGATAAACCGGTATCGTATCATTCAATTTGTTGATGGCCTCACCGCTATATTTGTGCATCGCCTTATAGCTTTTGCCATTAATTACCGTGTCTCCTGAGAGTTCTAAGGTGAAATAATGATGACCGAAATCCATATGGCTATATGGTTCGTCACAAATCCACTTGACGCCCTCTCGCACAAACGGGACGTACTCATATTCCTGCGCCAACATCTGGGACATGCCCAGCAGGGCGAGCATTGTGATAAGTAAAGTCTTTTTCATTGTATGAATAATTTAGTGGTTAATGATTATTGCAAAAATACTGAAAAACACATATATTGATGAATTCTGCAACTAAAAAGTTGAGGGAATCACCGAAAAAGATGCTCCTCGTTCAACCTTGAAACCATCATACAGTGTCACTGTTCCAGATGCTTCAATCTCATACTCTACTCCGTTGTTCACAATCACGTCACCATTTGTGCGATTACTGTCAACACAAAACCCTGCAGTTACATCTCTGGCTATAACATATTGCGATTTGTTAAGGGTAACATTCTGTAGCAACATTGGAGCAATATATGGAATGCAATTGTGGCGATAAAGCATGATGGAACCATTTGGCGAAACATCTGTCAAAGTGACAGAAGAAGATGATAATTGCTTTCTTATAATTCCTGAGTTACTGCAATAAGAAACAATCGTTGAGTCCCTGTTAATATTTGTAACAGATAAAGTATTATCGGTTCGTATGATGCTAATACCACTATATGTTTCAGGAATATCTGTCCAAATCTCTAATGATGGATCACCAATATATGCATGTATGAGTGATATGTCTTGTTTATCAAAACTCGAAAGAATTAAATCCTGATTGCACTCTGAAACAGATATAGCGTCAGCCACCCCAAGAACATATTGGCTATTTTTCAAGCAGATTGCAAAATGATCTAATGCTGATTTAGCTCGATTTATTCTAATTTTTCTTGTGTAACCGATATATACAGGACCGCCATAATTCTTACCGATAGTATAAGATTCACCCATACTAATTCCATTTTTGTTATCAAAAGGAACAGTTATACATGCTGGGGAATAAAAAATCGAAGGCTTATAATTATTTCTTAAACAGTTTAAACCATTCCCTGCATCTAAAGAACTTTCTGACACTATAAAAAGCCTGCGTTTGGAAGCGTCTGGACCATAAATCTCAATATTTGCAGTGTCCCCATGATTAAAGATGCACATTAACCCTACAGGTATAGAATTAAGTGTGTCTATAACTTCTTTTCCAGTTGGACGTAATTGATTATATAATTCTTCAATCATTATCTGGTTTGATGCATCGTAAATTGGTTTTATTGTATTATTGAATATCTTAAGTGAATTTTTGAATTCATATCCTTCCTGTAGAAATGCCTTATTTAAGTATGAATAATCTCCGTTTCCTGGATTAAAATCATATCTAAACAATTTATCCATATAGTTGTTGATAAGATCGGATGATTCACAAATAATTCGACCAACATATAAATCAGGGTCATGATCTGTAATTTCATTCGACCAGTCTGAATTTAATTCAATATAATAAAAATCGGAAACACAATCTATTGTCTCATAGGTGGTATCAACTACCTCACCATTTGCAAAAATTGGATTTACAAGCATATAATCTCTATGTCGATAAGGTATGGATTTCCCTGCCAGCAGAACATATTGCGTCCCCAAAACTCTAAAGGCAAACCTTAAGTATTGTCTAAGACATCCTGCACTGTCGCTATAAGCCACCTGATAGGTACCATCAGATTGCTTGATACGGTCTCCAAGACAAGCGTATGGGTGGTTCATCACTTCGTCCATGGTCACAATTTTAACATTGTAGCCTTTCTGCCTTTTGAGGGCAGCTAATCGACGCAATGAATGTTTCAATTCTGGTGTAGTGACAATTAAATAGGGATATGTCATTTGTTCCAGTTCCCCTCCATCATGGGCGATTGTGTCGTGTGAAATGTTTCCAGGATCAGGAGGCTCTATGCCTCCATTCAAGCCGTCGCCAGAAATAAGCCCGTTGGGGTCTAACGGGTCCATGTCCATCTGGGTGGGTGCAAATGAAATGACATTATCGGGGTTGGCCACCATGCTTCGGGTCAGGGCATAGCCCTCTTGGCGCAAAGTTGAGTCCTGACGGATGATGGGATACATGGATGGTGTGTCAGTAAGGTCATAACTCAACACGATGCGGACCGTCTGGGATTCCCTCAACTGGTTGGTCGTGACGCTTCCTAAAGCACGATGCCTGTATGAGACGGGCATGACTGCAACGGTTACGATATGATTCTCTCCTGCAAGGAAGCCCTCGTCAACCACCCATGCGTTCCGGGACGGATAATAGCTGCCAGAGTTATAGACACTGGCATCAGGCGGAATGATGACAATGGGCGTGGTGTCGTTCATCATCCTTGACGGCTGGCAGGGATATACCAGATAGCTGTTCAAATTGCTGATCGTGTTATTCTGCAAGGTGGCTGTCACGGTGAAGTTGGTCGCATTGTAGGGCACCGACAGCTTGATGTAGTCAACGGGCAACGAGGGCATGCCTGGCTCACCGCTGTTGAACATGCCGTCATAGTTGACGGTCGTGTAGGTCACGCCGCCCAAGGTATCTGTCCCCGTGGTCATCTTGCCGAAGTCGTAGGTGGCGTTGTAGATGATGGTGTTCACTGCCGGCATCGACAGCGGGAGCCATACCATCATCAGCAACGGCACGAGACGTGTTAGTAAAATCTTCTTCATGGCACCGTGTGTTACTTGGTCAATATCATCTGCTTGCTGTCAATCAACTGGCCGTCGGCAACGAGGGCATACAGGTACATGCCAGCCTTGAGGTCGCGGGCGGTCAGGGTCACCTGGCTCTCACCACGACCCGTGGCGGGAATGCTCTTGAGCTGGGCTCCCTGCATATCATAGACGTAGATCGTAGCGCTCCCCACACTCTGGGGCAGGTTGTAGCGGATGACGGTCTCGCTACTCCATGGATTGGGGGCGTTCTGGTAGAGTTTGGCGGCATTTAAACTTGCCTCGATTTCGCTCTGGCCTGTGGCTTGTGATGCAAGTACGGCTGCTTCCTGTTTCTGAGCCTTGACCTCGGCAAGCTCGGCACGCAGCTCATTGATGGACTGTACCAAGATGGGAATCAAGCCGATATAATCGACATACATGTAGCCCGACTTGTCACTATGCACCAGTTCGGGGAACACATCCTTGACGTTCTGGGCAAGGAAACCGTAGCGCCCGTTGTCATTCTTGAGGCTGGCGTGCTGCCTCTTGAGGTCATAAGTAACCGCCTCAAGCCCCTCCAACGCCTTCAAGGTGCCACTGACGGGTTCAATATTCTCCTTGAAGCGCTCGTCGGACTGCACGAACAAGCCACTGGTGGTCACGTCACAGTTGAAGTTGAAATCATCGGAAACAGTGGTGTCATAGTAACCAATTGTCAGGTTTTGGTTCCCAGGGGTTGCAGAGAAATAAACACCGTCCTTGCCGTGAAGCATCAATTTGTTAGAATTGTAATCACCGAGTTCGCCAATGCGGACGTGGGTACCGTCACCGAAGGTGATGCGTCCGCCCGAACCCAATGCGTCCTTGTTGCCGAAGATCTTGAGCACGGTGGTCGAATCGGTATCGTTTTCGTTGGGATTGATGCCGATTTCAGCATGTCCGCTGTTGCGGATAATGAGTTGAGCACTCACGGGGCTGGCACTTGCCAGCAGGCAGAACAGTGCTGCCATAAATAATAATTTCTTCATAGTAAAAAAAAAATAAATTAAGTTTGAATGATTTTGAGTTGGAATTTGCCGATTTCATCGACTCATTCGGGCATTTTTAATAGATAGAGAAGTAGCCCTCAAATGAAATGTTCACGGGAGGGTCAAGGGTGATGACGTAATTGTCATCGGGGAGCGAGGAGACATCGATGGTGTCGTAACTGCCATCGACCCTCGTGGAGATGTACACCGTGGATGTTGTCACCGACATGATCTCTACATCATAATAGCTGGCAAAGCCTGTTCCTACAATAGTAAGCTCATGTGCATCATTGTCATAATACACCTCAGGCTCCACATCAGGAATAGGCTGGTCGAAATGACCATCTTTCACTTTTTTCTTCTGCAAGTTGATTTGAGCTGCAGCGCTACCATCAGCATTAATATCAACGCACATAAGAATTGATAAAAATGTAAATAACAATAATCGTTTCATGATATAAATTTTAAATTAACAACGGCAAATTTATATCAAAAAACTGGAAGTTAAAGAAAAAATCAGTACACTTTTTTAGCTAATAAAACACTTTAAATCAACACTTTAGAGATTCATATATTACACATGTGCATTTCGATGATTCTTTTTACTTGGAGAAGTCGCCATCAAGATACTTCTGGACAAAATTGTCAAATGACATGTCAAGACCCATTTTTTTCTTAATGATTATACTTCGATAGTTCGTAACTGTTTTGGCACTCGAAAGGTTCATGCATAATTTAATGATCTGAGGTGACAAGTTTGCACACAACAGGCAAAACAACTCCAAATCTTTCTCACTGAGATTAGGGTAATTACTTTCAACAAATGAGTAAATTCCATTATATTCTCCGTCAACTGAGAGTTTCATGTCAATCCAGAATTTTTCATCCAGTTTGATATTTAGAATCTCGTTTCGTTCATTCATGCTTTTTATAACACTGGAGAGCGGGACCACTTTTTTCACTTTACTTTCATCATTAATCCTTACCCTTATATCTTGATACAGATAATTGAGTGCTGTAATGCGATGTGCAACCAATGTTGATACAGTTTTATTTCTATTGGCCTGCTCTTTGAGATCTGCTAAAGCGTTCTCTAACTCATGTTTAATCATGGAATTTTCATTTATTCTATTACGCAGCTTGCAGTTGGCATAATATGAGATGAAAATAATAATTAATAAAAGTATGAGAAAAATTGAGATGAACAGCTTGATACCATTATTCTTCTTTGATTCAAACTCGGTTTTATCTTGTATTTTGTCGTATTCTTTTTCGGCAACAGTGATTTTCCCTTTCTTGGATTCAGACAAGAGGCTTTCTGTTATTTCATGGGCAAGTTCGTTATTCTCTTTATACATAATATGATTGTCCTCAACATTTGCTATCTCGGCTAAAGCATTATAATAATTCATGCTATCCACCTTATCAATTGGATCAGGTACCAGCTTCATAACTTGTTTAGCTGAATCAAGATGCCCTAACTTCAAATAAGAAAGAATTGCATAGTAATAAAACTGCGTTTCATTACTATAATCTTGACCGTTGTTCAGGACATCCATTGATAATTTGATAGCATTTTTATAGTCTTTCTGGTAGTAATAAATGCCAGCTAATGTAGATTTATGTGAATACTGCAATGAGGGATTATATGATAGTGATAGCTGAATGGCTTGTGTCAAATATATTATGGAAGAGTCTGGATTGATTGTTCCACAAATAGATCCCAATTTTCCTAAAGCAGATATTATATGAAGTGTATCGGATATTGATGAAAAATAGTAGATAGCATCTTTCAACCTTTTGATGGCTGAGCTGTCTTGGGAAATCTGATCCTGATAGAGTTCGGCGATTCTCAGTTTGCAGTAGCCTAAGTTGAAGTAGTCGTCGGGGGCGGCGGTGGCTTCGGCGTGCTTGTAGTAGAGCATGGCGCTGTCGGGGTGGCCGAGTTCCTCCATCACGGCGCCCTTGTAGATGTAGGCGCGGGTGAGCTTCTCGCGCTCGCCGTCATGCTGGCGGTAATAGGTCAGGGCGCGGTTAATGGCGCTGTCGGTGGTGGCGGTGATGTAGCAGCGGTAGCGGGCCTGGGTGAGCAGCAGGTCACGGTAGGCACGGTCGCCCTCATGGGGCACGCTGGCGGTATCCACAGCCTGGACCAGCGCCAAGGCGCTGTCAGGCACGTCGTGCATCAGGCTGTCGGCAGCCACGAGGCGGGCGTCATAGCGGGGCGAGCCGCCGCAGCCCGTGACCACCGCCACGAGCCCCACCACAGCCACTATGACCGCCAATAGATGCTTCATGCCGCAAAGGTAATAAAAAAACAACAAACCTCAAACCATGTCCCTCCCCCGAAGCATCCGCGTCCATGCAGCCCGTAATCCTGATTGACAGGACACCCCCGTGTAAAAAATCGGCAAGCCCCGTGTTTGGACTTGATGGTGCAAAACACAGGGCTTGTTGATGATAAGAGAGTAACCAACTGTGGCCTTTTACTTGACCTGCTTGAGGACCTTCTTGTTGATCTTGGCAGGATACTTGCGGGCAAGTTCCTCTTTCCAGCGCTGCTCCAGCACATCCTGGTAGTCGCTGGTAACCGCGCCCTTGACGTCGGACATCTCCTCGGGCTGGTTGATGACGCCACCCTCAAGAATCATGAACGCGTTGAAACCCTTGCGGTCGGGCTTGTCTCCCGAGTGGAAGGCCAGGTAGTCGGCATAGGGGTTCTCACCCTTCTTGACCACCATGCGCTCCATGCGGATGTCGTTGCCATACTTGTTGTGGAGGGCGTCGGTCAAGGTATCGGTGCCAAAGCGGGCAAGATCGGCCTTGATAAGGTTGAGAATGCTGTCGTTCTTGGCACTGAGGATGATGCCCTTGAAGTGGGGCTCACTCCAGTTGTAGCGACTGCGGTTCTGGGCAAAATACTGCTCCAGCCCGACGGTATCCTTGCCAGCAGCTTTCCAGACACGGCGGTTGCTGATCTCGAACAGCAACATGCCGTCACGGTACTCATTGAGCAGGTTGCGGTAGTCGGGGTTGCTGGCAGCGAGCTCGCGGGCATTGTGCTGCATGAGGGCGGCATCGGCCAGGGCATCAACCTTAGAGAGGATATATTCCTTAGCCTTGTCAACCGAGGGGATCAACGCCTTGGGGTTGAGCTGGGACAAGAGGTTCTGGACAGGGACAGACTCCTTGGCTCCATAGTAGAACAACGGCATCTTGGCGCCCTTGATGGACTGGGCGACAAAGGTGGAGTCAAACTTGCCATTGGCGGTAAGGGTCCGGGTCAGATAGGCATCAAAGTCGGGATTGAGGCGATAGTTGAACTTGGTCTTCATGTCGTCCAGGCGACGCTTGGTGATGAGCTGGGCGCGACTGTCACGGCTGATGGCCGTCTCAATGTTGTTGCGGACCTCGGACAGAGCGGGAATGCCGTGAGCCACCTTCTTGATGATGTGATAACCGAATCGGGTGGCAAAGGGCTCGCTGATGGCGCCGTCCTGGAGGTCAAAGGCGATGTCCTCAAAGGGCTGCACCATGCGTCCGCGGCCAAACCAACCCAGGTCACCGCCATTGCGGGCGGTACCGTCCATCGACTCCTTCTTGGCCAGTTCCTCAAAGTTGGCACCCGCCTGGAGCAGGTTGTAGATCGAGTCGATCTGAGCCTTGCAAGCAGCCTTCTGCTCATCGGTAGCATCCTTGGGGAAGAGCTTGAGGATGTGCTTGGCGTGAACGTCATTGCGGTCACGGACCTCGTTCACACGGATCATGTGGACACCGAAGTTGGTGCGGAAGGGCTTGGAAACCTCTCCAACGGGGGTGTTATAAACCTCGTTCTCGAACTCATAGGGGAACATATTGGCGGTGATAAAGCCATAACGACCGTGGTTGCGTGCCTTGGAGGGGTCGCTGGAGTACTTCTCGACCAGCGTTTCCCACTTCTCGCCGTTGAGGATGCAACTGCGGATGCTGTCCATGCGTGCCAGGCTGGCATCGGTCTCGTCAGGATTGTTGCCTAAGGGCAGCATGAAGTGGTCGATGTTGATCTCTCGCTTGCTGCGCTCGTAGGCCTCGTTGACAAATTGCCAGTGATAGGTCGTGTCCTCGGTCATGAAGGGCTCGACCAGGTCCTTCTGGTAGCCTTCAAACTCCCTGATAAACAGGCTGGTGGTGTCGATGCCTGCTGCCTCGGCATCAGCAACCTTCTGCTTGTAGAGCACAAAGCGGTCAAGGTACTGGTCGAGGGTTTCTTTCTCGATTTGCTGCTGATTGTTCTTGTGATACAGGTACTCAAACTCTGAGAGTCTGACGTCTTTGCCGTTAATCGTCATGAGGACAGGATCCGTCACCTTAGCTATGGCGAGGACCGCAGTTCCCAACAGCAATGAAGAAATCAAAAGTTTAGCTTTCATCTTCTTTAGGTTGGTTTGAATCTATATTTTACGTTTTTTCATTCTTTATTACTAATGTATAACGCACGGGCAGGAAAAAAATTATACAACATCATCTTTTTTTTGAAAAAAAGAGTCCGCCAGACAGGCCCTGATGGGCATCCTGGCGGACTGTGCTGTTGCCGATGGTGGATGAGCCTAATTGCCCATCTCGCTGAGGAACTTGATGCGCACGAGGCGTATTTCCTCCTCGGTGAAGTCGTCACCGAGCTCCTGCATGGCGGTCTCGATGTCGTCGGTGTCACTCTCCTTGAAGTAATCAAAGATTTCCTCCTCGATGTCGTTGTCAATGGCCTCCTCGATAAAGTAGGAAACATTGATCTTAGTGCCGCTATAGACGATAGCCTCAAGCTCGTCGAGCAGCTCGTCAAAC
Source organism: uncultured Prevotellaceae bacterium (assembly GCA_947165675.1). Taxonomy (GTDB): domain Bacteria; phylum Bacteroidota; class Bacteroidia; order Bacteroidales; family Muribaculaceae; genus Sodaliphilus. The sequence goes on from CAMVBJ010000020.1 coordinate 43,545, forward strand.
TCGAGGTCCTTGCTCTCGGCCAGGGCATCGAGGGGCACCTTGCGGTCAATGGCCGTGATGATCTCCACCTTGAGCTTGCTCTTGTTGGCCACGGTGCGGACGCGCATGTCCTCGGGACGCTCAATCTCATTCTCATTGACATACTTCTTGATGAGTTCGACAAACTCCCTGCCATACCGCTTGGCCTTGCCAGGACCCACACCGGGGATGTTCTGCAATTCCTCGATGGTGATGGGATAGGTCGTTGCCATGGCGTCGAGTGACGGTTCCTGGAAGATGACATAGGTGGGCAGGCCGTGCTGCTTTGCAATCTTGCGGCGCAGGTCCTTGAGGATGCTGAAGAGCTCGGCATCGACGGCACCACTGCCACCGCCGCGCAACTCCTCGTCAAGCATCTCGGTATAGGGGTTGTCCTCGACAATCCAGAACTTCTCGCGGCTGTTGAGGAACTTGCGGCCCTCGGGGGTGACCTTGATGACACCGTAGTTCTCTATATCCTTGGCCAGGAAGTCACTGAACACACCCTGACGGATGACAGCCAGCAGGAACTTCTCGTCACGGTCGTCGGCGCAACCGAAGATTTCCAACTCATTGTGCTTGTAACCCTTGATCTCGTTGGTGGCATCGCCCATCATGACATGGGCAATATACTCGGGCTTGAAGCGCTCGCGCAGGGTGATAATGGTCTCGATGGCGGCACGCAGCTCCTCGCTGGCTTCTACCCTCTTCTTGGGCTTGAGGCAGTTGTCACAGTTACCGCAGTTGTCCTGAGTATAACTCTCACCGAAGTAGTGCAACAGGGAACGGCGACGGCAGACCGATGACTCGGCATAGTCGCGGGTCTCCAACAAGAGCTGCTTGCCAATCTCCTGCTCGGCGATGGGTTTGCCCTGCATGAACTTCTCGAGCTTGTCCAGATCCTTGCGGGAATAGAAGGTGATGCACTTGCCCTCACCACCGTCACGCCCGGCACGACCAGTCTCCTGGTAGTACCCCTCAAGGCTCTTGGGGATATCATAGTGGATGACAAACCTCACGTCAGGCTTGTCGATGCCCATGCCGAAGGCGATGGTCGCCACGATAACGTCAACGTCCTCGCTGAGGAAGGCATCTTGATTGGCGCTGCGCACGGCACTGTCCATGCCGGCATGGTAAGGCAAGGCCTTGATGTCGTTGAGCCTCAGCACCTCGGCCAGTTCTTCCACCTTCTTGCGGCTCAAGCAGTAAATGATGCCGGACTTGCCCTCGTTGGCCTTGATGAACTTGATGATCTCACGGTCCACGTCCTTGGTCTTAGGGCGCACCTCGTAATACAAGTTGGGGCGGTTGAAGGAGGACTTGAAAACCGCGGCCTCGGTCATGCCTAAGTTCTTCTGGATATCATGCTGCACCTTGGGGGTGGCAGTGGCTGTCAAGGCGATGATGGGGCGCTCACCGATGCGGTTGATGATGGGCCTGATATTGCGGTACTCGGGGCGGAAGTCGTGACCCCATTCCGAGATACAATGTGCCTCATCGACAGCATAGAACGAGATGGGCACATCCTGCAAGAAGGCGACGTTCTCGTCCTTGGTGAGGGACTCTGGTGCGACATAGAGCAGCTTGGTGCGACCACTACGGACGTCGTTCTTCACGACCTCAATGGCCTGCTTGGTCAACGAGGAATTGATAAAGTGGGCGATGCCATCTTCCTCGCTATAGCTGCGCATGGCATCCACCTGGTTTTTCATCAGGGCGATAAGAGGAGATATGACAATCGCCGTGCCCTCCATCAGTCGGGCAGGCAACTGATAGCATAACGACTTGCCACCGCCAGTGGGCATGAGCACAAAGGTGTCATTCTCAGCAAGCAGATTCTCGATGATTGCTTCCTGGTTGCCCTTGAAGGTTTCAAAGCCGAAGTATTCTTTAAGTGCCGATATCAACTTTTGGTTCTTCACCATAATTGTTTAGGTTTAGGGTTCAATGATTTCACAAATATAGAGCTAATTTGTGAACTGCACAATTATTTTCTGAAAATTATTTTTTCAACTCATGCTACAAGTGTTCACCTCAATGGGGTAAATGATTCAGACAGACATCTCTCCCAATAGTTCAAAATTGGACTTGGAGAGTTGCTGCTTGGCAAATTCACGGGTGAGCACATATTTTTTCTTGCCCAATGAGGGTGCCTGGTACATGACATCGATCATGATGGTCTCGAACAGGCTGCGCAATCCGCGAGCACCCAGTTTGTACTCGATGGCCTTGTCCACGACAAACTCCAGCACGTCGTCATCGATGACCAGTTCCACACCGTCCATCTCAAGCAGTTTCCTGTACTGGCGCACGATGGCGTTCTTGGGCTCGGTGAGGATGCGTAACAGCGCGTCACGGTCCAGGGGCTCCAGGTTGGTGAGGATGGGCAGACGGCCGATGATCTCGGGGATGAGGCCATAGCTGCGCAGGTCCTGGGGTGCCACATAGTGTAACAGCTTTTCCCTGTCGGTCTTGCTGACATGATTGCCGCCAGCATAGCCCACAACGTGAGTGTTGAGGCGCTGGGCAATCTTGCGCTCAATGCCCTCAAAGGCACCGCCACAGATGAAGAGGATATTCTTGGTATCGACGGCAATCATCTTCTGCTCGGGATGCTTGCGGCCACCCTGGGGCGGCACGTTGACCACCGATCCCTCAAGCAGCTTGAGCAGTCCCTGCTGGACGCCCTCGCCGCTGACGTCGCGCGTGATGGAGGGATTGTCGCCCTTACGGGCAATCTTGTCGATCTCGTCAATGAAAACGATGCCTCGTTCGGCCTCGGCAACATTATAGTCACACGCGGCAAGCAACCTGGTCAACAAGCTCTCGATGTCCTCGCCCACATAGCCGGCCTCGGTGAGCACGGTAGCATCCACGATGGCGAAGGGAACTTTGAGCATCCTGGCTATCGTCTTGGCCAGCAATGTCTTGCCCGTGCCAGTTGGGCCCACAATGATAATGTTGCTCTTTTCAATCTCGATGTCATCGTCACGCGTCTGGTTGAGTCGCTTATAGTGGTTATAGACAGCGACCGACAGGTAACGCTTGGCCGTGTCCTGCCCGATGACAAACTGGTCGAGATAGGCCTTGATCTCATCGGGCTTGGGCAGGTTATCCATGCTGATGTCGGTCAGCGCCGAGGTGGCCATCTTGCCCAGGTATTCACGGGACAATTCGGCGGCCCGCTCGGCACAGTCGTTGCAGATGCAGCCGTTCATGCCCGGCAACATCAGTTCGACCTCACGGTCACTGCGACCACAGAAACTGCAATATAGCGTGTTGGTATCTTTCTTTTTAGCCATGCTTATGGATTGGTCTTATTCTCCTGATCGACAACAGTTGATTTCTCACGGACGAGGACCTTGTCAATCATGCCATACTCCTTGGCCTCGGCAGCAGTCATCCAGTAGTCACGGTCACTGTCGGCATACACTTTGTCATAGGGCTGACCCGAGTGGTCACTGATGATCGTGTAAAGCTCCTGTTTGAGCTTGAGGATCTCACGTGAGGTGATTTCGATATCGGATGCCTGACCGCTAATGCCGCCCATGGGCTGATGAATCATCACGCGGCTGTGCTTGAGTGCAAATCGCTTATCCTTCTGCCCTGCCACAAGGAGCACGGCTGCCATCGATGCGGCCATGCCGGTGCAGATGGTGGAAACGTCGCTCTGGATATATTGCATCGTGTCATAGATACCCAAGCCCGCATACACCGATCCACCAGGCGAGTTGATGTACAGGGAGATATCCTTGCCGGGGTCAGCGCTGTCGAGATAGAGCAACTGGGCCTGAATCACATTGGCAGTATAGTCATCGACCTGGGTTCCCAGGAAGATGATGCGGTCCATCATCAGACGCGAGAACACGTCGAGCTGAGTGACGTTGAGTTGGCGTTCCTCCATGATGGTGGGAGAAATGTAATTATTGGTTACGCCAGCGGCAAACTGGTCAAGCGCCAGTCCATTCATGCCTAAATGATGTACTGCAAATTTTCTGAAATCGTTTTCCATATTAAAAAAACTTCTTGTTTAAAATTAATTTTTGTTCAAAGATACTATATTTTTCTCAAACCGATATACGGCAGAGCGACTTTTTTATTGACATATACATAAATCACGACACCAAGCCAAGCAAAAACCACGCCAACTGACAAAATTGCATGTGGGGCAAGGTAGTCACGCTACCCTGCCCCACATTATATATCTATCCTAAAAACGCTGGACAATTATTTCTCTTCCTTCTCGTAGAGCTTGCGGAAGTCCTCGACGCTGATGCTCTTCTCGTTGACCTTGACGGCCTCCTTGACAGCGGCATAGAACTTGTTGTCGATGGCATGCTCATGGATCATGTCACGGGCGCGGTCGTCCTGCATGAAGCGCTCGGCCTGCTGACGCACGAGGTCCTCGGGAGCGTTGTAGATACCATACTGCGACAGTTGCTGCTGTGCAAAGATAAAGGCGGCGGTGTCAATGTCCTCTTTCTCAACCTTGATGCCGAGCTCCTGGGCCAAGTGGTCCTTAACGAGCTGCCAACGCAGTGACTGGAACATGTTCTGGGCCTCCTTGTCGGTTACCTCGCCATTGTTCTTGTCGTCCTGCTCGCGGCGCAGCTTCAAGAAGCGCTTCAAGAACTCCTCGGGCAACTGCAGGTCGCCAGCCTTCTCGGTGAGGATGCGCTGAGCGTCGATCGTGAAGCGGTAGTTGCTCTCGGGAACATTAGCCTGGACAATCATGGCGCGCACGGCCTCACGGAAGGCAGCCTCGTCCTTGACGTCGGTCTCGGTGCCCAGGACGCCCTTGAAGAACTCCTCGTTCATCTCGGCCTCCTTGTTGACCTTGACCTCCTCGATGGTGATGCGGAAGTCGCTCTTCACGTCGGCATCCTTGCGGTCCACGTTGAGCATCGATGCCAACTCGGCCTGATTGCCGCCATTGGCCTTGTGGGGGTTGAACACGAAGGTGTCACCCACCTTGACGCCGACAAACTTGGCAGCCTCTTCCTCATCGGTCATGTATCGGGGCGAAATCACGGTGCGCTCCACCTTGATGCCGTCCTGCTTCTCATTGCCCTGCTCGTCGAGCTCGATCATCGAGCCACGCAGCATCGACTCCTTGTCGCTCACCTCGCCGTCAACGAGGGTGCCCAGGCGCTTGCGGTCGTGGGCGATAGCGTCATCGACCATCTGGTCGGTCACTTCGATATTGTAATAGGGCACATTGATGCGCTTGTTAAGCTTGAGTTCAATCGCGGGTGCCAAGCCCAGGTCATACTTGAAGGTCATCTCCTCGTCCTTCATGATATCGACCTTGGTGTCCTCGTTGGGCAGCGGCTCACCGAGCACTTGCAGCTTATTCTCGCGAATGTAGTCATACACTGCACGTCCCACCATGCGGTCAATCACATTGGCGGTAGCACTGGGGCCATAGAACTTCATCAACAAGTTCTTGGGGGCCTTACCGGGACGGAAACCCTTAAGGGGGTGACGAACACCCATCTGAGCGACTTCCTTGTTCACGTCGCTGGCAACATCTTCTCTCTTGAGCTCAACGGTGAGCAGTCCGTTCACCGCATCAATTTGTTCAAAACTTACGTTCATTACTTGTTTTCTATTGTCGGTTAAATGTTTAAATTCTCAAAAAGCGGGTGCAAAGGTACTACTTTTACCACGATACACAAAATTTAACCGCCACTTTTTACAAAAAAGAAAGTCAGTTTAAAAACAAGAAGTACAAGAAATACAATTCGTTGGTTTTTCAACGCACGATTGTATTTCTTGTACTTCTTGTTTTTCCTTTTAAGAAAAGTGGGGGCTTACAGGGTGAGGGCGATGTTGTGCTCCTCGGCCATGCGACGCATGTTCAGGATGGCATAGCGCATGCGACCCAGCGCTGTGTTGATGCTCACGCCGGTAGTATCGGCGATTTCCTTAAAGCTCATGTTCTTGTAGTAACGCATCACGAGCACCTCGCGCTGACTCTCGGGCAAAGCCCTGACAAGACGGCGAATGTCGTCATGAATCTGGGTAGCGATGATATTGTCCTCGATAGTACTGTCCGAGAGTTCCTTACGGTTCAAGACATTGGCATCCTCGTCGTCGGTGGACTGCAAGTTCTCGGCCTTGGCCTGCCTGAAGTAATCGATGATGAGGTTGTGTGCAATGCGTGTGATCCAGGCAGGGAAATGCCCGTTCTCGACATAACGGCCCTGCTTGATGGTCATGATAGCCTTCACAAAAGTATCCTGGAAAATGTCATCGGCGAGTTCCTCGCTTTTCACCGCATGATATATATATGCAAAGACACGGTCCTTGTGTCGCTCCAGCAGCGAATCAAAGGCCTCGTTGTTGCCATCGACATACAGCGAAATGAGTTGCTCATCGCTCTTGTCCTTGTAAATATTCATTACTATATATTTTTGGTCAATAATGAGTAATGTTTGTCGATAGGCAGGTTTATTTTAGTTATTTAAAATCATTAAAGTTAATACTCTCAACACATGAAATCCTAAGATTCCAGGCTGCAAATATAAGTAAATTCAAAAAAACAGCAACATTTTTTCAAAAAAAAGTGAATTGCGAGATGTTTTTTTGATGATTTACCACCAGCGTCACGTCAACGGCGACGGCGGTTGCCACGCAGTTTCAGGAGCCAACGAGTGAGCTTGAAACCGAGCAGGGCATAGTCGGCAGTCTTCAAGTGAGACACTGTGCCAGGCCTGAACATGAGTGCACGCACGCCATTAGTGGCCACATTGCTCTTCAAGCCCTCAATATTGTACTGCATCGTTGCGCGGCCCACCTCTCGACGCACCAGCGCCTTGCCGCGTGCGCGCCGCAGCTCGTCGAGCGTCATGCCACGCCAAGTCTCAGGGGCATCAGGGGTTGCCACAGGTAGCTGTGACTGGGAGGGAGTTCCACCACTATTCATGTTGTCGCTACTCATTGTCACCAGGTTTAAGGAACAACTTGCTAATGAAACGAGCCACGGGATCCACGATGAGCTGCTTCTTGAAGGCAAACACGACAAGCAGCAGTATCAACAGGATGCCGGCAGCAATCAAGTGCGCGCCCCATGTGCATCCCAGAGCCGATGAAAGCACACCAATGAGAGCAGCAATGACGTGATGGAGTACAAATGTGGCGACGATAATCACAACCGCCACAAAGGCTATCGACGACAACAGGATTGCCATCTTCTCGACAGCGGTGAGCTTGGCATAATCCCACTCCAGCGAGAAAAACTTGCGTGCCTCATTAAACAGTTTTTTATAATCTATCTCGTTCATGTCATTACAAAACATGGTCATGGCAGGCGGATTGACAGTTCCGCGTCACTCCGCCTGTCATGGATAGCTGCTATTTTGTCAGTCCTCGATCTGAGCGCTGATCTGCTTCACGAGCTGCTCTACCTCGTCATCGCTGAAGTCGATGCCGTTCTTCTTGAGCATCTCCTTGATGCGGGTGCGCAGGTCGGAACCCTTTTCAGGAGCAAACAGGATGGCTGCTGATGCACCAACGAGAGCACCACCCAGGAATGCGTATAATAAACTTAATCCTCTCATTTTAATATTATTTTAAAGTGGTTATTAATCTAACTTATCCTTAATTTCCTCGGCGATGTCATCAACGAGGTTGTCAAGCTTGGAGCCTTTGAGCTTCACGCCTTGTTCACGCAGCGCATCAGCGATACGCTTACGGGTGTCATCACCTTTCTCCGGGGCAAAAAGCAAACCCAGTGCCGCGCCGGCGATTGCGCCGCCCACGACTGCCATAACAATGTTGATCGGTTTCATAACTTTGTTCTATTAGCTAATTAAATAATTAATAATATCTTAGTAATGTCAATTCAAGCAATAATTGTGCCATTACGGGAGTTCCTTGCCTGATTTGGGCAATAAAATTAATATTTCTTTTTGAATTGGACAAGCAATCCACAAAATATTATCAATAATTTTAGTAATTTTGCACCCCCAAATCATTCAGCATGGCTACAGGAGATATCATCATCAAGGGTGCACGCGTCAACAACCTGAAGGATGTTGACGTGAATATTCCACGCGGCAAGTTTGTCGTGATCACCGGTCTATCGGGTTCAGGCAAATCGTCACTGGCATTTGACACACTCTATGCCGAGGGGCAGCGCCGCTACGTGGAGAGCTTGTCATCCTATGCCCGCCAGTTCATGGGCAGGATGACCAAACCAGACTGCGACTTCATCCGCGGCCTTCCGCCTGCCATAGCCGTTGAACAGCGCACGGTAACACGCAACTCGCGCAGCACCGTCGGCACGAGCACCGAGATTTATGACTACCTGCGCCTGCTGTTTGCCCGCGTGGGCAAAACGTATTCACCCATCTCGGGGCAACTGGTCAAGAAGCACACTGCCAATGATGTCATCAACACGATCAACAGTTATCCTGACGGCACCCGCCTTGCCCTGTTGACCGAGGTTATCGTGCCCGAGGGGCGCGACCCTAACACTCAGCTCGACATCCTTATTAAGGGGGGCTATTCCAGACTCATGACGAGAGATTACCGCTTTGTGGACATTGCGCAGCTGATGTCTGCTGGTGGAGACCTCGACCCAGCCGACTACCGCTTGCTCATCGATCGCATGGCTGTCACCCACAACCGTGACGACGAAATGCGCTTGTTAGACTCGTTGCAGACCGCTTTCTATGAAGGCAAAGACGAGTGCATTGTGGTTATCTGGCAACAGGATGGCGAGATGGTCGAGCACCGTTTCTCCAAGCGATTTGAGTTGGATGGGATGACCTTTGAGGAGCCGAGTGACTTGATGTTCAACTTCAACAACCCACTGGGCGCCTGCCCCACATGCGAGGGATTTGGCAGCGTGATCGGTATTGATGAGAACCTTGTCATCCCCGACAGGAGCCGCTCGGTCTATGACGATGCGGTGATGTGCTGGCGTGGCCAAGTGATGAGCGAGTGGAAACGCGAGTTCATCCATGTGGCCGCACAACACAATTTCCCCATACACAAGCCCTATCACGAGCTTAGCCAGCCTGAGCTTGACTTGCTGTGGCACGGCACCAGTGATGGCTCATGGAAGGGCATTGACGGCTTCTTTGAGTGGGTAAAGAGCAAATCCTATGCGATACAATTCCGCGTCTTGCAGGCACGCTATCGTGGCAAGACCACATGTCCCACTTGCCACGGCACACGCCTCAAGCCCCAAGCGGGCTACGTCAAGGTGGGCGGCATGACCATTAGCGACATGGTGCGTATGCCCGTCAAGGACTTGTCCCAATGGTTTGCCCAGTTGCAACTCGATGAGACCGACGCACAGATCGCCAAGCGCCTGCTGACCGAGATCAACACGCGACTCGACTACCTGTGTGACGTGGGTGTCGGCTACCTAACACTCGACCGCCTGTCCGCAACGCTCTCGGGAGGCGAGAGCCAGCGCATCAATTTAGCGACCGCATTAGGCAGTTCACTTGTCGGCTCAGTCTATATCCTCGACGAGCCGTCTATCGGCCTGCATCCACGAGACACCCATCGGCTCATCCATGTGTTGAAAATGCTTCAACAGTTGGGCAACACCGTAGTGGTCGTTGAGCATGACGAGGACATCATCCGAACAGCCGACTATCTTATCGACGTGGGTCCAGAAGCAGGGCGCAACGGTGGGCGCATCACCTATCAGGGGCCTGTTGACCAACTCACCACCGCCACCGAGAGCTATACCGCCAAATACTTGACAGGATCTCTCTTCATCCCCGTGCCCAAGCAACGCCGCAAGTGGAACCAATATATCGAGGTGAAGGGTGCGACTCACAACAATCTTAAAAACATCAACGTCAAGTTCCCTCTGGGCGTAATGACCGTTGTGACAGGCGTGAGCGGCTCCGGTAAGTCCACCTTAGTGGGCAAGATCCTCTACCCTGCCCTGGCCCGCAACTATGACCAGACAGCCGAGGTGCCCGGCAGCCACAACAGCATCACTGGCGACATGAGCAGGTTGCAGGCAGTGGAATTTATCGATCAAGGCCCTATCGGCAAGAGCTCACGCAGCAATCCCGCCACCTACCTGAAAGCCTTTGATGAGATACGTCAACTTTTTGCACAGCAACAGTTGTCCAAGCAGATGGGCTATAACTCCAGTTTCTTCTCTTTCAACTCACCAGGTGGCAGGTGTGAGGAGTGCAAGGGCGAGGGAACCATCACCATCGAGATGCAGTTCATGGCCGACATCACCCTCACCTGCGAGGCCTGTCATGGCAAGCGCTTCTCTCGCAATGCGCTTGATGTGACCTTCCGCGACCGCACCATCAGCGACGTGCTGGACATGACCGTGAACCAAGCGATTGAATTCTTCAACGAGTCGAGCACCTATAACGAACACAAAATCGTTCGTCGCCTCAAGCCTTTACAGGACGTGGGACTGGGTTACATCAAGTTAGGCCAGTCGTCATCGACCCTGTCCGGCGGTGAGAATCAGCGCGTCAAGCTTGCTTATTACCTGAGCGGGGAGCGACAGGGCAACACGATGTTCATCTTTGACGAGCCAACGACAGGCCTGCACTTCCACGACATCAATACACTGATGCGATCGTTTGACCAGCTCATTGCCAACGGCCACACGGTCGTTATCATCGAGCACAACCTGGATGTCATCAAGTGTGCCGACCACATCATCGACTTGGGACCCGAAGGTGGCGAGAATGGTGGTAACATCGTCGTCACTGGCACGCCCGAACAAGTAGCCCAGTGCAAGGAGAGCTATACAGGTCGTTTCCTGGCCGAAAAACTGAAACGATAACCCATCTACAGACTAATCATCACCCACCAAGTATAAAAGCTATGATGAATTCCGTTTCTGAAACCAACGACAACCCTGCACGCCTGCTTCGCAAGGACTTTTTTGCTTATCGCAACGGCATCATTGCCGACAAACTGAGAAACGCCGGCGATCCGCACACCATCATTATGGGGAACCTGCTTGCCGACCTGCTCACCATCACCAACCATGCCCGTAACAGCATCGGCGATGACGCGCGCTTAGCCTCCGTTGCCCAAGAGTTATGGACCGACACCCATTCTCGCGAATGCCGCTTGGCCGCACCCATGCTGTTCCCTCCCGAACTGATGTCGAAGCAGTTAGCTTTACAGTGGTGTGAAAACATCGAGACGACCGAGGTGGCCGACAACTTGTGCCACAAGCTGTTGCGTCACATTCCTGAGAGCCAGGAGGTCATGAATGAACTAATCTCAAGTGAAGGGCAGATGCAAAGATACACTGGCTACCGCCTCATGCAAGGCTTGCTCGCATTAGGCAAACTCCACCCCACGGCATCACTCAGAACCCTTGTAGAAGCAGAAGCGGACCAAGGGCATTTCACGTCGTTGCTTAAAGACATTTTAGAAGAGTTGAACGAGATGGATTAGCCACAGGCTACTCCTCCCACATCAAGTCTCGCATCACGCTGTCACTGAGCATGATGCCTTTACTTGTCAAGACATATTGTTTTTCTCCTATCCGACTCAGATTGCCCGCATCGATGTGACGCTGTGCTTCACGGATAAAATGGCGCCATGCCTCGTCGCCGAAGTCCTCACGTAATCGCTCCGCATCCACACCTCGTGATGTCCTGAGCCCTAACATCACCCGCTCGTCATACCGCTCCCATTGGGTTAACTGCTCAACCTCGCAAGCCGTCTTGCCAGCCATTACCGTGGACATGTATCGACGCAAGTCACAGGGGTTACTGCGCCTTACACGGCCGTCATAACTATGGGCGGCAGCACCTAAACCCAAATAGGGGATGTCCTGCCAATAAGAGGAATTGTGGCGAGAGTGATAACCAGGCATGGCAAAATTGGAAATCTCGTAATGCTCATAGCCCGCAGAAAACAATCGGTCAACCAGAATGCTGTACATCATCAGGCATTGATCCTCAGGAACCTCGACGACTTCACCACGCTCGCGCTGATGCCACAACCGCGTTCCCTCCTCATAGGTGAGGCCATAAGCCGACAAATGCCGTGGCCGCAGTGCAATAGCCTGCTCCACAGATCGGGTCCATGACTCGACTGTCTGTCCAGGCAAGCCATAAATCAAGTCAATGCTGATGTTATCAATCCCATAATCTTGCAGACACTTAACCGCATCAATCACTTGAAGGGCATCATGACGCCTCCCTATCATCTTGAGGATGTCATCCTCAAATGACTGAACTCCCATGCTCACACGGTTAATGCCCAGCGACTTGATGGTCTCACACCAGTGCGGCGTCACATCGTCGGGATTGGCCTCGATAGTAAACTCCTCGACGTGACTCAAATCTATCACCTCTCGCAGGCCTCTTATCAGGCGCGACAACAGCGGCAACTGCAACTGTGACGGCGTGCCTCCGCCCATGTAGAGCGTCACGACCGGCTCACCACGCAACTCGCCACAACGCAGGCCAGCCTCAGCGAGCAATGCCTCAACATAGGGGGCACCTGCCTCGTGCAGCTGCAAGGTAGAATAGAAGTCACAATAACTGCAACGGCTCGCACAGAAAGGTATGTGTATATATATTCCAGCCATGATTCATGAGGATATCCAGTGCAAAGGTAACTCTATTTTAGCATCAAGCCACAATCAAGCGGGCAACAATTAAGCTATTCAACTGATTTTTTTAGTCTTGTTGATAAAATTCTTATTAATAATGTTGTAGTTAACATCAAAAATTAGTAATTTTGCAGGCTGTTTAGCGAAACGAACAACAATTTACTATATAACAACCATTTAACAACAAATCACTAATGAAGGTTTACAAAACAAACGAGATCAAGAACATCTCTCTCGTCGGTGGTAAGGGCGCTGGTAAGACCACTCTCACCGAGTCTATTCTCCTTGAGGGCGGCGCAATCAGCCGCAGGGGCACCGTCGATGGCGGTAACACCGTGAGCGACAACACCCCCGTTGAGAAAGAGTACGGCTACTCTGTATCCTCTACCGTTTTCTTCGCCGAGAAGAACGGCAAGAAGCTCAACTTCTTTGACTGCCCGGGTAGTGATGACTTTGTGGGCAACACAGTTACCGCACTCAGCGTGACCGATACTGCCGCCCTGGTTATCGACGGCCGCAATGGCGTTGACGTGGGCTGCCAGAACAACTTCCGCACCGTTGAGCGCATCGGCAAGCCCTTGATGTTTGTCATCAACCGCCTTGAGGACGAGAAGTGCGATTTTGACAACGTATATAACCAGCTGCGTGAGACCTACGGCAACAAGGTCGTAGCTCTGCAGTTCCCCGTAAATGCCGGTCCTGGCTTCGACAGCGTTGTTGACGTGCTGTCCATGAAGCAGTACACCTGGCCCAAGGACGGTGGCAAGGCTACCGCCAGCGACATCGATGGCGCACACGCCGACAAGGCCGAGGAGTACCGCATGGCACTGCTCGAGATGGCTGCCGAGAACGATGAGGAACTCATGATGAAGTTCCTTGACGAGATGACGCTGACCGACGAGGAGACCATCAAGGGTATCCGCCTGGGTATGGTTGACCGCAGCATCTTCCCCGTGGTCCTCGTTAGTGCCGAGAAGAACATCGGTACCGACCGCATGCTCGAGGTGATGAGCACCATCGTTCCTGACGTGACCGAGATGCCCGCTCCCAAGAACAATGCTGGTGACGAGGTTCCCGCTGACGAGAATGGTCCCGTGAGCATATTCTTCTTCAAGACCTCGGTTGAGAGCCACATCGGTGAGGTTTCCTACTTCAAGGTAATGAGCGGTACCCTCAAGGCTGGTGCCGACCTTACCAACATGAACCGTGGCAGCAAGGAGCGCTTGGCTCAGATCAACGTCGTTTGTGGTCAGAACAAGACCGCCATCGATGAGATCCACGCTGGTGACATCGGTGCAGCCGTGAAGCTGAAAGACGTTCGCTGCGGCAACACCCTCAACGAGAAGGGTTGCGAGCACGTGTTCGATTTCATTGAGTATCCCGCTCCCAAGTTCCAGCGCGCCATCAAGGCCTCGAACGAGAGTGAGACCGAGAAGCTGGGTGCCGTCCTCAACCGCATGCACGAGGAGGATCCCACGCTGCTCATCGAGCAGAGCAAGGAGCTCAAGCAGACCATCGTTTCGGGTCAGGGCGAGTTCCACCTGCGCACCCTGAAGTGGAACATCGAGAACAACGATAAGATCCAGATCGAGTACCAGGAGCCCCGCATTCCTTACCGCGAGACCATTACCAAGGCCGCTCGCGCCGACTACCGCCACAAGAAGCAGTCTGGTGGTTCAGGTCAGTTTGGTGAGGTTCACCTGATCGTCGAGCCTTATCGCGAGGGAATGCCCGAACCCGACACCTACAAGTTCGGCAACCAGGAGTACAAGATGAACATCAAGGACAAGCAGGAGATCCCCCTGGAATGGGGCGGTATGCTGGTCATCTACAACTGTATCGTTGGTGGTGCCATTGATGCACGCTTCATCCCCGCTATCGTCAAGGGTATCATGGACCGCATGGAGCAGGGTCCGTTGACCGGTAGCTATGCTCGCGACGTCCGCGTCTGCATCTACGATGGTAAGATGCACCCCGTTGACAGTAACGAAATCTCCTTCCGTCTGGCTGCACGTAACGCCTTCTCGGCAG
>CAMVBJ010000021.1 GCA_947165675.1 uncultured Prevotellaceae bacterium
CGCTGATTATCAGTCCCCATTTTTTCAAAAATCAAAGACCGCGGAAAACGGGTGCGTTTCTTGAATCGTGACTTAAGGCGCTTCCAGCCCTCGACACCTAAAATGGTGAGTCCTGCATATTGAAAAGTCTTGGCCAGCCCAAAGAAAATGAACCACAACACGCCTTTGGCCACATCACTGATGGGTAAAGCCATCTGTGCAAAGGAAAAAATATAGCAAGGCACACACAGGGCAAGCACAATGCCACCCGTGCGGAATGATAGCCCCGACAGCCAACGCTTGATGGCACTAATGGCACGCTTGAAGGACCCTCCCGGTGCGCTTGATTGCTGAGTCAGTTTTCCGTCCTGCATTGTTTGTGACTGGAATAAAATAAGGGCCGGGGCTTGTGGAGTGTGCCTCGGTCCTTGATTTTGTTGTTGAAAAAGACGGGAAGGGATGGATTAAGCCTCGTCCTTCTTGATGATACGGCGCTCCTTGATGCGAGCCTTCTTACCGGTGAGACCACGCAGGTAATACAACTTGGCGCGACGAACCTTACCATGCTTGTTGATGGTAATGCTGTCGATAAACGGAGACTCGAGCGGGAAAATACGCTCAACACCGATGTTGTCACTAATCTTGCGGACGGTGAAACGCTTCTTCTCACCTTCGCCGTTAATCTTAATCACCACACCACGGTACTGCTGGATACGCTCCTTGTTACCCTCCTTGATGCGGTATGCTACCGTGATTGTGTCACCCGGGAAAAACTGCGGGTGCTGCTTGCCTGTAGCAAATGCTTGTTCAGCAACTTTAATCAAGTCCATTGTTATATCATTTAATGTGTTAATAATCACTTCGTAATATACACAAGCTACTCTATTTCTTGTCAGAGATTACGAAAAGCGGGGCAAAGGTAGTACATTTTCTTGAACTGGCAATAAAAAAATGACGGTTTTTTTACCATCATTTTTTATCACGTTCCATTGTAGCTGAGTATAGCCAGTCAATAGAGGCTACCTGGAAAGAAGAATATCAATAATGGCATTCACGTCAGAAATTCCCACTTCGCCATCAGCATCAACATCAGCGAGCTCAAAGATATCATCATCGACAATGCCTCGCAAGAGGATATCAATGAGGACGTTCACGTCGCTGATGCTCACCTCGCCATCCTGATTCACATCGCCTATCAGGAAGGCATGATCACTCTTGAACTTATTCTTGTCCAAATAATCGATGCGACGATTAATCCAGTCACTCAAGTACTCCAACTCATTGGCAAAATTGAGTTCACGACCTGTGAGATCGGTGCTGTGGTTGAAAAGTTCCTCCTCGCGATAGACGGCACCATACTCACGCAACTCGTCATAGATTGTCGAGAAACGATGAATTATTCTCTTGGGTTTAAGGACACTCCTGCGCAATTGCCAGTAGCGTTTAGCGACCTGTTCACTAAACTCTGGCCAAGCCATCAATCGATTAAAAAGGCGATTACGACCGAGAGGCGAAACAGAATCAAGATCGTTCTCTGGAGCAACCATCGGGCCACGATAATATCCGTCATCATTGGACCAATACTGTCCCATGACTGCATCAAGATCCCACACGGCAATGGTGAGTTTTTTATCCACTGCTGCGTCATAGCAGCCCCACAGGACATTTTTCCCAGTATTATCTGAAGCTAACAGCACATTAATGAAAATATAGTAATCCACGAGCACGGGCAAATCAAAATATTCACCCACATGCTGCTGGAACTCATCGTCACTACTGTTCACCACAAAGTCGATTGCATCGCTCAAGACATGATAGTCGGTGGGATTGGCATCTTCCAGCTTGGGGTACTCCAGATCGAAGCCACACCAGTGATCCAAACTGTTATCGTAAGTTGCAGTGGCTGCAAAGAGCACCTGATCAGTAGCCTCCTTTGCCTTCCAGAGCATGCCGTGGAACTCACCAGTAACATCGTCATATTTTTTCAACTTCATCTGTTTACGGTCCAGATACTCGGTCATGTCACAAAATCCCCTGTACCGCTCGTTTTCAAAGACGTCAACAAGAAATCCCCTACAATAGGTCCTGGCATTAGGTTGAACATCAGAATAATAAGGTCCAGTCGTTATGTCGGCCCACAAGCCATGTGAAACCTTGTTGCGCACTCTTCCCAAATCTATCACTCCGCCATCAATGCGCCAGTGATTGTCTTTGCGCAGGCCGTAGAAAGTGACATCCATCTTCTGCAGACTGTCGTCCAGAAACTTGATATGGAAATTGTGCTTCTTGTACCATGGCCGATTGGTTGATGAGCCGGCCCACTTGATCTTGGCATTCATCTCAAGGGTTGACTTGTCCTCGGGCACCTGCATCAACATCTCGCCCTGGACATAATCTTCACCTATGTCACCGACAAGTTTCACAACCGGCAACGAAGTGAAACGCAGTCTTGCTGGATAACCGACCCCTCGAACCCAATAGCTGAAGGTATAGGTCGTATCACTCTTCAGTTTCCTGAAATACATGCTATTGGTGACATACCACGCGTCCTGGGAGACCCAGTCTACAGAATCATCAGCCACAAAGCTTAATGTGCATGGCTTGCCGAAGTAATCGGCTGGCACAGGCAACAAGTAAGTGCGCGAACGACTGTCATAGAAAGGGCGACGCCCATCTAAGACGAATTGAGCATTTAACAAATTAGCCGCAGCCAACAGCAATATTGCCATGCAGAAGAATCTAATTCTAATCATTTCTTGTCTTTTAATTGTATCTACTTTAATCCTTGTTTATTCAATTCCACCATACAACAATAAATCAATCAGAGCCGTCAAGTCTGAAACACCGACACCACCCTTGCGGTTAACATCGGCATTACCAAGAACAATACCCGTGTCGTCGCCCGAGAGCAAGTAATCAATCAAGAGCGTCAAGTCCTTCACGGTAACCCGTCCATCACCGTTAACGTCACCGCGACGATGATTAAACGTGAACTTGTCAAGATACATAATGCGACGATTAATCCAGTCGCACATGTAGGAGAACTCGTCCTCAAAGTCAAGGTCACGTCCCGACAAATCGCGGTCACCGCTCCAGCGCTCACTCTCACGAATGAGAGCTCCACTCTTGTCAAGGTTGTCATAGATGGCCTGATAACGACTGATCAAACTATCGGGTGCCAATACCGTTTTGCGCAATTCCCAGTATCGCTCTACCACTTGATCAAAAAAATCAGGATTCTGCTTCAATCTCATGAACAGCTTGCTGCGCGATAATAATGAGAACCGGTTCTTGGGGTCATCGAGCTCATTCTCGGGCTGAATTTCACTTGCACGATAGTAGCCGTCACCATTATACCAGTGTTGCCCTGTCGTTGCCTCAAGGTCCCAAACAGACAAAGTCAGTTTCTTGTCAACAGCGCTATCATAGCAGCCCCAGATGATATTCTTGCAAGAATTATCAATGGCAAACAGCACATGGATAAACACATAGTAATCAACCAGGATGGGAAGATCAAAGAATTCATCAACTTGTGTAGCGAAAGTCAAAGAATCACTTTGGTCCACAAATTTCACAGCATTGGCAAGGATGCTGAAATCCGTCGGATTAACCTCGTCAAAGTCAGGGTACATCACCTCAAAGCCAGCCCAATTCTCCGCGGTGTTATCATAAGACGCCATCGATGAGAACAAGGTCTGATCGGTACCTTCCTTAGCCTTCCACATCAAGCCATGGAAAGCCTCTTGCGCTTCATCATACTTCTTGAGTTTCATCTGCTTGCGGTCAAGGAACTCGGTCATGTCAAAGAATCCCATATACTCGCCATTGATGAACACCTCTACATGATGACCCCGAGAATAGTTGCGTGCATTGGGCTGTGAAGCCGCATAATAAGGTGCGTTTCCAAAATCGCCCCATAAGGAATGGGCGGCCTTGTTGCGGAAACGGAGCATGTCCACAATGCCGGCATCGAGACGCCAATGATTATCATTTCGAAGTCCGAAGAAAGACACATCCATCTTTTCCATATTAGCATCAACAAACTTGATATGGAAATTGTGCTTGTTGATCCAGTCATAGGTCGTCGTTCCTCCAGCCCACTTGATACGGGCATTATAATTGAGGGATGACGATGCGTCGGGCATAGTCATCTGAACCTGACCCAGGCTATACTCGGCATTGAATGTGCCTTCAAGGCACAGGATAGGCAGATAGGTCAACCGCAATTGGGCTTGGGTCAAGTGTCCATTGTGGGCAAACATCATGGAATAGGTTGTGTCGCCCTTGACAATCGGGAAATTGGCGACACCTTGTCTGATCATTTTACCCCCGAGGGTCACCCAAGATACCGTGTCGTCAAATACGGCAACAGCTTGATAGGGACGACCAAAAGTCGTGTCGGGCAAAGTCAACAAGTAGGTCTTAGTCAACTTGTCATAGACAGGGCGTTTGCCGTCAAAGGTCAACTGTGCCATCATCGGCAGATGCATTGACCACAGCAACACTACAAACAGATGTTTCAGTTTCATCTTTTTCAATCTAAATATTCTTTAATATACAATTCACATGCAGCAACCAGATGGTCATACCACTCCTGGCCGTAGCGCTCGATGAGCGGTTCTCGCAGGAATTGATAAAGGCGGATGCCCTCACGGCGACCTAAGACCTCGGCACTTTTACAGATTTTCCAGCGGTCAAAATTTACCGCGTCATATCCCGGATAACGCTTGATGCGTACGGGATAGAGATAGCAGGACATGGGTTTGCGCCACTTGATACGGCCCTCTCGATAGGCTTTCTCAATGGCACACAAGCACATGCCTCCCCGCTCATAGGTGGTAAAAACACAGTTGGCTCCACCCACGAGTTGGGTCACCAGCTCGCCCTCAACGTCAACATAGGCCACACCATTCTCGGTGATCTGTTGTTGAGCTTGAGGCAAGAGGTCGTCCCACACTTCGGGCAGAACCGCCTTGAGCTGCTCATACTCCTCACGAGTCAATGGCGCACCCGAATCGCCCTCGATGCAGCATGCACCCAGGCAGGCATCCAGGTCACAGCAGAAGAAGCGCTCTACCAGATCAAGGCTTACCAGTGTTCCATCTATATCAAACATAACAATCTTTTATTCGCATTCTTAATCATTCTCGACAAGCGCCGACAAGGCGTGTTCGAGTTCAGTGCTCGACAGATTGAGGTGCAACTCGCCCTTGTGGGCATAAGAGATGCGTCCTGTCTCCTCACTCACCACAATGGCGATGGCATCGGTGGCCTGGGAAATTCCTTTGGCCGAACGGTGGCGAAGTCCCAGATAGCGCGGGATACTGGTGTCGTGGGACACGGGCAGGATGCAACCGGCACTCATAATCTTACTGCCAGCTATTATCAACGCACCGTCATGCAACGGGCTGTTCTTAAAGAAGATATTTTCAATCAGTCTCGAATTAATGTCCGCATTGATCATGTCGCCCGTGCGCTCATAATCAACAAGCGGAATCGTGCGCTGCACTACAATGAGGGCTCCAGTCTTTGACTTTGCCATGTTCATGCAGGAATAGACCACAGGCAGAATCCACTTCTTTTCGTCCTCAATCTCACTCTTGCTCTTGAACAGCTTCTCAAAGATCTTAAGACCCCTCCTGGAACCTAACTCAGTGAGAAAGCGCTTGATCTCGTCCTGAAACAGGATGACAAGAATAAACAAGCCGATGTCGATGAACTTGTCCATGATAGTGCCAATGAGGCGCATATCCATGATCTTGTACATCACAACCCACGCCACGACAAAAGCCAACACGCCCACAAAGATGTCGAGTGAACCCGAGTCCTTCATCGTTCGATACAGGTAAAACAGCAGCGTGGCGACCAGCAGGATATCGATCAAATCCTTGATGCTGAACAGTGTAAATATTGATGTTGCCAGTATCATGATTTCATATCATCGTCAATGGATTATTAATGCCCTGCCGCAACAGGGTAACGAGTTTCACAGTCTCGACTGCGGCTTTCACGTCATGAACCCGCAGGATGTGAGCACCTTGTTGCAGTGCAATGGTATGGATGACCGTTGTCCCGTTCAATGCATCGTCGGCACCACAACCCAGGGGAGTATATATCATGCGCTTGCGTGACACGCCCACCAGCAGCGGGGCATTCAGTGCATGGAAAGCGCCAAGACGCCCGAGCAACTCATAATTCTGCTCGACAGTCTTGGCAAATCCGAAACCTGGATCAGCAATCACATCCGCTACACCCATCTGGCGCATCTCATCTACTCGTCGCGCCATCCACTCGAGGACTTCGGCAGCGACGTTCTCATAGTTGGTGCATGACGACATCGTTTGAGGGGTGCCACGCATGTGCATAAGCACGTAAGGCACATTCAGACCTGCCACCGTCAGGGGCATGTCATGATCGAGGGTTCCGCCTGATATGTCATTAATGATATCAGCGCCCCACTCTTCAACACAACGTCGCGCCACAGCAGCACGGTAGGTATCTACCGAGACTATCATGTCAGGGGCTTCGCGGCGTATCACCGTCAAGGCCCACTGCAAGCGCTCCATTTCACTCTGAGCATCCACCGGCTCACTACCAGGTCGGGTCGAGCAAGCGCCCACATCGATGATGTCCGCTCCATCAGCAATCATCTGGCGCACACGTTCGGCGAGAGTAGTCTCGTCAGTGATGCGGCTACCACTATAGAACGAGTCTGACGTGACATTAATGATTCCCATCACCCAGGGGCGGTCGATGGTCACCAGTTTGCCATGCAGATTGAGGCTATAAATCTTAAACGGTAGCATTGTTGAACAGTTATCACATTTAAGTTTGCAAAGTTACAAAACATTTCCGAAAAATGACGTATCTTTGCACTATAGAAATTAACCGACATGGCAATTACGACACAAAGCTACAATAATGAGCAGGCTCCAATCGGGGTTTTTGACTCCGGTTTCGGCGGATTGACGATTTTGCGTGACATCAGGCGGGTATTACCTCAATATGATTATCTGTTCATCGGTGACAACGCTCGCGCCCCTTATGGCACACGCTCGCGTGAACTGGTCTATGAGTTCACCTTGCAAGCCGTCAAACACCTGTTTGCCCAGGGTTGCCATCTTGTTATCCTGGCTTGCAATACGGCTTCGGCCGAAGCCCTGCGCACCATCCAACAACAAGACCTACCCACCCTCGCTCCCGACCGCCGCGTGCTGGGCGTCGTGCGCCCCACGGTCGAGAAGGTGGGCGAGCTGACACGCAGTGGACACATCGGAGTTTTCGGCACTCCGGGCACTATTGCCAGCCGTAGCTACAATATAGAGATTGAAGGAATGTATCCCAGCTACAAGGTTCATGGCCATGCCTGCCCCATGTGGGTGCCACTGGTCGAGAACCGCGAGAGCGGTAATGAGGGTGCTGACTATTTCGTGAAAAAAGACATCGATCTGCTCATGAGCGAGTGCCCCACGATTGATACGATCATATTGGGCTGCACGCATTACCCACTTCTCATCGACAAGATCAACCAGTACAGACCACAGGGCGTGAACATCATCCAGCAGGGACCCATCGTTGCCGACAGCCTGGCCGACTACCTGCACCGTCATCCCGAAATCGAGCACCATTGCAGCACGGGCGGGACATGCCGTTACTACACGACCGAGGATCCAGACCACTTCTCACCGCTGGCCAGCGTGTTTGTCAATGAGCCCGTCAAAGCCGAGCGCATCATCCTGTAACACCCCCTATCGGTGGGACACAACATAAAACAGTTCGGGACTACAAACATCATTACGTTGTGTCCCGAACTGATTCTTATTATTACGTCCTTATTATCTATATATCATCAGCGCTTGTGAGTGCGCAACTGGAAGGAGCGCATGGTGTAGAGTTTGTCGCCGTCCGAGAAGCCGATCGAGAAGTCGGCGGTGCCGTTCTTCAGTTTCCTGGTAGCGATGACCTCGCTCTGGTAACGCACAGCCTTGCCCGGCCCCAACTCCTTGATGATGGCTGTGGGCGAGAGGTAGATTTCCTTGGTGCCACTGACGGTGATCACCGGGGCGATGTCATAGACATAGTCACGGCCTGTGTTGCGGATGATGAACACAAGACGGGCATGCTCCTCGGCATCCAAGGTCCGGTTATTGTTATCGTCAACAAAGCGCAGCTCCTCAATGTCAAGGCTGGCATAGGGGCTGTATGCATTATTCTGGCGGTAATCATCGGTGCCATACTCATAGTAGTAGTCCGACGAGCGGTAGTTGCCGTCATCGGTCTTAGGAGCCGTGGCCGCAGCGCCAATCATGCCTCCCACGGCCATACCGACAACAGTACCCAAGTTATGTCCACGCGGGCCGTCGGCGATACCGCCGATTGCCGAACCAAACATGCCTCCCAGTGACGCTCCGGTCGTGGCGCCATAGAATTGACTCATCGACTGGCAACTCGACATCATCACCAGTAAAGCGGCCACCAGGGTTACACAAACACTCTTCTTCATCTTCTTGATCATCTATTTAGAAATTTCACGTTGCTAAATTACTCATTTGCAAGAACTGTGCCAAAATTTTTCGACCAAAACAGCAATAACCTCTACTAATAGCCCCAATAGCAACAACTCTCACAGCTGTTCATGGCTGTGAGAGTTGTTGCTAAGTTATAGACGTGTAGCGGCTTAGCCGTAGGTCTCGATAAGGAACTTGATGAAGTTGGGATCATTGAAGTTAACGGTTCCGTCATCGGTCTGGTTCATCTGGGCAATGCGCTGGATGTCAACTGGCGTGAGTTTGAAGTCGAAGATGTCCAGATTCTGCGCCATGCGGTCGCGGTGGGTACTCTTGGGGATGGCGACAATGCCACGCTGGGTGAGCCAGCGCAGGGCCACCTGGGCTGGCGACTTGCCATACCGTGACCCAATCTCGGTGAGCACGGGATCGGCAAACAGGTTGTTGCGTCCCTGACCTAACGGCGCCCAAGCCATCTGCATGGTGCCAAACTCGGCCAGCCACGGCATAATGTCGTTCTGCTGAGAGAACACATTGGTTTCCAACTGGTTGACCATGGGCTTAACATTGGCCTTGAGCGCCAAATCAACAAAGCGGCCAGCTTGGAAGTTGGACACGCCGATGGCGCGTACCTTGCCTTGTTCGAGGGCTCTCTCCATTGCGCGATAGGAGCCGTAATAGTCGCCATAGGGTTGATGAATGAGCAGCAGGTCAATGTAATCGGTCTGTAACTTGCGCAACGACTCGTCAATGGAACGAGTGGCACGCTCTTCGCCTGCATTGGAAATCCACACCTTGGTGGTAATAAACATTTCGTTGCGGGGCACACCGCTCTTGACGATGGCATTACCCACACCTTCCTCGTTAAAATAAGCTTGAGCTGTATCGATAAGTCGGTAACCCACTTCAATGGCATCACTCACACAGCGTTCACACTCCTCGGGAGATACTTGAAACACGCCATAACCCAGCACGGGCATTTCCACTCCATTTGATAACTTGATGGTTTCCATTGTGAAATTGTCAGTTTTCAATTGTTTTTTGTCAAAATCCTAAGTTCTTGAGCCACTTCTCGACTTTGTTGCGTCCCGAGCGCACCTCGTGTCCGTATATGGCAAAGCCGGGCTTTACATCAGCATTGGGATAGGCCTCCTTCACGTCCTCGACACAACTGGCCAGACCACTGCCCTCATGGGTGGTAAAGGGGATGAGGGTCTTGCCGTTGAGGTCATAATCGCGAAAGAAGGTAAACATCACCTGGGGATAGGTACCCCACCATACGGGACCGCCAATAAAGACGGTATCGTACTGGTCCACATTCTCGAGTTTTCCCACCATCGGGGGCAACTCGTTATTGTTAGCCTCCTGCTTGGCAACCTCGATGAGTTGCATGTAGGGCATGTCATAGTCCTTGTCGGCCACGATTTCAAACTGGTCGGCACCCGTCATTTCACTGATGTAATCGGCAACCACCTTGGTATTGCCCACTTCAATGTTACCCACACTGTAGTTCTCACCTGCGTGTGAGAAGAACACCACTAAAGTCTTTCCATTCTTGTCCATACTGGTTTCGTCTTGATTATTCATTGTTGATTGATTGGCACTGGCGGTGCAGCTCATGGTCAACAGGGCCACGATAGCTGCGAGACATGATTTTATTCGTTTCATTGTTATTAAGAATATCGAGTTGTTATTTCGATGGCAAAATTACAATCAAAGCCGTAGCGAGATATTACACTTTTGGCGGTAGTAATTTCATTTTTTGGCAAAAAAGCCGTAACTTTGCAATGCCGTATGGACTTCAACCGTAATCATATCATTATCGAGAACGACCTGCACGACCTGGCATCAGACAGGCTTCGCAACTACGTCGCCCATGTGCTGTGCTATGAGGGTCAATGTGAATTCACGTTCAACCTGGGACGTTTCCACTTGCAAGGCCACGACTCGATGATCGTGCGCCAGGGGCGCATGGTCGAGGACATCATCACAAGCGAGGATTTCAAGGCCAAGGTCATCTATGTGGACGACCGCTTCATCGAGATGGCGACCCCACAGAGCAACTATGGCATGCAGGGTGCCCTGTCGCTGTTTCTCAATCCCGTAATGCCACTCACCGACAGCCGCTTTGCCATCCTCAGGCAGGACTTTGACAACATCGAGACGCGCCTCAACTGGCAACAGAGCATGTTCCACCAGGACGTGATGATCAATGCGGTACAGACGATGATTATCGATTACTTTGAGATTCATGCCCACATTTACAAGGAGACCGAGCAGAGCACCCAGACGACCAAGGTGATGAGCGATTTCTTGGCCATGCTCTCACGCGGTGATTACCGTGAGCATCGCGATATCGCCTACTATGCCGACCAGCTGTGTGTCACACCCAAATACTTGTCCGAGGTCAGCAAGAAGTCAAGTGGCATGGCGGCCAACTTCTGGATCAACCGCTTTACAATTTTGGAGATATCACGCCTGCTGCGCGACAAGACGATCTCGTTCACCGAAATCACCGACATGTTCAACTTTTCAAGCACGTCCTACTTTAGCCGCTACGTGCAGAACAACCTCGGAGTATCTCCGTCGGCCTACCGTGGCTAAGACAAAAATCATTTATTGAAGTCCCTGGGTCCAAGGGTAATGAGGGCGGTTTTCTTGCTACCCTCGGGGTGAAGATTAAGGATGATACGACGGTCAGCCCCTACCATCATGTCCACAAAGCGGTTCCATCGTTCACCGTATTGCTTGAGCTGCTTGATCCACAACTGCCTGACTTTATCAGTATCAGCACCGAACGATGAGAGAAACATCGACAAGTTGGCTGGCAGCTTGATATCGACCAGCGCATAGCGGTCGCCGACCATCGTGAATGAGTTGACGCCCCAGTCGCCATCGTAATTCTTGGGACACTCGGCATTAAGTTCCTCGACATAGTCGTCGAGGTTGACTGTCGTGGTGTCCTGGGCTTCACCTGTTATCGAGAAGGAGAGCGTCAGAAGCAAGATCGAGAATATAGCTATTAACTTTTTAATCATGTCGCTTGTTTTTCACTCTTCAGCCAAAACGCATTATCACAAATTCACGCTAAGCCGCCAAGTCGCTAAGTTTTTAATATTAAGGATTTTATCATTTACTATCAACAAACATCTGAGAGTTACGTATCAGTATCAATAATAAATGAACACAAGAGAACGCAATGTAAACACCTTACAAATAATATCTCTTAGCGGCTTTGCTGCTTTGCGTGAGTTGAAGTGGCTGGATAGTCGCTTGTTTTTTACTCTTCACGATACTCAAGGATATCGCCTGGGGTACAATCCAGCGCACGGCAGATGGCGTCGAGCGTCGAGAATCGCACGGCACGCGCCTTGCCTGTCTTGAGGATAGACAAGTTGGCAATGGTAATGCCTACGCGCCCACTCAACTCGTTAAGCGACATCTTGCGGCGTGCCATCATCACGTCAAGGTTAACGACAATCATCTTGTTGAACCCGATAGTGAATAGGGACAGTTACTTAGTATCTGCCGCATCGGCATCGAGGCTGTCAACAACGCCAGCTATCATGCCGTCAACGATACTGCTACGGTAGCCCAATGCCATTGCATAAATCTTGCAGATTGACAGTTCCTGCTCGTCAAGCTCACCGTCAATCATCATCATTGCCACCATGTCACGCAGGTAGGCAAGTTTGGTATCCTCGTCATCGGGCAGGTTAATGGTAACACTGTCGGGAGCATCGATGACCTTATTAAACTCGTCAGGCGAGATGTTCTCACGAGAAGCCACAGCAAGCAGCACCGCCAACTCCGAGTCGGTCAAGTGGCCATCGGCAGCAGCGAGCATCACGAGGTTCTTGAGTTGTCCCAGCCGCTGGCTGTCCTGGGGATTGTCTATTATCTGATTCATATTAATCGGTAAACAAATTTATTTTGGCAAAGGTAATGTTTTTTTCGTAAAGTTGGTGTAATTTTGCCCCTATAAAACTCAAGACAAGATGAAAACCATTCAAGAAATCAAGGATATGCTCTCGCGCAGCGAGGGACAACAGGCCCTTGAGGCCGCCAACGAGATTGTGGACAATAAGGCCACCAGTCGCGAGACACTGGCCATGGCCTACTACCTGCGCGGCAACGCCTACCGCCAGCAGGGCAACGTGCGCCTGGCACTCAACAGTTACCTTGAGTCGATGGAACTCGACCCCGATGGCCCAGCCGCCGAGGCCTATCGACACGTGCAGGAACTGTTAGACTTCTACAACAAGGACTACTACAACCCTTGATTGAGTTAGAAGTCGACAGTTAGAAACTGTTGGCATCTGCGCCTGGATGTACACTGATTAGTACTGACGGGATGTCCTATAACTACTTATTCTTGCAGCTCTTCTGGTGGGTTTTGAGGAGTTTCACTGCCTGACCATAGGGGCTGGTGGTGACGCTGACAAAATAGGCCGCCATCGTTGTGGTGTAGGTGTTCTTGTAGAACCCCTTAGTGAAGAGTTCTTCTTCGGTAAAGCCGTCGGCAAGGCTTAGCATTTCTTCTTGGGAATGACGTAGCAGTCGGTCGGCTTCGTCCAGCGGGGTGGTCTGATGCTTCTCGACCAGCATCTTGTCCATCTCATGGTAGTTGCGACGATATTCATCGGGCAGATAGTCTCTGGGATGGCCATCACGGATATTCTGTACAAACTCTCGCATGAGCACTTGCCACTCATGGAGGTGAATGAGCAGATCACGCAGGCAGCGGTCATATTGCCAGCGCACGCCGCATTTCTTGGGGTCAGCAATGAAATCAAAGGGTGCAACCTTTTCCTCGTCGCTCATCTTGGCAATCTGGTCACACAACTTGGCATATCCATCAGTGATGGATACCAATAATTCCTGTTTATTTTTGGGGTTAGCCATGATATCTTTATCAATTAAAGCGTCGCTTGTCGCCTCGCATTGAGTGTCGACAAGCGACGCAATAGTTATTTTCTAACAGTAGAGAAGGTGTTATTAGTTAGCAACACGCACGGCACGCACCGGGAAGCCGCAATTGCGATCAGCTGAGTTCCACGTCAGTCCAGCATCAGTCAGGTAAATCTTATATGCAGCGGTCGGGAAGGAAACGGTCTCATTCAGGACATAGAGCGAGCGTGACCAGTAGTTGCCGGCCTCACCCAAATGGAAGATACTCGTTCCCATACGCTCACCAACGGCAGGCAAGAACATCGTGTTCCCGTTGGGACCTGTAATCAGTTGACCGTTCACGCCGTTCAACTGAGTCCACTCCCACGTGCAATTCGCCAACAATTCATCGATATCAGCCTTTGACGGCATACGCCACTCTGAGCCCATGTTAACATAGGCGGCATCGTCTTCAGGCTCCAACTCAATCTTGTTGTCAACGGGACCATAATCACTCTTGGTGTTGTACTTGGAAATACGCTTTTGACCATCCTCTACATACAAGAACGCAGTACCTTCCCACACATAGTTAGCCTTAGGCGCGGTCTCACCCCAAGCGAAGAAGTCACCTAATTCCTCGGGGTTATTTGCTCCCACGTTGTGGGTCGCCCACAGTATGCCACTAGGCAAGCCCAGATCAACGTAATCCACAACGGGAATGGGATCGGGCCATACGTTCGACAACAGATAGTCGATCAAGGTGGTTACGTCGGCGATGGTTACGCCACCGTCCTGGTTGACGTCGCCACGCTCATAATCACTGGTTGGCACATCTTGTGAAGCATATACAGGACGCACCGAACAACCTTGGTTACGCGCGCCAGATATTGTTTGCTTAGATGATTTGCCAAAGTATAACTTGGAAGCACTGTTAGGCTTAACGGTACCCGATGCGACATAGAGTTCGCGCGACCAATAGTTACCGTTCGAGTTCAGACCACTGAGGTTCGCTGCCGAGCGCTGTCCTGCTGCCGGCAAGAAGATGGAGTTACCGCTAGGACCGGTGAGCATTTGACCTGACACGCCGTTCACCTCTGTCCATACCCAAGTGCATTGTGTACGCAATTCATCTAATTGAGCCTTGGTCGGCATACGCCACTCAGATCCCCAGTTGGCATAGGCGGCATCGTCTTCAGGATCCAACTCGGTTTTGTTGTCAATTTCGCCATATTGGCTATCAGTGTTGTACTTACTGAAGCGAAGAGCACCATTCTCATAAAACGCCCATGCGGTGGTTGCCCACGTATAGGTTTCTTTGTTAGGTACAATCTCGCCCCAAGCAAAGTAGTCGCCGTTGTCCTCGGGGTTAGTAGCACCAACGTTGGTCGTTGCCCACAGCGTACCGCTGGACAAGCCCAGATCAACGAACTCATGAACGGGTCCAGAGGGAGCCGGCCATTCATTCGACAGCAGATAGTCGATCAAGGTGGTCACGTCGGCGATGGTCACGTCGCCACTCTGGTTCACGTCACCACGCTCGTACACTACACTGGCCATCATGGGAAATGCCATGGCCAGAGCAAGCATGAAAATAGAAATTTTTTTCATAGATAATCTCTTGTGGGTCCTGAAATCCATATCACTGCCATCCAGAGAGCAGAACCCGATTAATCCCTCCAGAATGGTCATCCTATTTAAATAAATTATTAATTTTCTAAGTCTTCATAGGTCTGGAACAAGAAGTCATTGTAGGGGAAGCGGGCAGTGTGAACGGCCTTGGCTTTGTTGTACAATAGTTTCTTGAGACCGTCGATGTTCTGCTGCTTCTTGGCACTGATGAAGACGCAGTTTTCGCCCATGCGCGCCATCCAGGTCTCCTGGAGTTCTTTCAGGGGGATGTTCTCACGCAAGCGTGGCGTGAGGTCATCTTCATCCTTAGGCACATAGGTGAACTGGTCAATCTTGTTAAAGACCATGATCATCTCCTTGTCACCCGCGTCGCACACTTCCTGAAGCGTGCGGTTCACCACTTCAATCTGTTCCTCGAACTGGGGGTGAGAGATGTCGACAACGTGCACGAGTATGTCGCTGTCACGCACCTCGTCGAGGGTACTCTTGAAGGACTCCACCAGGTGGGTGGGCAGCTTGCGGATGAAGCCCACGGTGTCGGTCAGCAGGAAGGGCAGGTTGGAAATGACGACCTTGCGCACGGTAGTGTCAAGCGTGGCAAAAAGCTTGTTCTCGGCAAAGACCTCACTCTTGCTCAGCACGTTCATAAGCGTGGATTTGCCGACGTTGGTATAGCCCACGAGGGCGATACGGGTGAGCTTGCCACGGTTCTTGCGCTGTGTGACCTTCTGCTTATCGAGCTGGGCGAGTTTCTCCTTGAGCAAGGAGATCTTGGTCTTGACGATACGGCGGTCGGTCTCGATCTGAGTCTCACCAGGGCCGCGCATACCGATACCACCTCGCTGGCGCTCCAGGTGGGTCCACATGCCCGCCAGTCGCGGCAACAGGTACTGGTACTGAGCCAACTCGACCTGCATCTTGGCACTGGCTGTCTGGGCCCGCTTGGCAAAGATGTCCAGGATGAGGCTCGTGCGGTCAAGCGTCTTGACCTTGACAGCCTTCTCGATAAAGGCAACCTGCTTGGGGGTGAGGTCGTCATCAAAGATGACCAGGCTGATGTCGTTGTCCTCGACATAGGCCACTATTTCCTCAAGTTTACCCTTGCCCACATAGGAGGTGCTATTGGGTCCATCACAGCGTTGCAGGAATGTGCGAACGGTGGTAGCTCCAGCAGTCTCGGCAAGAAATTCGAGTTCATCGAGGTATTCACGAGCTTTGGCTTCGCCCTGCTGTGGGGTAATCAGTCCCACCAGGATGGCCCGTTCCTCGGTCAATTCTATTTCATTTATTCGCTTTTTATCGTCAATCAGTCCCATTCACTTTAATTCTGTTTTAATATGAACCGTGGCAATGCCACGGCGTACATGACATGCTTATACTGTGGGTAGAGAGATGCCGTCGAGCTGGCGGTAGAGGTTCAGTGCATACACGTCGGTCATCGCGCTGATGTGGTCCAGCACAGCCTGGACCTGCTCAAAGAGCGTGGGGGCATGCACATCGTACTGTTGCGGAAACTTGTTCATCAACAGTTGCGAGTAGTTGCGCTCGGGGTGCATGACGGCCTCGATGAGCTTCTCGAGCAACAGGTTGATGATGCGGTTACCAGCCAGATCGACATCGACGACATAGCTGGCCCGGTAAAGGCGCTCCTGAGCAAGGGCGCTGCAAGCCCGATAAGCACTGGCAGGAAGCGAGTCAATGCAATCAATGAGACTTCCCTCGAAGCGTCCCTCCATGATTTCGTCTTCATGGTCGGCAAACGATGCCGCGCATTGCTCGACAAGTAGTCCCACAATGCAGGAACGCAGGTAAGCAATCTTCTCGTTGGGGTCGGCAACGCGAGCCATGTGCTCACGCAGGTGAGCTTGACGCTCGGCAGTGAAGAAACCCAGCAGCAGGTCGATGGTCTCGTCTGTGCCGATAATCTTGAGCTTGTGGCCGTCCTCGATGTCCATGATCTGATAGCAGATGTCGTCGGCGGCCTCAACAATATAGACCAGCGGATGACGGCAGTAGCGGTCCTCCTCAAGGCGGATGAGGCCCAACTCGTCAGCTATGCGCTCAAAGATGTCCTTTTCGGTCGTGAAATAGCCGAATTTTCCTTTCTTGCCGGCGTGCATCGATGAATAAGGATACTTGACAATCGAGGCTAAGGTCGAATAGGTCATAGCAAAGCCTCCAGGACGGCGCCCCTTGAACTGGTGAACCAGCGTGCGGAACGAATTGGCATTGCCCTCAAAATGGATGAGGTCATTCCACTGCTCAATGCTGAATTTCTCCTTGAATTCCAAACCACGGCCCTCGCTGAAGTAGGCTCCGATGGTTTTCTCACCCGAGTGACCGAAGGGCGGATTGCCCAGATCATGAGCCAGACACGCAGCAGCGACAATCTCGCTGATATCACGCAGTTTCTCGACCCACGGCTCACCAGTGTAACGCGGCATGAGACGGATAGCCACCTCACGCGCCATCGACTTTCCCACGCTCGACACCTCTAAGCTGTGCGTCAAGCGATTGTGCACAAAGATGCTATCGGGCAGCGGAAACACCTGGGTCTTATTCTGCAAACGGCGGAAGGGCGACGAGAACACCAGGCGGTCGTAGTCGCGCTCAAAGTCGCTGCGCACTCCCCCACCCTTGTCGTCGTGATAATGTTCCAATCCCAGGCGCTTGTCCGAAATCAATCGGTCCCAATTCATTCGTTTTGTAGCCATGTCTTTAATTAGCGCACAAAGTTAGCAACAATCCTATTAATTATCAAAAAGTGACTACCATTTTTTGATAATCACTTTACAATAATGCATGAAATACTATAAAAAACTACTTTTTTGACAACTTTTCTACCCAGATGCCCCATTCATTGTTGTTGTAGGTCAAACGGGCGGGGCAAGTCGATAAAGATGCCGAGGGCAATGCCCGTTGCAATAGTTTTACCCTCTGAGAAGTCTATCAATCAGATCTGTCACGTCTTTAATACTAATCACGCCATCGCCGTTGACGTCGCCGCCCTCGCTGGCACCCACTTGGACGAAGCAGCCTGCCGTGAGGTTACTGCCGTCGACTGTCGTGGCAAGGATGACCGACCAGCCATTGGACAAGCAGGACATCAGGCCGTTGTTATCCACCGAAACGACATCGGGATTCATGCTCGTCCAGGTCACCTGCTTGTAGGTGGCATTCTCGGGGGCTATCGCCGTAATGAATTGATAAGTGTCGCCTATCGACATCTGCAACTGGTCTTGGTTTAATGACAGGTTGCTCACCATCGTCGGGGTCACGGTCACTTCGCAATCTTCGCGTAAACCGTTTTCCGTGATACAGGTGATGGTTGCGTCACCAACGGCCTTGGCAGTAATCTTGCCGTCCGAGACGGTTGCCACATTGGTGTTCGACGAGTACCACGTCAACGTACTGGACGTTCCCGAGGGCAACAACCTGGGCGACAAAGTATGCTCTTGCCCTAACCCCAGATGCAAATGATGCTGCATCACCATCGACGTGGGATCGGTTCCCGTTACAGTAATCTCAATCCTTCTTATAGCTATCCTACTAAGATTCACAGCATATAGATTTTGAGGATAGTGTTCATATAGTTGTTCAATTACAAGACACTTTCCAGGCTTTACTGCAATTATGGGCACATATCCTTGAACAGTACTACACCAATCTTCATAAACATAACCGTTTCCAGCTATCTGTTCACCGAGAGACACTTCCAAGGGATCTGCAATAACGACCTGATCTCCAATAACCTCAAACGCACGATTATGTTTGAAGTAGTCAACATAGCCAATTCCTTCAACATCCACCATATAATGCTTTAACAAATAGACCTCGCCCACATTCATAGTAATTTTTTCTACTGAGCCCACCTTAATGGCCGACTCACTAGTAATAAGTAATAGTAGCAAAGCTAAAAGTCCAATAATTCATTACAATGAGAAAGCTCATCAACAACACTTTATAAATCTGTTTCATGATTGATAATAGTTTTTGTATTTCCATGGCCCTGGGGAAACGGAAAAACTAAAAAAGAAAAGCGGAGCCTCCATTCCCCTTATCCTCCATGTAGGGCTTGGACTCCCCGTATTAACAGATAAGGAAGAAGATGCTCCACTTGGATGTATTTCGCTAATAGACGAATACACACCAAGAGAGCGACCATTCCATTATTCTGATTAATACTTTAGTGAAGTGTCCAAGTTCACATGGTTAGAATAGCGAAAATGCGCTTTCTCATTTTGACATGTCCACTACCCACCTCATGGCGGGTAACGATGCAAAGATAGTTCAATTCTTGCATCGAAGCCAACGAACCATCATAAAAACTGCTAAAAAATCGCCATCATTTAATAATTTGCATTATTTTTGCAGAGTAAAAACGAGAAAGGAGGAACAGACTATGTTAGGTATGAATTCACCACGTGAGTTAGTCCGTGGCCATTTTGCAGTGGAAGTGAAGTCTTCCCTCGAAAGAGCCTTGACCCACAAACTCACTGACGCCGAAAAAGAAGCAAGGCGTCAATTCAAAGAGACCGATAAAGAATGGAGCGCAGTATGGACCTAAAATCGATACTGCGACAAGTTGTCATAGAACCCATCAAAGATTTCCATTGTCTTTCAGATTTTCATTCTGGAATAGAGACAATGGATACTTTTATTCATGGTGATTTCCGGCTAAGCGTTGAGAATCATTATTGTTCCGCTTATTCTGTCAAGCACCATGACGAAATCATAGCCATCTTTGCCTTGAGTTTTGATTCCTTAGACCTTGACATTGATGACAAGGAGAATCTTGAAACACTTTCTCACGAAACGAACAAACCGAACATAGACTGGAACTATCAAGACACTTTCTACTCCAAACCTCGTTATCCTGCGCTTGATATAGCCTATCTGGCTGTGAAAAAGGAATGGCAACGACAGCACATCGGCAAATTCCTGATCAGCCAAATTGCTGAAAAAGCAAGGACACAAAAATTTGCTGGATGCCAGTTCTTGACGGTTGAGTCTTTGGCAACCAAGGACTATAGTGCAGTGGGTTTCTATGAGAATTGCGGTTTCTTGCCAAGTGAGTTCAGGAGGCCCGACAAAGATACCCTTAGAATGAATTTCACCCTATATGCATTAGAATAAAACAACTTTTTGAAGCATGGACAATATAAATGTGAAGATTGTGAACCGTGGACCGCATGAGGTGCCGCAGTACGGGACGCCAATGAGCGCGGGCATGGACCTGCGGGCGTGGCTCCAGGAGCCCCTGACCTTACAACCGTTGCAGCGTGCGCTGGTACACACGGGTATCTATATCGCCTTGCCTGAAGGCTATGAGTGCCAAATCAGGCCCCGTAGCGGGCTGGCCCTGAAGCGTGGCTTGACGGTGCTCAACACGCCAGGCACCATCGACGCTGACTACCGTGGCGAGATCGGGGTCATCCTGGTGAACTTGAGCAATGAACCGCAGACCATCGAGAACGGCGAGCGCATCTGCCAGATGGTGGTTGCCCGCCACAGCACGGTGGAGTGGACACTCGTTGAAGACCTCGACGTGACGGAGCGCGGCGCAGGCGGATTCGGACACACGGGAACGAAATAAGCGAATAGTTAACAGTGAATAGTTAATAGAGTTTGTAATATTGATGAAACGACATTTAGCGATAATAACCATCATCTTGCTGGCACTGAGTGCTATGGCCGGGAAGAATAGCACAGCCAAGACGGCCGTAAGTCTCAAGGACCAACGCAAGGCGGAATACATCTTCCTGCAAGCCCAGAACGAGAAGATGAAGGGCAACTTTGACGCCTTTCATGACCTGTTGGCCTATGCCCACAAGATTGATTCGAGCAACACGGCAATCTCGTTTTACTTGGGGTTCTGCAAGATACGCATGAACAACACCAACAAGACACTGTGTGAGGAGGGTTTAGCCCTGATGAAGGAACACTTTGAAGCACAGCCCGAGGACCTGTACGAGACCACCTTCTACAGCGATGCCAACATGCAGTTAGGGCACCCCGAGGAAGCCCTGCGTGCCATCAAGTTGCTCAATGAGTACAATCCCAACCGACTTGAACTCCAAGTGCGTCTCGCCGAGGCTTATTCCCACTCGGGCGATTATGCCAAGAGCAATGCCACATACGACAGCATTGCGGCTATCTTTGGCGACGCGATTCAGATTACATCGAGCAAAATTGACAACTACATGGCGATGAATGACAGCACTGGTGCCCTCAGGGAAATGCGTGGCTTGCTGGCCACAGCCCCCCAAAACGACACCTACAACATTGCCATGAGTGGCCTGTTCCAGCACTATGGCATGAACGACAGTGCTCTATACTACCTGGACCGTGCACAGGAAATCGCGCCCGATAACGGCTACGTCTATTTAGCCCGCGCCGAGTATTACAACATGGCCGGTGACAGCGTGGCTTATGAGCAACAGATTTATAACGCATTGACAGCCGAACAGCTGGATGTGGATTCCAAGTTGGGCGTGCTGTTAGGCTACATACGCGAGCAACTGGCCAAGGAGGACACGACCCAGCGTATCAATAATCTGTTTACCGTCCTCATCCAGCAACATCCCCATGAGGCCAAGATTCACCAGCTCTACAGCGAGTACTTCTTCACCAAGAAGGACTACAAGAACGCTATCGAGCAACTGGGCTACAGCCTCGATGTCAACCCCACCGATGCCGATGGCTGGCGCAACATGGTCATCCTGAACATGATGGACGACAACTATCCCGATGCCATCAAGGCATCGGAAAAAGCACTCGAGTACAATCCCGATAACCTCGACCTGTATGGCTATGTGGCGGGATGCTACCACCAGATGAAGGAATACGGCAAGGCCATTGAGACCTACGAAAAAATCCTCACCTTGACCGACTCGACCGACCTGGAGCGACGTGCCGAACTCATCACGGGCATGGGCGACACCTATAGTGAGATCAATGACACAATTAAGGCTATCGAATGCTATGAGCGTGCATTGGAACTCGACCCCACCAACTCTGGTGCGCTCAACAACTACGCCTACTACCTGGCTCAACGAGGCGAGAATCTGGACCGTGCCGAGCGCATGGCCGCTATGGCCATCAAGGAAGATCCTGACAATGCCAACTTCATCGACACTTATGCCTGGGTATATTTCGCCAAGAAAGACTATACCAAGGCACTGCTCTACATTAAGAGCGCCGTCGAGAAAGATGAGGATAACCACCTGCTGGAGCACTATGGCGACATCCTGTGGTTCAACGACGAGAAGGAGCAGGCTGTCGAGCAATGGACCAAGGCTCTGGAAGAGGACAAGGACAACGAACTGCTGCAACGCAAGGTAAAAGACAAAACCTATTATGAGAAATAATCATCAAGAACCCATCATGAACAAGATATCCATCACACTGATCATCACCCTGGTCATGCTCATGACCGCATGTGGCACCGCTAAAAAAGCGACGGTGACCAATCCCACCGACAACACCACCCAACAGACAACAGTACAGACCCAGACCACGGCCCACTATGATGAGATCATTGCCACATTAGGGACCTGGCAGACAATGCAAACAGGAGGCTCATTGACGATTGATGTGGGTTCGACTTTTTCATCGGGCGTCCAAGTGCGCATGGTGCGCGACGAGGCCATCTTCATCTCGTTGCGGCCCATGCTGGGCATCGAGGTGGGACGACTGCTGATCACAGCCGACAGCATATATGTCATCGACAAGGTCCACAAGCGTTATGCCGCCGAGAAGGTATCGCTGCTCACGGCTGGGCTCCCCATTACCGTGAGCACCGTGCAGGACATGTTCTTGGGCAGACCATTTATCATCGGCCAGGGCACACTGAACCAAGCCAACAAAGAGAAGGCGACCTTAACAAACGACGGGGCCGTATCAGTTCTCACTCCCAATGACAAATACAAGGGTTACAGCTACGTGTTCACGTTCAATAAGTCTCATAACATCACTTCGCTCAACATCACTCCAGCCAGTGCCTCAACATCAGCCTATCAGGTTCGGTACAGCAATGTCAAGAAGACGACAGCCGGTAACATCGCCCACACATTCAGAGCTAACGGCACCGTGGGTAAGAAAAGGTTGACGCTCGAACTCAATTACAACAACATCGAGTGGAATGGAAGTGTCAAGATTGACCACAGTCTGCCCAGCAGTTATTCACGGGTCAATGCTAACCAACTGTTGAACCTGTTCTCGAACTAAGTAGGCTAAATCTTTGGGGACGCAATATACTTTATCGGCGTTTTACTCGTTATGTTATTACATAACATGATTTAACTCAATGAAATTCCATTTCCGCATATTGTCACTGCTTGCGTGCTTGTTGTGCGCCATGACAGTGTATTCTCAAGTCAAGATTACAGGTAAAGTCGTTGATGCCGCTGGAGAGCCCATCGAATTTGCCACGGTCCGCCTGTTAGGCACCGCTGTGGGTACAAACACTGATACCCAGGGCGCCTATGAGATGACAGTTCCCAAGGCAGACACCCTGATGGTGGAATTTTCCTGCTTGGGCTACTCGACGGTGACACGCCAGCTCATCAAGCCCGAGGGTACCGTGACCATTAACCCCAAGCTGTATGAAAAAACGCTTGAATTGGGTGAAGTGGAAATCACCGAGTATAAGAAGCAGACTAACGGTATGCAAGGCATCGATGTCGAGATGCTGAAACGCACCCCCGATGCCTCGGGCGGCAGCGTTGAGGCAGTGCTGACCACCATGGCGGGTGTGAGCTCCAAGAATGAGCTGAGTTCGCAATACATGGTGCGTGGCGGCTCCTACGACGAGAACAGCGTCTATATCAACGGCATCGAGGTCTATCGTCCACAGTTGATCAGTTCGGGCCAACAGGAGGGCATGAGCATCATCAACCCCGACATGGTGCGCAAGGTCGATTTCTCGACAGGTGGCTTCAGCGCCGCCTATGGCGACCGCATGTCGTCGGTTCTCGACATCACTTACCGCGAACCCGAAGCCTTTGAGGGTGCACTGGCCGCCAGCCTGCAGGGCGGTAGCCTGATGCTGGGTCATAGCACGCACCATTACTCCCAAATGCATGGCATACGTTACAAGCGCAACTCGTCACTGATGGGTTCGCTGGAAAGCAAGGGCGAGTACGATCCGCAATACTTTGACTACCAGACAAGCCTCGTGTTCAAGCCGACCGACAAGCTGCGCATTGCCCTGCTGGGCAACGTCAGCATCAACGATTACCGTTTCACGCCCGTAAACCGTGAGACCAGCTTCGGTACCAGCGAGGATGTGAAGTCGTTTACGGTCTATTTTGATGGCTACGAGAAAGATAAATTCCAGACCTACTTTGGCGCGGGTGCTGTCACCTATGCATTCAATAACAGGGGAACCGATCTCACACTGCAAGCCTCGGGTTACCGAACCGACGAGCTGGTATCCTATGACATCCACGGGGAGTACTGGCTTGACCAGGCAGGTCAGGAACTGGGCGTGGGCAAGTACCACGAGCACGAGCGCACACGCTTAAAGATGAACGTGATGGACCTGACCCTGAGAGGCAACGTCGGCATCAACAATAACAGCATCTCCTATGGTATCTCGATGCGCAAGGAGGACATCTATGACCGCTCACGCCAGTGGCAATGGCGAGATAGCGCAGGCTATTCACTGCCCCACATCCCCAATCAGGTCAACGTCATCTTTACCGAGACGTCGAGCAACGACCTCAATACCACCCGCATCGCCGGTTGGCTCATGGATACGTGGCGATTTAACTCAGCCGCTGGTTACTGGTCGCTGAACGCGGGAGTGCGTCTGTCACACTGGAACTTCAACGGCGAGACCCTGATTTCGCCCCGCGTGAGTGTTGGCTTTGTTCCTGAGCGCAACGGCAATTTGTCACTGCGACTCGCTGGTGGAGTCTATTATCAAGCTCCATTCTATAAAGAATACCGCCAGCAGATTATGGACACCCTGGGTAACCGCAACATCTTGTTGAACAAGGACATCAAGTCGCAGCGCAGCATCCAGGTCATCCTGGGCAGCGACTACACCTTCCGCGCTCTGGACCGTCCCTTCAAGTTCACTGCCGAGGCCTATTACAAGAACCTGTCAAACCTCATCCCCTACGAGATCGACAACCTCAAGCTTGTCTATAGCGGTGTCAATTCATCCAAGGGCTACATTGCCGGTATCGACATGAAGCTCTTCGGCCAATTTGTTGAGGGCACTGACTCCTGGCTCAGCTTCTCACTGATGAAGACCCAGGAGGACCTGAACGGTATCAAAGTGCCACGCCCCACCGACCAGCGCTACAGCATCGCCTTGTTTTTTACCGACTATTTCCCCAACATCCCGCGGTTGAAGTTCAGCCTTAAGGGCATCATCAGCGACGGACTGCCCACCACAGCCCCCCACTTGACTCGTGCCGACTCCTACGTGCGCCAGCCGTCCTACAAGCGTGTGGATGTGGGACTGAGCTATGAACTCATCGGCAAGGAGCATCGTCCTCACAGCGGATTTTTCAGCCACTTCAAGGAGATGTGGCTCGGACTGGACTGCTTCAATCTCATGGACATTTCCAACGTGAGCAGCTACTACTGGGTCACCGACGTCAACAACATCCAGTACGCCGTCCCCAACTACCTGACCCGTCGCCAGCTCAACGTCCGCCTCTCCGCCACCTTCTAAATCACAGTTGCGCGTAAGTATAGATAAAAAATCGCCAGCATCATATTGTCATAAGGGTAAAAATTGTTACCTTTGTGCTTCAAGTATGTAACAACATTATATTATCAACTTATAAAAAAGAGAACCAAAATCATGGCAAAACCTTATGTTATCGGTATCGACATGGGCGGGACTAACACCGTCTTTGGCATCGTGGACGCTCGCGGCAATGTGATTGCCAGCAGTTCTATCAAGACTGCTAAGCACAGCGATTTTAATGACTATATCGACGAGTTGCACACCGAGCTGTCACGCTTGATGAAGGACAATGATGTTGAGGACAAGATCAACGGCATCGGCATCGGCGCCCCTAACGGCAACTACTATACTGGCTTGATCGACCAGGCTCCCAACCTGCCCTGGCCCACCCCCATCCCCCTGGCCGAGATGGTGACCAAGAAATTTGGCATCCCCTGTGTGATCACCAATGACGCTAACGCAGCCGCTATCGGCGAGATGACCTATGGCGTGGCTCGCGGCATGAAGGATTTCATCATGATCACGCTGGGCACAGGTGTGGGTAGCGGTATCGTGGTAAATGGCCAGATGGTGTATGGCCACGACGGCTTTGCCGGTGAACTGGGCCACGTGATCGTTAAGCGCACCAACGGCCGAGTGTGTGGCTGTGGCCGCACGGGATGTCTGGAGGCTTACTGCTCTGCAACTGGTGTGGCTCGCACTGCACGCGAGTTCCTGGAATTGAGAAATGAACCATCAAAGCTGCGCGACTATGACATTGAGGCCATCACGAGCAAGGATGTGTATGACTGCGCTATGGCTGGTGACAAGTTGGCTAAGGAGATATTCAACTACACTGGCACCATCCTGGGTGAGGCGCTGGCCGACTTCACCAACTTCTCGAGCCCTGAGGCATTTGTGCTCTTCGGTGGTCTAACCAAGAGCGGTGACCTGATTATGAATCCGGTTAAGGAGGCATTTGATCGCAACGTGCTGGGCATCTACAAGGGCA
This sequence comes from uncultured Prevotellaceae bacterium, assembly GCA_947165675.1. Classification (GTDB taxonomy): domain Bacteria; phylum Bacteroidota; class Bacteroidia; order Bacteroidales; family Muribaculaceae; genus Sodaliphilus. Next base: position 26,705 of record CAMVBJ010000021.1, read on the forward strand.
AGGTGAAAATCCTCATCAGCGAGCTCAAGGAGAGCGATGCGGCAGTGTTAGGTGCGAGCGCACTGGGTTGGGAAGTGAAGGAATGATTCAACCTGCATTGAGATCATGAAACTTATCACATCACTGCTGACAGCCGCAATGGCGATAGCCTGTCTGTCATCTTGCAACGAGAAGCCAAGGCATTACACGTTTATTCAAAACATGTCGGACGGCAAGCAGATTGTCGAACAGATTGACGCTAAAAATGACACTGTCGCGCTAAACCTGTTCCTGGACCGCATGACCAAGGCGATTGTCGATAATCTGGAAGATAGCGACAGCACGAGCGCTAAAGTTGAATCGACGTATATCATATCACCAGACGGTGACACGTTGAACACCAACTTGGAACTCACACAAGCCATTGAGAAGCAGATCCTGAATACACAGAAGAAGGGCGCCGTCCCCACTCGATAACAACCAGGGCGCGGTTAACTTCTGAGAGTATGATCAAAAAACACCCCCGTACACAACCAGTGTACAAGGGTGTTTTTTTGATATGAATTAGTCTCTTAAAGAGAGCGGCCTTATCGCGACAAGACCGCTGTCTCTTATGTTGCCTTGAGTAGTTGTTATATTTTTTTGAATTACTCTTCGGTCTTGGGAGCTTCCTCGGTAGCAGCGGCTGCAGCGGGAGCAGCTTTCTTGCGGCTACGACGGGTGGTCTTCTTGGGAGCAGCCTTCTCCTGGTTCTTAGCCTCGAGCATAGCCTCATTGAAGTCAACGAGCTCAATGAAGCAGGTCTTAGCGTTGTCACCCAGACGGTTGCCGAGCTTCAGGATGCGGGTGTAGCCACCGGGACGGTCGGCCACCTTAGCGGCAACGGTCGAGAAGAGTTCCTTGACGGCCTCCTTGTTCTGGAGGTGCTTGAAGACGAGGCGGCGCGAAGCGGTGGTGTCGTCCTTGGTCCTGTTAATCAGGGGCTCGGCATACACGCGCAGGGCTTTAGCCTTGGCGAGGGTCGTGATGATGCGCTTGTGCATGATGAGGGAGATGGTCATGTTGGCCAACATGGCATCACGGTGGGCGCTCTTACGGCTCAGGTGGTTGAATTTCTTATTGTGTCTCATCGTTTTTTACTCTTTTTCTAATTTGTATTTAGTGATATCCATGCCAAAGTGCAGATTGAGTGTGGCCAACAGCTCCTCAAGCTCGCTGAGTGACTTCTTACCGAAGTTGCGGAACTTGAGCAGGTCGGTCTTGTTGAAGACCACGAGTTCTCCAAGCGTCTCGACTTCTGCCGACTTCAGGCAGTTGAGAGCGCGAACAGAGAGGTCCATGTCAACAAGTTTGGTCTTAAGGAGCTGACGCATCTTGAGTACTTCCTCGTCAAACTCCTCGTTGCCGTTGCTCTCGGTGTTATCGAGAACGATTTCACGATCGGTGAAGAGCTGGAAGTGCTGAATCAAGATTTCGGCAGCGCCCTTGAGAGCGTCCTTAGGATGAATGGAGCCATCGGTAGTGATCTCGATAATGAGCTTCTCGTAGTCGGTCTTCTGCTCGACACGGAAGTTCTCGACGGCGGTCTTCACGTTCAAGATGGGCGTGTAGATCGAGTCGATGGCGATCACGTCGATGGGGTCATTGGCGTTGCGGTTCTCCTCGGCAGGGAGGTATCCCCTACCCTTGTTGATTGAGAGCTCAATCTGGAAACCGCAAGAGGGGTCGATGTGACAAATCTCAAGCTCGGGGTTAAGCACCTCGAATGCACTGAGTACCTTGCCGATGTCGCCCGCCTTGAAGACGCTTTGACCTGAAACCTTGACAACGGCCTTCTCGGTGTCGGTATCTTCAACAATGCGTTTGAGTCTCACCTTCTTGAGGTTAAGGATGATATTGGTAACATCTTCCTTGACACCCGTGATGGTTGCGAACTCATGCTGCACGCCGTCAATGCGGATGCTGCAGATTGCGAAGCCTTCGAGTCCAGAGAGGAGAATGCGGCGCAGAGCATTACCGATGGTAATACCGTAACCAGGCTCCAAGGGTCGGAACTCGAATTTGCCGAACGAGTTGTCGGCTTCCAACATTAAGACTTTGTCGGGTTTCTGAAATGCTAAAATAGCCATGGATAAAAATTTTACTGTTTAGAATACAACTCGACGATCAACTGCTCCTTGATGTTCTCAGGGATATCCTCACGAACGGGCATGTGCAAGAGCTTGCCACCCTTTACACTTTCATCCCATTCGATCCAGGGATACTTGCTGTGGTTGAAGCCTGCAAGAGCGTCCTGGATAACCTCCAGAGACTTGGACTTCTCACGAACAGCAACAATCTGACCCTCGCTCACCGAGTAGGAAGGAATATTGACAACCTTACCGTCAACGGTGATGTGGCGGTGCAGGACGATCTGACGTGCAGCAGCACGGGTGGGAGCGATGCCCAGACGATAAACGACGTTGTCGAGCCTTGCTTCGAGCAATTGCAGGAGCACCTCACCAGTAACACCCTTCATGCGAGAAGCCTTGTTGAAGAGGTTGCGGAACTGACGTTCAAGAACGCCATAGGTGTATTTTGCTTTCTGTTTTTCGCGAAGCTGAGTGCCATACTCGCTCATCTTCCTGCGACGGTTGGCACCATGCTGGCCCGGGGGATAATTCTTCTTGGCAAAGTACTTGTCTTCACCGAAGATGGGTTCACCCAGTTTGCGGGCAATTTTAGATTTTGGACCGGTGTATCTAGCCATAGTCTTCTTTTAAAAATAAATTTACTGTTGTGAATTGGAATCGCTTCAGTGCAGCCGCGATTGCAGAGAGGTCGTTAAAAAATGCAATCCATTCACTGATAGAGATTCGCGAAAAAGTTTGTTAATAAAAACTGTTAAAACAGATGTTGCGACGAGCGAAGCGCCTAAATCTCTTAGACCCTTCTTCTCTTGGGAGGACGGCAGCCGTTGTGGGGCAGCGGCGTGACGTCGATGATCTCGGTAACTGCAATGCCTGCGCCATGGATAGTGCGGATAGCTGACTCACGTCCATTACCCGGACCCTTGACATAGGCCTTCACCTTGCGCAAACCGAGGTCGTAAGCGACCTTTGCGCAATCTTCGGCAGCCATTTGGGCAGCGTAGGGCGTGTTCTTCTTAGAACCGCGGAAGCCCATCTTGCCAGCCGAGGACCACGAAATTACCTGTCCCTCACCGTTAGCGAGGCACACAATGATGTTGTTGAATGAAGAATGCACGTGCAGTTGACCAACACCGTCAACACGAACGACTCTCTTCTTAGCTGCGACTGTCTTTTTAGCCATAGTAATTCAATAATGTTATTTAGTAGCTTTCTTCTTGTTAGCAACAGTTTTCTTGCGTCCCTTGCGGGTACGAGCATTGTTCTTGGTGCTCTGACCACGAACGGGGAGACCGTTGCGGTGACGGATGCCACGATAGCAACCGATATCCATCAGTCGCTTGATGTTCATCTGGACCTCGCTGCGCAGGTCACCTTCTACCTTGTATTCGTTACCGATCACCTCACGCACTGCGGCTGCCTCGGCATCGGTCCAATCCTTCACGCGGGTGTTCTCATCGACACCAGCCTTCTTGAGGATTGTAGCGGCTGAGCTGCGCCCGATACCAAAGATGTAGGTCAAGGCGATGACGCCGCGCTTGTTTTGGGGAATATCAACCCCGACAATTCTTACTGCCATATATCTAATTCAAAATTTTTTGCAAAGTTAATACTTTTTTTTATCCCTGACGCTGTTTGAACTTGGGATTTTTTTTGTTAATCACATAAAGGCGCCCTTTGCGACGAACGATCTTGCAGTCCTCGTTGCGCTTCTTAATAGATGCTCTAACTTTCATAATATGTTGTGATTTAGTTATTTGTATCGAAATGAGATTCTTCCTTTAGACAAATCGTAGGGTGACATTTCCACTCTCACCTTGTCACCAGGCAAAATTTTAATATAATGCATTCTCATCTTGCCGCTGATGTGAGCGGTGATCTGGTGTCCATTCTCAAGCTCCACACGGAACATGGCATTGGACAATGCCTCAACGATTGTGCCGTCTAATTCAATTGCAGTCTGTTTTGCCATATAAAATCTATTAATTAACGTTTACTGGATTCTTTAAAAAGTCAGTTTTATTTCAATCAGATAAACCGGTCACCGAGAACCTCCTGGATTCCATCGAAGGAGGACAGGATGTCGGCCTTGCCATGATGGATGGCAATGGAGTGCTCAAAGTGAGCACTGGGTTTGCGGTCGCGAGTACGGGTTGTCCATCCGTCGCGCTCGGTAATGATGTTCTTGCCACCCATGTTGATCATGGGCTCGATGGCAATTGTCATGCCATTGCGCAGGAGGGGTCCTGTTCCACGACGTCCATAATTAGGCACCTCGGGATCCTCGTGCAGCTTGCGCCCCACTCCATGACCAGTCATCTCACGGACGACGCTGTAATTGCGTCGCTCACAGTACTGCTGGATGGCATTGGAGATATCTCCGATGCGATTGCCAGCCACTGCGTGCTCGATGCCGACATAGAGTGACTCCTTAGTCGTGCGCAGGAGCTGCTTGGTCTCTTCGGCAACCTCACCGACACAGAAGGTGTAGGTGCTGTCGCCGTTGAACCCCTCGGGGGTGACGGCACCACAGTCACAGGACACGATGTCGCCATCCTCGAGAACGTAGTTCGACGGGATGCCGTGCACTACAACCTCGTTGACCGAGGTGCAGAGCGTGGCGGGAAAGCCATACAAGCCCTTAAAACCGGGCGTGCAGCCTTGGGACCGGATATACTCCTCGGCGATTTGATCGAGACGACGGGTAGTAATACCCGGTTCAATCCACTTGGCCAGTTCGGCCAGGGTGCCAGCGACAACCAGATTGGCCTTGCGCAGCAACTCGATTTCCTCGTCGGTCTTGAGATATATCATAATGCGATTGAAAAACTGCTTTTCAAGAAGTCCAGTTATACGTCATTTAACGGGAACGACCCTTGATTTTACCAGACTTCATCAGACCATCGTAGTGGTGCATCATCAGATGGGTCTCAATCTGCTGGAGCGTGTCAAGAACAACACCCACGATAATGAGCAGTGAGGTTCCACCGAAGAACTGAGCAAACTGCTGGTTGACACCAAAGTAGCGGGCAAATGCCGGCAGAATGGCGACGATACCGAGGAACAGTGAACCCGGCAGGGTGATGCGCGACATGATCGAGTCGAGATACTCAGCAGTCTTCTTACCAGGCTTGATGCCAGGGATGAAACCGCTGTTCTTCTTCATCTCTTCAGCCATCTGCGTGGGACGCACGGTGATGGCAGTATAGAAATAGGTGAAGGCTACGATCATGAGGAAATAAACCACATTGTACCAGAAACCGTTCATGTCACCGAAGGTGCGCGAGAGTGAGCCGAGGAAACCAGCTTCATTCTGGCGTGCACCAAAACCGGCGAGGGTGATGGGGATGAACATGAGGGCCTGTGCAAAGATGATGGGCATCACGTTAGCAGCATTGACCTTCAATGGGATATACTGGCGAGCGCCACCATACTGCTTGTTGCCGACAATGCGCTTGGCATACTGCACGGGCACCTTACGTGTGCCTTGAGTAAGCATGACTGCACCTGCGGTAACAGCGAACAAGATAACGATCTCAACCAGGAACATTACGAGACCACCCTGAGCAGTGTTCAGACGGCCAGTAAACTCTTGAACGATGGCTCCAGGGAAGCGAGCGAGGATACCCACCAAGATGATGATGGAAATACCGTTGCCGATACCCTTGTCGGTGATCTTTTCACCAAGCCACATAATCAACATCGCACCTGCGGTGAGGACGATAGACAGATAAATCATCATCAAGCCCGAAATGTTGGCATGACCACCGGCTGCATTAACCTGATACTGGAGGTTCATCAGATAGGCAGGAGCCTGGATGAGAAGGATGAACACAGTGAGGTAACGGGTGTACTGATTGAGCTTCATGCGGCCACTCTCGCCCTCGCGCTGCATCTTCTGGAAGCTGGGCACGACCATACCCATCAATTGGATAACGATCGAGGCGGTGATGTAGGGCATGATACCCAATGCGAAGATCGAAGCCTGACCGAACGCACCACCCGAGAACATGTCGAGCAGCTGCATCAGACCACTGTTAGTAAAGTTGCGCATGGCTTCCAAGTCGCTGGGATTGATACCCGGCAGTACCACATGGCATCCAAAGCGATAAATCACAATGAACAGGAATGTGGTGATGAGGCGCTTGCGCAAGTCCTCGATCTTCCAGATGTTTTTTAGTGTTTCAATGAGTTTCATCGTCGGGTTAGAGTTTTACGATTGAGCCACCGGCAGCGGTGATGATCTCCTCGGCCTTCTTGGAGAAGGCATGGGCTTCAACCTCAAGCTTGTGGCTGAGCTGACCCTGGCCCAAAATTTTAACAAGTTGGTTTTTACGTACCAAACCAGCCTCAAGAAGGTTGGCAACGGTAATTTTTTCGAGACTATTCTGCTCGGCGAGTGCTTCAAGCACAGCAACGTTTACGGCCTTATACTCCACACGGTTGATGTTCTTGAAACCACCCTTGGGGACACGACGCTGGAGAGGCATCTGGCCGCCTTCGAAGCCGACCTTCTGCTTGTAACCCGAGCGCGACTTTGCACCCTTGTGACCACGAGTCGATGTACCGCCCTTGCCCGAACCGGGACCGCGGCCGATGCGACTTTTCTTCTTATTTGAACCTACAGCAGGTTTTAAATCATGTAATTCCATAATGTTGTTTCTTGTTTTAAGAATTTAAGAATTAATCAACATTGGTGACTTCCACCAGATGACGAACTGCGTTAACCATACCCAGCACTTGAGGGGTTGCCTCAAGGGTAACGGTGTGGTTGAGTTTCCTCAGACCGAGGGCATCGAGGGTTCTCTTTTGGCGAGCCGGACGATTGATGCGGCTTTTCACTTGTTTAATCTGAATCTTTGCCATAACTTTTCAACAAAAATTTAACCGTTAAACACCTTGTCCACACTGATGCCGCGGTAGTGAGCCACGGTAGCCGGGCTGCGCATCTCGTCGAGAGCCTTGAGCGTGGCCTTCACGAGGTTGTGAGGGTTGCTGGAGCCCTTGGACTTACAAATAACATCGGTAACACCTACCGTCTCGAAGACGGCACGCATAGCACCACCGGCCTTAACACCGGTACCAGCGCTTGCAGGCTTCATGATAATGCGGCTGCCGCCAAACTTGGCAACGACCTCATGAGGAATAGTACCCTTGTGAATGGGGACCTTAATCAGGTTCTTCTTAGCCACCTCGGTACCCTTTGAAATAGCTGTGGTAACCTCATTGGCCTTACCCAGTCCGTAGCCGATAACGCCATTGCCGTCACCGACAACAACGATAGCAGCGAAGGTGAAAGTGCGACCACCCTTGGTAACCTTGGTGGTGCGGTTGATAGCCACCAGACGCTCCTTGAGTTCGGCGTCGGCTGCAACCTTTACTCGATTATTTTTCTTCAGCATGATGTTTCTTAGAATTTAAGACCGCCCTTGCGTGCGCCGTCGGCCAACGATTTAACTCTACCATGGAACAGGAAGCCATTGCGGTCAAACACTACAGTGTTGATGCCAGCCTCAAGGGCTTTCTTGGCAACAGCCTCGCCCACCTTAGCGGCGATTTCGCTCTTGGAACCCTCGGTGATGCCCTTAGAAGAGGCAGAGCAGAGAGTATTGCCAGCTACATCGTCGATGACCTGGGCATAAATTTGCTTATTGCTGCGGAAGACGCACAGCCTGGGACGCTCCGGGGTACCGCTGATGCGACCGCGGATGCGGGCCTTGATCTTGTTTCTTCTATCTGATTTGGATATCATATCGTTTCCTTTCTACTTAATTATTTGGCAGCTGCCGTTTTACCAGACTTACGACGAATAACTTCGCCAACAAACTTAACACCTTTACCCTTGTAAGGCTCGGGCTTGCGGAAGGAGCGGATCTTGGCACAAATTTGACCAAGGAGCTGCTTGTCGCACGATTCGAGGGTAATGAGCGGGTTCTTGTTACGCTCACTCTTGGCTTCAACCTTAACCTCGGGCGGCATCTTCAAGTAGATAGCGTGTGAATAACCGAGCGCGAGCTCCAGTACTTGACCGTTGCTGGTTGCGCGGTAACCGACGCCGACAATTTCCAATTCTTTCTTGAAACCCTGGCTCACACCAACCACCATGTTGTTGATGAGTGCGCGGTACAGACCGTGCTGAGCACGTGACTCACGCTCGTCATTGGGGCGGGTCACCTTGATTTCATTGTTCTCGATCTCTACCGTGATGTCGGGGTTGAGGGTCTGCTTGAGCTCGCCCTTGGGGCCCTTTACGGTAAGAACATTATCCTTCTGTTCAACTGTTACGCCAGCGGGGATGGCGATGTGCAATTTACCAATTCTTGACATAGCGCTCCTCCTTTATTAATAAACGTAACACAATACTTCGCCACCGATCTTCAGGTTCTTGGCCTCCTTGTTGGTCATAACGCCCTTGGAGGTTGAGATGATGGCAATACCTAAACCATTGAGCACGCGGGGCATGTCCTTGTAGCCAGTGTACTGGCGCAGGCCGGGCCTTGAGACGCGTGTAAGGCACTTGATAGCGCTAACGTGGTCAACGTTGTCATACTTGAGCGCGATCTTGATGGTGCCACGGGGAGAGTTCTCTTCCTCAACGAACTTGTAGTTCAGGATGTAACCCTGGTCGAAGAGGATCTTGGTGATCTCCTTTTTGAGCTTGGAAGAAGGGATTTCAACGACACGGTGCTGTGCCTTGATCGCATTCCTCAATCTAGTCAGATAATCTGCAATAGGATCTGTCATTATTGTAACTTGTTTTAAATTGATTCGACCTTGTCGAACAATATTTAATACTTAATGTTATTGTTGTTAGAAAAGTGGTAGAAAATCACCAGCTTGCCTTGTGGACGCCGGGGATCAGGCCGTTAGAAGCCATCTCGCGGAAGTTGATACGTGAGATGCCGAACTGGCGCATGTAACCCTTAGGACGGCCAGACATCTTGCAGATGTTGTGAAGGCGCACGGGAGAAGCGTTGCGGGGAAGCTTCTGGAGAGCCTCATAGTCACCGTCCTTCTTGAGCTGCGCGCGCTTGGCAGCGTACTTAGCGACGAGGCGCTCACGCTTGGCCTGGCGGGCTTTCATTGATTCTTTTGCCATAATTTAACTCTCAATTATTTGTTGTTAAACGGGATTCCGAATTCCTTGAGAAGTGCATAGCCTTCCTCGTCGGTCTTGGCAGTGGTGACGAAGGTGATATTCATACCTGTCATCTTGGTCACGTTATCGATGTTGATCTCGGGGAAGATGATCTGCTCGGTCACACCAACAGTGTAGTTGCCACGGCCATCGAGCTTACCGTTCACACCCTTGAAGTCGCGGATACGCGGCAGGGCGATGCGGATGAAACGCTCCATGAACTCGTACATGCGGTCACGACGCAGGGTCACGCGCACGCCGATGGGCATCTTCTTACGAACCTTGAAGTTGGAGATATCCTTCTTCGACAGGGTCTGTACGGCCTTCTGGCCGGTGATTGCTGTGAGCTCGTTGATAGCAGTCTCGATGATCTTCTTGTCCTGGGTAGCGTCACCCAGACCCTCGTTGAGGACGATCTTGACCAGACGGGGGATCTGCATCGGGGTGCTGTAGTTGAATTGCTTCATCAACGCGGGAGCAATCTTCTCGTCATATTGTTTCTTCAGCGTGGTACTCATTACTTAATCTCCTCTCCAGTTTTTTTAGAATAACGAACAGTTTTGCCATTCTCATCCTTCCTGAAACCGACGCGAGTCGGCTTGGGGTCGCGGCCACTCTTAGGCTCAACGACAGCCAGGTTGCTCAGGTGAATGGGGGCTTCCATCTTGACAATGCCACCCTGGGGGGCCTTAGCATTGGGCTTCGTGCTCTTGGACACGATGTTGACACCCTCGACGATAGCCTTACCCTGTTCGGGCAGGACGTTCAGGACGCGACCGGTCTTACCCTTGTCATCACCAGCGAGAACATAGACGGTGTCACCCTTCTTGATTTTTAACTTAGCCATATAATGTTTATTGCTATTTTAAAGATTGATTAAAGAACCTCGGGAGCGAGAGAAACGATCTTCATGTTGGTGGCACGCAGCTCGCGGGCTACGGGACCGAAGATGCGCGTTCCGCGCAGCTCGCCGGTATTAGTGAGCAATACACAGGCATTGTCGTCGAAGCGGATATAGGAGCCGTCCTGACGACGGATTTCCTTGCTGGTGCGAACAACGACAGCCTTGGAAACGGTACCCTTCTTCACCTCGGAAGCGGGGATAGCCTTCTTGACGGTGACAACGATGATGTCACCCACCGAAGCGTAACGACGACCGGAACCGCCCAGCACCTTGATGCAGAGGACTTCCTTTGCGCCGCTGTTGTCGGCAACTGTCAATCTACTTTCAGTCTGTATCATAATAAATAATTACTTCGCTTTTTCGATGATTTCAACTAATCTCCACCTCTTGGTCTTGCTCAACGGGCGGGTCTCCATCAGGCGAACGGTATCGCCAACGTTGCACTCGTTGTTCTCGTCATGAGCGTGGTACTTCTTTGTCTTGTTGACAAACTTGCCATAGATTGGGTGTTTCTCCTTCCACTTGATGGTCACAGTGATGGTCTTGTCACCCTTGTTGCTGGAAACAACCCCAATTCTTTCTTTTCTTAAATTACGTTTTTCTTCCATTGTAGTGGTTGTTGGGATTATTTGTTCTTGAGTTCACGTTCGCGGATTTCAGTCTTGATGCGCGCGATCAACTTCCTGTCAAGCGTTATCTTGGCCGGATTATCGAGCGGAGAAATCGTGTGCTGGATCTTTTCCTGAACATACTCCTTCTGGACTTGGTCGAGACGATCCTGCAATTCCTTATCGGTCAGTTCCTTGATATTTTCCTTTTTCATAATCTGGTCAAATTATTAAACGAGTTGAGTGGGATCATAGTCGCGACGAACGACAAACTTAGTAGCCACGGGAAGCTTCTGAGCAGCAAGGCGGAGTGCCTCCTTGGCGATATCAAAGCTCACACCATCGACCTCGATGAGGATGCGACCGGGATGAACGGGAGCGACATAACCTGCAACATCACCTTTACCTTTACCCATGCGGACATCGGCAGGCTTGCGAGTGTAGGGCTTATCGGGGAAAATGCGGAGCCAGATTTGACCCTGACGCTGCATGTAACGGGTCACAGCGACACGAGCTGCCTCGATCTGGCGAGCAGTGATCCACTTGCTCTCCAGGGTCTTGATTCCGAAGGAACCAAAGGCGAGCTGGTTACCACGCTTGCTGTACTGGCGAGGATGCCCATCACTTGGACGACGATATCTTAATCTCTTAGGTTGTAACATTTTAAATTTCGTTTTTTAAAGTCACACTTCAAGTTACTGGTTGTGACTGGGTTTAACGATTGTTGTTTCTCTTGCCACCGCGGAAACCACGACGCTCGCCGCGCTCTCCACCACGACCGCCACCACCGCGACGCTCATTGGCATTGTTGGCAAAGTTAGGAGCTAAGTCGCGCTTGCCATAGACCTCACCACGGCAGATCCAAACCTTGACACCGATGACACCGACCTTGGTGTGGGCGGGCACGAGTGCATAGTCGATATCGGCACGGAGGGTGTGCAGGGGAGTGCGGCCTTCCTTAAACATCTCGCTGCGGCGCATCTCAGCACCATTCAAGCGACCCTTGACCTGGATCTTGATGCCCTCGGCACCCATGCGCATAGTGCTGGCGATAGCCATCTTGACTGCACGGCGATAGGCAATCTTACCCTCGATCTGGTGAGCGACGTTAGCGGCGACGAGCTGGGCATCCAGTTCGGGGCGCTTAACCTCGTGGATATTGATTTGAACGTCCTTGTTAGTGAGCTTGATGAGCTCCTGCTTGAGAACCTCAACCTCTGATCCCTGCTTACCGATAATGATACCGGGGCGAGCGGTGCAGATGGTGATGGTGACGAGCTTGAGCGTGCGCTCGATAACGATGCGCGCTACACTGGCCTTGGCAAGACGCTCGTTGAGATACTTGCGGATCTTGTCATCCTCTACCAGGGTATCTCCATATTTACGGCCACCGTACCAGTTGGAATCCCAACCGCGGATGATGCCTAAACGATTACTGATTGGATTAACTTTCTGTCCCATTTCGTTTTATGCGTCTTTTTCAGTGTTAATAGTGTCCACGTAGATGGTCACGTGGTTGGAACGTTTGCGGATGCGGTAGCCACGACCCTGAGGAGCCGGACGGAGGCGCTTGAGCATCGGAGCTGCATCAACCGTGATGGTCTTGATATAGAGCTCACCGCTCTCGGCCTTCTTGCCATTCTTCTGTTCCCAGTTGCTGATAGCGGACTTGAGGAGCTTCTCAACATCAGCGGCAGCCTGCTTGTTGGAGAAGTGCAGGAGTCCAAGAGCCTTGAAGACTTCGACGCCGCGAACCATGTCAGCGACGAGGCGCATCTTGCGAGGCGAGCTGGGAATGTTGCGCAACTTTGCGAAGGACTCGTTGCGACGAGCTTCCTTCTTCAAGTTAGCTGATTCTCTTTTTCTTTTACCCATTGTATTTAATTCTTTTTTGTTCTAAAAAACGTTGAAATAATCCCGGGCCCATTATTTCTTGTTGTTGCCGCTGTGACCACGGAAGGTGCGTGTGGGAGCGAACTCGCCGAGCTTGTGACCTACCATGTTCTCGGTAACATAGACGGGAATAAACTTGTTGCCATTGTGAACGGCAAAGGTGTGTCCCACAAATTCGGGAGCGATCATGGATGCGCGCGACCAAGTCTTGATCACACTCTTCTTGCCACTCTCGTTCATGGCGTCAACCTTCTTTTCCAGTTTCACACTGATGTAAGGGCCTTTTTTAAGTGAACGACTCATAATTAATCGAATTTAATCAAATTACTTCTTTCTTCTTTCAATGATGTACTTCGAAGACTGCTTCTTCGGCGCACGGGTCTTCAAGCCCTTAGCATACAAGCCATTGCGGTTACGGGGATGACCACCACTCTGGCGACCTTCACCACCACCCATGGGGTGATCAACAGGGTTCATAACCACACCACGGTTGTGGGGACGGCGACCGAGCCAGCGAGAGCGACCGGCCTTACCGGACTGCTCAAGTGCGTGGTCACTGTTGCCAACCACACCAACGGTAGCCTTGCAGGCTGCAAGGACCTTGCGTGTCTCACCCGAAGGTAATTTGATAATTGCGTAGTTACCCTCGCGGCTGGTGAGCTGAGCGAAGGTACCGGCTGCACGTGCCATAGCGGCACCCTGTCCGGGACGCAACTCGATGTTGTGAATTAAAGTACCAACAGGAATCTTGCTCAGTGGAAGCGCGTTTCCCACTTCGGGGGCCACGTTCTCACCGCTCTCGATCGTTGCACCCACTTCGAGTCCGTTGGGAGCAATGATGTAAGCTTTATAGCCGTCTACGTAGTAGAGGAGAGCGATACGAGCCGAACGGTTGGGATCGTACTCGATAGCTTTCACTACTGCCGGCACACCGTCTTTATTCCTCTTGAAGTCGATCAGGCGGAGTTTACGCCTGTGACCACCTCCACGATAGCGAGCGGTGAGGTGACCCTCGTTGTTGCGACCGCCGGTGGAGCGCTTACCGACCGTAAGAGACTTCTCTGGTGTACGCTTTGTAATGTCGTCAAATACACCAATAACCTTGTGTCTTTGCCCCGGTGTTGTGGGCTTCAATTTTCTTACTGCCATTTTTTATTATAAATTACTATAGAAATCAATAGTTTGTCCTTCGGCAACAGTCACGACAGCCTTCTTGAAGGCGACAGTCTTGCCCTTGATGATACCACTCTTGGTATAGCGCTGCTTGTTCTTGCCAGCATAGTTCATGGTGCTCACGTCGACGACCTTTACATCGTAAAGCTTCTCAACGGCGTCCTTGATCTGATACTTATTGGCATCAGGAGATACCTTGAACGTGTAACGGTTACCCTTCTCGGTAATAGCGTTGGCCTTCTCGGTCACAACGGGAATGATCTGAATGTTCTCCATTGTCTGTCCTCCTTATTTTAAGTTATTGAGCGCATCCACCGAGCTCTCGGTAACGAGAATCATGCGGTTGTCAAGCACGCGGTAGGTGTTGATGTCGCTTGCGGTAATCAGACTTGCGGTGGGCACGTTGCGCAGTGACAAGTAGAGGTTGCGCTCCTGGCCAGCCAGGACGAGAAGCAACTTCTGACCCTCGAGCTTGAGGTTGCGGGTAATGTTTACAAATTCCTTGGTCTTGGGAGCATCAAACTTGATATCCTCGATGACCATGATCTGGTTGTTCTGAGCCTTGTAGGTAAGAGCAGAACGACGGGCCAGAGCCTTCATCTTCTTATTCAGCTTGAAGCTGTAGTTGCGGGGACGGGGACCGAACACGCGACCACCACCATGGAACAGCGGAGACTTGATGTCACCGTGACGGGCACCGCCGCCACCCTTCTGGCGACCGAGCTTCTTGGTCGAGCCAGCGATTTCACTTCTCTCTTTAGCCTTGTGGGTTCCCTGGCGCTTGTTGGCCATGTATTGCTTAACATCGAGATAAACGGCATGCTCGTTAGGCTCGGCGATGGCGAAGATCTCATCGTTAAGGGTCACCTTGCGTCCGGTGTCCTCACCCTTGATGTTATATACTGCGAGTTCCATTATTACATTTCAATAATTACGATTGAACCTTTGCTGCCCGGTACTGAGCCTTTCACCATGAGAAGATTGTTCTCGGGCAATACTTTAATCACTTGCAGGTTTTGAGCGGTGCAGCGCTTGTTGCCCATCTGGCCAGCCATGCGCATACCCTTGAAAACCTTAGCGGGATAAGAGCAGGCACCGATGGAACCGGGAGCGCGCTGACGGTCGTCCTGACCGTGAGTGGTCTGTCCCACGCCGCCGAAGCCGTGACGCTTCACGACGCCCTGGAAGCCTTTACCCTTACTTGTGCCGATCACATCAACAAATTCAACATCGTTGAGCATCTCTACGGTGAACTCGTCACCAGCCTTGTGCTCTCCATTAAATCCTTTGAACTCGGCCAAGAATCTTTGCGGTTTCACTCCTGCTTTCTTGAAGTGACCGGCCATGGGCTTGGTGGTGTGCTTGTCTTTCTTCTCGACAAAACCCAGCTGCAAAGCCTCGTAACCGTCGTTTTCAACAATCTTCACTTGAGTGACAACGCAAGGACCTACTTCGATAACAGTGCACGGCACATTCTTGCCGTCGGCACTGAAAACGGATGTCATTCCGATTTTCTTTCCTAATAATCCTGGCATTTCTCTTGAAATTTTAAAAATTACTGTTTGTTAATGCTGTTAATTTTACTCGTTGTTCAATCTCTTGTACTACACCTTGATCTCAACCTCAACTCCACTGGGCAATTCGAGCTTCATCAGTGCATCAACAGTCTTAGCGGTTGAACTGTAGATGTCGATGAGACGCTTGAAGGATGCCAGCTGGAACTGTTCGCGGGACTTCTTGTTGACAAAAGTCGAACGGTTCACGGTGAAGATGCGCTTGTGGGTGGGCAGGGGGATAGGACCGCTCACTACAGCGCCAGTGCTCTTCACTGTGCGCACGATCTTCTCGGCCGACTTGTCAACCAAGTTGTGATCGTAGCTCTTCAATTTAATTCTAATCTTCTGGCTCATTGTATTTATAATAATGAATGTATTATTGCAATAATTCGACGTGACCCAAGTGTTCCTTGAGAACCTTGACGGCAATAGGAGTTGCCACAGCGGCATAGTGCGAGAACGACATCGTGCTCGTTGCACGACCGCTGGTAATATTGCGCAGCGCAGTAACGTAGCCAAACATCTCGGCAAGCGGGGTGCTGGCCTTGACGATACGGGCACCGCTGCGTGCACTCTCCATGCCCTCGACCTGTGCGCGACGCTTGTTGAGGTCGGCAATGACATCGCCCATGTTCTCCTCAGGAGTAACAACCTCAAGCTTCATCATCGGTTCGAGAAGTACCGGGCGAGCCTTGCGGCAAGCGCTGCGGTAGGCTTGCATGGCACACAACTCGAAGCTCAGGCTGTCGCTGTCAACAGGATGGTAACTACCGTCCAGGACGGTCACCTTGAGGCTCTGAACAGGGAACCCGGCGAGCACACCACTGCGCATGGCACTCTTGAAACCCTTCTCGATAGCGGGCATGTACTCCTTGGGGATGTCGCCGCCCTTGACCTCGTTGACAAACTGGAGCGTGCCATCAAAGTCATCATCGATGGGCTCGACGCGGCACTCGATGTCGGCAAACTTGCCGTGGCCACCAGTCTGCTTCTTGAAGACCTCATGCACAGTTGCGGCCTGGGAAATAGCTTCCTTGTAGGAAACCTGGGGGCGACCCTGGTTGCACTCCACCTTGAACTCGCGACGCAGGCGATCGAGGATGATATCCAGATGAAGCTCACCCATACCACGGATGATGGTTTGTCCGGTTTCCTCGTTGCTCTCGACTTGGAAGGTGGGGTCTTCCTCAGCAAGCTTTGCAAGACCCACAGCCATACGGTCAAGGTCGTTCTGAGTCTTGGGCTCAACAGCGATACCGATCACAGGCTCGGGAAAATCCATTGCCTCGAGCGCAATGGCGGTGTCCTGGCTGCTGCACAAGGTATCGCCAGTGTGCACATCCTTGAAACCGACTCCAGCACCGATGTCACCACAACCAATCACATCCATGGGATTCTGACGGTTGCTGTGCATCTGGAACAGGCGGGAGATGCGCTCCTTGTGACCAGTGCGCACGTTGTAGATCTGGCTACCTGCCTGAAGTGAACCCGAATATACACGGAAGAACACCAAACGGCCAACATAGGGGTCGGTTGCAATCTTGAACACCAAGGCACACAGGGGCTCCTCGAACAGAGGCTTGCGGCTGAGTTCCTTGTCGGGGTCGTTGACGGCCACGCCCTTAATCTCACCGGCATCGGCAGGACTGGGCAGATAGGCGCAAACTGCGTCGAGCAGCGTCTGCACACCCTTGTTCTTGAACGAGCTACCGCACAGCACGGGAACCATGTTGCGGTCGAGCGTGGCTTTGCGCAGCGCACTCTTGATCTCGTCCACGGTAATCGAGTCAGGATCGTCAAAATACTTGGTCATGAACTCATCGTCAAACTCGGCGAGAGCCTCAAGCATCTTGTCACGGTACTCCTGTACCTCATCCATCATGTCGGCAGGGATGTCAGCAGTCTCATACTCGGCACCGAGAGTCTCGTCATGCCAGTAGAGTGCCTTCATCGTCACCAGGTCAACGACGCCCTTGAAATTCTCTTCGGCACCGATGGGCAACTGAATGGGGCAAGGATTGGCCCCGAGGACCTCGCGAATCTGGCGCACTACGTCCAAGTAGTTGCAGCCCACGCGATCCATCTTGTTGACATAGGCAATGCGGGGCACCTCGTACTTGTCGGCCTGACGCCACACGGTCTCGCTCTGGGGCTCTACTCCGCCGACAGCGCAGAAGGTGGCGATAGCGCCATCCAGCACGCGCAGCGAACGCTCCACCTCGACGGTGAAGTCCACATGCCCCGGAGTGTCAATCAAGTTAATCTTGTACTTGCTACCGTCATAGTTCCAGAACGCGGTCGTTGCAGCGCTGGTGATGGTGATTCCCCTCTCCTGCTCCTGCTCCATCCAGTCCATGGTGGCGGTACCCTCATGAACCTCTCCCATCTTATGGGTCAGGCCCGTGTAGTACAAGATACGCTCCGATGTGGTGGTCTTGCCGGCATCGATGTGTGCCATGATGCCGATGTTGCGTGTATATTTCAGTTGTGCGTCAGTGCCCATTGTCAGATCACGTCGTCGCTAAATCAGAATCTAAAGTGAGCAAATGCGCGGTTAGCCTCGGCCATGCGGTGCATGTCCTCCTTGCGCTTGAATGCGCCACCCTGCTCGTTATATGCGTCCATAATCTCAGCTGCGAGCTTGTCGGCCATAGTTTTGCCGCCACGCTTGCGAGCGAAAATGATCATGTTCTTCATCGAAACCGACTCTTTGCGGTCGGGGCGAATCTCGGTAGGAACCTGGAAGGTTGCGCCACCCACACGGCGGGACTTAACCTCGACTTGGGGAGTGATCTTCTCCAATGCGGCTTTCCAGATCTCCAGGGGAGTCTTCTCTTCATTAGCCATCTTCTTGCCCACAAGTTCCAGTGCGCTATAGAAGATACGGTAAGAGGTGTTCTTCTTACCATCATACATGAGGTGGTTGACGAACTTGGTTACGCGTACGTCACCGAACTTAGGATCGGGAAGAATGATCCTTTTTTTTGGCTTAGCCTTTCTCATTTTTTTAACACAGTTGTAGTTTTAAGTCTGCTTGGTTGTCTTTTGCTTTGTTCTTCAACGCCCGCCGCTGCGACGCGTTTACTCAACCAATAATCCAATCCAATAAAACTGAAAACTAAGTTTGAAATTAATTTTACTTTTTGAATTGTTTTAGTAAGTCAGGGCCTTGTTGGTCTCAAGTCTTATTTTTTCTTCTTGGGACGCTTGGCACCGTACTTGCTGCGGCGCTGAGTGCGGCCTTCTACACCGGCGGTGTCGAGAGTGCCACGGATGATGTGGTAGCGAACACCAGGAAGGTCCTTAACGCGACCACCGCGCACCATGACGATCGAGTGCTCCTGCAGGTTGTGGCCCTCACCAGGGATATAGGAGTTCACCTCCTTACCGTTGGTCAGACGGACACGGGCAACCTTGCGCATAGCCGAATTCGGCTTCTTAGGCGTGGTCGTGTAAACACGAACACATACACCGCGACGCTGAGGGCAGGAGTCCAAAGCGGGCGATTTGCTGGCAGATTCCAGCGCAGTGCGGCCTTTTCTTACTAATTGCTGAATAGTAGGCATCTTAGTTTGTTGTTTAGTTTTTTAATTAATTTGACATTTATTTTTCAGTTTGCTTCGCCGCCCCTCAAGAGCCCCTAATCACTCACGCTATCAAGCGGTTACATAGTCATTTAGGCGCTATCGGCGCAAAAAAGCGATGCAAAATTACACACTTTTTTCCGAACAGCCAAACTTTTCAGCAGATTTATTTTATATATAATGTAATTTCTAATTAACTGAAAACCACCAACATAACTCAAAAACGCCCGCTTTAGAGCCACCAATCAATCGTGAAATTTACTCAAACTTAACATTATTTAACATCATTTAGCTATATAATCACGTTTTTCATGGGAAAGAACAGCACTACATCAGCGCAGTTCCTATTACAAACGACAGGGGCAAGCACTGCAGCGCCTCACCCCTTTCTTCTTATACATTATATATATAAGTATTTGCTCTTATTCTTGCAGCCCGTGCTCATCATGATGTCGCAAACTGGCGTATCCCCTGGGATTGAGAATGGACAAATAATCATCGTAGGATATAAAACGACCACCCATGGATTTAAGATGGGCTGTCTCGAGCTGGCAATCAATGAACTTGCCGCCCAATCGTTGCAACAACTTGGCTAAGTGAATGAGAGCCAGCTTGGAAGCATTAGGAACGCGCGAGAACATACTCTCGCCGATAAAGCATGGGCCACTGAGCACGCCGTACAACCCTCCCACCAGTTCGTTCTGAGCATTCCACACCTCAACACTCGACGCATAGCCCTGGCGGTTCAGATGACGGTAAGCAGTGATCATCTCCTCGCCAAGCCAAGCACCATTCTGGTAATACCTGCCATCCACTTGGCTGCATCCTTCAATAACACCATCAAAGTCGGTGTTGAACGAGACGCGATAGGTCGTCTTGTTCATCATCGTTCTCATCGAGTGAGAGATGTGAATCTCCTCAGGAAAAATCACAAAGCGTTTCAAGGGACAGTACCAAGCAGGATGAGGCCAGTCTCGGAACGAGAACCACGGGAAGATGCCATAACTGTAGGCCAACAAAAGCCGTTCTTCACTCAAGTCGCCTCCGATGGCCAACAGGCCGTCCTCTTCCCCAAGATAAGGATCAGGAAAAACCAATTCTTCGGACAATTGAAATACCATAGCAATCTACTATTCCGTTTGTAACTCCTCAAGGACATATTCGCCGCCCTGCTTGAGAGAGCCGAACAGGATTTCCTTGACAAGGCGAGTCTTGAGTCGGTTGTGGATAACCCTATCCATCTCGCGCGCGCCATAGACGGGGCTGAAGCCCTCGTCGAGCAACTGACGGCGCGCCTTGTCGCCCAACTTGAGGGTTACTCCCTTGGGGCTGAGCATCTGCTTCAACTCACGTAGTTTTTTGTCAAGAATCATGCCAGCCATCTTGTAATCCATGTCATTGAATACAACAATTGACGACAGGCGGTTAATAAATTCGGGCTTAAAGGTCTTCTTGACCTGCTTGAGCATAGCACTACCGGCTGTAGTCGTCGATGCAAAGCCAACTGAAGCCTGATGAGCGAACTGGGCGCCAGCATTGCTAGTCATGATGAGAACCACATTGCGGAAGACAGCCTTGCGGCCCTTGTTGTCACTCAATGTGCCATAGTCCATGACTTGCAGCAGCAGGTTGAAGATATCATTATGGGCCTTCTCAATCTCGTCGAGCAAGAGCACACAATCAGGATGCTTGCGAACGGCATCGGTCAACAAGCCGCCGTCATCATATCCCACATAACCTGCCGGCGAACCAATCAGCTTTGCTACGGTATGTTTCTCGACATACTCACTCATGTCGAAGCGCACAAGTTCCACACCCAGTTCTCGGGCAAGAACACGTGCCACCTCAGTCTTGCCGACTCCTGTCGGACCGACAAACAGCAGCGAAGCCAGTGGCTTGTTCTCATCGATGAGACCGGCCTTGGCCATCTGCACTGCTTGAACAACCTGCTTAACCGCGTCATCTTGGCCATAGATTTGATCCAGGATGCGAGGTTCCAGGGACTCGAGTTTATCCTTGTCGTTCTCATCCATCGTGAGGGATTCCACCTTGGCAATGCGGGCAAGGACATCAGCGATCAACGCCTTATCAACACGGCGAGCATCACCCTCCTTGCTATTCATCTGCACCCACGCACCAGCCTCGTCTATCAAGTCAATCGCTTTGTCGGGCAAGTAACGATCTGTAATGTGACGGGCACTGCCTGTCACGGCATATTCCAGCGCATCGTCATCATACTTTACATGATGAAATGACTCATAGCCATCCTTGAGCATCTGCAGAATCTTGATGGTTTCTTCGATTGACGGTTCGTTAATTGCCACTTGTTGAAAGCGGCGCATGAGTCCTTTGTTACGCATAATGTAGCGGTTATATTCCTCATAGGTCGTCGCCCCGATGAAACGCACCTTGCCACCTTCGAGATAAGGCTTGAGCAGGTTGCTCGCATCCATTGAGCCTTCGCCAATCTGGCCTGCACCCACAATATTGTGTATCTCGTCGATGTAAAGAATGGCGCCCTTCTCGGCAGCGATGCCCTTCATCACTGCTTTGAGGCGCTTCTCAAAGTCGCCACGGTACTGAGTGCCGGCAATCAGCGATCCCAGATCCAGCTGATAAATGCGGCTGCCCCGCAGCGATTCAGGAACATTGCCATCCTCAATGCGCTGCGCCAAGCCATATACAATAGATGTCTTACCCACACCTGGCTCGCCGATGTGTAGTGGATTGTTCTTGTCCTTACGGCATAGCACCTGAATCGTGCGATCCAACTCACTGTCCCGCCCGATGAGCGGATTGTGATCGGCGAGGTGTTCGTTTATGCATAATACAAAATCGCGCCACGACCCAGCCGATGGATTTGCCTTCTCCGGCAACTCCACATCCCCTTCAATTTCATCACTTATTTCATCTTCCTGCTCACCATCTCGATGGACATTGATAGGATCATATACATAGTCCATGCGTTTAAAGAAACGGTCCTTGTCTTCATTCAAGAGAGCCGTAAGACAATTGGTGGCAAATGAATCTTTAAGCACCATCAATGATCTGAAAAACAACGGCACATCAAGTAGAGTTGCTTTCTCCGACTCACTGGCCTGCTGTTCCATGATTTGCATGAGCTCACCATACTGGTGGGAAGCAAACATCTGACGGCTGCTCTCATCATCTTCAAAGTGCTCCTGTCGATCAATATAGTCACGCAACTGTTCCTTCACATCATCAAGAGGAAGGTCTATAACGGTTGATTCCAAAACAGAAACAACTACTTTATCCCCTAAGGCAGAAAGTAATAGATGTTCCGGTGTCACCAGTTTGTTGCGACACGTGTCGGCAAGAATCATTGCCGATGTAAAAATATTTTCAAGATCAGTCGAAAAATCCACGAGTATCTAATTTACGATCGTTATTGATTGGCACACATCCTTCACTCAGGTTCACAGGTAACTTGTAGCGGGAATCCTTCTTGACGTGCCATAGCGGTTGCTTGATACGCCTTTGACATCGCTACATCATAGCTAAACACGCCCACAACCGCTTGCCCCTCGCGATGCACTCTCATCATCAATGTCACCGCTTCGTCGGCAGGCTTATTGAAAACGCGACGCAACACCTCGGTCACAAACTCCATCGTCGTGAAGTCGTCGTTATGAAAGATCACCTTATATTGACGTGGCTCCTCAATCTTGACTCGTTCACGGGTTTTGGTGCCAGTTCCTGTACCTTGATTCGGTTTATCTGCCATTTCTTGCTATAGTTTCTTTTATTCTCTTACAAAAGTACATATTATTCCTTAATTAGACAAAAACCATGCCATGAACCATCAACAATAATCATGACAACAAAATCGCGTTTATTATGTCAAAAAGTCCACTAAAAGCCTTCTTCCTTTTAAATAATTGATGTAACTTTGCACAAGATGATATTAAAGAGTTATGCGCTATACCTCAGACGCACCCTGACGGCTCGACTGCTGGCAGTGAGCATAATGTTCGCCTTTTACCTGATCGTGGCAGGCGAACCTGTTGACTCGCTTTATATCATTTACAAAAACGCTCCCGCGCCACAAAAGACGCGAACTGCTAACGACATCTTCAATCTGCTCAAGAACGAGCGACTCACCGATTCATTATTCAGCTTTCAGTCGAAAGGGAAACCCGAAACCGTCGATGCGCATGTGCACTACTGGATGGCCGAACACTACTACAGGCGAGGACAATATGACTCGTCATTAGAAGCTGGACAGAACGCCATCTCGCTCATATCCCATGTCAAGGATGATCACTTCAAGAGCAATGTGTTAGGAATTGTTGCGAAAACGCAATTATGGCTCTGTAATTATGATGCTGCCCTCGAGACACTGATCAGGGCATACAAGATTGACTCTGGACTGAAACAGCCAGAACTCATTAGTAGGGACCTAACCACTCTGGCAACTCTCAGTCTTGAGACCAAGCAGCCTCATGAGGGCCTGAAGTTCATCGAGAAAGCCATCAGCATCGAACGCAACCTCAACCATCCCAATCTCTTGTCCACCCAGTTAGGCGTTGCCTGTGAATTATACCTCATGAATAATGAGCCAGACAAAGCCATTGCTGCGATTGACGAAGCCTATCAGATCGATTGTCAAGCAGGACGCAAGAAGAAAGCCGCCATTAGAAAGTCGCAGAAAGCGGCCATCTTCATAGCACAGCACCAGCTGGATAAGGCGTTACAGATGGTCAACGAGGCCATGGCCATCTTGAAGCAGACCAACCACACTTATGCCATGGCCGTGTGCTACAACCAATTGGCCGATATCAACCACCAGCTCGGAAACAGAGAAAAGTCGCTGGAGAACTACAATAAAGCACTGGAAATGAGCATCAAGTGTGGTTCAACAAAGGTTGAGAGCAGAGCTGAAAGGGGATTATGGGAAAACTTACGAGATAGTAATCCGCCTGTTGCCCTACTCCATCTGGAACGCTATACCGCCCTGAACGATTCATTGTACAGCAAATATATAGCCACAAAGCTCAAGAACTTTGACACATCCTTGTCTGATGCCGAATATCAGGTTGACGATCAGCCAGAGGGCAAGAAGACATTTCTCTACATAGCCGCTGCACTACTGGCAATCATGCTCATGCTGATGCTCATAGGCTTGTTCAGCGCTTGGCGAAAGAATAAGAGTGCCTTGAAACTTTTTAAGCAATCACAAGACATCAAGAATCGCCTGCTAAGCAACATCACAAAAGAGCTACAAGCTCCATTGACGGTTATTCTGGGAGCAGGAGAGCGGCTCGTTGATGAAGGCCGGACATCTGTTGAAGTGAACAAGCGTATGGGAGAAATGATTATCAAGCATGGTAATAACATGCTGCATCTCGTTAACCGATTGCTTGACATCGACACTGTGGCCAATACCACGACCGGCCCCGACCTCAAGCCTGGAGATATCGTGATGTTCATGCGCCTGCTCGTGGAGAACTATACAGACGAGGCTCTACAGAAAATGATTAACTTGGAATTCATTTCTCCATTGAGCAGCTACCATGTCATTTTTGCACCTGACAACCTGCGCAAATTCGCCCATATCCTTATTGACAATGCGTTCAAGTTCACCCCTCGCAATGGTTCGGTGACAGTTGCTCTCGATAGCATTGAGCACAACAAGATGCGACTTGTCGTCCAGGACACGGGCAAAGGCATTCCTGCCAGTGAAATGAATCGGCTATTTGAACCGTTATCCAATCAGAATTACAACGATGATGGAGTCTCTACCGGGCTCGACTTATCATTAGCTCACCAACTTATCAGCAACATCAATGGCAGCATTACCGTGGACAGCGAGCCAGGTAGTGGCACCAAGTTCACCGTCATATTCCCTGTTCAACAATCATTATCCCAGAACAATCTCGATAACGAAGGAACAGCCCAGTTTGTAGAAAAACGCATCCGTCAGACGGGAAAGTCAAAACAGAAGCAACTCGTATTCATTGTCGAGAACCATGACGACATCGCGTTCTTTATCGCCAGCATTCTGGGACAACAATATGAACTGAGGTTTGCCCGTGATGGTAGCGAAGCGTTCCGCAACGCACAAGACCTGGCCCCGGACTTGATAATCACCAACATCATGATGCCCGTTATGGACGGCAAGGAACTCATGAGAAAAATCAAGGGGAACCAATCCTTGAAGCACACACCCATCATCGCCTTGACTTCAAGATCCACTGAACAGGAAAGGATTTCATGCATTCAAGCCGGGGCCGATGCAGTGCTCGTCAAGCCTTTCAGTTCAACCGAGCTGAAGCTGGTTGCCCAGCGTCTCATTGCACAATGTACCAGCATCCGCGAGCTGATGGCCAAGACGAGCTCCGAAGCAAATGACACAGGGGTCGCCGCGATGAGTAAGGAAGACAAGGAGTTTATTAACCGCCTGATCAGTGTCATCCATGCCCAGATGGCTAAAGATGACATCGATATGGAACATATTGCCGCCGCTCTGTCACTAAGCCGCAAGCAACTGCGCTCACGCGTCATGTCTATCACAGGATTGACGCCTGTAGCTTATGTACTGCAAGTGCGTCTCAACTATGCACACCGCATGATCACAACCCAAGACCTATCACTGACTGAAATTGCCAGCAAATGTGGTTTCCAGAATCTATCCCACTTCTCCAAGACCTTTAAGCAGCAATTTGGTGTCAGCCCAATGCAGTTCCGCAAGAACATCATGGATAATATTTCACCCCCTCAGGCTAAAACCTGATAATCGTTATTAACCCATTAAAAAAGACACGCAAATGATTTCCTCCGACAAGTTTATTGACAACGAAGTCCGGCTCTTTCAGCAAGCCGAAGAACTCATCGACAAGAGTATTGCCGACATGGGGCAAGATAGCCATGTCGAGTATGCCACGTCCATCGAACGCGATACCAGTTCCGCCAACAAATGGTTAAAGAAGGTCTTCCGCAAGCTATTCTGCGGTTGATGACCCATTGAGTGATGGCTGATGTCGCATCCACGAGGGTGACACTATGTCATCTTCATGTCTCACGTCCTTAGGAACAAGAAATGTGATTCACGAAGTTTTTAACACAATCTTTCATGGTATTACAATGATAATTTGTACCTTTGACCATCAATAATCAATAGAGCTTCATGGATCATGAAACGTATAATCATCTTTATCATGTTCTGGAACCTGCTGTTTGGTAACATGGCCCATGAACAGGATTGGGCCAACAAGGCACGCTATGCTCGTGCTAATGCGGAACTGCTTGCTCGCAGCAATCAGCCAGTCGAGGTGGTCATGATGGGTAACTCCATCACTGAATACTGGGAAGAGTTGCATCCACAGTTCTTTGTGGAACACAGATTGATTGGTCGAGGAATCAGCGGTCAAGTTTCAACCCAGATGCTCGCTCGATTCCGTCAGGACGTCATTAACCTGAGACCGCGCATTGTAGTCATCAACTGCGGCACCAATGACATTGCCGAGAACAACGGCCCCTATGACGAGGATATCACGATGGACAACATCGAGTCTATGACTGAGTTGGCGCTATCACACGGCATCCAGGTCATGCTATCGTCAGTATTACCTACTGACAACTTCATTTGGAATCCTACAGTCAAAGATGTTGTCGGGAAAATTCAACGCCTCAATAGCCGCATCATGAGCTACTGCGCCACCAAGCACATTCCCTATCTTGATTACTACCCTTCCATGACATGCGATGGCAGGTCGATGACCAAGAGACTCACCGACGATGGCGTGCATCCCAACAACGCTGGCTATGACGTCATGGAAGTCAAATTACTGGAAATGCTTTCAATAATTAACCAATATTACAATCAACAATAATCAACCACTTTTTTATGAGAAAAATCACTGTATTCATCATGGCACTTGTTGCAATGACAGCGGCAGCCGGTAACAATATCAAGGCCGTCGACCGTGAGAATCTGGACCCTAACACTGCTCCAGGAACTAACTTTTATCAGTATGCCTGTGGTGGATGGAAACTCAACAATCCACTGGACCCACAGTATGCACGTTTCGGTACTTTTGACCAGTTAGCTGAAAACAGCCGCAACCAGGTCAAGGACATCATTACCAACCTCGGTACCAATAACCCTCTTGGCAGCATCAAGCAGAAGGTGGGTGACCTGTATGCTCTGGGAATGGACAGTGTGCGCCTCAATCAGGAAGGAATGGCACCTCTCGTCGAAGGCATCAAGAAATACCAGGCGATGACAAGCAAGGACTTCTCGGTCGCTATCGCCGATATGCACAACGGTATAGCCGACCCATTTTTCAACTCATCAGTAATGGCCGACATGAAGGACTCTAACACCAATATGCTCTACCTGATGCAGGGCGGACTTGGCATGGGAGACCGTGACTATTACTTGGAAAATGACGCAAACACCGCCAAGGTTCGTAACGCCTATATCAATTATATCCAGCGACTATTCCAACTCATTGGCTACAAGAAGGGTAACGCCAAGAAGGCAGCTCAAAATATCATGTCGATTGAGACTCGGTTAGCCAAGGTTGCCATGACCCGAGAAGACAGCCGTGACTACAGCAAACTCTATAATGTGACAACTGTGGCACAACTCAAGGCCGACTATCCTAACATTAATTGGGACCAGTACTTTAATGGTTTGGGAATAAAGAATCTGGATAAAGTTTGCGTTTTCCAGCCCAAATCGATAGCCCTGGTTAATGAAATGCTCAAGAGTCTCAAGGAACAGAACATCCGTGACTACCTTATCTTTAAGTATATTGATGCTGCATCACCCTACTTGAGCGACGCATTTGCCGATGCCAATTTTGACATGTACAGTCGTGCCATGTCAGGAAAGCAGGTGAAGATGCCTCGCTGGAAACACTCACTTGATGTACCCAATACATTGCTGGGTGAGGCTGTTGGACAGCTCTACGTTGAGAAGTACTTCCCCGCTGACTCCAAAAAGAAGATGCAACAACTGGTTGACAACTTGAAGAAAGCTCTGGGCGAGCACATCGCCACACTGTCATGGATGAGTCCCAAGACTAAAGTTAATGCTCTCGTGAAGCTCAACAGCTTTACAGTCAAGATCGGTTATCCCGACAAGTGGCGCGACTACAGTAGCCTCAACATTGATCCGAGCAAGAGTTATTGGGAGAATGTTTTGAATGCTCGTCGCTTCCAGGCAAAATATGAGTACAGCCAGTTGGGTAAACCTGTTGACAAGGAACGCTGGTTCATGACTCCCCAAACGGTGAACGCTTACTACGAGCCCTCAAGCAACGAAATCTGCTTCCCCGCAGGCATCTTGCAGGCACCATACTTTGATCCTAATGCCGACGAAGCCTGCAACTATGGTGCAATCGGCGTTGTTATCGGTCATGAGATGACCCATGGATTTGACGATCAAGGTCGCAACTTTGACCACAATGGTAATATGGTGGACTGGTGGACCGCCGAAGATGCCGCTAAGTTCCAAGAGCTTGCCAACAAGTTAGGAGCTCAATACAGTGCTGAAATTGTTGCCGATGATGTACACGCCAACGGTAACTTTACAATGGGTGAGAACATTGCCGACCATGGTGGCCTGCGTGTTGCCTACAGCGCATTCAAGAAAACCGAGCAAGGCAAGGGTAACGAATTGATTGATGGATTCACTCCTGATCAGCGTTTCTATTTGAGCTACGCCAACGTCTGGGCAGCCAATATCACCAAGGAAGAGATGCTGCGCCGCACCAAAGTTGACCCCCATAGCTTAGGCATCAACCGCGTGAATGTTGCGATCCGCAACTTAGAAGAATTCTTTAACGCATTCAACATCGTTGAGGGCATGGGCATGTGGCGTGATCCCGCCGACCGTGTTATCATCTGGTAAGAAAAAATAGAATCTCATATACTTTGCCGCCCATCAACATAGTTGGGCGGCATTTTTTTGCAGTAAATTAAAGGAAATGATTTCGCATTCATTGACTTAAACTCGTCTAATTCACATTAGCCCAGCAGAGGTTAGGGACAGCATTTATATCATTGAATAAATAAAAGAGAACCGCACGAGAATCGCTTATTTACCTCCTTTTCTAACCATCGCATCAGATAACCAAATCCACAAACACTAAAAACCGAAACAACTCATTGACAATCAGCCAAATGAAGCAATATCAAAACACTACATCACAGAGCGCAGAAAATGATTGGAGGCACTAAATAATCCCTAACATGAAATCACTTCACCCATTTTCATGATTTCCACATTATATTTGTTTAAGCACAAGACTGTATCTTGTCTCGTGGGCCGTGGCTCTGACACGGTCAAGGTATGATAGGTTCCGAAGCCCTACAGGTCATGACCGGTGACCAAAACGCACAAAAAAACGAGAGGCGACATCATTGCTGACATCACCTCTCTTAGGGGGCGGTT
>CAMVBJ010000022.1 GCA_947165675.1 uncultured Prevotellaceae bacterium
CCGCCACGACCGAGAAGACCTACACCACGGGCCTGTACTACTTCAATCCCGAGGATGGTAAGGTCTATAACTTCAATGGCAACAAGGACAAGATCCTGGGCGTGTGCATCAACCCGCGCAAGACCAACCTGTTTTAGCCGATAGTTCCAGCCCTAACAGTTGGCGTCCGTCAACACAGGTCTAATGACAGATAACTACTGATGAAAAGAAGAATCCTCTTAATAGCGATGCTGGCGGCGTTTGCCGCCAGTTTTGCCATAGCAGACGACGGTGCTCCCAAGCGCGAGCAGAGAGGCATGTGGATTACGGCCTACCTTAACGACTGGCCCAGCGGAGCCATTACAGAGCGTAACACGCCCACCATGCAAAATGCCTGTCGCAAGATGCTCGACACCCTGCGTGTCAACCACATCAATGCGGTCTATTATCACGTCAGGGCAATGTGTGACGCAATGTACAACTCGGCCTACGAGCCGTGGTCAAGCTATGTGTCGGGCACCCGTGGAGTGGCTCCCGCTTTCGACCCACTGGAGTATATGGTTGAAGAGGCCCACAAGCGCGGAATCGAGGTCTATGCTTGGGTCAACCCCTATCGCTATGGTCACGGCGACAACAAGTGGGGCCAGAGTGAACGTGACTACATCTACACTCATCCCGAATGGCTACTCACCACCAGTTATGAGACGGTGCTTAACCCTGGAATACCCGAAGTGCGTCAGCGCGTGGTCGATGTGTGCAAGGACATTTTGATCAAGTATGATGTGGATGGACTCGTTTTTGACGACTATTTCTATAATCAAGACAATCCGTCGTTCTCGCTCGATGCCGACCTGTATAATGCCTATCGAATGAGCGGTGGCACGATGAGTCAGGGCGACTGGCGGCGCGAGAATGTCAATCAGATGGTCAAGGATGTGAACGATATGGTCAAGCAGGTCAAGCCTTGGGTGCGATTTGGCATCGGTCCTGCTGGCGTGGCTTGCAGTAGTCAGGCTGTGGCCGACCAGTATGGCGTAGAGCCCAGCCCTGGCAGTGACTGGCAGTATAATCAGATCTATAGTGATCCCATGGCGTGGGTGACCCGTGGTACCATCGATTTCCTGGCGCCACAGGTCTATTGGAAGACAACGGGCACCTTTACTGGAGTGACCACATGGTGGGGCAAAATTGCCGCCCGCTTCAACCGCCACGTCTATATCAGCCAGTGGGTCCCTGACGAGGAGGGCTGGACACTCGACGAGTTTGTCAAGCAAGGGCATGTCATGCGTGATGCAATGGCTGCTGGCGGCAACCCGGGCATGGTCTATTTCCGCTACGGCACGTGGCGCAACAAGAAAGAAGTCATCAACGGCAAGGTGCAGCAGTTGCGCACGTGGCTCAAGGACAACCTCTATCCGACGGTAGCCCTCAACCCAGCTCCGGCATGGCTTAAACCTGACCAGACTTATACCACAGTGACTGGCCTCACCTATAGCGATGGCACACTCACGTGGGATAGCATTCCCAATGTGCGCTATGTCGTGTATGCTATCCCAGATAGTGTCGATGACCAGGACTTTACCTGTCAAGCGAAATATATCGACGGTATTAGCTATTGGTCAAGTTATAGCTTGCCTGTAGCAAAGTGTGAGGGCTATCGCTATGCAGTGGCAATTCTTGACCGCTGGGAAAACGAGTATGCCCCTGTGATGCCTGGTGTGGTTCCCACTCAGGCGGCGCAACCTGAACTTCTTTATCCCGAAGAAGGCGCCGAGGTTTCTGAACTCTCGTTCCTGCAATGGCGGGGCGAGACTGCCAACTATGTGGTACAGGTCTATGCCGACTCCTTGATGGACTCTCTTGTGGCCCAAGTAGAGGTGGATTCGATGAGTTGCCCCTTACCGTGCATTCATGGTCTTACTGAGGGCACTTACTGGTGGCGTGTAATAGCGCGAGGACTCAATCAGTGGGACAGTGCCAGTGAACTGCGCTGCTTCACGTTAGGGCAGATGCATATTACTGTGCCTGCCAATGGCGCAGTATCGACTCCCTTGAATCCACTCATATCGTGGACTGCGGGTGCAGCAGGTACAACCTATGTGCTGGAACTCTCCACGTCGGTCAATATGACCAGTCCTGACTCCGTTTGCCTGGATGAGGCGCAATGGCAGGTACCTAAGTACAGGCTGTCAGGTGCGACGACCTATTATATCAGGGTCAGCGCTACCTATGGCAACATTACCGTTACCACCCCGGTCTCGTCATTCACTACTGTTGAGGTCATTCCGCAGGTGCCAGAGTATATCCGTCCAGCAGAAAGCGATGAGGTGCTCAATTCGACTGATGTCGTGCGGTTTGCCCCTGTCGAGGGCGTTCAGTCACTCAGGGTTCAGATCAGTAACAGTGAGACCTTCCCTGCACGCACTACTTATAACGGTATCCTTGAGGGTGGTGTTTTTGAAACGCCTCAACTGGGTGATATCAAGGGCGCAGGTAAGCTGAGTGATGGCAAGACTTACTACGTGCGTGCACGCTTTGCTTATCGCACGTTGGCGACCGGAACCACTGTGCAGTACTCCGATTATTGCGATGTCCGCACCTTTGTCTATCATGAGGTCACGCGTGGCGATGTGAACAGCGATGGCGAAATCAATATTGCCGATGTCAATGCCCTCATTGATATTATCTTGAACGGAACTGCTGGTGATGCCCGTAGCGACGTTAATGGCGATGGTGAAAGCAATATAGCCGACATCAATGCCGTGATCGACATGATTCTCACGTGATCAAGGCATGAAACGATAACAATTGGCCACTAATTCGTTTATTATTTTGAGAATTGGTGGCCATTTTGTAATTTTGCATCCGTTGATGGAACGTTTTACCCTCATAGTGCTGTCTTGCTTGATCTTGCTTGCCTCTGTGGCTTGCAAGCGTGAACCCGTCAATTTCCCGCCCGACAATACCGATGTTGTGCTCACCGCAACCAATCTGCCCATCGTCTGGATTGATGTGAAAGGGCGTAAGATTGACCGTTACAAGCGTGTTGAGGCCCGTGTCAAGATTATCGACAACGGTAACAATCAGCTCAACTATGCCGACACTGTCGCTCATCCTGGCCAGCGCATCAACTATGAAGGCTATGTCGCTTTGCGGTATCGTGGCAACTCCACCTATAATGACAGTCCCAAGAAGCCTTACTCGTTCCGCACCCTGGACGGCCGCATTAAGTATGCTTCTAAGAAGAAGGTCAAAATCTTGGGTATGGGCAAGGATGACAACTGGGCATTGCTGGCGCCTTACAGCGACAAGAGCATGATGCGCAATCTGCTCGCCTTTGAACTGGCTCGTTCCTGGATGGAATATACGCCGCGGGGTCGCTATTGCGAGGTGTTCCTTGATGGTACTTACTACGGTGTGTATATCCTGTGCGAACTCGTTACCAAGGGAAAAGACCGTCTTAATCTCAACCGGCCTCGTAAAACGGGTGATGCTCTCACGGGCGACTATCTGGTCGAGGTGGACTATGATGACAATGTGCATTATCTCTCCAAGTATCATCCCCTCGACAGCAATGGCAATGTCTTGACCGACAAGTTTATCCACTTCCAGTACAAGTCTCCCGATATTGATGACTTGAAATCGGCACAACTTAGGTACATTAACCATCGAATTGACCAGATGGAGGCTGCCTTTGCTTCCCCCGAATATGATGACCCTGTCAAGGGTTACCAGCAGTATATCGACGTGATGTCGTTTATCGACTACCAGCTGGCGATGGAATTGGGACACAACATTGACGCCTACCGTAAGAGCTGTAAGCTGTACAAGCGCCGGGACGGTATTGACGGGCGATTTAAGACGGTGATTTGGGATATGAACTTGGCTTATGGCAACTGTAACCTGCATGAGGGCTGGCGCACCGATGGCTGGGTATATGAGTGCAATGACCGCTTGTATGCCGCAGGCGAGGATTACTTGATACCCTTCTGGTGGGCGCGCCTCAATAGCGACGAGAACTACCGGTTAATGCTGCGTGAGCGCTGGGCACAGTACCGCAACAGCAATCTGACCGAGCAGAATGTCATGGCTGTTATCGACTCGTTAGCCCGTCAGTTGACAGTTCAGAATGCCATTGACCGCAACAGTCAGGCTTGGCCCCGGTGGGGTGTAAAAGTCTGGCCCAACTATTATGTTTCCAAGGACTTTAATGACGAAGTGTCTCATCTCAAGCAATGGCTGCGTGAGCGCATCGCATGGATGGATAGGGCTTTAGGCTATAGTTTTTAGTTGTTAGTTATCGCACCCTCAAACTTCTCACTCCTAACTTAATGCCCATAAAGTCCTTAAAGACTTTAAAATCAAGAAAAAGATTTTGAAAGTAAAACTTTTTTTTGTTACTTTGCTTTGTTAAAGGTTAGCAAGGAATATAAATTTAAGATATAATATTAATAACCAACTGATTATGAAAAAAACTTTACTTCTTATGTTCATGATCGCATCTGCCACTGCCGCTGCTTGGGGAGTGACCGATGGCGTGAAGTATGAACCGGTGAACGACATCAAGATCGTGAACCTGTGGATCCAGGATCGAGCCCATACGCCCGAGGTGTGGTCCAGCAAGCCCTACTGTAACACGAGTGCCCGCACGTCGGTCATGACGGGCGGCTACATCTACATCTCCCGCACCAATGCCAACACGGTTATCCAGGGTACCGACACACTGGCCCAGAGTGTCGTTTACAAGCTCAATGCCCTCAATGGCGAGATGGTCAAGGAATTGCCCTTGACGCTGGATGGCGCCATCTATGGCAACACGACCTTGAATGCCAACACAGTCGGTGTGGACAACTTCGGCCACCTGTTCATTTCCCCTTACACCAGTGAACTGGCTACCGAGCAGCCGGTTTACCTCTTGAATGACGAGACGGGCGAGCTGACGCTGGTGGCAACGCTTGACAAGGGTGATGCTCTGTCGCGTTGTGACTACATTGATGTGATGGGCGACCTCACGCGCGAACAGGCCGAGTGCAACATTATGACGGTAGGTGCCAGCACCGAGCTGCTCTACCGCTGGCATGCCGACCAGGGTGATGACTTTGAGGGAGGCTTTGAGGGCGACCCCTATCTGGCCATTCTTGATTTTTATCCCGAGACTGTCACTAATTGGGGTTTTGCTCCTGTGGTGAAGATGATTCTGGACGAGGACGAGGACAACCGTTACAGTGGCAACCTGTTCTATGTTGACGGGTTCACTACGGCACCCATCATGTATGACGTGACTGGTACGCTGGTGGATAATTTTGAGAACGTGGATCCCACCTTCTGGCCCATGGACGTGGGTGCCAACGGCGTCTGTGAGTTTACCCTTGAGGGACGCAGCTTTATCGTGTATGTAACAGCACAATATACAGGCGTTGACGAGGCAACCATGATCAACAAGGCTTGCCAGGTCAACATCTGCGAGCTGGGCGAGGGTCCTGCACTCGCTGGTATGCAGCGCTACTGGATGGTTCCCGACGAGTTGGGTGCGGTGAGCGACGGAGGCACACGCGTGCAGAGCATGAATATCGAGTATGGAACCGACAGTGAGGGCAATGAGGAAGTGACCCTCTACATCTACAAGTGCTACAATGGCATGGCTGTTTACAAGATTGGCAAGAACGTGGGCGGTGAGCCTGCTGGCATTGCTGGTGACGTGAATGGCGATGGCGAGGTGACTATTGCCGACGTTAATGCTGTGATCGACATGATCCTGGCTGGCAACCAGGGTAAGAATGGTGATGTGAACGGTGACGGTGAGGTAGGCATCGCCGATGCCAATGCCGTTATCGATATCATCCTGAAATAAATTTCCGATAAGTCTATAGTCTATAGCCGCGGACTGCACGGAGTGAAAACCACGTCCGCGCCGCCCGCGGCTCTTGTTACAAGCCAGTTAGTTGATTAATATAACCTCAATAGTGATGAAAAAATCTGTATCTCTCTTATTATTTACCTTCATGACGGTGTTCAACCTCATGGCAACAACCGATGGCCAGATCTACAACGAGGTCAATGGCATCAAGATTGTCAACCAGTGGATATTTGACCGGGTGCACAGTGGCACAGACTACACGAGTAGTGACATCTGCAACCAGCGAGCCCGCACGGCGACCATGGATCAGGGCGTCATCTATGTGGCGCGAAGCGAGGAGCGTGCAGTCATTGTCGGCAATGACACGATTTCTCAATCAGTAATCCATCGTTACTCGGCTGTTAATGGCAGCCCGTTGCCTGACCTGCCGTTGACCCTCGACGGAGCTCCTTATGGCCGTTTCCTGGGCGTGGCCAGCATTGGCAAGGACAGTTTCCACCATATCTGGGTGGCTCCGATGACAAGCACCGTGCAGCAGTACATTCCCGTCTATCTGGTGGATACCCAGACGGGTGAACTCACCCTCGTGGTCGAGATGGACAAGGGTGATTCACCACAACGTACCGACTATCTTGATGTCATCGGCGACCTGACGCTCGAACAGGCCGAGTGCAACATCATGACGGTATCTGGCTCGACGGCTGACCCTGGTTTCCCGACACTATATCGCATGCACGCCGATCAAGGTGGTGAATGGGAAGGCGGCTTCGATGGCGACCCCTACATGGACATTATCAATTTTTATCCCGAGACCAAGACGGGCTTCTCGCTGGCACCTGTTATCAAGATGATTGAAGATGCCGATGAGACGAACCGCTATAGTGGATCGATGTTTTATATTGACTGCTTTGATACGGCGCCTGTCATCTATGATTTGTCGGGCTCGGTCATCGACTCATTTGAGGAAACTGATCCTTCGTTATGGCCTCAATCACAGCCCAATGGTTGTATCGAGTTTAAACTGGATGGGCGCAACTTCTTTGTGTATGTCAATGCCGACATGAATGGCAGTGGTCACGGTTGCCAGGCCAATATCTGTGAGTTGGGTGAAGGGTTGTCGCTGGGTGGCATGACCAAGTACTGGACAATTCCTGCCGACAGCCTGGGCAAGGTCAATGACAGTGGCTTGCGTGTTCACTGCTTTGCTGTGGACTATGGTGTTGACAGCGAGGGCTACGAGGAAGTGACCCTGTTAACTTTCAAGGCCTACAATGGTATGGCCGTTTACAAGATTGGTCGCAATGTGGGCGGTGCTGAACCTCAGCCTGGTGTGCCTGGCGACGTGAATGGTGACAACGAAGTGAGCATTGCCGATGTCAATGCGGTAATCGATATGATTCTGCAAGGTGTTCAGGACTTGTTAGGCGATGTGAATGGTGATGGCGAGGTGGGCATTGCCGACGTTAACGCCGTCATTGACATTATCTTGCAATCATGAGAAGGTCGCTCCTGTTCGTATCACTGGTTGCCTTGTTGATGGGCACGGTCACTGGGTCAGCCCGTGATCAGTGGACCATCGGCGACAAGGCCTATGACGTGGATACGCTCATCTTTCCGCATCTGGTTGGGCCTGGCGTGATTGCTGCTAAGTTTGACATTCCGGCGTTGCCACTCAAGGTGAGTGTGACCGAGATGGATTTAACCAACCCCTATATGGTGATGGAAACCTGCCTGGGTGCCGAGAAGTCGGTAGGAAGCGAAACTCCCGTCAATATGGCGACTCGCAATACACGTCCGGGGCATGAGGTGGTAGCTGCTGTCAATGGTGACTTTTTCATGACCTCACCCACCAACGAGGTGGGACTGCCCTTGAGTGGCCAAGTGAGAGGTGGTGAACTGGTGCTCAGCAGCCACAATCGCGCGTGTTTCATGCTCGACGAAGAAAAGCGTCCTTACATGGACCGTTTGACCTTCACAGGCCAGGTAACCAGTGGTGGCACATCATTCCCACTCAACCTGGTGAACAGGATGCGCTATGCCTACGAGAATATTGCCACCAATCAATCTATCTTGTTCACTCGTAGCTACGGTCCTGTGACCTATGATGCATCGACATCAGGCAAGATGCTGGTGCTCAAGCCTGTTGGGGCGCCTTTCCGTTGGAGGGCCAATGGCGTAGAACAATGTGTCATTGAGTCGATTGTTGATGCACAAGGCTCAATGACCATCCCCGATGGCAAGGCTATCCTGTGGCTCAAGGGTACCTATGCCAACTATGCCGAGGACCTTAACGTGGGTGACGAATTGACCGTCAGCTTCAAGCTCACGCTCAACAACGGCCCTCAAGACGTCAATATCGATCAACTCATCGGCGGTAGTAACCACATTATCATGCAGGATGGTCAGTTCATGGAAGACTGGGCAGAGCGTCATCCCCGCACCGCTATCGGTTTCAATGCCGATAGCACGCGTCTTTACTTTGTTGTCGTTGATGGACGTCACCTCACGTCGGTAGGCGTCACGCTCATGGAGATGATGGGCATTTTTCAGGCTTTGGGTGCTGTCAATGCTGTGAACCTGGATGGAGGTGGCTCCTCGTGCATGGTGGTCAATGATGAGGTCATCAACCATCCCAGCGATGGCTCAGTCCGTGCCGTGGGCAATGGTTGTCTGCTGGTTTCGGTAGCACCCGAGGATGATGCCATCGGCATCGTCCGTTATGAGCCTCGTTGCTATAATCTGTCTATTTCGGCTACTACAAGTTTTGCCGTGTGGGGCTATAATCAATATGGGGTGCTCAAGACACGTGATCTGCAAGGCTGTACCTTCTCGTGTGACCCTTGGGTGGGAACGTTTGATGAGCATGGCTACTTTCATGCCGTTTCCAGTCCCGCATCTGGTAACCTCTATGTGAACTACAATGGCATTACCGCCAGTCAACCTGTCACCATCAGGGAGGCGCAATGGTCGCTGGTGAGCGACAGCGTGGTGATTGACCAATTCCACCCTTACGCCATTAACATCAACGGCGTGAGCGGATACGGGCTGGACAAGGTGGACCCTTCGGTAGTGGCGTGGACGTCGTCCGATGAGAGCGTCTGCGCCGTAGATGAACGAGGTATTATTACCGCTATTGCTGACGGGCGGACTTATGTCGGCTCAACCCATCCACTGCTTGCCGATTCGTTGCTGGTGAGTGTCGAGAATCCCAAGAAGCGCATCTCCACCATTGAGAATGCCCCCATCGACCCAGAGACTTGGCAAGTGGCTCAGAGCGGTGGCAAGAATCGGGTGGTAACAGCTCTCGATAATGGCATGCAGATTGATTTCACAGGCGCCTCGTCACGCAATCCATACATCAAGATTTCCAAGGCGGTGCGGTTATGGGGTTTGCCTGACACCCTGCGACTGAGGATGAACCCCGGCAACCTGCAACTCAAGTCGGTCAAAATCTTGCTGGAAAACGGCTATGGCAAGCGCGTCACAGTGGAGTATCCTGTCGAGACAACAGGCGATGATGAAGTGAAGATAGATGTGCCCGTGACCGACATCTGTGACACAGTCGACTTGGGCCATTTCCCGCTGCATCTGGTCTATTACTACATTACCTATAATTCGCCTGTAGTGAATGAGGCTTACAGTCTGAAAATTCCTGGCATGGAACTCGTCTATGATTGTATGCCACCGGATGGGCCACAACCGCTCAGGGGTGACGTGAATGGTGATGGCGAGGTGGGCATTGCTGATGTCAATGCCGTTATTGACCTTGTCCTGACGGGCGGCTACTTGCCCGCTGCCGACGTCAATGCCGACAGCGAGGTGGGCATTGCCGACGTTAACGCCGTCATCGACCTGATCCTGTCCTGACCTGATGCCTGGGTCATAACTTGAAAAGCCTGCCTGCTGCCCTGCCTGTTGACAGACGGGACATGCAGGCAGGGACTGTTACTGAAAAGTTGCAGAAATGTTGCAGATGTCAGGAATCATCCATAATTTTGTGCTTCAATTACACTACAACAATGAAGCGAGAGGATTTTATGGTGGAAGTGTGTGCCAATGGGGTGGAGTCCTGCTTGGCGGCACAAGAGGGTGGAGCCGACCGTGTGGAACTGTGTGCAGGCATTCCTGAAGGTGGCACAACGCCCAGTTATGGCGAGATCATGGTGGCACGACGTGTGTTGACAACGACGCGTCTGCATGTGATTATCCGTCCTCGTGGTGGAGATTTCCTGTACAGCGATCTGGAAGTGGAGCGCATGGCGGCAGACATCACCGTGTGCCGAGAGCTGGGAGTGGATGGTGTCGTGTTCGGTTGCTTGAGGGCCGATGGCACTATCGACGTGGAGAGAAACCGATACCTGATGGACTGTGCCTGCGGGATGAGTGTGACGATGCACCGCGCCTTTGACCGCACGGCTGATCCTGCACTGGCGTTAGAGCAGGTCATTGAACTGGGCTTTGACCGCATTCTCACCTCGGGTCAGCAGACCCAGGCCATCCAGGGCGTGGATCTGCTGGCCAAGCTCAATCGACAGGCAGCGGGGCGCATCACCCTGATGGCTGGTAGTGGTGTTAACGAGCAGAATATCCGTACTATACGCGACGTGACAGGCCTGCACGAATTTCATTTCTCGGGACGCGAGTCACGTCCCAGCGGGATGCAGTATGTCAATCCCAACCTCTATATGGGTCGTCCAGGCGCCAACGAAGCGGCCCTCGACTATACCACGGCACGTCGGGTTGCTGCTACCATCGCGCAGTTGCTCGATTAGGTTTTAGTAACCTTACTTATAACTAAAAAAACTGACAACTAACAACTTCTACCATATGAAACGTTTATTAATTGTTTTAACCATAACGATGACGGCAATCTGTAGCCTGCAGGCGGCCCAAGTCAGTGAATCACAGGCCCGCCAAGTAGCCGAGAAGTTTTTCTCATCGGCTTCACCAAGGTTTGCAGCTGCCACGCAGCCCACGTTGAGCCTTGCTTATACTGCCGAGCAGGACCACTTCTATATCTACAATCGAGGCGTGAACAGTGGTTTTGTGGTAGTCTCGGGCGATGACCGCTTGCCTCAAGTGTTGGGTTACGGTCAGCAAGGTACCTACTCGACCGCCAATCCCGCTATGCAATACTGGATGGACGAGATGAACAGGCAGATTGCTTTCCTGCAAGCGCACAGCCAGGTTGCGGTGCACCAGCCCATCGAGCACGACACTGCCGTTGATCCCCTGATGACGACATTGTGGGACCAGGGCGCACCATATAATAACCTGTGCCCCACTTATGGTGACGGGCTGCGTGCTGTAACTGGTTGTGTGGCAACGGCAACGGCCCAGGTGATGAACTACCACCAGTGGCCCGCGGTGGGCAAGGGAAGCCACTCCTACGTCTGCAATGTGAATGACATGACCCCTACTGAACTCTTTGCTGACTTCAGCCAGTCGGTTTACCGCTGGGACTTGATGCTAGACACCTACGATGCCAGTAGCAGTGCGGAGTCCTGTGAAGCCGTTGCCAAGCTGATGTCTGATGTGGGCATCTCGATGGACATGGGCTATGGTAGCAGCAGTGGCGCTCATGAGAGTGTAGCCATGGATGCCTTGAAAAAATACTTCAGCTACAGCGATAAGTGCTATATACTTAATCGAGATGCCTATAATGCTCAAGAGTGGGACAAATTTCTGGTCGATGAAATCAGTGCACGCCGTCCTGTCATCTATTGTGGATATTCGATTACAGGAATGGAAAGCGGTGGGCACGCTTTTGTGCTTGACGGCTTCGACACTCGAGGCTATTTCCATGTCAACTGGGGGTGGGGTGGCAGTTCCGATGGCTATTTCCTCGTTTCGTTGCTTGCTCCCTCATCGGGGATGAACTTCGCTTATATGCAAGACGGCATCTTTGGACTTGTTCCTGAACCTAATGCTGATGTGGTTGAAGATGTCTTGTACATCCGCAGCCAATTGGTGCCCTTGACTCATCGGGCTGCGTTAGGTGAGGAAATCACGCTCAATATGGATAACTTCATGGCCGAGGGCAATATGCTGGATACCGCGGGTTATGAGGTGATGTATGGCCGTACTTTCTACTATGCTAACATTCCCATGTCACTGGGTGTGTTTGATGCCAATGGCGTTCAGTGCCAGCAGTATAAATTTACACACAGACAGTCACTGGGCGCCAACTGGTGGTCGTCAGGCCAACGCGTGGATTTTGACTTGTCATCATCGCTCGAGGATGGGGAGTACAAGATTAAATTGGCCTATGATCTTGACGAGAATGGAAGCTATGACAACAAGGTGAGGGACTTCAGTGGTCAGGAATTGTATGTAAGAATGAATGTAACCGACGGTATCGCCTATCTGTCCGATTGCTTTTTGTACAACACCTATAGCTTGGATTCGTTTGTGTTGCCAACCAGCATTACTATCGACGAGCCCTTCTCCGTCGATGTGAAGATGTCGTATCCCCGTCGATGGTCCAGTGAGGATGGCCCTGTGGGTAACGTTTATCTATCGTTGATCAAGGATGGAGACGAGGTGGCTTCCAGCGAACTGTGCGAGGTGATGATACCCAGTAATACGGTCCAGACCTATCGGATGCAGTTGATGGCTCCTGCCGAATGGGGACGTTATGAGCTGGTGCTCAAAGATGAGAGCGGCAACGAAATGATGATGTTGGATGAATGGTCCGATGTCATCGGTGAAGCCCGCATTCCAGTGTTTGTGTTCCCGCCTTGCGAGCGACTCGTTGAGGACTTTGAGTCCATGACCGCCAATAGTAGCACGGGTGACAAGAATGTGCAGGGACAGTTCACAACATGGAGCTTTACCAAGAGCGGCGTGCGTGCACCTGGAGAAGATCGCTGCAATGGCACCAACTCTGTAATGATGAAGAAACCCAGCACATTCTATTCAACCCAGCCACTCAACCATGACTTCTTTATGGCCCAGGCTACCTTCTTCAACCCGGCAACATCGGCGGCCAAGTACACGATGGATTATTCGCTCGATGGAGGTGTGACATGGCAACCCGCCTCGACACTCGATGGCGAGAGTGTGACCGAGATTCCCGAGAAGAGCCGGATTACTGTCATGTGGATGCTCAATCTGACAGCCACCCAGCCTGTTCATTTCCGCATTGCCATGATTGGCGGTGGTACCGCTTCGACCTATGTCGATGACTTTATCCTCTATTACAACGATGTGAAGGGTGATGTCAATGTGGATGGCGAAATCAACATTGCCGACGCTAATGCGGTCATCGATGTTATCTTGAGCAATGGCACACTGCCCACAGCCGATGTGAACGGTGACGGTGAAGTGAATATCGCTGATATCAATGCCATCATCGACCGTATCCTCAACTAAAGGAAGGTTGGAGAAAGATTTCGAATGACAAGCAAGAGGGAGCATTTCTGGCTTTCCTCTTGTTTGATGATAGTGGACTATGGGGCTTGTAGTGCCTTGAGTGCAGTGGGAACGGCCTCATCAGGGGTGACCCAGGTGATGTCAGGGTCGCGACGGTACCAGGTGAGTTGTTTCTTGGCATAGACGCGGGTGTTTTTCTTCATGCGCTCGATGGCGGTGTGGCGGTCCATCGTTCCGTCAAACATGGCGAACATCTCTTTCATTCCCACGGTGTTCAGTGAGTTCAGGTGTCGCAGGTGATAGACCGAGCGGGCTTCCTGCTCCAGCCCTGCCTCGATCATGCGGTCAACACGCGTGTTGATATGGGCAAACAGTTGTTGGCGCTCGATATTGAGAGCAAGCTTGATAATCTTGAAATCACGCTGCTTGACCATACCAGTCCGCAGGGTGGAGTAGGGCACTCCAGCTTGACGGCAGATTTCCACGCCGTGGCACACTCGGCTGGTATTCTTGCGGTCAATGTTGGCAGCATATTGAGGGTCTAACTGCTCCAGTTCCTTGACAAGGCTTTCGAGTCCCTCTTGTTGCAGCTTCTCCTTTACGGCGTTGCGTACCTCGGGACTGATGTCTGGTAACTGGTCAATACCACGGCACACGGCATCGACATA
Organism: uncultured Prevotellaceae bacterium; assembly: GCA_947165675.1. Taxonomy (GTDB): domain Bacteria; phylum Bacteroidota; class Bacteroidia; order Bacteroidales; family Muribaculaceae; genus Sodaliphilus. Next base: position 13,879 of record CAMVBJ010000022.1, read on the forward strand.
CATCATCGATCCTCCACACATCACGGCATATTCCCCTTGTTGCCACAGGGTGGGCAACAACTGCATCACGTCGGTCTCGAACTGGGCTGCACTGTAATTCTCTTCCAGGTCCTTGACGGCAACAAAGTGGTGCTGGACTGTTGCCAACTGCTCGGGCGTTGGGGCTGCCGTACAGATGGGGATGCCACGGTAGATCTGTCGAGAATCGGCATTGATGATGTCACAATGCAGTTGCTGCGCCAGACTGATGGCTGTCGCCGTCTTGCCTACGCCAGTGGGACCCGTGATAACAATCAACGTCATGCGAATTCTCAATGATCGTCCTAAAACCTAAAGCCTAATCACTCCCCTTCCTTTTTCTCCTCATTGCGATACTTGTCAAGCAACGAAGTTGTCATGGCCAATGGGGATTTATTATCTTGAAACTCTTTCTTCTTGCCCTTGTGCAACGGGTTGGGCTGATGCAATACAAACTCGCAGTAGTAGGAAATGATGAGCGTTGTTAATGGCAGGCCGATAATCAAGCCGATAAAGCCCATCACATAGACCCACAACGACAGCGACAGGAAGATGATGGCAGGATTAAGACCCATCTGTGACTTCATGATGGTGGGGATGAGCACCATGTCCTGGATGACTTGGCAGATGATGTAAGCCGCAATGACCCATGCAAACATCACCCAGAAGCTGGCTCCCGTGGCAGCCGTGGCCACCAGGCACAGGAAGGCGGCGATGGGGATGGAGATGAGTTGCAGGTAGGGCACCATGTTGAGGAGACCCACAAACATGCCGAAGGCAATGGCCATGGGCAGCCCGATGATGTAGAACTCGATGGCAAAGATCACACCCACAAAGAAAGACACGGCGGCTTGGCCACGGAAGTAGCGGCTCATCGTGTCGGCAACGTCACCAAAGACGCGCAGGGCCATGCGGCGATACTTGCCTGGAATAGCGCCCTTGAAAGCGCGGGACAGCTTGTTGAAGTCAAGCAGGATAAAGAACATGTACAGCAGTACGATGAACCACGACACGATGCTGAAGATCACGCTCATCGTGCCACCCACTACCGACCATGCACCCGATGCTGCCTTGTTGATGATTTCCATCCACTGCTGCTTACTGAAGATCTCGTTGATCTTCTCCAGGTCGATATAGCGCTGGATGAACTCGTTGATCTCGGCGGGGACATAGGGGATCCTCAACGAGGATTTGGCGTAGGCTGCCAACTGCTTAGACATCGCACCGAACTCATCAATCAGGTAAGGAATAACCAGCCAGCACAATCCTGTAATCAACGCAATAACAATCAGTAGGGCGACAACCACTGCAAGTCCTCGAGAGTTGATGTGAACTTTGAATTGCAGCCACTCGACAAGTGGCTCGATCAGATAAGCGAGAATGAAACCCACGACAAATGGCATCAATACGGGACTCAGGTAATTGATAAGCCACACGCCGATGCCAACGCTGACGAGGGTCAGTACCATCCTCACCACGCGGTCAAAATCATATTTCTTTTGAACTGTTTGTGACATATAACTTGGATAACTGGATGAATTAGGGTTATAGGTTGATGTCCACCTCGACTGGACAGTGGTCACTACCGAGGATCTGGGTATGGATTTTGGCATCGATCAACCGCTCTTGCAGTCGGTTGCTCACCAGGAAGTAGTCGATGCGCCATCCGGCATTCTTCTCCCTGGCGCGGAAGCGGTAACTCCACCATGAATAGACATCGGCCACATTAGGATTGAAAAATCGCCAAGTATCGGTGAAACCGGCATCGAGCAGCGTGGTCATCTTGGCACGCTCCTCGTCGGTGAAACCTGCGTTCTTGCGGTTGGTCTTGGGATTCTTCAAGTCAATCTCCTGGTGGGCCACATTCAGGTCGCCGCACACGATGACGGGTTTCTTCTTATCCAATTCCATCAGATAGGCGCGGAATGCGTCCTCCCACGTCATGCGGTAATCCAGCCGGCGCAATCCGTCCTGGCTGTTGGGCGTGTAGCAGGTCACGAGGTAGAAATCGGGCATTTCCAGGGTGATGACGCGCCCCTCGTGGTCGTGCTCGTCGATCCCCAGGCCACAGGTCACGCTCAGTGGCTCATGCCTGCTGTAGATGGCAGTGCCCGAGTAACCTTTCTTGTCGGCATAGTTCCAGTAGGAATGGTAACCTTCAAATTCCAGATCCAGTTGCCCCTGTTGCATCTTGGTCTCTTGCAGGCAGAAGAAGTCGGCGTCCAACTCCTTGAAGATGTCACTAAATCCTTTACCTACCACTGCGCGTAGGCCATTGACGTTCCACGAGATAAATTTCATTGTAGCCATTTCCTTTATAGTTTGAATTGATGGTTGGTGGAATCATAACTGATGCCGGTCTGTCCCAATTTGGACTGAAGTTTGACCATATCTGTTCCCGACGACGTGCAGTATGTTTTCAAGTCCATATTGTTGGCTTTGAGCATCGTGTTCACGTATTGTGACTTCATGTAAGGATCTTTAGGCATATTCTATATCGGATTTTGATGGATTACGTTGCAAATATACAGCAATTATTGTGTCGAATCATCACAATCCACGATAAAAAACTATAATTTTGCGGTCATGATTGATAAATTCCATCGGTTAGAAGGTGATGTGGCTGCAATGGAATTGCCACAGCGTTTCACCTGTCCGTTCTGCTACGAGCCTCATCCATTGGCGCTCATGGCGGTAGAGCAGGTGAAGCGGTATGTCGCTTCACGTGTCGATTGGGCCGACGAAATGGCTGCGGGAAAGATGTTAGGAATCCTTGTGGCACAGGATGGCGAGGGGCATCTGGGCTATCTTGCAGCTTTCTCGGGTAACTTGGCGGGCAACGTGCATCACGACTTCTTTGTGCCGCCTGTTTATGACCTGCTTGATCCTCAAGGCGAGTTCAAGCGTGGAGAGGCTCAGATCACGGCAATCAATCATGAGGTGGAGCGCTTGGAACATTCACCCGAACTCGCAGAAATGAAACGTCGCGAAGCCTTAGCGCTACAGCTGATGTCCGATGAAATCGGCGCTTTTAAGTCATTGATGGCTCGGCACAAGCAGGAACGAGATGCACACCGCCAGTCGGGAAACTTGACTGCTGATGAGCAGGAGGCGCTCCTGAATCAGAGCCGCTTTGAGAAGGCTGAATTGCGACGCATCCGTCAGCATCATCAGGCCATTTTGAATCAAATTGTCGATGAAATCGCCAGTTTCAGACGACACATTGACGGCTTAAAGGCCCGTCGTAAGGCTATGAGTGAGGCATTGCAGGAACGCATTTTCAGGCTTTTTGTCGTGAGTAACGCCCGTGGTGAGCGCCGTGACCTGGTCGAGGTGTTCAAGCCGTTAGGAACATTACCACCAGCAGGGGCAGGGGAGTGTTGTGCTCCGCGTTTACTCAATTACGCTTTCAATAATGGTTTGTGTCCCTTGTGCATGGCCGAGTTCTGGTGGGGTGCTTCGCCAGTGGGCGAGGTTCGTCATCATGGCCATTTCTATCCCGCTTGTCGCAGCAAGTGCAAGCCCATTCTGGACTTTATGCTTCAAGGGCTGGATGTGGATGACAATCCGCTGGAGCAGCCCGTGAGTGGCGACAATGGGATAGATATCGTCTATGATGACCAGTGGCTCACGGTGCTCAATAAGCCGTCAGGGATGCTTACTGTGCCAGGCAAGGCGCTTGAGGACTCTTTATATACCCGCTACCGAACGGCTCATCCTGAAGCGAATGGTCCTATCGTGGTGCATCGCTTGGATCAAGAAACTTCGGGTCTTGTGTTGTTTGCCAAGGACAAAATGACCCACAAGGCACTGCAACAACAATTTGAAGCCCATACTATCAAGAAACAATATATCGCTGTGCTCGACGGTATTGTGTCACGTGACAGTGGTATTATCGATCTGCCCCTGCGACCCGATGTGGATGACCGTCCCCGCCAGCGGGTCGATCGTGAATTGGGTAAATCTGCCGTGACCCGTTACCGTGTGCTGGAGCGCCGTGACGGTCACACCCTCATCGCCCTTGAGCCACTCACAGGCCGCACCCACCAGTTGCGCGTCCACTGCTCCCATCCCCTGGGTTTGAACTGCCCCATTGTGGGGGACCGCCTCTACGGCACCGCTTCGACCCGTCTGATGCTCCATGCCAGGTCCATTACATTGATTCATCCAGCTTCGGGTGATTCCATCACCCTGGATAGTGCCTCTCCTTTCTAATAATCTGAACTATAATTGAAAACTTTTACATTTTTTTTGAAATTTGCGTCAATTAGTCAAAAAGGCTGAAACAATGCTAATTGTTTACAAAAATAAATTAAAACATTTTGAAGTTTGCAATCGTAACTCTATATTTGCGGGGTGAATCGCTGGGATTGCCCTGCTTTTCATGGTTGAAATGATAAACTAAATCGCCTATGCTCAAGCAATTACGTTTTGGATTATTGACAATGATGACGCTTGCGATGGTGTTGCCCATGGTAGCACAGGTGCGTCACGTCACTACCGTCAATCCACAGTCCAAGCGGTCTTATATGGAGGTCTATGAATTTGACTATGTGGACATCCAGCCCCAGTTTCCTGGCGGCGAGCGTGGGCTTATCAATTTTGTCAACAAGACCCGCGAGTATCCCTATCATGCTTACAAGAAGGGTATCCAGGGGCGTGTGTTGTGCAGCTTCATTGTGGGTACCGACGGCAGGGTGAGCGACGTGCGCGTGCTGCGTGGCGCTGGCGACGAGAGCCTCAACCGCGAGGCCATCCGTGTTATCAGCGCGATGCCCAAGTGGAGCGTCGGCAAGGTAGGCAAGCATGCCGTTCCCGTCCGCGTGGTGCTGCCCATCAACTTCAGACTATAAGATTCAGAGAACAAGTTTATCATCTGATAACTCACAACCGTCAACAACTCTACTGGCGGTTGTGTTGTTTGTATAGGGCTCACTTCCACTGTTGAGAATGGTGATTAGCAGGCCTTTCGGGAATAATCTATTGAAAAGAATTGTATAGTTATGATATTTTAGTTATATTTGCGCGCTTTTAAGATGATGAAACCAGTTAGTCTTCATTAGCTTATCAGGATAAACTACTTCATAAGAACCCATCAGTGACTATCATTTTTATCAACTATTTTATACCTTCTTTTATGAAAAAAATTCTTGTATTAATTGCACTCGTGTTTGCAGCTATGCAACTCACGGCAGCCAATGTTGACCTTGTTTCTGCTCAGCAGTCCGCACAGCGTTTCCTGATGAGCCAGACCGCTAAAGGTCGCTTTATGACCTCGGCACCCACTGTCAAGTGGACCCATGCGGTAAAGAACTCAAGCAATGCCACACAGGCTGCTTACTACATCGTCAATACCGACCGTGGTTACGTCATCGTCTCTGGCGATGACCGCGCCAAGGCAGTCCTCGCCTATGGTGATGGCTCTCTATCCAGCCTTAACGACCTTCCCGAGGCAGTACAATACTTCCTCGACATCTATCAGAAGCAGATGGAATACCTCCAGGCTCATCCTGGACTGGTCGTGAAGAAAATCGCCAATACCCGTGGCGTTTCTGTTGAACCCATGCTGCAAACCGCTTGGGCTCAGGATAAGCCTTATAACAAGCAGTGCCCCAAGGTGGGTTCCACTTATTGCAAGGTGGGCTGCACCGCAGTGGCTCTGGCTCAAGTGATGAGGTTCTGGGAATATCCCACTACGTCACCTGCGCTGCCCGCTTACAAGTGTGAGGATTCAGGCATTAATGTGTCGGCATTACCCGAATACACCTTTGATTGGGATAATATGTATGACACCTACTATGGAGTGGATCTTGACCGACTGCCCCAGGTGAATGAGGATGCTATCGCTTACCTGATGCGTTATGTGGGTCAGGCTGAGCATGTGGACTATAATACCGACAAGACTGGTACCAGAAATCCTGAGATTCTTACCGCGATCAATACTTTCGGCTTTGACGAGGGCGCTAACATCGTGAAGAAGTGTGACTCTCCTGATACTCAAGAAGAACTCAGCCAGGGTGCATATACCGAAGAAGAGTATTACAATGATGAAGAATGGGCTGAAGCAATTCAGGCTGAGTTGCGTGCCGGCCGTCCACTGATTTATTGTGCTTATGACATGTCGTCTGACTCAACCGGTCTGGGTGGCCATGCCTTCAATGTTGACGGCTATAATGCTGAGACCGACATGTATCATGTTAACTTCGGTATGAATCCGTCGTTGAACACCTATTATGCACTCAATGCATTCTCAACTGATGGTTGGATGATCGTTTACGACTTCTGGCCCATCTTCTTCGGTGGCGTTCAGCCTCCTGGTTTTTCGACCGATCCCCGCATCTTGGTTAGCACTCAGGACGTGTCAATGGAATGCTATGCTGGAGAAACCGCTACCGACACCATCTCTGTCAATGGTCAACATCTGACCGAGGGCATCAGTGTGGCTCTCAACGACGAGAACGATGTCTTCTCTATCAATGTTACCTCTATCGCTCTTGACGATGCCGGTAATGCCTCCATTGTTGTGACCTATGCTCCCCAGGCCGTGGGTACACACACTGCCACTATTACCCTGAGCAGTGAGGGCGCTGCCGACAAGGTGGTTCACCTCGTGGGCACTGCTACCAACGCACCTCTCGTAGTCTATGATCCCGTGATGCTCCCCGCCGATGAGAGCAAGATCACTGCCACCTCGTTCCGCGCCGACTGGACTGACCAGACTGTGCCTGAGAATGTTGCCAGCTACACCCTCGAGGTGAAGGAGAAACCAGGTGCTGGTGGCGTGCTTGTTGATGTGGATTGGAGCACAGCATCGGGCAATGCCGAAGATTATCTGCCTGAGGGCTGGACCGTAGGTGATTATTCCATCTTCTTTGATGAAGGTGGTATCGCAATCACAAGTGAAAGCTACATTAAGACTGATGTCCTTGACCTCGCTGGTTGTGATAAGGTTACCATTGTCATGAGGGCAAAGAACTATTCTCCCTGGTACAATTCCACCATTACAGTTAAGACCAGCATTGATCAGAAGTATTTGGAGCTGTCCTCGGGTTATACCGATTACACCTTTGTCTTGAATTGCGCTGAAAATGATCAGGTTGAGTTCTACGCTAACGCTTATTACCCCACAATTCAGGCCATCAAGATTTATGCTGGTGAAGTTACCGCTCCGCAGATGCGTGCTACCGAGGAGGGTGACGCTTCATCCCGCATTATCACGGGTATCACCGATAAGTTCTACACTGTCAACGGCCTTAACGCTAATGGCACTTTCCGCTACAAGGTGAAGGCTGTCTACAACGATGGCACCGAGAGCGCTTGGAGTAATGTTGAGGAGGTAACCCTGGTGGACAATACTCCCGCCTATCAAGTTGGTGACGTAAACCACGATGGCAACGTGACCATTGCCGACGTTACTGCGCTGATCGACTACCTGTTGTCGGATGCCAGTGCGGCTCCTGTCGAGGGCGATGTTAATGGTCAGGGTGGTGTGACCATCGCTGATGTTACAGCGCTCATCGATATGCTGCTCAGCGGTAATTGATGATTGACATAAATCCATTTTAAAAAACGCCTGAGGTAACACCCCTCAGGCGTTTTTTGTAAGGATTATTATGATTTCATGTCAAGAAAAGTTGCACTGTCTGAGAAATTTGAATAAATTCGCACGTTTTTTGAAACCCTGTGCATATAAACTGGCACTGATCATTAACTATCAATCAATTCATTAATACAATATTAACTAAACCAATTATGAAGAAAGTCTTGTTTTTTGCCTCGCTGTTAGTATTGGCAGTGATGCAGGCTTCGGCAGCCTTAGTAGATCTGGCGACAGCCCAAGCCACTGCCCAGCGCTTTATCGAGCGTGATGCGTCTGGTAAGCGCCTTGCAGGTTTGCCCGTCAACTTGAGGCTACTGCACACCGAACCCAATTCCAGCCAGGTTAATGTGGCTACCTATTACATTTTCAACAGTGATAACGGCTTTGTCATTGTCGCTGGTGATGATCGTGCCCAGGAAGTTCTTGCCCACGGCGAACGACCTCTGGACCTGAGCCGCATGCCTGACAACATGAAATATTGGCTCAGCACCTACAAGCGCCAGATTGAGTTCCTCCAAGCCCATCCAGGCTTGGTGGTCGAGAAGCCCAAACGCGGTAAGCGCTTGACGACGACTACCATAGCCCCGTTGCTGACTGCCGAATGGGACCAGGCCGAGCCTTATTTTTATCACTGCCCGATGTATAATGGCGAGTATAGCTTGACAGGTTGCCCTGCCACGTCGTTGTCGATGGTGTTTTATTATTGGAAATACCCTAAGGATCCCACTCCCGAGGTAGAGAGCTACGTTAATCTGGAGAATGGTGACCGCTTACCCGCATTGCCCTCTATCACATTTGACTGGGACAATATGCTTGACAGGTATGAGGACGTTGAATACACCGAAGCCCAGGCCGATGCCGTGGCGTGGCTGATGCGTTACATCGGTCAAGAGGAGCACATGAGCTATAGCCCCGAGGGCAGTGGCGCCTTGGGCACCGACATCTTGAGGGCTGTCAAGTTCTTTGGCTATGACGATGAGGCCGAACTGGTGACCAAGTCGATTGCCGACAGCTATGGCAACGAGACAGACCAGCTCATCAGCGACGAGGATTGGGCCGAGATGTTGCAGAAGGAGCTCTATGAGGGTCGCCCAGTGGTCTATTGTGCCTATGACTACAATGACCAGCGCGGATGGAGTGGCCACGCCTTCAATGTGGATGGCTATAACTCCGCGGACAATACCTATCATGTAAACTTCGGCTGGAGTGGCATCGGTAATGGCGATTATGCGTTGAATGCCTTCTCCTATAGGGATTATACCTTCAACATCGAGCAACAGATGATCACGGGTATCCAGCCTCCCATTATATCACCCACTATCAGGGTCAATGCCTATAATGTGGAGATGAAGTCTTATGCCGAGCAAACGGCTACGAGCACCGTTCTCGTGAAGGGAAAAGAACTCCAGGACGATATTACCGTTACACTTAATGATGAGAATGACGCATTTGCAGTCGACGTTGACCGCATTGCCATCGCTGACGCCGACTCGGGTAAACTCATCACCATTACCTATGCTCCCAAGATGAGCGGCAACCATAACGCCAGCATTACCCTGAGCAGTCCTGATGCCGAGGCTGTGACCATCACACTCAATGGTGTGGCCTCGCTCGAGACCTACAGACCCGTGGTGCTGGAGCCCGACGAGAATTATATTGGCTTGACGCAATTCCGTGCCGACTGGACTGATGAGACGCTCGATAGGTACGTTGTCAGCTACGACCTTGAGGTGAACACCAAGCCCGGTGTGGCCCTCGTCGGTGAGGCTGACTGGAGCGTTCTCCATGAGGTCTCAGGCAACTTTGCCGACTATCCCGAGGCGTTGCTGCCCGAGGGCTGGACATTTGATGGTACTGGCTTGTGGTATGAGGAAGCAGGCGTCTCAATCAACAGCAAGAGCGCCTTCACTACTCCGCTCTATGATCTGGCTGGTTACGAGAAGATGACGATTGTTGTGGTTGCCAAGTCATCGATGTCGCAGAGTAGCTCCAAGATCACCATTTCGACGGGAGTTGATAGCTACGAGATTGTAGCCCCAGGTGGCGCTCCGTTCACCCGCTATGTCGCTGTTCTCGACTGCAATGAGTTGGAACAGGTGACCATTGCTGGCAAGAGCGGTTTCCCCGTGCTGCAGAGCATTCAGGTCTACGCTGGCGAACTCGATACACCCACCCTGCGTGCTATCAGCGAGGAGGGTGATGCCGAAAGCCGATTCGTCACTGGCTTGACCGACAAGCACTATGCCGTCACTGGACTCACGGCAGGGGGCACATTCTATTACAGGGTCAAGGCCTGGTATATCGATGGCACTCACAGCGCTTGGAGCAAGAGCAAGAGTGTGACTCTGACGGGTAGTGGCGACAATTACCAGTGTGGTGACGTCAACCATGATGGGCAAGTGAACATCGAGGACGTGACCGCATTGATCGATAGCCTGTTGGGTGGCAATACCTCGGGCGAGACAAGTGCCGACGTTGATGGCGATGGCCAAGTGACGATAGCCGATGTCACTGTTCTTATTGATAAACTGCTTGCCGGAAATTAATAGGAGATCTCTTGTTGATATAATACAATAGTTAAGCTCGACGCACTTGTGTGCGTCGAGCTTTTTGATGACAGTTTGAAACAGTTTTCCTATTTTTTCCAATTAATTACCTAAAACGGTTGCTTATTATTGTATTTTGTTTAACTTTGCGACAGTATAGAAAGTAGATGCAACTATTTGTCATTATGTAATAACCATAAAACCAATTATTTATGAGAAAATTATTCCTTCTGGTCACTTTGTTGATGACCGTAATTCAAGTCTCGGCGGCTGATGTCAGTTTGGCCACAGCCCAGGCCAAAGCAGTCAATTACTTGCAGAACATGGCTAAGGACAAACGTCTTGCCGCACTGCCAGCCAATGGCGTCAAGCTGCTTCACATTGAGTCAAATTCCACCCGTGCTGCTCAAGCAGTGTATTACATCTTTAATTCCGACCGGGGATTTGTGATTGTCTCGGGTGATGATCGTGCTCAGACAATTCTTGCCCATGGCGACCGCCCATTGGACTTGAAGCGCATGCCCGACAATATGAAGTTCTGGCTTAGTACCTATAAGAAACAGCTTGAGTATCTCCAGGCTCACCCAGGTCTTGCTGTTGACCAGCCCAAGTTGAGTAGAAATCTCAATGCCGGCAAGGTTGAGCCCCTACTCACTGCCGAGTGGGACCAGAGTGCGCCCTATTACAACCATTGTCCCACCTATAACGGCTCGCTCTGCTTGACCGGTTGCCCCGCCACTTCACTGTCGATGGTGTTTTACTACTGGAAGTATCCTACCGATCCCACGCCCGAAGTCGAGGGTTATACCAACAACAGTTATGGTTTCCAGGTCGAACCCCTGCCCTCTATCACCTTTGACTGGGACAACATGCTTGACAAGTACACGGGCAGCTATACTACTGCCCAGGCTGATGCTGTAGCGTGGTTGATGCGCTACGTGGGTCAAGAGGAACAAATGGATTACACGCCCAGTGCCAGTGGAGCAATGGGTGAAGATATCCTGCGTGCCGTCAAGTTCTTCGGCTACGATGAGGAGATGGCGCATCTGGAATACAAAACGCGCACCGATGATTACGGTACCGATACCGCTACCTATTATAATGATGACGAGTGGGCCGCCTTGCTGCAGAATGAGCTCTATGAGGGCCGTCCTGTCGTTTATTGTGGATATGATTACTCGTCGTGGTATGGCTGGAGTGGACATGCCTTCAACGTCGATGGCTATAACCCCAGCGACAATACATATCACGTGAATTGGGGCTGGAGCGGTGACGGCAATGGCGATTTCGTCCTCAATGCCTTCTCATCGGGGGGTATGACCTTTGACATCGAGCAGCAGATGATTATGGGTATCCAGCCACCCGTCCAGGGGCCTTGCATCAAGGTAAATACATCCAAACTGGATATGAATGCCTATGTGGAAAAGACCGCCACGGCAACCTTCACCGTTAAGGGTAATGAACTTACAAGTGCCATCACCCTGTCGCTTAACGACGAGTCGGGCATGTTCACGATGGATGCAAGCAGCGTAGCCGTCAGTGAGCAGGAAGCTGGCAAGGTCATCACTGTGACCTATGCACCCACTACCAGCGGCACCCACACCGCAACCATCACGCTGAGCAACCCTGGGGCAGAGGACAAGACCATCACCCTTAACGGAACGGCTGTTCTTGAGACCTATGTTCCCTATATGCTGCCTGCCGACGAGGCTGCTATCAACTTGACACAATTCCGTGCCGACTGGACCGACGAGACTCCTGCCAAGAACGTGGACAGCTACACCCTCGAGGTGTCCACCCGTCCCGCTGTAGAGTTGCTTGACTCCATCGATGGCGGTAAGTATCCTGGTAGCTACGAGGATATTACCCTCACGGCTCCCTGGAGCGGCAACAGCGTTCATGGTGGTCATGGTGCGGTTTACTTCAGCAACTATTCCTACGATGGCTATATCGCTTATACCGTTCCCGAGGGCTACACCAATGAAGTGTTCACGATGCGGATTACAACCGTAGCTGGCTCTTACGGTAGTGGTGACTTGACTGTCGGATCCAACCAGACGGCATCTGTCTCCCACCAGTTCAACTCGAGTGAGACCTATAATTGGGTGGTGACCGCCAGTGAGGGTGAAAAGATCACCATCACCTCCACCGATAACTATTTCTCGCCTGATATGGCGATGATCAAGGTCTATGTGGGTGATGTGAACGAGCTCAATTCTCTCCGTGCCATTAACGAGGAGGGTGATGCCAATTATCGCCTCATCACGGGTATTACCGACAAGTCTTATACTGTCAAGAATCTGGCTGAGGCTGGCACATTCTTCTACAAGGTGAAGGCCCTTTATAGCGATGGCACCCAGGGACGCTGGAGCAATAGCCAGCGGGTAACCCTCTTCGAGAATGGTCATGGCTATGAGGTCGGAGACGTGGATCACGACGGGTCGGTAAACATCAGCGATGTGACTGCATTGATCGATGGTCTGCTGGGTGGTAATGTCGCTTGCGAGATTTGTGCCGACGTCGATGGTGACGGCCAGATTGCCATTGCAGATGTCACTACTCTCATCGACAGGCTGCTTGCTGGCAATTGATGAATGATCCTGCATGACTTGAAATACGGGGCTCGGGTGTACATGGCGTGCACTCGAGCCTGTGTTTTGCTTGAAATATAAGGAAAATGGTTGGGAAAATAATAGTTTTTGATAAGTAATTCTTCTCATTTTCTACTTAATTGTGGAATTATCTATACCTTTGTCATCGTTGTAATGTATTATGCACATTTTGACCGGAATAAAAACTAACACCAATTTAATTTCTAAACATTCACTTTTTATGAAAAAGATGCTACTTCTTGTCGCCCTCACCTTTGTGGCGATGCAAGTGATGGCAGCCGATGTTGATGCATCGACTGCTCGAACGATGGCACAACGCTTCTTGATGAGCCAGGCCAGCAAAAAAGGCTTCAACGCAGCTGCTCCCTCCATCCAGTGGGTGCATCAGGAACTGAATTCCTCCAATGCCAACAAGGCTGCCTACTATGTCGTCAACACCGATAACGGTTTTGTTATCGTGGCTGGTGATGACCGTGCCCAGGAGATTCTTGCTTATGGCAATGAGCCCTTGGGCAGCATGAACAACTTACCCGAGAACATGCGCTTCTGGCTCAGAAACTATAAGGCTCAGATTGAACTCTTGCAATCCCGTCCAGGCATGAAGGTGCAGAAACCCGCGATCAAGGCCGATGTTGTGAGTGTCGAACCGATGCTCGAGGCCAAGTGGGACCAAGGTTATCCCTATTACAATCAGTGCCCAATGGACGGTGACCGCCGTGGCTTGACGGGCTGCGCAACCACGTCGCTGGCTCAGGTGTTCTACAAGTGGCAGTATCCCACCCAGCCCACGCCCGAGGTGCCTGGATATACCACCCGCACTCGTGGTTTCGTGCTTTCTGCCTTGCCTTCCACCACATTTGACTGGGCTAACATGTTGCCCACTTACAATTACAGCGCCACCGATGTCCAGAGGAATGCCGTGGCATGGCTCATGCGCTACATCGGTCAGGCCGAGGAGATGGATTACACCAACGAGGGCAGTGAGGCATGGGAAGATGATATCCTCAGGGCTTGCCATCTGTTCGGTTATGTGGATGCCCGTGTCGAGTACAAGGCCACGCTCAACTTTGACACGCATGGCGAGAACATGATCATCAACGATGCCGACTGGAGTGTGATGCTCCAGGACGAACTCGCCGCTGGCCGCCCCGTGGTCTATTGCGCTTACAGTTACAGCAACGCCTACAACTCCTTCTATGGTCATGCCTTCAATGTGGACGGCTATGACGCCTCGACTGGCATGTACTCCATCAACTGGGGCTGGAGCGGCACCGGCAACGGCTACTTCGCACTGCGCGCCTTCAATAACCAGGGCTACAGCTACAGCCTGGGTGAGCTGATGGTGATGGGCATCGAGCCGCCCGCACCCATCGAGGCCTATGACCCCGTGATGCAGCCCGCCAACGAGAACCACGTCACCTTGACCTCGTTCCGTGCCGACTGGACCGACGAGACTCCCGTCGAGAACGTCGCCAGCTACACCCTGGAGGTAAATACCGATGACGGCAGCGAGCCCGGTGTGTATGAATTGGTATTCAGCGAGAGCTTCCCCTATGCTAACTCTAATTCGTCAACACCCATCAAGAAGATGACCAGTGTCGCTTCTAACGCTGGATGGCAGTGCTATAATGCCTATGAGGCCCGCGGCGGCGTCCGTCTGGGTGGCGGCGGCAGTGTGGGCACGCTCACGACCCCCGCACTCGACATGACCCAGAGCGGTGGCAAGATGACCGTTATGCTCACCATGAAACCCTATCAGAGTGCCGATAGCGACGACAGCGACGTACCCGTTACCGTCGCCTGTGGTAACAGCGTCCAGAGTGCTGTCGTGACTGCCGAGCAGATATATACCTTTGTCCTGAACTGCGAGGCCAACGCCGAGCAGCAAGTGATCATCACCGGTGGCGATGGCTCCAACACCAAGCGAGTGGTTGTGACTCAAGTGGACATCTACAGCGCCACTGCCAGTGCTGCCAAGAGGGTGTTCACCCTTCCCGTCGAGGATGGTGACGAGAATAGCCGTGTAATCACCGGCATTACCAGTAAGTATTACACCGTCAACAATCTGACTGAGGGCGGTACCTTCAACTACAGGGTAAGGGCCCATTACGTCAATGGTACCCAGAGCGCTTGGAGTAACATGGAGACGGTTACGCTGGTGGACAATGGTCCTGCTCCTCATGGCTATGACTTGGGTGACGTGAACCATGATGGTAAAGTGGCAATTAATGATGTCACCTCGTTGATTGACTATCTGCTGGGCGGTGAGAATGGTGCATGCGCCATCTGTGCCGATGTTAATGCCAGTGGCGACGTGACCATCTCAGATGTCACAGCCCTGATTGACTTGTTGTTGTCGGGCAACTAAATCGATAAACACAAGACTTGGCAAGAGCGTGGCAGGAGCAGGGACAACCTTCTTGTCACGCTTTTTGTCCTTGTGGTTGTCAAGATTGTATTACCTTTGCACCCGATAAGATTAACATAAACTTTAACAGACACTACATGAAAAAAATCCTTTTCCTTGCCGCCCTCTTGCTGACGGCAACACAGTTGTGGTCGGCTAATGTCGATGAAACTGAAGCGCTGGCTCAGGCACAACGTTTCCTTATCAACCAGGCCACGAAGGGCCACATGATGGCATCGGCCCACAGCAGCCTCAAGCTCGCCCGTGTTGAAAAAAATTCTACATCCACAGCACCAGTCTATTACATTTTCAATAGCGACGGCGCGTTTGTCATCGTCTCGGGCGAAGACCGTGGTCAGCAGATTCTCGCCCACGGTGACCAAGCTCTTGACGTGAACAACATGCCCGCCAACATGCGCTACTGGCTCTCGCTCTACAAGGACCAGATAGAGTACCTGCAGGCTCATCCTGATTTGAAAGTGAATGCCCCGAAGCGTGCAGGACAGTCGGTCTCCCCGATGCTGTCAGCCAACTGGAGCCAAGCTGCCCCTTACTGGAACGAGTGTCCCGTCTTCGGTAGCGACACGTGCTACACGGGTTGTCCTGCCACCTCGCTCTCGATGGTCTTCCACTACTGGAAGTACCCCAAGCAGCAGACACCCGCTGCTCCGTCCTACACGATGCCCACCTATGCCACCGTATTGCCCGAGTTGCCGCCTACGACTTTTGACTGGGCCAATATGCTCAACAACTATGTTGAAGGTGAATATAATGAGCAGCAGGCTGCTGCCGTTGCCCACCTGATGCGCTACATCGGTCAAGTCGAGGAGATGGACTACACCATCAGTGGTAGTGGTGCCTATGGCAATGATATCCTGCGCGCGGTCAAGTTCTTTGAGTACGACCAGAATGCCCAGTTGCTTTTCAAGACCGATGACCTGGGCTATGCCAATTACAGCGATGCCCAGTGGGCCGTTCTCATGCAGACCGAGCTCACGGCAGGCCGTCCTATCGTCTATTGTGCCTATGACAACATGACAGGTTCGGGCCATGCCTTCAATATTGATGGCTATGATGCCACTGACGACACCTACCACATCAACTGGGGATGGAATGGCAGGGGAAACGGCTACTTTGCCATCAATGCGTTTACCTATAATGACTACACCTTCGGTACCGGCCAGCAGATGGTGATCGGCATCCAGCCGCCCGAGGGTTATCAGAACCCCCGTCTGCAGGCCTATCCTGGCGACCTTGACATGATGGCTTATTTGGGCAAGCCTTCTTCAGCCACCATCAGTCTCAAAGGAACCAATCTGACGGGTGATGTGACCTTGACGCTCAATGATGATAACGGTGTGTTTGCCATCGATGTCACGACAATAGAAATGGATGCTGCCGAGGCTGGTCTGGATATCACAGTAACCTATTCACCGAAAACGGTTGGCAATGATATTGCCACTATCGTTTGTACCAGCGATGGGGCCGACCCCATGACCATTACTATCCACGGCTCTACACCGCTTGAGATCTATCAGCCCGTGATGTTGCCCGCCGATGAGAGTAACATCTCGTTGACTTCCTTCGGTGCTGACTGGACCGACGAAACGCCTGCTCAGAACGTGACTGACTATACCCTCGAGGTTTATGCTAAGCCTGATTATATCCTTCTTGAGGAAGCCGACTTCAGCGATCTGCCCAAGGAAACGCCCACCAACCAGGCTTCTCATGCCACCGATTATCTGCCTGAGGGCTGGGGCTTCACTGGCTCGGAGTTCAACCTGGAGGGCGGTTGCATCATGCCTCGCCGCAACAGTGTTATCACCACCGATGCGCTCCACCTCAAGGGTTATGACAAGGTGACTGTCGAGGTGACCGCCCGCAGCTATGGCTCCTGGGGCGACCCTTCAGAACTGACCATCTCGACCAGCATGGCCAGTGAGACCATCGAATTGCCGTTCTCCTATGCCTCCACAGCTGTTGTTCTGGATTGTGCCGAGGGTGACCAGATTAAGTTCAAGGCTGGCTACTATCCGATGATTCAGGCCATCAAGATCTATGCTGGCGATGCCACGGGAACAGCTACACTCAAGGCTACCGAGAGCGGTGATGCCGATTATCGCTTGATCACGGGTATTACTGACAAGCATTACACGGTCAACGGCCTTGGATCAGGCGGCACTTACTTCTATCACGTCAAGGCTCATTACATTGATGGCACTGAGAGCGATTGGAGCAATGACCAGATTGTGACTCTTGTCGAGGGTGCTGGACATGGTTATCAAGCAGGTGATGTCAATCACGATGGCACAGTGAGCATCAGTGACGTGACGGCGCTGATCGATTACCTGTTGAGCAGTGGTAGTGGCGCATGCGCTATCTGTGGCGACGTCAATGGAGATGACAGTGTGACGATTGCCGATGTGACATCCCTCATCGACCTACTGCTGTCAAGCAATCGATAGAAGGGCCGTTATCAAGTATTGACTCATGGGGCATGGAAAATCGGTTTCCATGCCCCATGATATGTTGTTGCTGCACTTGTGGCTTTGTTGTTGCTGTGGTGGCAAAACGACTGATTAATCACGATTTTATTGCAAAAATGTTGCTGATAATCTGTTTTTAACGTATATTTGCCAATCATTTGACGTTGTGGCATTGTGCCATGACGTTGATAATCAACATCACCTACCTGAAGCATGAAACTTAACAACTTATTAATCAATATATTATTTAATTTATAATTTATGAGAAGAATCTTACTGTGTGCCGCAGTCTTGTTTGCGGCAATTCAACTTTCGGCTTCTCCTGTCGATGTGAGGACAGCTCAGGCCGAAGCCCAGAATTTTGTACAGCAGAAGCTGTATGGTGGTAAACTACGTGCTCCCATCTCGGGTGAAATGAAACTTGCTCATGCCGAGATGAACTCCAAGATGCTGGATCGTGCTGTGTATTATATCTTCAATTCCAGCAATGGCTATGTGATTGTATCGGGTGATGACCGTGCCGAGCGCATCCTGGGCTATGGTGACCGCCCTCTGGACATCAACACGATTCCCTGTAACATGAAGGCATGGCTGGCTACCTACAAGGAGCAGATTGAGTACCTCCAGGCTCATGAGGGCATGAGGGTAGAGACCCCGTCAATGATGGCTCCATCGCTGCGCATCGCCAGCGTTGAACCGTTGCTGACAGCCCTTTGGGACCAGGAAGCTCCCTATTGGAACCAGTGCGTCATTAGTGGAAACCAGTGCCTGACGGGTTGCCCTGCAACCTCGGCAGCAATGGTGTTCCATTACTGGAAGTATCCCGACTTTGAGACTCCCCAGGTGCCTGGTTACAGGTGCACGTTGAGCACTTCGTCATGGGGTGGCTCGACCTATGTCAACGTCGCTGCTTTGCCTCCTGTGACCTTTGACTGGGATAATATGCTGGACCGTTATACCAGTGGTTATAATACGGCTCAAGCCAATGCCGTCGCTACCCTGATGCGCTATGTAGGCCAGGCCGAACGCATGGAATATGGTACCAGCGCTGCTGGCGGTAGCGGTGTTAATGCTGATAGCGTTTCCCTGATCGCCGATGCGTTCAAGTTCTTCGGCTATGATGAGGAGACCGTGCGCGTCGTCAAGAAGACCAGTTCTTACTCTGGTGGTACGACTCTCTATACCGATGCCGAGTGGGCTCAATTGATCCAGACCGAGCTTGCTGAGGAACGTCCCATCGTCTTCTGTGCTATCGCTGGTGGTTTCTTTGGCGGTGGCCACGCCTTCAACGTTGATGGCTATGATGCTACTACCAACAAGTATCACATCAACTTCGGCTGGAGTGGTGATTCCAACAACTTCTATGCGCTCAACGCATTCAATGGTGGTGGTTCGGTGTTCAACCAGTATCAGCAGATGGTAATCGGCATTCAGCCTCCCATCAAGGCTCCGCGCCTCAAGAGTGACAAGAGCGAGTTGTCGATGGAGTGCTTTAAGAACAATACCGCAACTTCAAGGTTCACCCTCACTGGCCGCAACCTGGAGGGCAATGTGACCGTGACATTGAACGACGAGAACAATGTTTTCAGCATCGACAAGAACAGCATTGCTCCCGATGCTGACGGCAGGGTTGCCCAGGCCATCAACGTGACCTATGCCCCCAAGGCTGAAGGCGAATATACCGCAACTGTAACCGTTAACACTCCTGGTGTTGATCCCTTTGTAGTTACCCTGCATGGCTCGTCCGACTATGAGCTGTATCGTCCTGTCCTGCTGCCCCCAGCCGAGGAGGCTGTTACTGCTACCTCTTTCCGTGCTGACTGGACTGACAATACTCCTGCCGAGAATGTGACCAGCTACACACTCGAGGTGAAAGTGAAGCCCGATGTGAACCTGCTCACCGAGGCCGACTGGAGCAACGTCCCCAGTGAGAGCACCAACCATGCTTCGGATGCTGCTAACTATATGCCCGAGGGTTGGACCTTCACGGGTAACAACCTGTACCTGGACGGTGGTTTCCTCTCACCAGGCCGCAATGCTGTGATCAAGGTGAACTGTGACATGGCAGGCTACAACAAGGTGAGCGTAATTATCAATGCCAAGGCTTATACCAAGGGCGCCAACACCACGATTGACGTGGCTACCGACATGGAGTCTGAAACTGTGGTTCTGGCCAAGGAACTTGACACTTATCTTGTCGTTCTTGAGGTGGGTGACAACGGATATGTTCAGTTTACCTCGGGCTATTATCCTGAAATCCAGTCCATCAAGATTTACGGTGGTGAGATTACCGATCCAGAGCCCTTTGCCTTCAACGCAGCCCATGAGACTGGTGACACCGAGTATCGTCTCATCGAGGGTATTACCCCCGACAAGTTCTACACCGTCAATGGCTTGATTCCCGGTACTGCTTATCTGTATCGCGTGAAGGCTTACTATGTGAACAACACCGAGAGCTCTTGGACTGGCTCTAAGGAGGTTATCCTCAAGCAGGGTGAAGTCATCCGCGGTGATGTGGATGGAGATGGCAAGGTGAGCATCGACGATGTTACCGTGCTTATCGACATGCTGCTCGGTGGCACTGGCGCTGGCAATGTTGCCGCCGACTGTGACCTGGATGGCAAGGTGAACATCGATGACGTGACAGTCCTTATCGACCGCCTCTTGAGTGGCGCTTGGTAAGCCTGTCGCACCGTGATATGACATTGAAAGGGTCGTTCCTCCTCGAGGGCGACCCTTTCTGATTCTCTCAGTGAGCTATCATTGCATTAATTCTTGTTAAAGATCGTGGTGGGTCATGTTACTTTTACTTGTCTAAACAGTCAAAATGAAAAAAATGAGAAAAAAGTTTGACTTATTGGCAGAAAGTATTAATTTTGCAGATTGAAACCGAACGAATTGCATGATGAGACGTTTGCTTTACATATTAGTGGGTCTGTTGGCGATGGGTGGCATGCAAGCCATTCCAGTGCCCGACAACTTCTTGCCACAGCGTGTCGAGACCACTACGGGTCCTGTTGCTCAGGGAGCAGAAGGACGCATCGTCTTCATCGCGGGCAATAGTGACGCCACTTTTAATGTATATTCGATTACTGGTCAGCTCGTCAAGGTAGTCCGCGTGAGTGCTGAGATGCGCACTGCAGTGGATTTCCCCAAGGGTTTCTATATCGTCAAGTGTGGCAACCAGTGGTCGCGCAAGGTTGTGGTGCGCTGATGGCACTGCTGGTGAAACATCTTGCAGCGGTTTGAAATGAATGAGTTAAATGGGCGTGACTGTGTCACGTCCGTTATTGTTTTTTTGAAAAAGAACTGAAACCTCTATACTACTGGGAAATCATGATTCTCGCTGAATTGTTTCCATACGCCAATGTGCTCTATGACATCTTCACGGTGCTGTATGTCCTCACTGTGCTGGCAGTCATCATTGTAGTACTCAGCGAGAATCGCAACCCTGTCAAGTCGATGGCTTGGATGCTGGTGTTGGTGCTATTGCCAATTGTGGGCCTGGTGATATACTTGGTCTTCGGCCGTAGCCTCAAGGGCATGAGACTCATCTCCCGTTCCCACTTGCGCGAGCTGCGTCGCATGAATGAATTTCCCGAGGCCGTTAATCTTGAGGATGGATTGGCCGACAGCTCGCGGCAGCTGATCTCCCTGGTCAATAAATTGACAGGGCGTCACTTGTTCCAAGGCAATGATATCAAGGTGTTCACGACTGGTGAGGAAAAGTTTGAATCACTCTTGCGTGATATCAAGGATGCAAAAGAGTATATATATCTGCAATACTTCATTATCGAGAACGATGATACGGGGCGACGCCTCATTGACCTGTTGGAGAGCAAGGCACGTGATGGCGTTAGAGTCAAGGTGCTCTATGATTACGTGGGCTCCTTCTACATGCGGCCCCGGGTATTGAAACGGATGCGTGCAGCAGGTATCGATATACACCCGTTCATGGAACTGACGTTCACCAGATTCTTCTTTCGCCTCAACTGGCGCAACCACCGCAAGGTCGCCGTTATCGACGGCAGGGTGGGCTATGTGGGCGGCATGAATATCGCTGACCGCTATGTGATCGGTTCCAGGAAGGAGAAAGCCTGGCGTGACACCCACTTGCGCATCGAGGGTGAGGCTGTTGCCGCATTGCAATACTCGTTTGCTATTGATTGGGACTTCACAACGCGTGAATTGCTTACCCAGCCTCCCAAGTATTTCAACCATTCGCCTGAACATCTTGACCATTTTGTGCAGATGGTGAGCAGTGGACCCACCAGCCGTTGGAACAACATCTCGTTTGTATTTCTCAAGGCGATCACTCTGGCCAAGCATAACCTGTATATCCAGACGCCCTATTTCCTCCCCAGCGATCCATTGCTCAAGGCCATGCAGAGCGCGGCCCTTGCAGGCGTTGACGTGAGGTTGATGATTCCCCGCAAACCAGATTCGGCCATGTTGCGCTTTGCCACTGGCTCCTATATCAAGGAATGCCTGCAAGCGGGTGTCAAGATTTATTTCTATGAGCCCACAATGATGCATGCCAAGGTGGTCATTGTCGATGACGAGTTTGTCACTACGGGCTCGACCAATTTTGACTTCCGTAGCTTTGAACACAACTTCGAGTTCAATGCACTCATCTATAGCAAGGACTTTAACCGCAAGATGACAGCAATCTTTGAGAACGATCTGACCTGCTGCTCACGCGTGAGCATGGGTAAATGGAAACAGCGCCCCCTGATCCAGAAAGCCTTTGAGTCGGTCGTTCGCCTTATTGCTCCCATCCTGTAAACCCATTGACATGATCACATTTCCCAATGCTAAAATCAATTTAGGCTTGAATATTGTGGAACGTCGCCCCGATGGCTACCACAATATCGAGACCGTGTTTTATCCTGTTCCGCTCACTGACGTGCTCGAGATTGTATCTGCCAATCCGGGAAGTGAGGTGTCGCTCACGTGCTATGGCAACCCTGTGGATTGCCCGCCCGAGAAGAATCTGGTCATGCGTGCCTACCGCCTGATGCAGGAACGATACGGCTTGCCGCCAGTAGCCATGCACCTCTACAAGCACATCCCCGATGGCGCAGGCTTGGGTGGTGGCTCAAGTGATGCGGCCCATGCGTTGGGAATGCTCAACAAGATGTTTGACTTGTCGTTGACCGATAGCCAGTTGGCATCAATGGCTGCCACACTCGGTGCCGATTGTGCCTTCTTCATCTATAATCGTCCAATGCTGGCTACTGGCATCGGTGACGTGCTGTCGCCCATCGACGTGGATCTCAAGGGCAAGACCCTCCTGCTGGTCAAACCTCCAGTCGGTGTAGATACACGCACGGCCTATAGCCGGGTAGTTCCTGCTCCTGCAACGACCAGCCTGCCCTGGCTTATCACCCGTCCTGTCGAGTCATGGGACGGCTTGCTGGTTAATGACTTTGAGCCCAGTGTATTTGCTGCTTTGCCTCAGTTGTGGCTCATTAAGGCTCGACTGATGGATGCGGGTGCGCTGTATGCTGCCATGTCGGGCTCGGGATCGACAATTTTTGGCCTTTTCAATAGTGACAAACTGGCAGAGCGTGCGGCTGACACTTTTGCCGATTGCGCCACGTTTGTCCTGCAACTGTGACTTGATTGCCTTGGACTGGTTTTTGCAGGAATCAACAAGGTAAAACGAATTTTAACGTAACTACGATATGTCTAAAAAAAACAAGAAGAATCAAAACGAGGAGGTAAAGGCTGTTCAGCAAGAGGAAATCCAGGAACAGGAAAACTTGAATACTGAACAAGAAGCCCAAGAGAATGCCCCCGAAGAAGCCCCCGAAACAACTATTGCTAAACTCCAGGAGCAGCTTGAGCATGAGAAAAAGGAATACCTCTACCTGATGTCCGACTTCGAGAACTTCCGTCGTCGCACCATCAAGGAAAAGGCCGATCTCATCAAGAATGGAGCCGAGAGTGCCATGCGTGACCTCTTGCCCGTGGTTGATGATCTGGAGCGAGCACTCGACGCTATCAACAAGGGCGGAGATCTGGACAGTCTCAAGGAGGGCGTTGACCTCATCTACAATAAGTTTATCAAGTATTTAGAGAGTCAGCATGTGACCGCTATCGACTCGACGGGTAAGGAATTTGATACCGATGTCCACGAGGCGGTGACGATGTTCCCGGCTCCCGACCCCTCGATGAAGGGCAAGGTTGTCGATACCACCATCAAGGGGTATATGATCAATGATAAAGTGCTGCGCCATGCCAAAGTGGTCGTCGGCAGTTAATATAGACACAATAAAGAACTATGGCTCAGAAGAGAGATTACTACGAGGTGCTTGGCGTGGACAAGAACGCTACTGCTGATGACTTGAAGAAAGCCTACCGCAAGTTAGCCATCCAGTACCATCCCGATAAGCAGCAAGGCAAGTCCGACGCCGAGAAAAAGGCTGCCGAGGAGAAATTTAAGGAAGCTGCCGAGGCCTATAATGTCCTCAGTGACCCTGACAAGCGTGCACGCTATGATCAGTTCGGCTTTTCAGGCGAGCAGATGGGTGGTGGCGGTTATGGTGGCGGCATGTCGATGGACGACATCCTGCGCCAGTTCGGTGACCTGTTTGGTGGTTTCGGCTTCGGTGGAGGCTTTGGTGACTTCTTTGGCGGCGGTGGTGGACAGGCTCAGCGCGTGAAGCGTGGAAGCGACCTGCGTGTGCGCGTCAAGATGACACTCAACGAGATTGCCAAGGGAACCGAGAAGAAACTCCGCATCCCCCGTATGAAGTCATGCGACCATTGCCACGGCACGGGCGCCAAGGACGGAGTCGCCCTTGAGACATGCCCCACTTGTCATGGTAGCGGTGTTGAAGTGAGGATGCAGCGCACCATGTTTGGCACCATGCAATCCCAGAGCGTCTGCCACACCTGTGGTGGTAGTGGCAAGCGCATCAAGGAGACTTGCCCCCACTGCAGTGGCAAGGGGCTTGTCCGAAAGGAGGAAGTCGTCGGCATCAGCATTCCAGCTGGCGTTGCCGACGGCATGACATTGCGCATGGGACGTCAAGGCAACGATGCTCCTGGCGGTGGCGTGCCTGGTGACTTGCTGGTGGTGATTGAGGAAGTGCGTGATGCTCAACTCACGCGTGATGGTAATGACTTGATTTACAACTTGATGCTTGATATACCTACGGCTGTCCTGGGTGGCAAGGTCGATGTTCCTACTGTCGATGGCAAGGCTCGCGTTACCATCAAGCCCGGCACCCAGCCTGGTAGTATCCTGCGCCTGCGTGGCAAGGGGCTGCCTTCACCCGAACGTTACGGTACTGGTGACCTGCTTATCAACGTCATGGTCTATATGCCCGAGAAACTTAACGAGAAGGAGAAAGAGGCCATCATGATGCTGCAAAACAGTGGCGAGCACGTCAAGCCCAATGACAGTGACAAGAGTCGCATCTTCTCGCGTCTGCGTCACATCTTCGACTGATTTGTTGAACCCTGAATATAAATAGAACAATGTCTCGACATCACGATCATCGTGTGCCACGCAACGACGACAAGGCCGTCGTGCGTGAGGTAAAGCAGCCCGCCAAGCTGCTTGACTTTGTTATGCAGGCGCTTGACGGCATCAGCCGCAACAAGGCCAAGTCAATTTTAGCCCACGGCGGTGTTACAGTAGATGACCGTGTGCAATCCCATGTTGATTTCCCGCTCGATGCAGGCAGTGTCGTCAAGATCAGGCGTCACAGCCGTCCGTCATCAGTGGTCAACCCTCATTATCGCATCGTCTATGAGGACCGTTGGGTTGTCGTTGTGGATAAGCAGCAGGGTGTCTTGTCGATGCCCGTCGGTGCGGGTAGCCTCAACATGAAGAACCTGCTCGACCGCCACTTTGCTGAGACCCGTCAGCGTTGCACAGCTCACGTGGTGCATCGCTTGGATTGCCGCACATCGGGTCTCATGGTCTATGCCAAGAGTTTTGACGTGCAGCAACAGATGACTGCCGACTGGCATAGCACCATCATTGATCGTCGTTATGTCGCTGTGGTCGATGGCATCATGGAAGATTCTGCGGGCAAGGTCGAGAGCTGGCTGCATGATACTGACCGTATGGTCGTCGTGAGCAGTCCCGTGGATGACGGCGGTAAGTGGGCCGCAACCGAGTGGGAACTCATTGAGACTGGTCCCGCCCGTTCGTTATTGTTCCTGCACCTGCTGACGGGGCGCAAGAACCAGATTCGCGTTCACATGGCCGACATCGGTCACCCCGTGGTGGGTGATGGCAAGTATGGTCACCAGGACGATCCTGGCAAGCGCATGTGTCTGCATGCCTTCCGCTTGGCGTTCAACCACCCCGTGACAGGAGAGCCGCTATACTTCGAGACACCCATTCCTCGATACTTTGGTACAGCCCTGCACGCAAAACCATAAATCCATAACGATAAAACAATGCAGGCCGATTGATGATATGTCAGTCGGCCTGCATTGTATCTGATGTGCTGGGATGGGAGTAACGTGTTAAAATGGGGGCGCCATAGGGGGCTGGGGGAGTGAGTCGGACGGGTCGTTATCCTCGGGCTGGATGTCCTCTCCACGCTTCTGGCGCAGTTTCCTGATGTAGGCTAACTCGTTGATGGCATAGTCGGCATTATCCTCCTCGTCGAGCATCTGGGTGAAGATTTTCTCTGCCTTGTCGAGCTGGTTGAAGTCGATGTAGGCATAGCCCCGGCGACGTCTCAGGAAGTTTACAAAGTCCTTGATGTTGTCGGGCAATTCGTCTTCTTCACTGAAGTTGCGCTTCACTTCATCCATCACCCCCTCTGTGTAAGAGAACAGGCGCAGGTCCTTGCTGTTGGCCATAGAATTGACTAACTCCATAGTGTGCCTGATGTTGCCGTCACTGGCCATCAGGTCAAGGTAATAGAACGCCTGCTTGGGCTGACCTAACTCGTTGTAGCAGAAGCCCAGCTTATAGGCCGTTTCCATGAAGAGATGTTTGCCCTCAGAGCCCATCTCAAAGAAGTCGCAGCGGTAGCTGTTGAATACGTTCTCCAGATACAGTATCGCCTCATAGTATCGTCCGCTGTTGAACATCTGCTGGCCCCAATACATATTGTAGGCCACGTCGGCGACCCTGACTTGACCCAGCAGCAGCTGGTCTTCGGTCAGGCTGTCTTTCTCGCCGTTGCGCGCCTTGAGTTGGGCATCAGACCACATGTAGTCAAATTCCTGCTGGCGCTGTTTGTCGTCGCTGCGGTCCAGGGCGATGAGCATGCTCACGCTGTGTGGCTGGCGATCCTCATTGCTCAATGAGTTCATGCGGCTCGCATTGCGTGGTACGTGGGTGACGGTCACGCGGGTATAGATGCTGTGGTCATCCTCGCCCTCGGCGGTGAGGGTGATAGTGGTCATGCAGGGCTTGTCGTCTTGACCCTGCTGGTAGTGAAGGTCGATCACGGCATAATCACGCGTCAATCGTGCCAGCTTGCCTTCTCCCTCGACCAGTGCATGTCGCAGGTCAAAGTTGCGAATGTCATCCACCTTATCGATGCGCTGTTGGCCGTTTACCGTGTTCACGGTCATGAACATCAGCAAGGCTTGGGGCAGGGGAGAAACGGTCTCAAGCATCTGCCACAGGGGGAGTGTGCCGGTTCCCGCAGCGATGCTGGCGGCACTGCTGTCGAGCTGGTGTCTCAACTCCAGGCGGCGCAGCATGAACATCTCGCGCTGGTGCTTGTAGAGCTCGCTCTCCAAGTCCAGCGAGTCGCTGTCCCTGGCGATGGCAGCAGCCTCATCATAGTCTTGTTGCCAGTTCCGCTGGAAGTGAAAGGCAGCCTTCAACTCATTGGTGAGGATTTCGGGATCCACATTATTGTTAAAGAACGACATGTGCACGTTGACCTTATTCTCCTTGTAGTCGATGGTGTAGCTATACTTGAACAGGATGTTGCCGTTATTGTGGTCATTGCACTTGGATCTCACCAGTTCGAGCTGGCTGATGGGTGCGCTCGAGATGCTGGGATAAGTGATTTCAATACTATCATCCTGCTTGCGTATCGACGCGATGAAGCGGGCTGCTTGAAATTCAAAGGTGATTGTCGTAGCCGACTCGTCATTCTCAATCGTGTAGTCACAGTTAGTCGCTTTGAGAAATTTCTCAAAGTTTGCAAGGGCTGATTCTTTCTTTTTCTTCCTGATGAGCATAGTTGTGTCGGGCTGTTAATTTGTCTGTGTGAATATAAAAAATGGGTAAAATGTACGTCAATACTGCAATTATCGTGCCAACTGAACGCCATGATGCTTGCATCAATGGCTGAAGTGCCGCCGATAATATCCAATTATCGTGCCAACTGAACGCCATGATGCTCGCATCAATGGCTGAGGTGCCGCCGATAATTGGATATTATCAAGCCAATATTATTGTGCCAAAGTTGGAAATGTGCCACCAAAGTAGCGGCGTTGTAAACCTAGATAAACGGCCGTGTCACGTTTCACTTGATTGTGCCACAGGTTTAGGCTGTCACATAGGCTCTGGCGGTCCTTAGCCACCATCCATGACTGGAACTGTGACAGGCTGATGGCGACCGAGCGATCCAGATTGCCCAATCGAGGTGCCATTGCGCGGGCTATGGAGCGGTTCACGACAGCATAACGTATCTCGCCTGCTGACACCATCATCATCAGTTGTTCTGGACCATAGAGCTCATCCACGTGGACATAGATGGTGTCACCTATCTCGCGGCTCAAGCTTGCGATGCGTTCAATCATGGGAGATCCCTTAACTACCCACACCGTGTCTCCTGCCAGGTCGAGCTGTGAGTGGATGGCCTGGCTGCCACGGCGCTGCACGAGCACCTGCTGGTCAATGTAGATGGGGTTGGTAAAGGCAAACCGTGCTGTATCACCAGCAGTCATGGGAAACTGTGCCACCACCACGTCATAACGGCCGTCATCCAGTCCAGCAAGGGCTTTCTCGAGCGTCACCACGGGATGGAACTTCATGGGGCAGCCAGCGTTGATGGCCATCAGTCGCAGCAGGTCATAGTTGTAGCCTCCGAGGGTGTCGTCATAGGTGTAATAGGTCACTGGTGAGTACTCGATGGCAATGTCGAGGGTATCGCCGCCGCTGTGTCGCGTCTCGGCGGTTTCCTTGGGGCGGTCACACAAGCTCAGCGCCACCATGCTGGTCACCACAATGGCGAGCAAGATGGCATACAGGAGCATTTGACCTCGGTGAACGGTATGTAATTGTTTCATCATGAATCGTCAGGGGATTACAGTCCAGGAATATATTGTTTCCAGTAGGAACGGTTGCGGCGGCGGGCAAACGCATGCGTTGCCATTGGCAGTTCACCGCCAGTGAGATGCATGGCCATGCTGGGATGGGATTCTATCGAGAACTTGACGGCCTCTTGATAGGGTGCGATGCGCAAGGTGCCTGGCCGCTTCTCATTGATGAGCACCGACCAAACCACGTCCTCAAAGTTGTGGCTGCCCTGGTCGCTGTTGTCGGCAACATGGGATAGCATGTCTGCCATCATGAGGGATGTATCGTGGAAGTGGCGGGTGTGGCGCAGCGAGCAGCCCCCGTTCCCTACTTTGTACTTCAGATTGATGGCATCGCATGGAGTCTTGAATTTGCCCAGACCGCGGCGTATCAGGTAGATGGCTCGACGTTCCACATTCCAGCCACTCACATCGCCGGTGGCTGGCAACCATGGCGCCCCGATGTAGTCATATCCCCGCTGGCACCACTGCTCTAACTCGTCACGGAACACAAACACGTCGGTCTGGTGGATAAAGATGTAGCGAGAGCCCAGAAAGCGCTTGTACAAGTCGGTAGAGAGCATTAGCCGGTTATAGCCCTTGCGGCCAGCAAAGTAGCGGTCGTCAAATTCCTCAGTCCTGTAGTGTGCATCCACTCCCAGCAGTGAGGGCAATGCGATGATGTCCAGGCTGCGGGGTTTAACCAGTGCGATGTCGTGCCTGCCCAGCACTTGAAAGCATTGCCGCAGCGACAGCAGGTCAATGTCGCTTAGTTTCAAGGTATAAAGCGGAATAACAACCGTGACCAGCCGTTGCTGCTCTGCATGATCATCAATATGTCTTTTCTTGGCATCCATGCTATTAATAGTGCAAAATTAGCATTTTTCTCTTGCGTGGGCAAGAAAAACACACATGCAACACCGCCAGTCCTATGATGAAAGCCGGACTGGCGGTATTGTGTGTATCGTCGTTTGGGGGAACTTGATTTAGCGGGCGTTGTAGGCTTCGAGGGCTTTCTCAAGCACTACCAGGGCACGCTTCAAGTCGTCGATCTTGAGCACATAGGCCATGCGCACCTCGTCCTTACCCAGGCCCTTGGTGGCATAGAAACCGCTGGCAGGTGCCATCATCACGGTCTCGCCCTCATAGTTGAACTCTTCCAGACACCAGCGGCAGAAGTCGTCGATGTCCTTTACCGGCAACTTGGCAACGGTGTAGAAGGCACCCATGGGCATCGGGCTGAAGACACCTGGGATTTTGTTCAATCCCTCAACGAGGCAGTTGCGGCGAGCAATATACTCGTCATACACGGCCTTGTGGTAGGCCTGCGGAGCTTCGAGCGAAGCCTCGGCGACGATCTGACCAATCAAGGGAGGACTCAAGCGGGCTTGAGCCAACTTCATGGCAGCAGCACGCACTTCCTTGTTGCGGGTGATGAAGGCTCCGATGCGGATACCGCACTCGCTGTAACGCTTGGACACACTGTCAATCATGATCACGTTGTCCTCAATGCCCTCAAGGTGCATGGCGCTGGTGTAAGGAGCATCGCTGTAGATGAACTCGCGGTAAACCTCGTCGGCAAACAAGAACAGGTCATATTTCTTCACCAGGTCGCGCAGACGCATCAACTCCTCGCGGCTATAGAGGGTACCGGTGGGGTTGTTGGGGTTGCAGATCATGATGGCGCGGGTACGCTCGTTGATGACTTTCTCAAACTCCTCGACGGGAGGCAAGGCAAAACCGTCCTCAATGTGGGTGGTGATGGTGCGAACCACTGCGCCAGTCTCGCAGGCAAAGCCCATGTAGTTGGCATAAGCAGGCTCGGGAATGATGATTTCGTCACCAGGATTCAGGCATACCATGAAGGCCATCTGCACGGCCTCGCTGCCACCACAGGTGACGATGATGTCGTCCACGTTCAGGTTGATATCGTAGCGCTTGTAGTAGCCCACGAGTTTCTCCAGATAGCTGGGATAACCCTGGGAGGGGCTGTATTCGAGCACCTTGCGGTCAACATGCTTCAGCGCCTCCAAACCTTCCTCGGGGGTGGGCAGGTCGGGCTGACCGATGTTCAGGTGATACACTTTGATACCGCGTTTCTTGGCGTCGGCTGCAAAGGGAGCCAGCTTCCTGATGGGCGAAGCGGGCATGTCAACGCTGCGTTGTGAAATCTTAGGCATAATACAGTTTTTGAATTGATTGTTAATGATATTATGAAAATGTTTTTTTCTATGGCGACAAAATTACACAAAATTTGGTCAAGTCGAGCACAAAAGCACATAAAATGTGATTTTTGGGAAAAGCAACTTCGATGAACATTCCCTCAAGGCACCCCAAATCATATCGGTTGATCGCGAATGCCTAAGATGATACAGTTGTTCATTGATCAGTTGACGAAGTTGACCGACACGCCCACTTGTAGACGGGCTGGATTCAGTGGGTAGTGGGGCGTGGCAAAGTAGGCGTCGCCACTGTGGATCTTCTGGTTGAAATGGGTCCAGGCGACAAAGAAACGTGCTTGCTTCATCTTGAAGTTGGCGTACAGGTTCATGATCGGGAAACCGCCACACTTCATCTCCTGCTGACCATGGAAGGTCATCGTGGCTGGGTTGTAGGCTGGAGCGTAATACTTGGTGTAGAAGTTGCCGTCAACGCCCATCTGCACGTGCAGTACGCGGGCGATAGTAAAGGTTGCATACAGGTTGCTGTAGATCGCAAATTTGGGCAACGGCAGCACCTCCTCGTTGCTGCTCGTCTGCAACACCGCGCTATTGTCCCAGTTGAAGGCCTTGAAGTGAAGCCCCTGGCTCAAGCGGGCACTCAACACATGGATGGCACCGCTATGTTGAGCAGGCAACCCGTCGGCATCCCAATAGATAAAGTCGGTCAATGTCTCGTAGCCCACGTTGACACGGGTCCACGAGAAGGGAATATCCAGTTCTCCGCCCACGCGCACGCGCTTGGTCTTGCTGAAGGTATTATCCCATGCGTAGTGGTTCGAGACGAAATGCTGGATCAGATAGGGCGCAGCCAGGTTCTTGAAGTACCCGTAGCCCTTGACACTCACTGTGTCGCCCAGGAGCTTGAAGCGTGTGGTCACGTCGCCCGTGATGTCAACCTCGCCGGCAGCATCGCCCAGCACGCCGAACTGGGCTGTGGCGTTGTAGCGTAGCAGCGAACCCTGTTGCTTGGTGAGCTGTCCACCCAGCCACAGCAGGTTCTGGGTCTTGCGGTGGTCGGGGGCGAAGGGCAATGGGGTGAGTTTGCCTGATGAGTTATCAATGCTGTCACAGTCCACCTGGGTGTATCGTCTCACCTCGTGGGTGCCGTACACCGCAAAGCCGAACTTGGCCCACTTGTTGAAGCCCTCGAGCATCGACACGCCCAGGGTGTTGCGCAGTCGCCAGTAGCGGGTAGCCTCGTCGGTGCCGTCGTCGTCGAGATAGGACCTGTCAAAGAAACTCATGTCCTCATGGCTATTGCTGTTCAGGAACTGATGCTTGCCGTGCTTGAAGTCAAGTGTCCAGATAAAACTCGTTACTGGGACGTATGTTCGGTCGATAATTGTGTCAGTCACGCTGTCACGGCGGTAGCGGTAAAAGCCTACCTTATAGCGCTGATTCAGATAGAGCTGGCTGCCTTCCAGATGGCTGTGGGCGCTGGTCAGCAGGGTAGGGATGCTCTTATTATCGACGCGAGTCACGCCTCCCTGGACCTCGGCTGGGTCGGTGATATACCTGTCGTCGGTGATGCCACCACTCTCCTTGGTCGTGTAGTTGTAGTGGTTGAAGAACGCCTGCATCTCGTAGCGGTCACCCATGTGAGACCCGAACAGGCGCCAGGTAAAGTCCTTGTCAGCCTGGGCGTCATAGGAGCCCTTGCTGTAGATATAGTCGATTCCGCCGCCCAACTGGGACTTGCGGTTCACGTTGCCTGAAAATTCCAGCCGCGTCCGGTCCAGGTTGCTATACTTGTCGCCACCAGTCGAGTGGCTGAGCAGTGTCATGGGAATGCGTGTGTTGTAGAAACGCATCGTCCCTGTGTTGTGCATCCAGGCACCGATGGCGTCCTCAAAGAAGAATTCGCCTATTGCAGCAGGCCGGTTAAAGAACACTTGATCTTGTCCTGGTGCACCATAGTTGCCTGTGGTCACCCAAGCCTCGCTCACCATTGATGGCACCATCGTGCGGTGGTAATCCAGGTGCAAGGTGTCGATTGTCGAGGGATAATGCAGTCCCAACGGCTCGCTGACACTCCAGGCAAACGACGGCTCAACCCGCTGCTTCTTGGACTTAGCGGGCTTGGACTTTTCCTGTGTGAACTGCGCTATGGTGACATTTGTCATCCCAGCCACAACAGCCATCAGGACTAATATGACAAGGCGTCTCTTCATTTCATCGGCAAAGATAATGCTTTTTTTAATCTTACACGGTAAAAATATAGCTCTTATCAGCCATTTCTGTTTTACACCTTGCTACTATACATAAAAAGGCAAGAAAGACAAACTCTTGATTGATAGTCATTTGTCTCTCTTGCCACCTGTTGTAACCACAAGCGTGTGGGTGATGATTAGATCGTGCGCTCCACGGGCAGGACAAAGGCACGTAATCCCAGTTTGGGCGTTGCCACATCCATCTGGTGTAGCTCGTCGAGGACGGCATCCACGCGACGGTCATCCACGATGGTCAGGATGGCCGAGGCAATCGATGGCCAAGCATGGGTCGCATAGTGAGGTTCACCCGTCTTGCTGCCGCGACCTTGCACCTCGCGCCAGCCAGTGAAGCCACGGCAGTTGAGCAGATGCAATTTATCGACAATGCGGTCATAGTAGGCCTCATCAAAGGCTATAAATATCGCTTTCATATCTTACTTCTGTTTTTTGTTGTTTTCGTGAAGTTTCTTGCGCGTGCGGCGGATGCCTGTCAGTGCAAAGATGGTGTACATCGTGGGCACAAACAGCAGCGTCATCACAGTGGACATCGTCAGACCACCGATTACCGCAGTACCCATCGGGCGCCACATCTCACTACCCACACCAGTACCGATAGCCATGGGCACCATACCCAGGATGGTCGTCAACGAGGTCATCAATACAGGACGCAGACGCGAGTGACCACCGTTGATCACTGCTCGACGGATACTCATGCCACGCTCGCGGTTCAGGTTGATGTAGTCGATGAGCACGATACCGTTTTTCACCACAATACCAATCAGCATGATGGCACCGATCATCGACATCACGTTCAGGTTGGTGCGCGTCAACAGCAGGATGATCACGATACCCGAGAAGGCAAACATGATCGAGGTCATGATGATGGCAGGATAGGTGAACGACTCAAACTGGGCGGCCATCACAATGTAAACGAGCAGGATGATGAGGATGGCCAGAATTCCCAGATCGCCGAATGAGTCTTGCTGGTCCTCATAACTACCACTCAACTGGATCATAACATCGGCAGGCTTGTCCATCTTGTCGATGAGTGGTTGGGCATCGGCAATGACCTCACTCATCGGGCGTTCTTGAACAACGGTCGAAACGGTGATGATGCGCTCACGGTCCTTACGCTCGATGGTGGGCGGATAGAAGCGCTCAACAACGGTACCCACTTCCTTGAGGCGAACACCTGTACCCATCGAGTTGTAAAGCATGATGTTCTCGATGTCGCTGATGCTGCGACGGTGCTCGGGATCATACATCACCTTGATGTCATACTCCATACCATCCTCACGGAAGTAGCTGGCCGTTGAACCATTGATGCGGTTACGCAGGGCTGTAGCAGCAGTGCTCAGGTTCAGACCGTAGAGAGCCAACTTTTCGCGGTCAAAGTCCACATGATACTCGGGCTGGTAGTCACTACGGCTGATGTTGATATCGGCAGCGCCCTTCACGCTCTCAAGGATGCGTTTCAATCGCTGGGCCACGCTGTCGGTCTTGGTGAAATCATAGCCATAGATCTCATAGTTGAGCGTGTTCTGTCCGCTCATGCCGCCTCCACGGCCACCACCCACGTTGACCATGGCACGCTTGAGTTCGGGGTAGTTCTTGAGGTCTTCACGCATCAAGCCAGCAATCTCGGTGATGCCACGCTTGCGCTCATTGGAGTTGGTGAGCATGATGTTCATCGAGATGATGTGCGAGCCGTTGCTCTGCATCGAGGCAAAGGTGTTGTCGCTGCTAGCTTGACCCACAGTATAGTTGAAAGACTTGATTTCAGGATACTTCTGGGTCCACTCCTTGTACAGTCGCTGGCTGACGTCCTTGGCCAGGTCAACCCTGGAACCAATGGGCAACTCCAGGGTAACACCCAGACGGCCATTATCGTTGGTCGGGAAGAACTCAGTACCCACAAACTTCATCAAGAACATCGAGGCGACAAAGACACCTAATGCTGTTGCCGAGGTGATCCAGCGATGGGCCACACACACGTCAAGCACCTTAGCATAGAAGTCATCAATCTTGTCGAGCACCTTGAGGATGGGACCATACACCTTCTTGAAGATGGTGGTATCTCCCACGTTGAGGCGCAGCAGGCGGCTACACAGCATGGGCGTCAACATCAAGGCGCAGATAAGCGACAGCACCATCATGATGGTCACCATCCAGCCCAGCTGCTTGAACAGCACACCCGTCATACCCTTGACCATCGTCAACGGGAAGAACACGGCAATCAGCGTTAATGTCGAGGCCATAACCGAGAGGGCAACCTCGTTGGTACCGTTGACGGCAGCCTGCATGGGTGCTGAACCGCGCTCGATGTGGGTCGTCACATTCTCCAGCACCACAATGGCATCATCGACCACCATACCGATGGCGATGGACAATGCCGATAGGGATACGATATTCAACGAGTTACCAGTGGCATACAAGTAGATAAACGAGGCAATCAGCGAGATGGGGATGGTCACCAGCACGATAACGGTTGCACGCCAGCGTCCCAGGAACACAAACACCACAATACCCACAAACAACAGGGCGAACAGCACCGTCTCGACCAGCGAGGCGATGGTGTTGCGGATGTTGTCGCTCGTATCGACGATGTATCCCAACTTGATGTCACTCGGAAGGTTCTTCTGAATCTTAGGCAACTCTTGGGCAATCTTTTCGGAAATCTGCACCGAATTGGCGCCCGATTGCTTCTGCACGATGATCATCGCACCCTTTTGACCATTATTGTAACTCTCCTGGGCACGTTCCTCTAGTGAGTCGTCAATGCGAGCCACGTCACTCAGGTGGACGATGCCGCCAGTGGGAGACATACCCACGACCATGTTACCCATCTGCTGGGGGTCGCTGAACTCACCCTGCACGCGCAGGGGGTAGGTCTCGTTGCCAATATCGAAGGTACCACCGGGGATGTTTCGGTTCTCGGCACCTACCAGAGCTGCTATCGTCTCAACACTCAGGTTGTAGGCCTCCATGCGCAGGGGATCCAGATAGATGTGCACCTCACGCTTGGGGGCACCGGCAATCGACACCGAACCCACGCCATCGACACGTGCCAGCGGGTTGGCCACGTTCTCATCGAGGATTTTGTACAGACCGGGCATACTCTGGGTGGCCTGCACCGAGAGCAGCACGATGGGGATCATGTCGCTACTGAACTTGAAGATGATGGGCGTGTTGGCATCGTCGGGCAACATGCTCGACACCATATCGAGTTTGTCGCGCACATCGTTGGTCAATGCCTCAATGTCATAGCCGTACTCAAATTCAAGGGTCACAATCGAGATGTTCTCACGACTGTTGGAGGTGATATGCTTGAGGTGCTCCACCGAGTTGAGGGCATTCTCTAGCGGGCGGGTCACGTTCTGCTCAATGTCTGATGCACTGGTACCCGCATAGCTGGTCATGACCATGATGGTATTGGTCTCCACATCGGGAAACAGGTCGATGGGCAAACTCCTGAGAGAGAACAGGCCAAGTACAATCAGTGCCACGAACACGAGGGTCGTGGTTACCGGTCGTTTTACTGAACTGGAATATAGGCTCATGGTTGAATGCTATTTCTTGAGTTCAACTTTTGCACCATCGTTCAGTCGCGATGCACCAGCGATAACCACTTGGCTACCCGATGCCAGGCCACCCTTGACCTCGTAACGGTCCTCCAGGCGCTGACCCAGCTCGACCTCACGCAGCTCGACCTCGCCACCCTGGTAAACCCACACGTAGCGCACACCCGAGCCCACCTGTTTCTGCACGGCACGGTCAGGAACGACAACGCTGTGGGTAGTGCCATAGTTGAAGTTCACGCGGGCAAACATACCGGTGCGCACCTTGTCACCACGATTGGTGATGGTCACCTCGACCTGGAAGGTACGGCTTGTGGCATCAACGGTGGGATGGATGAGGTAAACTTGACCATTAAAGGTCTCGTCGCCATAAGTGTCAAACTTCACCGTCACAGGCATTCCCCTCTTCACCTTAGGATACTCGGTCTCGTTGACATTGACAATGACCTTGAGGGGCTGCTGCTGCTCGATGGTCAACACCGGCAATCCAGCGGGCAGGTCTCCAGCATCATAATTCTTGGCTGTCACCACGCCGCTCACGGGAGAAGTGAGCACGGTGTTCTCCTGCATGGTGCGGATAGCGCGGGCGTTGGCGTCATACTGCGCCTGCAACTGATCCACTTGCTGCTGCGTTCCGCCACCAATTTTCACCAGTTCCTTGGCACGATCCAGCTCGCGCTTGAGGTTGGCAAGGGCAATCTGTTGCTGGGCGATGTTCACGTCATCAAGGATCACCAGCCGCTGTCCACGTGCTACTCGCGACCCCACGTCAACCAGGATGCGCTTGATGCGCGCCCCACTGTTCGACGAGATGTTATTGGTCTTGAAGGCCTCAACGGTACCAGTGTACTCGCTGATCTGCTTCACGGCTTCCTCGCCGATGGTCACTACCTCCACGATGGGCAGTTCTTCCTTCACTTCGGTTGTCTTTTTCTCGTCCTTGTTGGAGCAGGATGCTAATGCCAGGAGAAGCAATGCAATCGGTAAAAGTCTCTTTGTCTTCATTCTTTTTGATATATTTTGTTGTTGTATTGTTCCTATTATTATAGGTGGTTATTAATAATCATCTGGACTGTTCGGGATGTCATCTCACATAGTGGGTATTGCCCAATACATATTCCAAGTCGCTCTCAGCAACCAGGTAGTTGTAGATGGCCTGGTAGTAGGACAGGCGGGCTGCCATCAGGGCATCCTCGGTGTCACGCAATTGAATGAATGATGCGGCACCAATCTTGAAGCTCTGCTGCATAATGTCATTGGCCTTGACAGCCATGTTCACGCCAGCCTCATTGCTCTCAATCTGCTTGAGGTTCTTGGCGATGACATCGTTCTGGGTCTCGACTTGCATGTGCAGGCTACGCTCCAGATTTTCGCGTTGCCATTTCATCTCATCGAGAGCGATTTGGGCTTGTTTCTGCTTATAGTAGCGTTGACCACCCTGGAAGATGGGGAAAGCAAGAGTCAGACCCACGCTCGATGCTCGGCTCCAACGCAGGCCCGTGAAGGGGCTACCGTTGTTCATCGAGTGCCACATCAGGCTGGCGCTACCACTCAGGGTGGGATACCATGCCATCTTCTGCACCTCAAGGGCCTTTTTCAGGTAATCCGTCTGCAAGTCCATTGACTTGAGGCTGGTGTTATTGGCCAGTGTGGTGTCGCTGCCTAAGGTATTGTTTAATGCTCGGGCATACATCTCGCCGCGGAAGTCGCTCAACTGCTGGCTCGGTGCAATCTCGGTGCGCACGTCCATACCCATGAGCACCTTGAGTTGGAGAAGCAAGGCGTTGATGGAGTTCTCGGCTTCGAGTATCGAGGGCTCCAAGTTGGTCACAGCCACGTTGGCACGAAGCACGTCATACTCTGATGCCGCGCCCAGGTCAAATTTCTTCTGAAAGATGTCGGCATTCAACTTGGCGGTGGCGTGATTCTCCTCGATCACGCGCTTGCTGTCTTGGGCCAGCAGCAGGGCATAATAAGCTTTCTCGACTTGGTTGACCAGCGACAGTTTGTTGGCTCGCGCCTTCTCGTAGTTCTGCAGAATCTGGTTCTCGCTGAGTTTGATGGATTTCCACAGTTGAGGCACAACCAGGGGAATCTGAGCCTGGAAACCGGCAGCATGGGTGTTGTCATTACCCATCTTGATGGCCATGGAGCCGTTGGGGGTGTCCATGTACATCGTCTGCAAGGCCAGGTTGCGGGTGTACTGACCTGCCAAGTTGATGGTGGGCAGCAACTGTGCCACCACCTCCTTGCGGCTATAATCCACGCGGGTGATTTCCATCTCTTGAACTTTGATGGTGGGGTTTTCGTTCAAGGCGATACGTACGCACTCATCGAGCGAGAGTGTTAACTGGGCGTGAACACTCACAGTACTGCCGAATAGCGTTAATAAGATAATGTAAAATAATTTCTTGTTGAACATCGGTATATTGGTTTTATTGATTTTCAGTCTTTGTGTCCTTGACCTGGGCTTCCAGGTTGTTAATCATCTCGATTCCCTTGATCGTGGCACAACCTCTCAGGAAGCTGATGAACACATGCTCAAATAGATCCGACAGTTTGAATCCATATTTTGCAGCATTGTTGGAGTTGTGTAGCTCGCGCATCGACATGACAAAGAGGTAAGCGGCAATCTCGGGGTTGATGCGCTCGATAACCAGTCCCTCTTCCTGGGCTTGACGCAACACGTTTGCAAGCCCATTGACAGTGACTTTCTCGTTATCGAGGTGCCGTTCAAACATGTCAGGATATAGTCGCTTGATGTCGTTAATGAACGCAACAGACGTTTTTTCGTACATCGACTTGGCACGCAGGTAAACCTGGAACATCGCATCAAAGCAGTTGCTGGCATGTTCAAAGATTTCTCTCACCTCAATATCCTTGGACTCGTGGTAGTGGCGAATGCACTCGCTGATGAGCGTGCGTTTGTCAGGAAAAACTTCATAAAGAGTGCGCTTGGAAATTCCGCACGCATGAGCCACGTTGTCCATCGTCATGGATGTGACACCCACACTCATCATCATGCGGTTGCACTCAGTAATGATTCGCTCTTTAATATCCATTTTTTTATGGTTTTTGTTTAGCCCTTTATTTTGAGGGTGCAAAATTATGGAAAACTTTTAAAACTCCAAAAGTTTTCTTGGTTTCGTCATCGATTTTAACTACTTTTGCACAAAAAATAGTCGGAATAGACCAAAACATAATATGAAATCAGTAAGTAATATACCTGAAGTGCTGGCCTTTTTGCGTCAGCTCGCTATCAATAACGACCGCAATTGGTTCAAGACCCGCAAGCCGCAGTTTGATGCCCTGCGAGGCGCATGGGAACAGGATATGGAACGTCTCATCTCACTTGTCGCCGAGTATTTCCCTGACGTGCGTGGCCTGAACGTCAAGGATTGTGTCTATCGCATCTACCGTGACATCCGTTTTTCACATGACAAGAGTCCTTATAAGACTTATTTCTCGGGCGTTATCGGCAAGGGTGGTAGGCATACGGTCCAGTCGGGCTACTATGTTCACATCGGGGTCGAGGAGATGATGCTGTGTGGTGGCATCTGGTGGCCCGAGAAACCGATTCTTGACCAGCTGCGCGGTCTCATTGATGCCGAACCCGAGGAGTTTCTTGCTATCGTCAACAATCCTGCCATCACATCCCGCTATGAGTGGATGTCCCAGTCGCTCAAGACAGTCCCCAAGGGCTATCCCAAGGACCATCCGTTGGCTCAATACCTCAAAATGAAAGAATACTTGTTGGTCAAGAGGGTCGATGAAGCCTACTTTGATTGTGACGATTGGGTCGAGCGTGTTGCGGCAGACTTACAACCTCTCAAGCCATTGCACGATTTCCTTAATTATGTGTTTGAATAATTAGCATTATAGTTACAGATTGTAATTTGGGAATTTGCCACAATTTTGGCAGAAGAATCGGCATTTTGTCATCAAAAAACGAGAAAATGCGATTTTTTTGCCATCTTTTTTGCCCTTTTAGCGACGTGGAACAGATTTTTTTAGGGCTTTAAGTGTTAATTTCTTAATAAAATAATACCTATTAAAAAAAATGGTAGTATCTTTGTGCCCGATTTTTAAAGGGCATCCTTGGGGTGCACCTGCATGAAAACCTGCCAATATAACAAAATTTTCAACATAAACACAAGTAAAAATTATTAGAGAACATCTATGAAGAAATCTTTTGTTTTCCTGCTGGCATTAGCCTCCTCGCTGGGGTTGAGCGCCAGTGAAGCCGACCTGGTGATGCCAGAGTCGTTGCATGATTTCAGCTTCTTGCACTGGGGCTTCCTCGTGTGCATTTTGGGTATGTTGTTCGGTGTGTATCACTTCGTCAAGACCAAGAATCTTCCCGTGCATGACGCTATGCGCGAGATTGGTGAGGTGA
>CAMVBJ010000023.1 GCA_947165675.1 uncultured Prevotellaceae bacterium
CTGTTCTTCTTGCTGGGCGGTGGGAGGTGTATTGAATTTTGCCATAATGTTCTTTGGAAATTGGAATTATCGGGCCAGTGCGATAACGAGCGATGCGATAACCGATATACTGCTCACGATGGTCGAGATGACCGACAACTTGAATGCGTTGTTCTGGTTATACTTTGAATTGTCGATGCGGATCTGGTTGGGCTCGACATAGATAACATCGTTCTGCTTGAGGTAGAAGTAGGGCGAATTGAAAACATCACTGCTGTTCAGGTTGAGGCGCTGGTAGGTGCGCTTGCCCTCCTCGGTGCGGATGACATAAACGTTCTCGCGCTTTCCAAACTCAGTCAGGTCGCCACACTGTGCCAGGGCATCAAGAACGGTGAAACTCTGGCGGCCACTGTATATGCGTTGCGGGCTGCGTACCTCGCCCATCACATCTACCGAGAAGTTGACGATATCGACCCTCACGTGGGGATCTTTCACGTTTTGAGCCACCATAGCGGTGATCTCTTTGGATATTTGGCTAAGTGTCTTGCCTTTGGCTAAATAACGGCCCAGCACTGGAAGCATGATATATCCTTCCTCGTCAACGATGTAGGTCTGTGTGCGCGGTTGAGTGGTTGTGCGCAGGTTGCCGCGGGTGGCAGGATTGTCCATCGGCAGATTGTAGGCGGCAGTGGCTTCGGGAATACTTGATGTGATCGAGATGACAAGCTCATCATCCGGACCAATGACGATGGGGTACTCGCCTTGGGGATTGGACAACATGCCACTGGGGGCATTAGCCAGATCCTTGAAGTAGGCAAGGGTGTTATCTTTAGAAGAGGTACATGACAATAGCGTTAATGCCGCAATCATCACAATAAGTAATCTTGATTTCATACTCACTTGTAGTTGATTGAATATATTTTATTTACTTATCAAAACGGGGATATAGCCCAATTATTTTGTCCTGTGAGCAGTTTTCGTGATTTTTGCCAGTATTTGCTCTTGCAGCTCTTGCCGGCACACCCAAGCCGTGACAGCTATTGCAGCGACCATATAGATTATGTCCACAACAATAATTTGACTCATGTAGAACGGCAATGCACTCAACAATGTCACGACGATGGGGATGATGACGCGTTTCTCGGTCTTGAGGGTGAAGTAGCGCTTCATGTCATGCCAGCGGTAGATAAATAGTACCAAGTAGGTCATCAACTGGGTCACAATCACGCCATAAACGCCAAGTGGCTTTATCAGGACGAAATTTAGAATCACGTTGACAGTAGCGGCAAGGATGATGGCGGGCAGCGTGCGTGGGGTGTCCTTAGCACATTGGTAGCCCATATCAAAGAATGCCGCTAATGCGAAGATCACCGCCGACAGTCCCAACGGATAGATGTAGTTTAGGCTCTCCTTGTACTCATCGGCGACAAGCCAGCCGTAATTAATCTTGAGCATGAACACATAGCCCACAAGAATGAGTGCTAACAGGAAGATGTAGCTGTTGAACATCTTGGAAAAGAAACGGTCACGGTCAGGACTGTTATATTGTAAAATCGCGGTTTCCTGCCAGGCTTGGTAGAAGATGATAGCCAGTGTGTTGATGATACCGGTGAAGCGAATGGCTACAGCATACACGCCATTGACGTCCAAACCCAGGAAGTGGGTGATGAATAGGCGGTCACTGCTGCCCGTGAGCCACCAGCACAGCGAACCCGGAAGCAGGGGCAACGTGTAGCGTAGGATGTCACGTCCCACTTGGCCGGCACTGAGGCTCCAATGGGTGTTACGGGTGATGAGACGAACGCGGGCCTCGACCACGACAAGCGCAAGTACGCGCGCCAGGATGTTGGCCAGGAAGATGCCCTTAATACCCCAATGAAGGCCCGCCACAAACAGGATGCTCAGCAAGCCGATGCCTAACGCCGATAAGATACCTACTGTCACAAAGGCACGATTGTTGCCCAACCCCCTGAATACCTGTGAATAAACCTCTTGTAATGACATCGCAATGAGCAGCCCCAATGCATAGCCCAGATAGCCGATGTTGGTGAAGATGGCCATGATGGCGGCAATCACACAGGAAACGGCTACCGTCGTGACCATCGTGTGGGAGACAAACGTGACAATGCGCCGTCGTTGCTCTTCATCGTCACAGTCGAGCAAGAATCTGAAAGCGCCGTCACGCAGCTGCACCGTCACAAATGGGATGAGCAACAGGCACACCGTTAGGCACAAGTCGTAGTACCCAAAGTCGCTTGTGTCATGTATGAAATAGGTGTACATCGGCACCATCAAGAACGTGATGATCTTGGAGCCGATGTTGCCGATAGCATAGATGCCGATGTCTTTCAAGAACTTAGAACTGCGACTTCTTGCTTGTATATTTGTCTCGTTATCAGCTTTACTCATTTTTTTGCGGCTGCAAAGTTACAAAATTATTGTGTTTTTACACATTCTTTCGTCAAATGTTTGTAATTTCGCACCATTATTAGCCGACTCAGGGCTACAAAGCGTCGTTATTTAATGATTAAGACAATCAACTCGTGGAGAGGTCTCATGGCTGTAACTGTGATGGTATATCATGTCGGTATCGACTGGGTGTGGAACATCGCGGTGACAGGTGTGACGTTTTTCTTCATTTCCAGCGCTTTCTTGCTGGCAGGCCACCATCCGTTTGAACGCTTGACGACTGGCGGCTACAGCCGTTTTGTATTCAACCATGCGATGCGTCTGTACCCCTTGCACTGGCTGGCTCTGGCCGTACTCATCCTGTTGGCACTCATTTATACCCCGTCCGAGGTCCATTGGGGGGCAACGATGCTAAGCGCTCTGTTGTTGCAATC
Source organism: uncultured Prevotellaceae bacterium (assembly GCA_947165675.1). Classification (GTDB taxonomy): domain Bacteria; phylum Bacteroidota; class Bacteroidia; order Bacteroidales; family Muribaculaceae; genus Sodaliphilus. Next base: position 2,823 of record CAMVBJ010000023.1, read on the forward strand.
GTGGTCACCCGTTCATGATGTTCATTATGGCCTCAATCCGGTAGCATGGTACATGAGTGCCCTGTTGTTCTGTTACGTGGCGTTCCCGCTGATCATGCACTTGGTGGGACGCTGGCGGTTGCGGTACAAGGCTTTGTTGGCTCTCGTTCTGGTGTTCTTGCTGGCGGCTATCCTCTTGCCACTTGATATACCTGGTCGTGAGGCGGTTTTTGTCAGCCCCATGTCCCATCTGGTCGATGTCGCTGTCGGCATAGCCCTCTTCCACCTGTCCCGAGTCCTCAAGTCCCGCTATCCGCATGTGGGTTACCGCACGGCAACAGTCATCGAGGCTGGGGCTATGCTCTCGCTGGCCGTGGTCATTACCGTCAATGTGACGACCACCTGGCTTAAGCCTTGGGAGGATGTGCTCATCTGGCTCTTGCCCCAGGGCGCGGTTTTATTGACGCTTGCCTGGCTTGATGGACAGGAAGGTGCTATTGGCCGCCTGTTGTTGTGTCGCCCCCTGCAGTGGTTGGGCAGCATCAGCTTTGAGGTGTATGTGCTGCAATTCGTGGCCTTCATGGTGTTTAATTACTGTTTAGCTCCGCTGGCGGGTCACTTTGGATGGTACGTTTACGACAAGTTGTTATGGTTTGCGCTGCCACTGTTGTTGCCGTTGTCCTGGTTGGTTCACCGTTATTTCACAAGGCCGGTGTCCAATTGGCTTCGTCGCTGACGATTGATGAATGATAATACTATAATCATAAGGTTTTATGTCCCGTCTGCATCTGCCGTAAGGACTTTTACAAGGGTGTTTGGTAACAGTTTTTTACAATCTGAGCAATAACGGGAAAAAAATTGCGTTATTAAGGATAAATGGACCTGACTAAGCTGAGACATATCGCATTGATAATGCTGTTGCTGATGGGATGCGCAAGCGTGCATGCCCAGGATAATGACATGATTCTCAACCGACCTTATGCCGATACCAAGAAGCTGCATTTCGGTTTCTCGGTAGGCATGAATTTCCAGAACCTGGCCATTACCAACAACGGCTTTGTCACCGATGATGGCGAGGAGTGGTATGCCGATATACCCTCTATTTCGCCAGGCTTTAGTGTGAATGTACTGGCCGATTATCGCATCGCCGAGCATTTCAATCTGAGGCTGTCCCCAGGTTTGTATTTTGGCAACAAGGTGGTGCGCTTCTTGAACCACAGGGGTAATCCCGAGTGGGTAGAGCAGAGCCACTACAAGCAGAGCCAGAACATCAAGTCCACCTATATCGTTATGCCTATTGACTTGAAGATGAGCGCCAAGCGTTACCACAACATGCGCCCTTACTTCACCACGGGAGCAATGTATGCCTTTGACTTGGCCAAGGATCGCAGCGAGCAACTCAAGGTCAGGGGGGGCGACTTGATGCTCACCGTCGGCATGGGATGTGATTTCTACATGCCATTCTTCAAGTTCTGCCCCGAAATCAAGTTCTGTTTCGGTCTCAAGAATGTGCTCGAACGCAACCGTCCAGACTTGGCCGATAACCCCGAGGTGCTCCGTTTTACCCAGAGTATTAATAAGGTGAAAAATAATATGGTGGTCGTTACCTTCTTCTTTGAATAAGAAACATCGACTGTTAATGATAAGGAAATTGCATGACATAAAACGCTTGCTGATCACGGTGGCAATGGGTGCCATCGTCACTCTTGGCGCATTGGCCCAGGCCGATGCTGCCTTGTCTCATTTCTGGGTCGGCAAGTCCTATTATAATCCCGCTGTGGCAGGAGACGAGAACGTCATTCACATGAATCTGGGCAGCCGCATGCAGTGGGTCGATTTCAAGCATGCACCCATGACCTTTTACATCACGGTTGATATGCCCTATAAGTTGCTTGAGCAGCGATGGGGAGTGGGGGCAAAGGCTGAGTTTGAACGCATCGGCTTATACACCAACACCCGCATCGGTGCCCAAATTGCATGGAAAAAGCGGTTTGGAAAGCGCACCCTTAGTGTCGGCATTCAGCCAGGTGTGTTCTCGCAGACTTTCCGCGGCAGCGATACCCAGCTCGTCGAGGACGGAACCACCAATGAACCCGACCCTGCCATCCCCACCAGTGACGTCTCGGGAACAGCATTTGATGCCAACGTCGGTGTCTATTTCTCGGCACCCCGCTATTGGGCTGGCTTCTCAATAACTCACATCACCTCTCCACACATCGAGTTAAAGGCGTCACGTGAGGCCATCGACTACTTTGAATTCAACGCGAGCCGCAGCTATTATTTTATGGGTGGTGGCAATATTCCCATCAATAATACGTTATTTGAAATACAGCCCTCGGGCATGTTCGCTACTGACACTAAGGCCTGGACGGCCCAGGTGGCGGCGGTTTTGCGCTATAACCGCATGTTGAATATCGGTGCCGGCTACCGCTGGAAAGACGCTGTGACGGCTTTTATTGGCGTAAACCTTAAGAATGCCTATATCGGCTATGCCTATGACTACCCGGTGTCCGCCATCAGCAAGGCGACATTTGGTAGCCACGAGGTATTTGTGACCTATAACGTGAAACTCGACAACCGCGAGAAGAATAAGAACAAACAAAAAAGCGTACGCTTAATGTAAGAATATGAAACAATTTTTTCTGATACTGTTGGTCGCTGTGGCGACCGTTTCCTGTAGCTCAGTCCGCAGGGGTGGGACCAGTGGCGGTGAAGTGACCGGCGTCGGTGCTATCGTGTTTAACGAGACCACACCCTATGGTATGGTATTGGTGGACGTGGGTTCGATGCGTGAAGGCCCCAATGAGCGTGATTCTATCTGGGGAATTGACTCGACTGCCCACGGCGTGTCGGTCGATGCCTTCTGGATGGATGAAATGGAGGTGAGCAATTCCAAGTACAAGCAGTTTGTTTACTGGGTGCGCGACTCGATTATCCGTGAACGCCTGGCCGATCCCGCCTATGGAGGCAACGAGGAATTCAAGATCGAGGAGGACAAGGAGGGTAACCCCATCACCCCACATCTCAACTGGAGCAAGGCAATTCCCTGGAAGAACCCCAGCGAGGATGAGGAACGCGCCATCGAGAGCGTCTATCGCATCAATCCCATTACAGGTGTCAAGGAACTCGATGCCGCACAGATGAACTACCGCTTTGAGATCTATAACCTGACCGAGGCGGCAAAGCGTAAGCACCGCTTTGATGCAACTCGTCGTGACTATAATACCGACCACGAGGCGGACTACACGGCACCCACCATCAGCAAGGACACTGCCTTTATGGACGATGAGGGACGTATCGTGCGTCAGACCATCACTCGTGCCTTGCAGAGCGACTATGACTTCCTGAATACCTACATTGTTAATATATATCCTGACACCACGTGCTGGGTCAACGATTTTGAGAACGCTTATCAGGAACCCTATGTGCGCATGTACTTTGCCAACGGTAACTACAATAGCTATCCGGTTGTGGGCGTGAGCTGGGAGCAGGCTAATGCTTTCTGCCACTGGCGCACCGAGTTCTTGAAGAAGTCACTCGGCGACCAGAGCATGTACGTTGAGCCTTTCCGCTTGCCCACCGAGGCTGAATGGGAATTTGCCGCACGTGCTGGCAAGAACAAGAACAAGTACCCATGGGACGGAGACCTGCCACTGACGGTGGATGAGGGTTGTTTCTATGCCAACTTCAAGCCCGACGAGGGTAACTATGTCAAGGATGGTTACATCATTTCGTCTCCTGTTGGCACCTATGAGCCTAACGATTATGGGCTCTATGACATGGCTGGTAACGTCAGCGAGTGGACGTCAACTGCCTATACCGAGAGCATCGACCGCATGACCGATGACATCAACCCCGAGTATCGCTACTATGTTGCTCAGGAGGACCCCTACAAGATGTCTCGCAAGATTGTCCGTGGTGGTTCCTGGAAGGACGTGGTTCATAACCTGCGCTCCGACTTGCGCATGTGGGAGTACCAGAACGAGCAGCGCAGTTACATCGGTTTCCGCTGTGTTCGTTCCAAGGTGGGCCTCGTCAAGGGCAAGCGCAAAAACTGCTGCAAGGATTAAACCTTAGTCTCGGCAACCTATCAATAGAGAGAAACATCAACCATTACACTCAATTTTTTATACTTTAAGTAAAAATGGGTAAAATCAAGAGATATAAAAAGAAAGCCGGTCGATTCCTCAAGAGCGACAGTGGTCAACGTTTTTTCAACTTTGCTTACAGTATCGGTGCTGCTATCGTAATCTTGGGTGCACTGTTCAAGATCCTGCACATGCCCCTGGGTAACCTGTTGCTCAGTGTCGGCATGGGAACCGAGGTGCTCATGTTCGTTCTCACGGCCTTTGACAAGCCCGAGAAGGAATATCACTGGGAAGAAGTGTTCCCGGTACTCGCCAGCCAGAATCCCGAGGACCGTCCTGACTTCAATACCGGTGGAGGCATTTTCATCGGTGGTGCTGGCGGTGGCGGTGACCACGAGGGTGGTGACGTCAACGTGAGCATTTCCGAGGCCAAGGGAGCCGTGGGGCTGCCCCAGGGTGTGAACTTGAGCGAGGAGGACACCTTGTCATTAAGCGAGAGCATTGCCAAGATGGCTGCGGCCAGCGACCAGCTCTCACGCATGGCCGAGCTGACCGATGCCACGCAGCAATATTTGAGCCAGATGGCTGGTATCAGTGAGCAGATGCAGAAGTTGCAGGCAACTACCACGGCTCTGAACGAGGTGAGCGAGACGCTGCTGGGCAGTTACCGTGCCATCACCGACAATAGCCAGAACATTACCGATAGCTCGACAGGCTATGTTGACCAGATGCAGGCCCTCAATCACAACATCAGCGGCCTTAATACCATCTACGAGATCCAGCTCAAGAGCATCTCATCACAGCTCGAGAACATCGACCGCGTGAACCGCGGTTTGAAAGACATCCGAGACATGTACGAGAAGAGTGCTGCCGAGAGTGCACATTATTGTGACGAGACCGAGAAGATGGCACGCTACATGAAGCAGTTGAACAGCGTCTATGAGAAGATGATCAAGGCAATGACTGTCAACATGTACCGACCCATGCCCGGTATGCCCGGCATAGAGCCCGAGAACGACCAGGACGCTTAATTGATGCACTGCTGTTGCAATTATCAACCGACAAAATCCATTTTTTCTAAACCGATAGAAAGAGAAATAGATGGCAACCTCAAAAAATAAGAGCGTCAACCGCATGTCGCCGCGAGAGAAGATGATCAACCTCATGTACATCGTCTTGACGGCCATGCTTGCTCTGAATGTGTCCAGCGACGTGCTCAACGGATTCAGTCAGGTGCAGGACGGTTTGACTCGCTCCAACCGAACCATCACCGCGCGCAACCAGGCTCTATATGCCCAGCTTCAGGCTTTCAACGAGAAGAATCCTGAGAAGGGTAAGGTCTGGCTTGACAAGGCGACACAGGTCGTGGGGCAGACCGACAGTCTCTATAATTATATTGACTCTCTCAAACTCCAGATTGTGCGCTTTGCCGATGGCGAGGAGGCCGATGTGAACAACATCGTCAACCGCGACAACCTGGATGCCGCAAGCGTCATCATGCTCTCGGCTCAAGGGGGCAAGGGCAAGCAGCTCAGGACGCGCATCGACCAGTATCGACAGTTTGTGACGTCTTTCCTTGAGGATCCCGAGAAACGCAAGAATCTCGAGGCCGCGCTCTCGACAACCCCTCCCAAGTCTAAGGGCGTCGAGATGAATAACAAGAAAACATGGGAAGAAACCATGTTTGACAACATGCCTACCATCGCTGCAGTCACATTGCTCACCAAGTTGCAGAACGACGTGCGCTATGCCGAGGGTGAGGTTCTCAACCAGATGTTGACCAACGTCGATTTGGGCGACTTGCGTGTGAACCTGGTCAATGCCTTTGTCGTGCCCGATTCCCGTATCGTCATGCGCGGAACTAAGTATAGTGCCCAGATTGTCCTCGCTGCAATCGATACCACCCAGCGACCTATTGTCTATGTCAACGGTGGCCGATTGGGGAACAGTAACGGACTCTATGAGGTGGGAACCAGCAAGGCTGGAACCTATGACTACTCGGGATGGATCGAGGTCCTCGGTCGTGACGGCACAGTGACCCGACGTGACTTCAAGTCAAGCTACACCGTCATTGACCCCTTGGCAACCATCAGCGCAACGATGATGAATGTGCTCTATGCGGGTATCAATAACCCCATCAGCATCGCTGTGCCTGGTGTCCCCGAGGGAAGCATCAGCGCCACCATGACCAATGGCACGCTCACCAAGAGCGGTGATGGATGGGTCGCTCACCCGGCCAAGGTCGGTGCCGAATGTGTCATCTCAGTCACTGCCGAGATGGATGGCCAGCGGACCAATGTGGGCAGCACCACCTTCAAGGTGCGCAAGTTGCCTGATCCAACGCCCTTCATTGCCTACAAGGACGCCAATGGGCACGCCAGTCGATACAAGGGTGGCAAGCCTTTCTCCAAGGCACTCCTTCTTGCAGCCACCACGCTCGATGCCGCTATCGACGATGAGATCCTCAATATCGACTACAGGGTAGTTTCGTTCGAGACCGTCTTCTTTGACTCGATGGGTAACGCTATTCCCGAGATGAGTAATGGCGCCAATTTCTCCGAGCGACAGAAGAACGCTATCCGCCGTCTCCAGCATGGCAAGAGATTCTACATCTCTCACGTGAAGGCAACGGGACCCGATGGCATCACACGCGATATCTCGCCGATGGAGGTGATTGTGAACTAAATTTCATTGAAACTAATTCAACAACGAGAATATGAAAAGTCTTAGATTAATCATAGCAGTATTGCTCATCGGTTTAACAGTTGACGCCAGCGCTCAAGTGAGTCGCACCAGTGGCGGCGACAGGAACACAGGTGTCAGCCGGCGCTCAGGCAATGACCGTGGCAACAAGGGGAAGAAAGAACCCAACTCCTTGATAACCGATAGGCAGCAGTCTTTCTATGAAGTCAGGGAACCCAGCGATGCCGACCTGCAATGGATGAAGGTCATCTACCGTTCCATCGACTTGACCGTCGGCAAGAACCCCGCCCTCTATTATCCCGAGGAGCCCAATGCCGATGGCGAGAACCTGTTCTTCATCATCATGCGCCTGCTGGCCAATGACCAGATCTCGGCTTACGAGTATCTGGACGGTCGTGAGATGTTTACCGACGAGTTCAAGATCAAGGTGGACGAGATGCTCGACCGATTCCACATCCTCTACACCGAGGCCAAGGGCAGTTCCCCCAAGCATCCCATCTACCAGATTGAGCCTGCCGACATCCCCAGCAATGAGGTGTTGAGTTACTTTGTCATCGAGAAGTGGGAGTTTGACACACGCAGCAACCAGATGAAGGCTCGTGTCGAGGCACTCTGTCCCGTCCTGCACCGCATGGACGAGTGGGGTGGGGAAGCCGTTCGCTATCCCATGTTCTGGGTCAAGCTCAACGACATCCGCCCCTACATGGCTCAGCAGTACGTTTTCACCGACGATGACAACAACCTGGCGCGATACAGCATCGACGACTTCTTCAAGTTGAACATGTACACCGGCGAAATCTATAAGACCAAGAACCTGCGCAACCTGTCGCTCCGGCAGATGTACCCCGAGGACGAAGCCTACAAGCACGCTCAGGATAGCATCGAGCAGCGCCTGCGCAGCTTCAACCAGGACCTCTGGGTTCCACCGCTCGAAGTGCTGCAAGCTCGGGCCGAGGCCGAGGAAAAAGCTCGTGCTGAAGCCGAGGGCGAAACCGTTGAGGGCGAAGAAGGTGCCGAGCAGGTCGATGGCGAGACCGCTGCCGAATCCTCCGAGGAGAAGGTGACACGAACCACCAAGCGTGGCAGCAAGTCCAAGACGACCAAGAAGGAGACCAAGTCCAAGACTAAGAAGACCAAGATCAAGGAGCGCAAGCCCAAGACGAGCACCCAGACCGTCAACACTGGCATCCGCTCCGTCCGCAACCGCAAGAAGTAATCATTGGCCCCTCTCCACTGCCTCTTCTATAACCTCTCTCCAGCATCAGGGATAACATGCGCCGCGGCTTCGTCGCGGCGTTTCTCTTCTTGTTTTCCGCACAAGTATTTAGCAAAAATAGACGATGTCTGATACTCAGTTGCTTAGTATTTCTCAGCGTGTCCCGTTGCGCAAAACGTGGAATGTGCCTGAATTTTTTTCAAAAAAAATCTTGTGGGTTGAGGAAGAATTATGTAACTTTGCGGCGCTAAAAAATGAAAGGAGGTTGTTTAAACCGCTTTAAGAGATTGATTTTCAATACATATCGACCCTTTCCTGCATCGCTCGGCACGTGGCTCGCCAGCGATGTGGCATCCATGTAGAGCCGCAATCTTATTTAGAAATTCAAATATTAACAACAAATACAAAACATTTAAACAAAACAAACTCATTATGATTATTGTTCCCGTTAAGGAAGGCGACAACATCGAACGCGCCCTCAAGAAATTTAAGCGTAAATATGAAAAGACCGGTATCGTTAAGGAGCTCCGCAGCCGTCAGGCTTTTGAGAAGCCCTCTATCACCAACCGCAAGAAGATGATGAAGGCTGAGTATGTACAGCAGCTGCGTGCTCGCGAGGAGTAATACCGCAGTCATCATTCCAGATATACGACGGGAGTCGCCCATCAGGGTGGCTCCCGTCACTGTCATCATGGCGCACTGGCGGACAACGATTGTCAGGAATTGTCAGATTGTTACAAAATCAGCCCGATGAGAAGAGATTTTGATGTTTTAGATATTTTTTTGGTATAAAATTTGCAGCTATAAAAAATAGTTGCTAACTTTAGCACCGCAAAGTAGCACATGGGATTTACTCATGACCATTCTGCTGCTTGTCACACACTGGAATGTATGCCTATGAACGCAACCTTTGAACGTTTCCTGCAATACCTGCGACACGAGCGCAACCTGTCCTGGAGAACGGTGGATACCTACCAGCGCGATCTCCTCCAGTGGGAGGCTTACATGACTGCCGGGAACCACCCGTTTGACCCGTTATCGGTCACGCCGGGTGATATCCGCTCATGGGTCATCGAGCGTGCGGCTCAAGGTGATTGTCCCGCGACACTGCGTCGCAGGGTCCAGGCCCTCAGGGCGTTTTACCGTTACTTGCTTAGGAAGAATCTCCTGTCCTCCAATCCTGCTGCCCAGGTCGAGTTGGCCAAGATGCCACGTCCATTGCCTAAACTCGTGCGAGAGAAGACCGTCGATGCTCTGCTTGATGCCCACGTCGATACGGATGATTTCACCCAGGTGAGAGACCGGCTCGTCGTCATGCTCTTCTATGAGACAGGCATCCGATTGAGCGAACTCATCGGCTTGCAGGACACGGCCGTTGACACCTTCAAGCGTGAGCTCAAGGTGCACGGCAAGCGTGACAAGGACCGCCTTGTGCCCTTCGGCACCGAGCTGGCTCAGTGGATCGACCGCTACCGTGACCTGCGCAGCGGTGTCAAGCCCGAGTGTGGCAATCTCCTGGTCACCGCCAAGGGCCGACCCATGTATCCGTCGCTAGTCTATCATGTCGTCCACGATGGCTTGGTGCAGGCCGGGGGGACAGGTAAACTGAGCCCGCACGTGCTGCGTCACACCTTTGCCAGCGTGATGCTCAACCACGGCGCGCAGCTCAACAGCGTCAAGGAGCTGCTGGGACACGAGAGCCTTGCTGCAACCCAGGTATATACCCATGTGACACTAAGTGAACTTCAACACAATTATGAACTCGCCCATCCACGGGCACTTAAAAAAGGAGGTTAATATGGAAATTAAAGTTAATGCCATCCATTTTGAAGCAACCGAGAAACTGAATGACTTCATCAACAAGAAAGTCGAGAAACTTGCTAAGCAGAACGAGCTCGTCTCTGGAGCAGAGGTTATCTTGAAAGTCGTTAAGCCCGAGACTGCAATGAATAAGGAAGCTTCCGTCAGGCTCAAGGTGCCTCGCAGCGAGGACCTGTTTGCCAGCAAGGTCGCTGATACATTTGAGGAAGCCATCGACAACTGTGTGGACGCCCTCAAGCGCCAGATCGAGAAAGGCCGCCGCGACAAGTAACACACGGCATCTATACATATAGAAGACATCATCATGCCTCCTGCCCGCTCCACGTAGCCGGCAGGAGGCATAGTTATAGACTGTCACATGCACCGTAACTTTATCTTATCCTGCAGGGCATGTAACCTCACCGCCTTAGCGTGATGCAAGCGTCCGGTGCATGCTGCATCGTTTAATTCGCGGGCAGAAACTTCGCGGCTTAGCGTGAGCCACAATAGGCGAGGTGGCTTTCTTTCCTATTATATAATGTGTATCAAGTGGCGTGGGCACAAGTGGCATGAAATGTGCAGCAAAATGTTGTTGTGTATCTAACTGATTGTTTATCAGCAAGTAACGCTTGTTTTGTAAGAGCAGTAGAAAACTTTTTTCAAAAAAAAGTGAGAAAAAATTTGCCAGTTTAAAAAATGGTTGTACCTTTGCATCCGCAATCGAGAACGCCCCGTATCTCATTGCACAACGATAGACGCCTCTTTAGCTCAGTTGGCCAGAGCACGTGATTTGTAATCTCGGGGTCGTTGGTTCGAATCCGACAAGAGGCTCAAAGAACATAACACAATGGGTAGATTCCAGAGTGGCCAAATGGGGCAGACTGTAAATCTGCTGCGTCATCGCTTCGGTGGTTCGAATCCATCTCTACCCACTTGTTTTGCGGAAGTAGCTCAGTTGATAGAGCATCAGCCTTCCAAGCTGAGGGCCGCGGGTTTGAGCCCCGTCTTCCGCTCAAGAAACAAAACGAATATTGCCTATGTAGCTCAGGGGTAGAGCACTTCCTTGGTAAGGAAGAGGTCGCGGGTTCAAATCCCGCCATCGGCTCAACGATGTAAAATGCTTCGCCTCTCACTGATTGCAGGTTAAAGTTATCACAAGAGGTGGAGCGTATTACGCAATAAGGTAGACTAAATTTATCATTCAATTTTATATAACAACTAACAGTTATGGCAAAAGAGCATTTTGAAAGAACAAAGCCGCATGTTAACATCGGTACTATTGGTCACGTTGACCACGGTAAAACTACCCTGACCGCAGCTATCACTACCGTGCTTGCTAAGGACGGTGATATCTCTGGTGACAACGTTCGTTCGTTCGACTCGATCGACAACGCTCCCGAGGAGAAGGAGCGCGGTATTACTATCAACACCGCTCACGTTGAGTATGAGACCAAGAATCGTCACTATGCTCACGTTGACTGCCCGGGCCACGCTGACTATGTAAAGAACATGGTTACTGGTGCCGCTCAGATGGACGGTGCTATCGTAGTTGTTGCTGCTACCGACGGCGTTATGCCTCAGACCCGCGAGCACATCCTGCTCGCCCGTCAGGTGAACGTTCCCCGTCTGGTGATTTTCTTGAACAAGTGCGACTCTCCCGATGTTGACGAGGAGATGATCGAGCTCGTTGAGATGGATGTTCGTGACCTGCTCTCTGAGTATGATTTCGACGGTGAGAACACCCCCATCATCAGGGGTTCGGCACTGGGTGCCCTTCAGGGTGAGCCCAAGTGGGAAGATACCGTTCGTGAGCTGATGAACGCTGTTGACGAGTGGATCCCCCTGCCCCCGCGTGATCGTGACAAACCTTTCTTGATGCCTATCGAGGACGTCTTCTCAATCACTGGCCGTGGCACCGTTGCTACTGGTCGTATCGAGACTGGTGTTGTTAAGGTGAGCGATGAGGTTCAGATCATGGGTCTGGGTGCCGAGATGAAGTCGGTTGTAACCGGTGTCGAGATGTTCCGCAAGATCCTCGATGAGGGTGAGGCTGGTGATAACGTAGGTCTGCTGCTCCGCGGTATTGACTACAAGACCATCAAGCGCGGTATGGTAATCTGCCACCCGGGTGTAATCAAGCCCCACGACCACTTCAAGGCTTCGATCTACGTCCTCAAGAAGGAAGAGGGCGGTCGCCACACCCCGTTCCACAACCACTATCGTCCCCAGTTCTACATCCGTACCCTGGATGTAACCGGTGAGATCATGCTCCCTGCTGGTGTCGAGATGGTAATGCCCGGTGACAACGTTGAGATCGACGTCAAGCTGATCACTCCCGTTGCTTGCAGCGAAGGTCTGCGCTTCGCTATCCGTGAGGGTGGCCGCACCGTAGGCTCTGGTCAGATCACTGGCATTATCGAGGACTAATCATCAGTCTTCAACAACGTCAAGGTCACTCGTTGACCGAGACAAACAATAAATGAAAGGGTCCGGCTAAAGCCGGCCGGACCCTTTTAAAATACGGGAATAGCTCAGTTGGTAGAGCGACGGTCTCCAAAACCGTAGGTCGTGAGTTCGAGCCTTACTTCCCGTGCTAATAGAAAGACGAATAAACAAATGAAAAAGTTTTTTGAGAATAGGCTTACGGATATCAAGGAATCTTATAACGAGCTCGTTCATAAGGTTTCTTGGCCCACTAAGAGTGAACTGGCCAATAGTACCATTGTTGTGATGGTTGCTTCCATCATCGCTTCTCTGGTCATTTGGGTAATCGACCTCTGCATCAACGAAGTGATGCACCTCGTTTATGGCGTAGCTGCTTGATAAAGCAAGCTCACGCTGGCAGCCCACTCCAGTGGGCGAACGTTTCATAACAAGCATTTATTTAACAAACTGTCACAGCACAAGTCACAACTATGTCTCAGGATAAGCATCAGTGGTACATTCTGCGTACTATCTCGGGCAAGGAGATGAAGGTAAAGGAAATGATCGAGGGCTACAGGAAAAACAACCCTGTGTTCGCCGAGAATATATCCCAGATCCTGGTCCCCACCGAGAAGGTTTACACAACTCGTGCCGGCAAGAAGGTCTTAAAGGAGAAAGTTATGTTCTCTGGTTACCTCTTTGTCAAGCTGGAGCTCACCCCCGAGATCGAAGTGACTCTTCAGGACACCACCAACGTGGTGAACTTTGTGCGCTCACGTGAGGGCGAACGCCGCCCCGAACCGGTTCCCGAGCAGCAGATTCTTACTATGCTGGGACAGGCCGAGGTCCGCGAGGCCGAGGCTGCCGATTCTGTCAGCGACTATGTCGTTGGTGAGTCGGTGAAGGTGAACTTTGGTCCCTTCAGTGGCTTCATTGGTGAGATCAAGGAGATCAACCAGGAGAAGCGTGAGCTCACGGTGATGGTTAAGGTGTTCGGTCGTGAAACGCCGCTCAAGTTGGATAATTCGCAAGTCGAACGTGAGTAATGGTGCGGTCGATGTTACGCAATCGCATCAGCACTTACACTGTTTTTTTAACACCATATTTTAAATTGAATTTGTACAATGGCTAAAGAAATTGCTGGACAGATCAAATTGCAGATTAAGGGTGGGGCAGCCAACCCCTCTCCTCCCGTAGGTCCCGCTCTGGGTTCTAAGGGTATCAATATCATGGATTTTTGCAAGCAATTCAATGCCCGCACCCAGGGTAAGGCTGGCAAGGTGTTGCCCGTAGTGATCTCTTACTACGCCGACAAGAGCTTTGACTTTATCGTCAAGACTTCTCCCGTGCCCGTACAGCTGCTTGAGGCCGCTAAGGTCAAGAGTGGTTCCGGTGAGCCCAACCGCAAGAAGGTCGCATCGGTTACTTGGGATCAGGTGAAAGAAATTGCCGAAGATAAAATGCCTGATTTGAACTGTTTTACATTAGCCTCGGCTATGCGTATGGTGGCCGGAACAGCAAGAAGTATGGGTATCACTGTAAAGGGTCAATTCCCTGAGAACGTTTAAAAACTTTATTGATTATGAGTAAATTAACGAAAAATCAGAAGTTGTACAACGCGAAGGTTGAAACGGGGAAGGCTTACACCCTTGAGGAAGCTGCAGCATTGGTTAAGGAAATCACTTTTACCAAGTTTGACGCTTCTACCGATATTGACGTACGTCTTGGTGTAGATCCTCGTAAGGCCAACCAAATGGTTCGTGGCGTTGTCTCTCTGCCTCATGGCACTGGCAAGCAGGTGCGTGTCTTGGTTCTCTGTGGACCCGAGGCCGAAGCCGCTGCTAAGGAAGCCGGAGCAGATTATGTCGGTCTTGATGAGTACATCGACAAGATTAAAGGTGGATGGACCGACATTGACGTGATTATCACTCAGCCCCAAATCATGGGCAAGGTAGGTCCCCTGGGACGCATTCTCGGTCCCCGTGGCTTGATGCCTAACCCCAAGAGCGGCACCGTTACTCCTGACGTTGCAAAGGCTGTTAAAGAAGTGAAACAAGGTAAGATCGACTTCAAGGTCGATAAGGGTGGTATTGTACACACCTCCATCGGTAAGGTATCGTTCAGCCCCGAGCAGATTCGTGATAACGCTGCTGCGTTCATCAACACGCTGATCAAGCTGAAACCCGCCGCTGCTAAGGGTACGTACATCAAGAGTATTTATCTTTCGAGCACCATGAGCAAGGGTATCAAGGTTGATCCCAAGTCGATTGAGGCTTAAACATTTTAAAATTACTGTAACAAAATGAAGAAGGAAGATAAGACCTTAATGATCGATAAGATCAAAGAGACTCTTGACAAGTATAGTGTAGTTTATCTGGCTAACACCACATCGTTGAATGCCGAGAAGACCGTCGACCTGCGTCGCGCTGCCTTCAAGGCTGGCATCAAGATGATGGTTGTCAAGAACACCCTGCTGAAGAAGGCCATGGATGCTTGTGACATCGACTATAGTGGCCTCTATGACTCCCTGGCTGGCCCAACTACCCTGTTGCTCAGCGACACCGGTAACGCGCCTGCTAAACTCATCAAGGAATTCCGCGGTAAGAAAGAGACCATTCCCGCTTTCAAGGCTGCTTATGTCGAGGAGACCGTCTATGTGGGCGAGCAGAATCTCGACGCTCTCGTAGCCATCAAGAGCAAGAACGAGCTCATCGCCGATGTTGTGGCTCTGCTGCAATCCCCGGCCAAGAACGTTATCAGTGCTCTCCAGTCGGGTGGCAACAAGCTCCACGGAGTCCTGGAAACCTTATCCAAAAAAGAAAATTAATCAAAAAATTAAAAAAAACAACCAATTAAATCCATACTATTATGGCAGATTTGAAAGCTTTTGCAGAACAGTTAGTGAACCTTACCGTAAAGGAAGTTAACGAACTCGCTCAGATTTTGAAAGATGAATATGGCATCGAGCCCGCCGCTGCAGCTGTTGCTGTTGCTGCTGGTCCCGCTGCTGGTGCAGCCGCCGAGGCAGAGGAGAAGACATCGTTTGACGTTGTCCTCAAGGCCGCTGGTGCTCAGAAGCTCCAGGTGATCAAGAAGGTGAAAGAGCTCCTCAGCTTGGGTCTGAAGGACGCTAAGGACCTTGTTGACAAGGCTCCCGCTACCCTCAAGGAGGGTGCATCCAAGGACGAGGCCGAGGCTCTGAAGGCAGAGATCGAGGGCCTGGGTGCCGAGGTTGAACTGAAATAATAGCACCTGTTTCAACAGGTGTGTAGGTTAAGAATCACCACCGCGAGTCGATTCTTAACCTTTTTGTGTCAATTTTGACCTGCACTACATGAATCATCGGCATTGTCCCTGGATAAGGGCTCTTCCGATCCAGGGACAATCCCACCGATGATGTCTGTATTTCAAGCGTTTGCGCTATTTAGCTACTGTAAAGAAGCGGTGCATAAACGGACTATTATTTCGCATTTCTACAATCTCACTTTTGAGTTCACATAACTTCTTTGTCAATGTCAGTTAACAATAAAGAACGAGTAAATTTCGCGCGAGTAAGAAATCCTTATCCCTATCCCGATTTCCTCGACGTGCAGTTACAGTCATTCCGTGATTTCCTGCAACTGGATACACCGACTGAAAAAAGAAAAAACGAGGGACTCTATAAAGTTTTTGCCGAGAACTTCCCCATCGAGGACACCCGCAACAACTTTAAGCTCGAATTCCTTGATTATTACATCGACCCGCCGCGTTATACCATCGACGAGTGTCTGGACATCGGACTCACCTACAGTGTACCATTGAAGGCCAAGCTCAAACTATACTGCACCGACCCCGACCATAACTTCCCGACCGAGATTCAGGACGTGTACCTGGGATCTATCCCTTACATGACCGATAAAGGCACCTTTGTTATCAATGGTGCCGAACGTGTTGTGGTTTCCCAGCTTCACCGTTCACCCGGTGTATTCTTCGGTCAGAGTCTCCATGCCAATGGCACGAAGTTGTACTCGGCACGCATTATCCCATTCCGTGGATCTTGGATCGAGTTCGCAACGGACATCAACAACGTCATGTTTGCCTACATCGACCGTAAGAAGAAATTACCGGTGACCACGCTCTTGCGTGCCATCGGACTTGAGACGGACAATGACATCATTCAAGTTTTTGGACTCGCCGAGGAAATCAAGGTCAACAGAACCAACCTCAAGAAGGCCGTGGGACGCAAGCTTGCTGCTCGTGTCCTGCGTTCATGGAGTGAGGACTTCGTTGATGAGGATACTGGCGAGGTTGTGAGCATCGAGCGTAACGATGTCATCATCGACCGTGATACCGAATTGCAGGAGGAAAACATTTCCGAGATTCTCGAGTCGGGTGTTGCAACAATCCTGCTCCACCGTGAGGATGTAAACACAGGTGATTACCAGATTATCTTTAACACCCTCAACAAGGATACCTGTAACAGTGGCAAGGAGGCGGTCAACTTCATCTACCGCCAGCTGCGCAACGCCGAGCCACCCGATGATAATAGCGCCCGTGAGGTGATCACCAACCTCTTCTTTAGCGAGAAGCGCTATGACTTGGGTGAGGTGGGCCGTTTCCGCATCAACGCCAAGTTGGGCCTCGATACCGACCCCGACAAGCGCGTCTTGACCAAGGAGGACATCATCGAGATCATCAAGTATCTCATCGGCTTGATCAACAGCAAGCAGGATGTGGACGATATCGACCACCTGAGCAACCGTCGCGTACGCACCGTTGGTGAGCAGCTCTATAACCAGTTTGGCGTGGGCTTGGCACGCATGGCGCGTACCATCCGTGAGCGCATGAACGTGCGTGATACCGAGCAGTTCGCTCCCATTGACCTGATCAACGCCAAGACCATTTCGAGCGTGATCAACACGTTCTTCGGCACCAACGCCCTGTCGCAGTTCATGGATCAGACCAACCCCCTGGCCGAGATTACTCACAAGCGCCGTATGAGCGCCCTCGGTCCTGGTGGTCTGTCGCGTGAGCGCGCCGGCTTCGAGGTGCGTGACGTTCACTACACCCACTATGGCCGTCTGTGTCCCATCGAGACCCCTGAGGGTCCCAACATCGGTCTGATTTCGTCATTGTGTGTGTATGCCAAGATCAATAATCTCGGCTTTATCGAGACTCCTTACCGCAAGGTCGAGAACAGCCAGGTTGATTTAAAGAACGAGGACATCGTTTACCTCACTGCCGAGGAAGAAGAAGACCGCATCATTGCTCAGGGCAATGCCCCGTTGAATGAGGATGGAACCTTCGTCCGTGACCGTGTTAAGGCTCGCAAGAACGCCGACTTCCCTGTGGTAGCCCCCGAGGAGGTAGAACTCATGGACGTTTCGCCTCAACAGATCGCTTCGATTGCAGCAGCCCTTATCCCGTTCCTGGAGCATGACGACGCTAACCGCGCTCTGATGGGTGCGAACATGATGCGTCAGGCTGTGCCTCTGTTGCGCAGCGAGGCTCCCATCGTGGGAACTGGTATCGAGCAGCGCATGGCTTATGACAGCCGCACTCAGTTGCAGGCCGAGGGTGATGGCGTCGTCGAGTTCGTTGACGCCAGCGTTATCCGCATCCGCTATGACCGCTCCGAGGACGAAGAGTTTGTTTCCTTCGACAGTGCTGTCAAGGAGTACAAGCTGCCCAAGTTCCGCAAGACCAACCAGAGCACGACCATCGACTTGCGACCCATCTGCAACGCCGGTGACCGTGTGACCAAGGGTCAGATCCTTACCGAGGGCTATTCGACCCAGAACGGCGAGCTCGCATTGGGACGCAACCTCAAGGTCGCTTACATGCCCTGGAAGGGTTACAACTATGAGGACGCTATCGTGATCAACGAGCGCCTCGTGCGCGAGGACATCCTCACCAGCGTTCACGTGGACGAGTACACCCTCGAGGTGCGCGAGACCAAGCGCGGTATGGAGGAACTCACCAACGATATCCCCAACGTCAGCGAGGATGCTACCAAGGACCTCGACGAGCGTGGTATCGTGCGTGTGGGTGCCCACATTATTCCTGGTGACATCCTGATTGGTAAGATCACACCTAAGGGTGAGAGTGATCCCACCCCCGAGGAGAAGCTCCTGCGTGCCATCTTTGGTGACAAGGCTGGTGATGTCAAGGATGCTTCGCTCAAGGCTAACCCGTCGCTCAAGGGCGTCGTTATCGGCACACGCTTGTTTGCACGCGCTATCAAGAAGCGCACCCGTGGCGTCGATCCCGAGATCGAGGCTCTGGACAACGAGTATGCAGCACGTCAGGAGGAACTGCGTGGTGTCCTTATCGAGAAACTGAACACGCTGACCGAGGGCCGCATCTCACAGGGTGTCAAGAATTATATGGACGAGGAAGTGGTTCCCAAGGGCGAGAAGTTCACCCGCGAACTCATCATGGGCATTGAGAACTTCGACAGTATCAACCTGAGCCGTTGGACCGCCGACACCCACCGCAACGAACTCATCCGTGCCACCGTCATGAACTACCTGCACAAGAGCAAGGCATTTGAGGCCGAGCTCAAGCGCAAGAAACTCGACATCAGCATCGGTGACGAGTTGCCCTCGGGCATCATGCAGCTGGCCAAGGTCTATATTGCCAAGAAGCGCAAAATCAGCGTCGGCGATAAGATGGCAGGTCGCCATGGTAACAAGGGTATTGTTTCACGCGTCGTTCGCCAGGAGGATATGCCCTTCCTTGCCGACGGTACTCCAGTTGATCTGGTGCTGAACCCCCTGGGTGTGCCTTCGCGTATGAACTTGGGTCAGATTTTTGAAGCCGTACTCGGTTGGGCTGGCCGTGAACTCGATGTGAAGTTCGCTACCCCCATCTTCGACGGTTGCAGCCTTGATGACCTCAATGCATGGACCGACAAGGCTGGTCTGCCCAGGGCTGGTACTACCCAGCTCTATGACGGTGCCACTGGCGAGCCCTTCGACCAGAAGGCTACAGTGGGTGTGACCTACTTCTTGAAACTCGGTCACATGGTCGAGGACAAGATGCACGCCCGTTCGATTGGTCCGTACAGTCTCATCACCCAGCAGCCTCTCGGTGGTAAAGCCCAGTTCGGTGGCCAGCGATTCGGTGAGATGGAGGTTTGGGCACTGGAGGCCTTTGGTGCCAGCCATGTGCTCCAGGAAATCCTCACCGTCAAGAGTGACGACGTCGTGGGCCGCAGCAAGGCCTATGAGGCTATCGTCAAGGGTGATCCCATGCCCACTCCGGGTATTCCCGAGTCGCTCAACGTGCTGTTGCACGAGCTGCGTGGTCTGTGTCTCAATGTGAAACTCGATTAATAACGCTTTCTCTAATATGGCTTTCAAGAAAGATACAAAGATAAAGAACAATTTCACCAAGATTACTATCAGTCTGGCTTCGCCCGACGAAATCCTGGAGAATTCACATGGTGAGGTCCTCAAGCCCGAAACCATCAACTACCGTACCTACAAGCCCGAGCGTGACGGTTTGTTCTGCGAGCGCATCTTCGGTCCTGTTAAGGATTATGAGTGCCATTGCGGTAAGTACAAGCGCATCCGTTACAAGGGTATCGTGTGTGACCACTGCGGTGTAGAGGTGACCGAGAAGAAGGTTCGCCGCGAGCGCAGCGGACACATCGAGCTCGTCGTTCCTGTAGCCCACATCTGGTACTTCCGCTCCTTGCCCAACAAGATTGGTTACCTTCTCGGTATTCCAACCAAGAAGCTCGACATGATCATCTATTACGAGCGTTATGTCGTGATCAATCCTGCTGGTGTCATGTACGAGAACGGAACCGAGAGCCGTGAGTTGCAGAAGTACGATCTCCTCTCCGAGGACGAGTACGTCGCCATTATGGAGAAGCTCCCCAAGGACAACCAGTCTCTGGAGAATGATAATCCCGACAAGTTCATCGCCAAGATGGGCGCCGAGGCCATCTATGACCTCCTTGCCGAGCTTGACCTGGACTCGTTGGCCAACACATTGCGTGACCGCGCCTATAAGGAGAACTCGCAACAGCGCAAGACCGAGGCTCTCAAGCGCCTGCAGGTCGTGGAGTCTTTCCGCGCCAGCAAGGGCATGAACCGCCCCGAGTGGATGATCCTCAAGGTCATCCCCGTCATCCCGCCCGAGTTGCGTCCCCTTATTCCACTGGATGGTGGCCGATTTGCCACCAGCGACGTCAACGACCTGTATCGTCGCGTCATCATCCGCAATACCCGCCTGAAACGACTCATCGAGATCAAGGCCCCCGAGGTCATCATGCGCAACGAGAAGCGTATGCTTCAGGAGGCTGTGGATTCGCTCCTTGACAACTCACGCAAGTCGAGTGCCGTCAAGAGCGATGCCAATCGCCCCTTGAAGTCCCTGAGCGATAGCCTCAAGGGTAAGCAGGGCCGTTTCCGTCAGAACCTCCTCGGTAAGCGTGTGGACTATTCAGCCCGCTCGGTTATCGTTGTCGGTCCTGAGTTGAAGATGGGTGAGTGTGGTATCCCCAAGGACATGGCAGCCGAGCTGTACAAGCCCTTTGTGATTCGCAAGCTCATCGAGCGTGGTATTGTTAAGACCGTCAAGAGCGCCAAGAAGATTGTGGACCGCAAGGAACCCGTCGTGTGGGACATCCTCGAGAATGTGATGAAGGGTCATCCCGTTCTCCTCAACCGTGCCCCGACACTGCACCGACTGGGTATCCAGGCTTTCCAGCCCAAGCTCATCGAGGGTAAGGCCATCCAGCTGCACCCCCTGGCTTGTACCGCATTCAATGCCGACTTTGATGGTGACCAGATGGCTGTTCACTTGCCTCTGGGTAACGAGGCAGTTGTCGAGGCTCAGATGCTTATGCTTGAACCCCACAACATCCTCAACCCCGCCAATGGCGACCCCGTTACCGTCCCCTCTCAGGATATGGTACTCGGTCTCTATTATATCACTAAGTTGCGCAAGGGCGACAAGGGTGAGGGACTCAAGTTCTACGGTCCCGAGGAAGCACTCATCGCTTACAACGAGGGCAAGGTTGCCATGCACGCCATCATCAGCGTTATGGCCGACGTTGTCAACGAGAACGGTGAGCATGAGCAGAAGCTCATCGAGGAAACATCGGTGGGTCGCATTATCTTCAACAACACCGTCCCCTATGAGATCGGTTATATCAACGAACTGATTTCTAAGAAGTCGCTCCGCAACATCATTACCCGTGTTATCCGCAGTTGTGGTGTGCCCCGTTCGGCACAGTTCCTCGACGATGTCAAGAACATGGGTTACTACATGGCATTCAAGGGTGGCTTGTCGTTCAATCTGAATGACGTGCTGATCCCCGATCGCAAGGCCGAGATTATCGCCGAGGGTGATGCCAAGGCCGAGCAAATCAAGATGGACTATGACATGGGTGCCATCACCGACAACGAGCGTTACAACCAGGTGATTGATATCTGGACCAACGTTAATACCGAACTCACCAACGAGCTGATGAAGCAGATTACTGCCGACAAGCAGGGTTTCAACTCTGTATTCATGATGCTCGACTCTGGCGCCCGTGGTTCTAAGGATCAGATCCGCCAGCTCTCTGGTATGCGTGGTCTGATGGCTAAGCCGCAGAAGTCTGGTGTCGAGGGTGGTCATCAGATCATCGAGAACCCGATTCTTGCCAACTTCAAGGAGGGACTGTCCGTGCTGGAGTACTTCATCTCGACTCACGGTGCCCGTAAGGGTCTTGCCGATACCGCGTTGAAGACTGCCGATGCAGGTTACCTGACTCGTCGTCTGGTCGACGTCGCTCACGACGTGATTATCAACGAGGAGGACTGTGGCACGCTGCGTGGACTCGTTTGCCGCGAGGTGCGCAATGGTGACCGTGTTGTCGCTTCGCTGGGCGAGCGCATCCTGGGACGCGTTTCGGTTCATGATGTCGTTGATCCCACCACGGGTGAGATTATCGTCAAGAGCGGTGATGAGATTACCGATGCTGCTGCCAAGCGAATCGACGAATCACCCATCGAGTCGGTGGAGATTCGCTCTGTCCTTACCTGTGAGGCTAAGCATGGCGTCTGCGCCAAGTGCTACGGACGCAATCTGGCTTCTCACCGCATGGTGCAGAAGGGTGAGGCTGTCGGCGTGATTGCTGCACAGTCTATCGGTGAGCCTGGTACACAGTTGACCCTGCGTACCTTCCACGCCGGTGGTGTGGCCAGCAACGCCTCGGCTGTTTCTAACATTACGTCAAAGTATAACGGTCGCATCGAGATCGAAGACTTGCGTACCGTTAAGGATAAAGATGGCGTTGACATCGTTGTTGGTCGTATGGCCGAGATGCAGATCAAGGATCCTAACACCAACATGGTGCTCACTCATGCCCCCATCGAGTATGGTTCCAAGCTGTTCTTTAAGCCTGGTGACATGGTTTCGTCTGGTGACAAGATCTGTGAGTGGGACGCATTCAACGCCGTTATCGTCAGTGAGGTCGAGGGTACCCTCAACTTCAAGAACCTGATTGAAGGTGTGACCTATCGCGAGGAGTATGATGAAATCTCAGGCAATGCCGAAATCTTCATCATCGAGACCAAGGATCATAACCGTATTCCCGAGGCCGAGGTTGTTGATGCCGAGGGCAATATCGTGAAGTCCTACTCGCTGCCCGTGCGCGCCCACCTCATGAAGAAGGATGGCGAGGCCATCACCGCTGGTGAGGTATTTGTTAAGATTCCGCGCTCGTTCTCGGGTGGTGCTGGTGATATTACTGGTGGTCTGCCTCGTGTGACTGAGCTGTTCGAGGCTCGCAACCCATCCAATCCTGCTATCGTCAGCGAGATTGATGGTGAGGTTTCATTCGGTCGCATCAAGCGTGGTAACCGCGAGATCACCGTCAAGAACCGTCTGGGCGAGGAGAAGAAGTACCTCGTGCCTCTGTCTAAGCAGATTCTGGTTCAAGAGAATGACTTCGTGCGTGCAGGTACTCCCCTGTCCGACGGTGCCATCACTCCTGCCGACATCCTGCGCATTAAGGGACCCACGGCTGTTCAGGACTACATCGTTAACGAGGTGCAGGACGTTTACCGCACCCAGGGTGTGAAGATCAACGACAAGCACTTTGAGGTGATCGTGCGCCAGATGATGCGTAAGGTGCGCATTATCGATCCGGGTGACACGCGCTTCCTTGAGGAGCAGACCGTTGACAAGCGTGACTTCATGGAAGAGAATGACCGCATCTGGGGCAAGAAGATTGTTGTCAACAGTGGTGACAGCGAGGAAGTCCAGAACGGACAAATCCTTACCGCTCGCAAACTGAGAGACATCAACTCTTCCCTCAAACGCCGTGATATGAAGCTCGTCGTCGTTCGTGACGCCGTGCCCGCTACCAGTGAGCAGATTCTGCTTGGTATCACTCGTGCTGCACTGCAGACCAGCAGCTTCATGTCGGCTGCTTCGTTCCAGGAGACTACTAAGGTTCTCAACGAGGCTGCCATCAATGGCCGTGTCGATTACCTCGAGGGTATGAAGGAGAACGTCATCTGCGGTCACCTGATTCCCGCTGGAACCGGTCTGCGTGAATACCAGACCCTTATCGTCGGCGACAAGAACGAGATGGCTCTTGCCGAGAAGGCTCGTCAGGAACGTGAGTTGATGGGCAAGGAAGAAGATTGAGTCCTTCTTCATTGACTGCAACCACAACAATGAACGATAAAGATCAGAGATTGAAATAATCGTATATTTTCCATAGTTAATTTGTTTATTGAAACTCCAGTCCGCAGTGATGCGCACTGGAGTTTTTTGGTAAAAGAGGTATGATTGTCACAATTTCGTAATACTTTTTTTAACGTATCATTGGTGACGAATCATTATTTTTGCACCAAAATTATTTAATCTCCTCATCCCAAGTGGTATCAAATGATCTAATCCTGAAAATTCTTGAGGCCTCACTGCTACGGCGTGAGGTTTTTCTTGTATCTTTGCAGTGAGATTTGGTGCTTGGGGCGACTGCCCCGGGTGAAAAGGGAACCAGGTGGGAATCCTGGACAGACGGTGCTGCTGTATGCCTCCTGTAATGAATCTCCTGACTTGATCACTGTGCCTTTGATTCAACGGTATGGGAAGGTCAAGTTGCGTCATGTGGGAGAGAGGCGAGTCAGAAGACCTGCCAAGTCGCTATAATAGAAACCCGGAACAATGCGTAAAACGTTTATATTAGCATTCTTTGCCCTTGCTTGCTTCCTGTGCACTCATGCCCAGGAGGGCTTGCTTGCTCATCAGGTGGATTCGGTGATGGCCAGCGTGGGTCACGGTCGTCTTGACTCGATGCAATATATCCAGAATGTCATCATCTATGGCCGCCGCCCCTACGAGGACGTGATTCCCGCCCAAGAACTCACGGGCAAGCAGCTTGAGGGTCTCAACAGCCACTCAGTGGCCGATGCCGTACGCTATTTTGCAGGCGTCCAGCTCAAGGACTATGGAGGCGTGGGGGGGCTCAAGACCGTTGACATACGTTCGATGGGTACCAACCACATGGGGGTTTTCTATGATGGCATCCAGATAGGCAATGCCCAAAATGGCCAGGTCGATTTGGGTAAATTCTCGCTTGACAACATTGAGGCTATCTCACTTTACAATGGACAGCGAAGCAATATTTTCCAGAGTGCCAAGGACTTTGGATCTGCTGGCACTATCTACTTGCGTACTCGCCGACCCAAGTTCAGCAACGGCAAGCGTGATAACTTGAATGTGTCATTCAAGACAGGCTCCTTTGGTCTGGTTAATCCCAGCATCCGCTGGGAACACAAGTTGAGCCGTTCGGTCAGCCTGTCTTTCAATAGCGAGTTCACCTATGCTACGGGCAAGTACCGCTTCCGTTACATGCGCCATTATAGCGACGGCACTCTGGCGTGGGACACGACAGCCGTGCGCCAGAATGGCGACGTGCGCTCTTATCGCTTGGAGGCTGCCATCTTCGGTGTCTTGTCCAGTGGCAAGTGGCATGCCAAGGCCTACTGGTATGACAGCAATAAGGGCATCCCTGGGGCTATCGTCAACAATGTGTGGAAACATGCCCAGCGACAGTGGGACAGCAACTTCTTCTTGCAAGGTGCCTATCAGCGAAAGATCAACGACCGCTACGAGATGATGCTGAATGCTAAGTACTCTCGTGACTACCTGCACTATCTCAACCCTGACACCACGTTAATGTACATCGACAACAAGTTCTGGCAGGACGAGATTTACCTCTCAACGGCCCACAAATATACCATTCTCACCGATTGGGACGTGGACCTCTCGGTAGATTACCAATGGAATAGCCTGGATGCCACCTTGACGGGCTTCGGCTATCCCATCCGCCACACAGTGCTCACCGCGTTGGCAACGGCTTGGACATGGCATGGCTTCAAGGCTCAGGGCAGCATGCTCTATACAATGGTCAATGACCGCTCATCGGCGCGTTTTGATGGGCAGGTTATCGGCAAGCGCAGCAAGTATATGAACAAGCTCACCCCTGCACTCTTCCTCAGTTGGCAGCCATGGCAGCAACGCGAATTCAACCTGCGCGCCTACTACAAGCGCATTTTCCGTATGCCCACGTTCAACGACCTTTATTACACCGACATGGGCAATATCACCCTCGACCCCGAGTACGCCACTCAGTACAATGTGGGCTTCCTCTACCGTCTGCTGACCGACCGTGGGCTGCTCGCGGGTATCAAGCTCAGCGCCGATGCCTACTACAACTACATCACCGACAAGATCATTGCCGTCCCCAAGGGCACTGGCCAGTATCGATGGATGATGATGAATGTGGGTAAAGTGAAAATTCGTGGTATCGATGTGAGTGCCCGCACCACATTGCGTCTGCCTGCCGACGTTATCCTTGACATCAACCTGAGTTACACCTACCAGAAGGCTCAGGATTATACTAATCCCGCCGACAATGGCGACGGGGGTACCTACAAGGGACAATTAGCCTATATCCCTTGGCACAGTGGCTCGGTGGTCGGTCACTTGAATTGGCACGATTTTGACTTGAACTACAGTTTCATCTATGTGGGTGAGCGCTACCACACCAGTGCTAACACCCGCGAGAATCATGAACAGCCCTGGTACACCCACGACCTCTCGGCTGGTTATCTGTTCCACTTGGGTAAAACGACATTAAAGGTGTCTGGTGAAGTCAACAACCTGTTCAACCAGTACTATGACGTCATCCTCAACTATCCCATGCCTGGCCGTAACTACAAACTCATTCTCAAATTTGACATCTAAATGAATTCATTAAGAAAATATTGGGACAAAAGAACCGTCCCTGTGTCCCTTTTTGTCTGGCTGATGTTGCTGACGGGGTGCCGCGAGGAGGTCACCATCTTCCTGCCCGAGCATGTCTCGGTGGCACAGCCCGAGTTTACCGACATCGAGGGCTTCTACCTGCTGTGTGAGGGCAACATGGGCTGGAACAAGGCTACGCTCGACTACTATGATTACGCCGGGGGTGAATACCTGCGCAACATTTTCTCCTATGCCAACCCAAACGTTCCCAAGGAGATGGGCGACGTGGGCAACGACATCGGCATCTATGGCAGCAACCTGTTTTGTGTTATCAATTGTTCTAACAAGATTGATGTCCTTGACAAATACACCTGCCGTAAGAAGGCCCAGGTCAACATCCCTAACTGCCGTTTCATACGGTTCTACGGTGGCTTTGCCTATGTGACCAGCTACGCAGGTCCAGTGCAGATCAATCCAAACTATGAGCAGCGTGGATATGTGGCCAAGATTGATACGGTCACGATGCAGGTTGTGGATACCTGCATCGTGGGTTTCCAGCCCGACGAACTCGAGATTGTCGAGGGTAAGATCTATGTTGCCAATTCAGGTGGTTACATGGTGCCCAACTACGAGAACACCGTCTCGGTCATCGACGTGGCAACCTTCAAGGAGGAGCGCCGCATCCCCATCGCGATTAACCTGAGCTGGGTTAAAGGTGACCGTCATGGAATGCTCTGGATTGCCTCCCGTGGCGACTACTATACCCGCACAAGCAAGATCTATGCTTACGACACCCGCAAGAGCCAGCTCGTTGATAGCATTGACTGCCGTGTCAGCAACATGTGGCTGGATGGCGATTCGCTCTACGTGGTGAGTACCGAGTGGAGTTATGTCTCAATGAGTAATGCCTTCTCTTATGCCATCATCAACACTCAGACGAGGCAGAAGGTCTGTGGCAACTTCATCACCGACGGCACCGACAAGGAAATTGTTATCCCCTATGCTGTCGCAGTCAACCCGATAACCAAGGATATCTATGTTACCGATGCCAAGGATTACGTCTCCCCAGGTCGCCTGTTCTGCTTTGACCGATATGGTAACAAGAAGTGGGATGTCCGCACGGGCGACATACCTGCCCATTTTGCATTCTTGGGCAACAATATCAATGAGAAATAAGTTTTAATCCATTTTTGATGATGAATAAGGCAAGAAATATTGTTCTGGTGGCATCTGTCTTGTTGATGTCGCTTACCGTGTGGGCAAACCATCCTTGGCTCACGCGCGTCTATCAATACTGTCCCGCTCCTGGGCAGTTCATCAACACCATGCCCCTGTGCAGGGTAGGGGAGCCTGTTGACAGTGTGCTAGCCCGCTGCCAGAGGAGCATCTGCGGCCGTGTCGATACCACGACTGTGACTTTTCATGGAGAAGTCATCACGCGTGTTGACACCGTTTGGGCCGAGAGCATGATTTCCCTTGGTGGCTATGGCGGCTATGTCATCGTGGGGTTTGACCACCCGGTGATCAACATGCACACCTATGATTTCGAGATTCAGGGCAATGCCTTTGTCAGTGACCGCGAGACACGCGGTGGCAGCAGCGAGCCCGGTATCGTCATGGTAGGCGTGGATGTCAATGGCAATGGTGTGCCTGACGATGGGGACCGTTGGTATGAACTTGCGGGCAGTGAGTATCATCACCCCAAGACCCAGCACGACTACACCATTACCTACTACCGCCCCGACGAGAACAAGCCTCGCACGCCCAGCCAGGTTAATCCTTTCTTGAATGACACCACCTATATCCGCTGGACCAGCAACGACGTCGATCTCGACAGCACCAGTGGCTTCATGAGCCGCAACACAGCCCACAACCAGCCCTACTGGCCTTTGTGGATGCAGGATGCCCCGACAATGACTTTCTCGGGGGCTAAGTTGCGTGGTAATGCCATTGACCAGGGAGACAACAATAACAATTCCTACTACGTGCAGTACTTCTTTGATTGGGGATACGTCGATAACTTGCCTAACAATCCAGCTCACATTTCCCAGGACGATGGTATCTACAATCCTGGCTTCAAGATCGACTGGGCGGTGGATGAGCAGGGACGTCATGTCAACCTCACCCATATCGACTTTATCAAGGTCTATAATGCCATGAATCAGTATTGTGGCTGGGTGGGTGAAACCTCGACCGAGGTTGCTGCAGGCATCGATTTCCACCCCGACGCTGTGATGCCACAACCGCTTGAGGGTGACGTGAACAACGATGGCGAGGTCACCGTGAGTGATGTCAATGCTGTGATTGACCTCATCTTGTCGTCATCATCAATCCCGACTGCCGATGTCAACCATGACGGCGAAATTACCGTCAGCGATGTCAACGCTGTCATTGACATGATATTGATGTGACACCTCACGGATGTGAGTATTGCTGTATTTCTTGCCTACGTTTCTCGGTGATATTCGCTCGATGGCTATTTTTTGTTATGCATAATGTTGCGTTATTTAAAAAAATGATATAATTTTGGAGCCTAAAATCTTGTTATTCGCTCTATTAAGGGATATTACACATGATGAAACCTTGTTTTATTAGTATTATTTAATATCTTATTAACCATCAATTAATTGTACATTTCTTTATGAAGAAAGTTTGTAAACTCATGTCTGCTGCGCTTATCGCGCTGGCTTCGTTCGTGCCTGCTCAGGCCGAGACGATGACCGTCTATGACGGCACCGTCCAGAACGAGATTGTGCCTCTGTACGGATTCTATTATGACGCCGAAAACTATACGGTGCAGACGATTTATCAGGAGGCAGATGTCGCTGCTTTGCAAGGGGCTTTCATCAATTCGATGAAGTTCTATCTTGCTGCAGCCAATACGCTCACTGGTGGTACCTTGAGTGTGTCTATCGGATCTACCACTCAGTCTCAGTTCCCCTACAATTACGGTTCTGCGATTGAGGGCTTGACTCATGTGGCTGATATCACTATGACTACTGGTGAGACTGAAATCATGGTGAACTTTGATGAGCCATGGGCCTATACTGGTGGCAATATCGTCATCGAGACGGTTGTTAAGGAACGTGGAAATTATAGTCATGTGAACTTCTTGGGTCAAGAGTCCGAAGTGTATAATGCGATTTACATTGGTGCAGCTGGCGCCTATGGTGCAGCTTTCTGCCCCAAGACCACTTTTGACTTCGATGTTCTGGATGACAAGGCTGCTGTTACGCCTCAGGCTCTCGCCTTTGGACAGCTGTTTATTGACGAAACTGCAACCAAGTCCATCACTATCAAGAATCTTGGTAAGAATGCCTTCACTCCTGTCCTGAGCGCCCTCAATGCACCCTTCAGTCTGGAGGCTGCTGCTACCGAGGTTGCCGCCGGTACATCGATCGAGATTCCTGTCAAGTTTGCCCCTGATGCAGCTGGCGAGTTCAATCAGACCTTGACCATCGACTGTGGTGCCGCTGGTCAGTTCGAGGTTGCTCTCACTGCTGCTGCTATCGAGCGTCCCACCGAGGTCGTTGTCGCTGACGGTACTGTGAACAACGACAAGGTGCCCATGTATGGCTACTCTTACGACAAGGTGGGAGGTGGCAACTTTAGCCAGATGATCTATACGGCCGACATGTTGACCGACTTGGCTGGTAAGAAAATCAATTATCTCAAGTTCTATCCCACTGCGGGTATGAAGATGAACGGTGGTAACATGCAGCTCTCGTTCAAGGTCGTTGACCAAGATGCATTTGCGGCAACTACGGCTATTGCCGAGATGACGGTTGTTGCCAATGCTGTTCCTGTTAAGGATGCAAGTGAACTGGTGTTCACGCTCTCCGAGCCATTTGAGTACAATGGTGGAAACTTGGCTATCGAGGTCCTGGCTACCCAGGAAGGCACCTTTGGAATGGATAAGTTCTATGGTATTGCTAAGGCTGGCGCTTCCTATGCTCATTATGAAGATTTTGGTGCTAATGATGATATTGTTGACTTCCTGCCCAAGGCTACCTTCGGCTACGTCAAGGAAGAAGCCGAGCCCATCACTGTTTACACCGTTGTAGGTCCTGATGCCATCTTCGGCAGTAACTGGGATACCACCGACACCATCAATGACATGGTCGAGGCTGACGGTATCTACACCTGGACTAAGGAAGGTGTTGCCCTCTATGGCAACTTCGACTTCAAGGTTGTCGGCAACCACAGCTATGAAGCCTATGAGTGGCCCATGGGTCCCAACAACTGGACCGCTAATGTGGCCGAGGAGGGTATTTACACGATCATGATTACCTTTGATCCCAACGCCGAGGATGCTAACCGCATCATCTGCAATCTGACCAAGACGGGTGACATCACTCCTGTTGAGCACACCTATACCATCGCTGGTACCGAGAACCTGTTTGGCAGCAATTGGAATACCAATGACGAGGCCAACAACATGGTCAAGGGCGAGGACGGCATTTACACCTGGAGCAAGAGCGGTGTAGAGTTCGCTGCCGATGAGGTCGTTGAGTTCAAGGTCGTTCAAGACCACGCTTGGACCTATGCTTGGCCCTCTCAGAACTGGAAGTACACATGTGAGGAGGCTGGCAAGTATGATGTTGCCATCACCTTCAATGCCGAGACTAAGGAGATCACCTTTGCTGCAACTCCCGTTGTAGAACCTTCCTTTGAGATCGGTGACGTGAACCACGACAACAATGTATCGATCGCCGACGTTACCGCTCTGATCGACATCCTGCTCAGCAACGATGCCGAGGCTCCTGCCGAGGCCGATGTCAACGGTGACACCAACGTGACCATCGCCGATGTTACCGCTCTGATCGACAAGCTGCTCAGTGGCAATTGATCCCTGCTGAATACTTAATTCAACACTGATAGTGTGGCAGGCTCCCCAACAACCACGGGGAGCCTGCCTTTTTTAATGAATATTGGAAATTTATTCGTTAATATTTTGTCATGTTGGTCGCTTGTGCTAATTTTGCAAGCACAATCAGGATCTCTATATCCAGTTGTTCTTAAATCGATTACAATTGTATTATTAGCATATTTCATTAACTAACAATTCTTTTTAAACTCATGAAGAAAGTTTTTACACTTCTCGCTGGCCTTATGATGCTCTCAGCATCTGCCGCCAATCTTACTGTGTATGAAGGTAATGCTACCAGCCTGAACCTTCCCATTTGCTCAAATTTTATGGACTGGGCTCCTTATACTCACCAGGTCATTTATCCTGAATCAGAACTGGCTGCCTTGATGGGACAGGAAATTACATCTGTCAAGTATTATGTGGACAATGAGACAGGTAGCACATTGAAGGATGGAAAGGTGGCTCTCTACATGGGCACAACTACTCAGTCACAGTTCTCACTCGACGGTTATGGCAATACCTCTTTCATCTCTGGTGACGGTCTTACCAAGGTGGCCGAAATGACCATGACCGTTGGCCTCAATGAGATTGAATTTACCTTTGACAACGCTTGGACCTACAATGGTGGCAATATCGTGGTCCAGACGGTGATTGAAGAGGATGGCATTGTTTCTGGCTCCGAGGGTACAAACTTTTTAGGCCAGTCGACCAGTGCTGCTTATGCTGCAACTGGTAAATCTACCGCAAGACCTGCTTATTTTGTCCCCAAGACCACTTTCACCTATGGCGGTGGTGACACACCCGAGCCCGAGTATGAGATCGGTGACGTGAACCACGACCACAGCGTATCGATCGCCGACGTTACAGCTTTGATCGACCTTCTGCTGGGTGGTAGTGAGGCTCCCGCCGAGGCCGATGTCAACGGTGACACCAACGTTAGCATCGCCGACGTTACCGCTCTGATCGACATGCTGCTCAGCGGCAATTGATTCTTGCTGAACCCTTAATTCAACACTGATAGTGTGGCAGGCTCCCCAACAACCACGGGGAGCCTGCCTTTTTTAATGAATATTGGAAATTTATTCGTTAAATATTTTGTCATGTTGGTCGCTTGTGCTAATTTTGCAAGCACAATCAGGACCTCTATATCCAGTTGTTTTTAAATTGATTACAATTGTATTATTAGCATATTTCTAACATTAACTAACTTCATTTGCTCTTATGAAGAAATGTACTAAACTCATGTCAGCAGCGCTCATGGCGCTGACTTCATTGTTACCTGTTCAAGCCGAGGAAGTTGTAGTAGCCAATGGTCATCACACCTCTTCCCAGTTCCCTGTAGTGATGCGTTATTACAATCAGAACACGACCAGGAATCTCACCCAGATGATTTATCCTGCCAGCATGTTGACCCAG
This sequence comes from uncultured Prevotellaceae bacterium, assembly GCA_947165675.1. Lineage (GTDB taxonomy): Bacteria > Bacteroidota > Bacteroidia > Bacteroidales > Muribaculaceae > Sodaliphilus. The sequence continues at coordinate 35,560 of CAMVBJ010000023.1, forward strand.
CTCGATGGCAAGAAAATCAATAGTGTCAAGTTCTTTGTGAACGAGCCGTTCCAGCGGATTTCAGGTGGCAATATCCAACTTGCTTTCAAGGTCGTTGATGATGACCAGTTCAATCCCTATGCTGCCGATCCCGCTTATGGCGACATGACGGTCGTGGCCCAGGGGGCTCCCGTCAAGGGTGAAACCGAGCTCGTGTTCAATTTCAACGAGCCCTATGAGTATAATGGAGGCAACCTTGTCATCGAGGCTCGCGTGACCCAGGCCGGCGATTCCGACCCCGACGGCATCGAGGAATTCATTGGTCAGAACATATATGACGAGTATGGCTATTACGGCCTTGACGTTTGCTACTATAGTGTGCAACTCAGCAGTGGCACGACGCTTTATCAGGATTTCTGGTACATGTTGCCCAAGGCTGCTTTTGGCATTGCCGATGACGCTCCCCAGTATATGATAGGCGACGTGGACCACGACGGCAAGGTCTCAATCTCAGACGTGACCGCTTTGATTGACTATCTGCTCAACGGAGAAACAGCTCCTGCCGAGGCCGACGTTGATGGTGACCACAACGTGTCAATCGCCGATGTGACCTCCCTTATCGATATGCTTCTGAGTGGTACTAACAATTGATAAATTAGAGAATTATTCGTTTTATTAATAACCTTTTTTAAACCATTATTTTTTTATGAAAAAGATGTCTAAATTTTGTGCCGCTGCACTCATGGCAATGGCTACTTTCGGGTCTGCTCAGGCCATGGATCTGACTGTCTTCGACGGGTCAGCAACAAGTAGGACTTCACCCATCAACGTTTATTATTATGACACTCCGGGAAGTCAAAGTCAGGTGATTTTCCCTGCGTCAGAATTGACTGAAATGGTTGGATGTGAGATTAACTCAATGAAGTTATATCTGAATAACGCTCCTACTGTTACTTCCGAGGGTGAAATTCGTATCTCTCTTGGCAATGTTGATGTTATTGAATTCCCCAATACCAATTTCTTTAGCACGGATTTGACTCAGGTTGCAACTTACGTCATCCCCTCAGGCGCTACTGAATTGTTGATTACATTTGACACGCCTTTCATGTACAATGGAGGCAATCTGTTGTTTGATGCTTATATTGCAACAAAAGGCAACGAGATCTCTAACTGCTATTTCTATGGCGTAACTCCACTGTATTACTCGGCTAATTCACGTTCTCAGAGGGAGAAGTTCTTGCCCAAGACCACGTTTGATTATACGCCTCAAGAGTATAAGGCTGTTGTAACTCCTCAGGAGGTTAACTTTGGTGCCGTAAGCAAGGGCAGCGTGGTGAACCAGGAAGTAACGCTCAAGAATGCTGGTCGCAATGCCTTCACCCCGGCCTTTGGCTCGATTGCAGCTCCCTTCAGCATCAATGCTCAGCCTGTTGAGTTGGCTTCTGGCGAATCGATGACTTTCTCTGTAACCTTCGATGCCGCCAATGCCGGAACCTATGCCGAGAGCTTCACCATCGACTGTGGTGCCGCTGGCACGATTACTGTTCCCGTGGCTGCTTCCTGCGTTACCGAGGTTCTTGTAGCTGATGGTACTGATAAGAACGCCTATGTTCCTGTAATTGTTTTGAACTATAATGAGACTGGTCTCAATTATACTCAGATGATTTATCCTGCAAGCATGATGACTGCCTTGAATGGCAAGAAGATCAACAGCCTCAAGTTCTTCGCCGATGCTCCCATAACCAAGATCTCTGGCGGTAAGATTCAGCTCTCTCTCAAGGAGGTTGACTTTACTGAATTTGTTGATGATCAGGTGAATGAGATGACCGTTGTGGCCGAGGTGACTCCTACCTTTAATGGAAATGAAATGTTGCTGACCTTCGACACTCCTTTCGAGTACAATGGTGGCAACCTGGCCGTTGAGGTTAATGTAACTGAGCCCGGTGAATATAATTATAATGGTACCGGTAGCTACTTCCTCGGTATGAACATGGACGAATCTGTTTCGTTCTATTGGGATTCCTATTGGGGAACTGGCACTCAGACTGTTTTCTTGCCCAAGGCTACCTTTGGTTACTTGGATGAAGTAGCTCCTCAACCCGAGTATGAGATTGGCGACGTGAACCACGACCACAGCGTCTCGATCGCCGACGTTACCGCTTTGATCGACCTTCTGCTGGGTGGTGATGAGGCTCCCGCCGAGGCCGATGTCAACGGTGACACCAACGTGACCATCGCCGACGTTACTGCTCTGATCGACATGCTGCTCAGCGGCAACTAATCCTTGTTGAACTGAGTTAACCTCAACTTTATCAGCAGGCTCCCGCAATCCAATCGGGAGCCTGCTTTCTCGTCCCTCTATTTCCTCCACTCTCTCCACTCTCTCCACTCTCTCCACTCTCTCCATCCGTCCAAGTATTGCAAGCCTCTGGTTCGCATGGTTTTAGCGCTTTTTCAAAGCATCTTTCCGAGAAAAGTTTTCCAAAACTTTTCGCAATTATTTAAAAATCAGCACTTTAATTTTTTATCACCATGAAAAAGTTTTCCAAAACGAAAATTTCTTTGAAAAAATCACGTAAAAATGTTTGCTGTTTCGAGGGGCTTTATTACCTTTGCAATCCCGAACCGGCAACGCCGGTTTTTTATCGATAGCAATATAAAAAACCTAACTTTTTGGTACTCAAGATATGATCCAGACAGTTCTTAAACGTGATGGCCGCGTCGTCGGCTACAATGAGGAAAAAATTAAAGCCGCAATCCGCAAGGCGATGCTTGCAACCGATGCCGGTGAGGACGAGAGCCTCATCCAGCGCATTGCCGACCGCATCGGTTCACGTGGCCGTAGCCAGATGAGTGTAGAGGATATCCAGGATCAGGTGGAACTGGAACTCATGAAGAGCCCTCGCAAGGAGGTCGCCCGCTGCTACATCAACTACCGTCAGAAGCGCAGTGTGGCTCGCAAGGCCAAGACGCGAGACCTGTTCCTCGAGATCATCAATGCCAAGAACAACGACGTTACCCGCGAGAATGCCAACATGAATGCCGACACCCCGGCCGGCATGATGATGAAGTTCGCCAGCGAGACCACCAAGCCCTTTGTCGATGACTACCTCCTCAGCGAGGAGGCACGCGAGGCCGTCCGTGGCAACTACCTCCACATCCATGACAAGGACTACTATCCCACCAAGAGCCTCACCTGCGTGCAGCACCCCCTCGACAAGGTGCTCAAGCAGGGCTATATGGCTGGTCATGGCGAGTCCCGTCCCGCCAAGCGCATCGAGACTGCCGGCGTCATTGCCTGCATCACCATGGAGACCGCCCAGAACGAGATGCACGGTGGACAGGCCATTCCTGCCTTCGACTTCTACCTGGCTCCCTACGTCCGCCGCTCGTTCATCGAGGAGGTGAAAAACCTCGAGAACCTCATGGGGCAGGATTACAGCCGCCTCTATGATGTCAAGCTCGATGACTATACCGAGCGCGAGCTCGGCTTCCTGCAGGGCGATGAGCGCATCCTGCAACACGCCATCAACAAGACCGTGCGCCGTGTCCATCAAGCCATGGAGGCCTTCATCCACAACATGAACACGATACACTCCCGTGGCGGCAACCAGGTGGTGTTCAGTTCCATCAACTATGGCACCGACACCAGCGCCGAGGGACGTTGCATCATCCGCGAACTGTTGAATTCCACCTACGAGGGCGTCGGCAATGGCTCAACTGCCATTTTCCCCATCCAGATCTGGAAGAAGAAACGTGGCGTGAGCTATCTGCCCGAGGATCCCAACTATGACCTTTATCAGCTCGCTTGCAAGGTGACCGCCCGCCGTTTCTTCCCCAACTTCGTCAACCTCGATGCCACCTACAACTACCACGAGCAGTGGCGTGCCGATGACCCCGAGCGCTACAAGTATGAGGTGGCTACAATGGGTTGTCGCACGCGCGTGTTTGAAAACCGCTTTGGTGACAAGACGTCGATCGGACGCGGCAATCTCTCGTTCTCGACCATCAATATCGTTAAGCTCGCTATCGAGTGTATGGACATCAAGGACAAGCAAGAGCGCATCGACCGCTTCTTTGCCAAGCTCGACAACATGCTTGAGATCACAGCCCGCCAGCTTGATGACCGTTACCAGTACCAGAAGACCGCCATGGCCAAGCAGTTCCCCCTGCTCATGTCACAGCTCTGGAATGGTGCCAGCGAGTTGGGACCCGAGGACAGGGTGGAGAGCGTCATCAACCAGGGCACCCTGGGCATTGGCTTTATCGGGCTTGCAGAGTGCCTGATTGCCCTCACAGGACATCACCACGGCGAGAGCGACGAGGCTCAGCAACTGGGACTGAAGATTGTTACCTACATGCGTGACCGTGTGAACGAGTTCAGCGAGCGTTACCAGCACAACTACAGCGTCCTGGCAACTCCGGCCGAAGGCCTCAGTGGCAAGTTCACCCGCCGTGACCGCAAGGACTTCGGCGAAATCCCAGGTGTGACTGACAAGATTTATTACACCAACAGTAATCACGTGCCCGTCTATTACAAGTGCTCACCCAAGCACAAGGCCGAGGTCGAGGCGCCCTATCACGAGTTGACCCGTGGCGGACACATCTTCTATGTCGAGATCGACGGCGACGCCACCCACAACCCCGAGGCTATCTCCTATGTCGTGGACCTCATGGACAAGTACAACATCGGTTACTGCTCCGTTAACCACAATCGCAACCGATGCATGGATTGTGGATACGAGGACGCTACCGAGGACCTCCACGAGTGTCCCGAGTGCCACAGCCACAACATTGACCGCCTGCAACGCATCACGGGTTACCTCGTCGGCACCACCGATCGCTGGAACAGCGGTAAACTCGCCGAACTCAAGGACCGCGTTGTCCACAAGTAACATCCCATCAATCAAACAACCTGAACAACTGTAAACTTAGGCAACTTTTTTAATATGATATTGTTGTTTACAGTTGTTCAGGTTGTTTGATGAAAAACGTTGTCTGAAAAGATGTGACATGAATCTACGTGTACTCCACATCGTCGAGGGCACCAGTGTCGATGGACCAGGCCTGCGCACGTCAATCTACTTGGCGGGTTGCAACCACCATTGCCCTGGTTGTCACAATCCCGCCTCGTGGGATCCGCGGGGTGGGGAAGACCGTACCCTCGACGAGCTCATGCAGGTCATTGCCTACAACGAGGCTCCCGTCACCTTGAGCGGTGGCGACCCCTTGCAGCAGCCCGATGGCACCCGCGCCCTCATTCGCCGCATCAAGACCGAGCTGGGTTACAACGTCTGGTGCTACACCGGCTACACCTGGGAGCAAATCGTCAATGACCCCAAGCTGCTGTCGGTCGTCCGTGAGCTCGACGTCCTCGTCGATGGCCCCTTTTTGATGGCCGAGCGCGACATCTCATTGCGCTTCCGCGGCTCCCGCAACCAGCGCCTCATCGACGTCCAGGCCACCCTCACCACCGGCCACCTCACCCCCTGGCAATAAAGACAACAATGATACAAAGCCCACCGTTTGAATCGTCAAAGTCAAGCAGTGGGCTTAATAGTATTATCTCATTACCCCGAGTTACTGAGTAAAAGCGTTATTGCAGTAGCCACTTCCAAGTGGGAATGGCTTGAATCTTCATGTCCTCATATTCAATGATTTCTTCTTCATCGAGTGTGAGGATGATGCGCCTTCTGCATGGCAACCTCATGGGCAGTGATTTGAAGGCCGACAATTCGCGTTGGCGTGCAGTGAAGTCAGCGATACTGTATGCCACTTGATAAGCGGTCTCAGTCTCAGGAACATAGAAATCTATCTCATGATTTGGAGTATTGCAATAGTAAACTTCATCTTCCCTGCCATATCTTCTGAAAAGAGCAATCGCAACTAAGTTTTCCAATAATGAAGATTCCTGATTCACAAGAAACAGGCTTAAAAAACCGTTGTCGGTAAAATAGTATTTGCGGTTACCCTCTCGCTCGGCAGTCTTTGCAGCGATATTGCTCACAGGTGTAATGAGCCATGCTTGTTCTGCACAATCAACATACTTTGATGCGGAATTGGTGCTCAGTTTCCTGCCTGTTGAAGAAACGACTTGGGCGATGCGGTTGAATGATAACGGATGCTTGACCCCCTCAGCCATTTTCTTGATCATTACCCTTAGCCCTGCGATGTTGGTGATATCATTGCGTAGGGCAATGTCATGGAGGTAGATTTTCTGATATACGCTATTCAGATAATCTCGCTTAGAGCTCATCAGGGCACTCTCGGGAAAGCCTCCATGATTCAAGTACTCCATAAAGCGGTTTTTGATCAAGGCGCGGCCAGCAGTTGTTAGCATCTCGTCTTTACCATGGGCTGTCTGGTTGACATCCAAGAACTCCTCAAAGCTGTAGGGGAAGACATCCACTGGGATATATCGTCCTCCTAAGGTGGTCATGAACTCAGCACTCAGCATTCGTGCATTGCTGCCTGTGATATAGACGCAGTACTTCTGGTCGGCTAATCGTCTTGCAAACTTCTCCCATCCTTCAACAATCTGAATTTCATCAAGAAACAGGATTGGTCGCTTGCCGAACTCCTCAAGATGGCACTCCAAAATGGTGTTTAAGTCTTCAGCCTTCATCCCGTCCAGACGCTCGTCCTCAAAATTCACATATACCATCTCGCTCCAATCTGTACCGCGAGACAATAATTGCTGAATGCGTTGGTACATCAAGAAAGACTTGCCCGCTCGGCGTATGCCGACAAACACATAGTTCCCAAACTCATCAAAAACGAAATTTCTGGGAATGACTACTTGTCGCTCAACCTCGTGGCGGTTTTCGACAATGACTGCTTTTAATATATTCTTGTCCATTTTCTGTTCAATTGATTGCACAAAATTAGTTATTATTGTTCAATTGATTGCACAAAATTAAGGTTTTTTGTTCAGTGAATTGCACAAAAGCTGCTTGTCTGTCCCTTTTATTCTTATTTCCCTTCATTGAAAAGGCGAAAACTGTGTTTTAGATGGCTGCTGATTCAAAACAATTCGCTATCTTTGCATCGTGGGGGAGTGCCCTCGCAAGACATAAGGAAGTAGCGAATTGACTTTTCGCGTAACGTTAGCTGCGTTATCCGGTACCAGAAATCTGCAAATTTCAACTTTCACTTTGGATAACAAGCATTTACGTTCGCACCTGTATAGGTGTGGACTGTCGCTTGTATAAAGTGATGGGCTTTGCAGAGCCTCTGGAACCGTACAAGAACAGTTTCGCACCTTTTTTGTGTCTTTATCCGATAGAATATTTATTGTATTATCCTTTTAATTATTAACAACTTAAAGACACAAAAACTATGAACAAAAAAACGAAATTCCTAAAAACCGTCCTCCTGCTGGCAACCTTGCTTGTAGGTACCCTCACCGCCAGCGCCTACGACTTCGAGGTCGATGGCATCTACTACAAGAAGATCAGTTATAATGGTGATTCAGTTAGTGTTACTTATGCGACCTCTAGTTACAATTCTTATTCTGGCGACATTGTTATCCCTGCAACAGTTGAGTACAATGACATGACTTATAAAGTTAGAAGAATTGACGTAAGCGCTTTTAAAAATAGTATTGGATTGACTTCTGTTGTAATATCTGAGGGTGTGACCAAGATAGGAAATTATGCATTCTCGGGATGTACAGCTCTTGCTGATGTCACCATACCTGAAAGTGTCACTGAAATAGCTGATGGTCATTACGACAATGGTGTTGATGGTGTTTTTTTGAATTGCAAAGCCCTGACATCGGTTACTATTCCAAATAGCATGAAAAAAATCGGCTCTGTCGCATTTCGTGGTTGCTCGAATTTAGCTGAGGTTAAAATCGGAAATAATGTGCAAACGATTGGTGATTTTGCATTTGGTTATTGCGCATCATTAACTCAAGTGGAAATCCCCAATAGCGTGACGAGCATTGGAGGCAACGCTTTTTATGAATGTGCCTCACTCTCAAATATCACACTTAGCAATAACCTTCAGGCAATCAATAACTACACTTTTTATAATTGTGTTGCATTAATGAATGTGACGATTCCTGAATCGGTAACCTCTATCGGCCATTGTGCGTTCCAGAACTGCACAAGCATTACTGATGTAATCATTCCGGATAATGTGACCTCGATAGGTAATCATGCCTATCATAATTGCACAGGCCTGACTCAATTATCTATTGGCTCAGGCGTATCCAACATCGGCCAATATTCTTTCCAGAATTGCTCAGGTCTCTCGCGATTAACCGTCCCAGGAAATGTGCTGACTATTGGCAGTTACGCATTTGAAGGTTGTACGGGTTTATCCTCTGCCAATCTGCAACGAGGTGTAAAGACCATTGGAAACTATGCTTTTCAGAACTGTTCTCGCCTCTCTTCCTTGACAATGAATGACTTGCTGACAAGTATTGGCGGTAATGCATTCAAGGGATGTTCTCGTCTTGGCACGGTTAATATCCCCAACTCGGTTCAGACAATTGGCACTTATGCATTTGCCGATTGCTCACGTTTGGCCAACCTAACCTTTGGAAACGGCTTGTTATCGATTGGTAACTATGCATTCCAGAATTGTCAACTATTGGATGGCGTAACACTTCCCAATAGCCTGACGACGCTTGGATCCGATGTGTTCAGTGGCTGCACCAAGATTACCGATATCACAATTCCCGATGGCGTGACTACCATGGGCGATAGAACATTTGTCGGTTGCACTGGCTTGAAAACCGCCAAGTTGGGCGAAGGCTTGACCCGCGTGCCCAATTACTGCTTCCAGAACTGCTCTGCATTGGAGAGCGTGACCATTGGCAATGCTGTCACAGCAATTGGAAATAATGCTTTCGAGAACTGCATCGGCTTGACGGAAGCTAAAATCCCTGGTAATGTGACGATTATCAATCAGTATGCCTTTAACGGTTGTGTCGGCCTTACTGAAATGGACATCCCTAATAGTGTGACAAACATTTACGCCCGCGCTTTCTATGGTTGCACGGGCTTGCAGACGTTGACGTTTGGCAATAGCTTGGCATTGTTGGGCGACTATGCTTTCTACAATTGTAAAGGCGTCAAGGCAATAAAGCTCCCGGCTACATTGACCAGTATCGGCCAATATGTGTTCCAGAACTGCACGGGACTGACCGATGTGAAGTTTGAAAACTCAATTATCGGTAATTACATGTTTGCGGGTTGCACGAGTTTGACCGATGTGGTGTTGTCCGAGACCTTGACCCGCGTGGGCAATTACGCCTTCAACGGCTGCACGGGTATCAAGCACTTGACGCTGGGCGTTGGCATCACCACGCTGGGTCAGAATGCCTTTGCTGGTTGCAGTGCGATCGAGACTGTGACTTCCAAGAGTGACATCGCCCCCTCGATGGGCAATGCCGCCTGTTTCAACAACAACGTTTATAATGACGCAACGCTCTACATTCCCATCGGTGCTACTGAGGATTACCAGTTGACCAACTACTGGAATAAGTTTGTCCACATGGTAGAGAAGAATATGGATCTCATTCCTGGTGACGTGAACGGCGACGGTCGCTTGAGTATTGCCGACGTGACGGCCTTGATCGACCTGCTGTTAGGTGGTGGCGCCAATGACAATGCCGATGTCAACGGTGACGGAAATGTAAGCATTGCCGACGTGACCACCCTCATCGATCAGTTACTTAGCGGAAATTAAAAAACTCGTGAGAATATAGCTTGAGCAGGGGCTCGCCAATAACAACGGCAGAGCCTCTGCCTGTTTTTCCGCCACCTGCCTCTTCAATAAAATTTCTTTTTTTCTTGTGCCGTCGGGTGAAATGATGTAATTTTGCACCATAGATTTGAACGTGTTGAGGTTTCCTGACCACTATCGGTGAGGAATCAAAAGGGAACCAGGTGCAACTCCTGGACAGTACCCGCTGCTGTAACTCCCTGATGACACATTGTGCGGCACATCATGCCACTGGTTGCAACATTCTATCGCTTGCATCATCACCGGGAAGGCGCCGACACGATGAGGGAGAAGTCAGAAGACCTGCCTCCACACGGCCTGTTTATCGTGGTTCACGCGGCATTTGAACCCTGGCGAAGTGGATGATGCAGAGGCTATTCTGCCCATTTTTCAACAGTATTCACCGGCCCTTCCCCGTGAGCGTCGGCTCTTGGTGTCGCTTGATCCACCTCAGTTGAAGTGAAACAATGAAGTGTGACATGAAGAAATCGTTACTTCTCGCAATGGCAGCAATGGCGACGCTATCGGCTGGTGCCGGTAATTCGCCCTATATTGCTCATGTGTATGACTACAGGCCTGCACCTGGTCAGTTTGTGAACGTCTTTCCTGCCTACAAGCCTGGCTATAACCAGGATAGCATTAACGCCCAACTTGAGGCGTCGTTGTGTGGTAAGTTGACGGGATCGGTCAGCCTGGGTAGCTATGGTGGCTACATCGTGTTCGGCTTTGACCATCCGGTGCTGAACATGCACGGCTATGATGTGAAAATCTACGGCAATGCCATCCAGAGCGAGGCTGTGCCTGATGTTGCCGGTGGCAGTTGCGAGCCTGGCATCATCATGGTCGGTGTGGACATGGATGGCGACGGCGTGCCCAGCGATGGAGATGAATGGTATGAAATCAAGGGTGGTGCCTATGACCGGTGCCAGCATGACTATGAAATCACCTACTACAAGCCCGACGAGAACAAGGTGAAAGTGCCCCACGAGAAATGGCGCTTCATCACCGATGTCGAGTATGTTCGATGGACCAGCAATGACCAGGTGGCCGATAGCACCAGTGGTTACGTGTGGCGCAACTCGTTCCACAACCAACCCTACTGGCCCTTGTGGATCCAGGACACAGTGATGACCTTCCGTGGAACCAAGTTGCCCAATTGTGCTATCGACATGAGTGCTGGCAATGGAAGCAACTGGTTCCAACCCTTCATGGGTGAAGGCTATGTCGATAACCTGCCCAACGGGATGGAGCCTGGTTTCAAGATCGACTGGGCCATCGACGGGGAGGGTAATCCCGTCGAGCTGGACCACATAGACTTCATCAAGGTCTATACTGGGCAATTAGCTTATTGTGGCTGGCTTGGCGAAACTTCGACCGAGGTCTGTGGTGCCGAGGACCTGCATCCCGATGCCTTGCCCGTCATCATCGGTGATGTCAATGGTGACGGCAGTGTGAACATCAGCGATGTAACAGCTCTCATCGACCTGCTGTTAACGGGCAGTTTGATAGATTTTAACTCTTCCCCCGCCGATGTCAATGTCGATGGATTGGTCAACATCAGTGACGTGACAGCGTTGATTGATAAGTTGTTAAGTGGAAATTAATGTTACTGCAAGATTATGAGGACCATTAGTACAACGATATTCGCATTTTTGCTGGCCTTGACTGCATTGGCCCAGGATTACACGTTCACCAACGGCATCATCTTTGTCAACGAGGACCGTTACGGGCCCAATCAGGGTTCGCTCAATTTCTACAACTATGACTACGACGAGATGGAGTATAACGTCTATGCCTTTGTCAACCCATCGACCAAGCTGGGCGTGACGACCCAGCAGGGGCAACTTTATGGTGGACGGCTCTTTATCGTCAGCAAGCAGGCCAACGGCAATGAATCATCGGGTAGTACCATCGGTTCTCGACTTGCTGTGCTCGACGCTGTAACACTCAAGCAGCAAGGCGGCATCCTGCGCTTTGGGGCACAGGATAGCGTCTATGACGGTCGCTGCTATTGTGCCGTTAGTCCCGACAAGGGCTACATGGCCACCAGTGCGGGAATCTTTGTCATTGATGTCAATACCTTGACCTCGGCGGGACCCATTGCGGGCACCCAGTCCAGCGCTAAGGGTGACTATAACAGCCTCTACTTCAACCAGTGTGGCGACATGATACGTCTCGGTCAGTATATCTTTGCCGTCCAGCAGGGCAGGGGACTCCATGTCATTGACCCGGCCACCGACCAGGTTGTTAAGACTTTGCCGTTCCCCAATATTGTCACCGTGTTCGTCACTGCTGGAGGAAACCTCTACGTGGCCAACAACAGCCGCGAGGTGTATGACTTTTCGGGAGGTCCCTACGAGGCCAATTTTACACGCATTGATCCTGTCACCTTCGAGGTGATGAACATCTGTGAACCAGGCGAATTACACGGCGCATTAAGCTCCTGGGGCGCATGGCGCGCCCGTATGCTCTGTGTCGATCCCGTGGAGGAGATCGTCTATTACTACTACGACGAGTTCCAGAACTACATCAGTTGCTACAACCTCTCGACGGGTGAGTTCATTGACCACTTTATTGACTTGCCCGAGGCCGCTGAGGTCAATTGGGACGGAAGCCAGAATCATCAAGGCCTCTATGCCTCGGCGTTGAGTTTTGACCCACACACGGGCGATATGGTGGTACAGACCACCGAGGCCGCACCGATGTATGCCTACGAGATTTTCAACCACAACTGGGTGCTCTTCTACGATGCTGATACCCGTACACTCAAGCGTCAGGTGCGCTTGCAGGACGCCTACTGGTTCCCTGCAATGTCAATCTATCCCGACGTGTGTGACCCGGTGGTGACAATCAACGAGCAGATGATCAGGGTGGACGAGACGGTGACGATCTCGTTGCTCGACGCGGTCAGGGATGACGATAACATGTCCGCTCTGGCTGTTTCGACGGCTGCCAGTGCCGATGAGTCTGTTGTCCGGGCGAGCGTGAGTGGGCTTGAGCTCCAGCTCACTGGAGTGGCTCCTGGCCGTGCACGGGTCTCTGTCACCACCGACAGCAACGGTAAGTTGGCTTCTACCTCTTTTACCGTAACAGTGACTTCCAGTTCCAAGCCTGGTGACGTCAACATGGACGGTCGCATCTCAATCGATGATGTGACAGTGCTCATTGACATTCTTCTGGGCTCTGTTTTAAATAACTATGACCTGGGCGCAGCCGATGTGGATGGTGACGGTCGCGTGTCAATCGACGATGTGACAGCTCTCATCGACATCTTGTTAAGCAAGCATTAACCGATCGAGAATTACGAAATATTTGTTTAACCGATAAAACTTAATTAACGATGAAGAAAATCTTTACTTTAGTTGCGAGTGCCATGATGGCTTCGGCCGCATGGGCTGGTGTGATTACCCTTGACTTGAATGCCAACGTCAATCCCGCTTCGCTTGAGTTTGGTGACAATGGTGTCTGGACGGGTTGCTATAACGACGTGGACTATACCTGGCTTGAGTTTGGTGACGGTAATGGCGAGTTCATGATTTCTCACTTGATCGATGGTGAGGGCGCTTCATGGGGCGGCTATTATTGGGACGGCTTCACGCCTGCTATCGGTGGAGACCAGACGGATTATGGTATGCCGGGTAGCGGTGGTAGTTGGACCGTCAATTTTGCTGGCTGCATGGCTGTTGGCGGTTGCGTCATCAACGCCGACGGCACTGTTAGTGCTGACCCTGCTCAGCCCTATCTCGTGGGCTATTACAGCAGTTGGGCAACCGAGGGACCCAGCAACCAGGTGATGTTCATGGACAAGAATGGTGGTATGGTATTTCGCCCCGCAGGTGTGTATGTCAGCAACCATCCCTGGCCCTATTACAGCTGTGCCCATGGTGACGGATCAGCTCGCGCATTTGGCGAGGGTGACTACTTCGAGCTTGTGGCTGTCGGCGTTGCCGAGAATGGAACTGAGACCAGCACCAGCATCAATCTGATCGAGTTTGTTGATGGTGAACTCAATGCTTTGAACGACTGGACTTACTTCGACCTGTCGAGCCTCGGCGAGGTGACCTCGGTCTATTTCAAGCTTAACTCTACTGATGTGGGCAGTTACGGTGTGAATACTCCTACCTACTTCTGCATGGACAAGTTCCAGGTGATGACTTCTGATCCCACCTCGGTCGAGAACGTTGATGCCGACAAGCAGGTGGCTGGTGTGAAGTACGTCAACCTGTCGGGCATGACCAGCGACAAGCCCTTCGACGGCATGAATATTGTGGTGACTTCCTATACCGATGGCACCACCTCTACTGTCAAGGTGATGAAATAAATGAATCGATAATCTGTATAGAAAGGAATATAGTATCGAGTATATAGTAACCAATGTTTGTGAGGGTGCGTCCCAGCGGCTTTTTCTGCCGTCAGGACGCATCTTCTTATGCTACCGTTTTCGGTGGTTTTGTTTTTACATTAATAATATATTATTAATAGATGTGGGATGCAAAAAAAATGTTATTCCCGTTGACCGTTATTTCGATTTATTGGATTACCTTTGCAGCCGATTTTTAAAAGCAGTAGAATAAGTATGGCAAAAAACTTAGTAATCGTCGAGTCTCCTGCCAAGGCTAAAACTATCCAGAAGTTCCTTGGTAGTGATTTTAAAGTGATGTCAAGCTTCGGACACATCCGTGACTTGCACAAGAAGACTTTTAGTATCGACGTGGAGAACGGCTTCAAGCCGCTATATGAAATTCCCGAAGACAAGGAAGACCAGGTCAAGAAACTCAAGAACGAGGCTGCGCAGGCCGATGTCGTCTGGCTCGCGAGTGATGAAGACCGTGAGGGAGAAGCTATTGCTTGGCATCTGTTTGAGGTGCTTGGCTTGTCACCCGAAAATACACGCCGCATTGTTTTTCACGAGATCACCGAACCCGCTATCCTCGAGGCTGTCAAGCATCCTCGTAGCATCGACCTGAACCTGGTGGATGCACAGCAGGCTCGCCGTGTGCTCGACCGCATTGTGGGCTTCGAACTCTCGCCCGTACTGTGGCGCAAGATCATGCCGGGGCTGTCCGCTGGTCGAGTGCAGAGTGTCGCTGTGCGCCTGGTCGCCGAGCGTGAGAAAGAGATCAAGGACTTCAAGAGTGAACCCTATTACCGCGTTTCAGCGCAGTTCACCAGTGGAGAGGGTGGGGAATTCTCGGCAGAGCTCAATCGCCATCTTGCTGACCATGATGCCGCCACGGCATTTCTTGAAGACTGCAAACAGGCACAGTTCCAGGTGGCTGATGTCACCGTCAAGCCGCTCAAGCGCACGCCTGCGCCTCCTTTCACCACAAGCACACTGCAACAGGAGGCTGCACGCAAGTTGGGACTCTCGGTGAAGCAGACGATGCGGTTGGCCCAGCGCCTCTACGAGGAAGGTTTGATCACCTACATGCGTACCGACTCGGTAAACCTCAGCAATTTGGCGTTAGCAACCATTAGCAAGGAAATAAAGGACAATATCGGTGAGCGATACCTCAAGGTGCGCCATTACCGCACCACCAGCAAGGGGGCCCAGGAGGCTCACGAGGCTATCCGTCCTACCTATATCAGCAATCACTCTATCACGGGTACACCTCAGGAGAAGAAACTCTATGACCTGATCTGGAAACGCACCATCGCTTCACAGATGGCTGATGCCGAGGTCGAGAAAACTACCGCCAACATTACCGTCTCTGGACGCGACGAGGTCTTCGTTGCCGAGGGCGAGGTAGTGAAGTTCGACGGTTTTCTCAAGGTCTATTTCGAGAGTACCGACGACAATCAGAATAACGAGAAGGCCTCTGCGTTCAATGAGCTGCGTACATTACCGGCCATGACTCGTGGCGACCAGTTGAATCCCCTGGTGGTCACCGCAATCCAGCGCTATACCCAGCAGCCTAACCGATATACCGAGGCTTCGCTGGTGCGCCGTCTTGAAGAACTGGGCATCGGCCGTCCTTCGACCTATGCCCCCATCATCTCAACCATACAGGAGCGCAACTATGTCGAGAAGGGCGAGGACAAGGGACAGAAGCGTGACTATGAAATCATCACCCTCAAGGGTGGTAAACTCACCACGGGCAAGAAGAGTGAACTCTATGGCATCGAGAAGGGTAAACTGGTTCCCACCGATGTGGGTATGGTGGTCAACGACTTCCTCGTGAAATATTTCCCCTCAATCATGGACTACAACTTCACCGCTAAGGTCGAGAACGAGTTCGACGAGGTGGCTAAGGGCAACGTGGTCTGGAATAAGGAAATCGCCGACTTCTATGAGGGTTTCCATCCCACCATCAGCCAGGTTTCATCGCTCCGTCTTGAGCACAAGGTCGGTGAGCGCATCTTGGGCAATGATCCCAAAACTGGCCTTCCGGTAATGGTCAAGATTGGACGTTACGGGCCATTGGTGCAGATGGGTAGTGCCGATAATGAGACCAAGCCGCGCTTTGCTTCTCTCCAGAAGGGGCAGAGCATCGAGACCCTTACCCTCGAGGAGGCTATCAAGTTGTTTGATCTTCCTCGTGATCTGGGTGAGTTTGAGGGGGCAGAGGTGACCATCGGTGTGGGCCATTATGGACCCTACGTGAAGCACAACGGCAAGTATGCCTCCATTCCCAAGGATATGTCTCCCACTGCCATCACGCTCGACGAGGCTATTGAACTCATCAAGGCGCAACGCGAAGCCGAGGCCAAGAAAGTGCTCAAGACCTTTGACGAGGAGCCCGATCTCAAGGTGATGAACGGACGGTATGGACCCTACATCGTTTATCAGAAGCAGAACGTCAAGATTCCCAAGGGAAAGGATGCCGAGTCGCTCACTCTCGAGGAGTGCCGTGAAATTGTAGCAGACGAGTCTAACATTTCTAAGGGAGCCACACGTCGGCGCGTGGCGCGCACACGTTCCACGGCCAAAAAAACGGCTTCAAAGAAATAAGGATTTTAAAGTATAACTTGAGGCTGTATATGGCAAAATGTTATTATACAGCCTCTTGTTTTTGTGATTAATAGATAGTCTTAAATATAATCAGTCCAAATAAGGAAATTTTTTTATTTTTAGGGCTTCTATTAAAAAAAATCATCGTAATTTTACCGACTGGAGAGAGAACCGAAGACTTTTTTCGGTGGTTTTTCCGCAATCGCGAGAGAGATACCCTGTTGTGAATTATGGGGTTATGCGCCCGATCTTAAAGTGGATTTTAGGCTTTGAGAGAGTTCGTCGAGCGATTGGATTTTATCAGCTAACAACCAAAACAAACCAAACACTAAAAAGTTTAGAATTATGTCTTTTTTTAAGTCTATCAAGAGCGCTTTTGGCGGGTCAGACAACGACGAGTACGATGTTTTCGGCCAGCCCACGACCTTCGTGAACCCCTTTAGCAAGGACAAGAATGTGCCTGGCCACGAGCCGGAAAATAAAGATGAGGTGCAGATCGAGGTCGATCAGCACGAGGAATATGCAATTGATGCTGAGTTTGCTGACAAGGCTGCTCGCCTCATGAATGAGCACACCCAGGCCGTGATTGATATGCTCAAGGGCAACTGGAAGAAGGAGCGTGAAGAGCTCATGGCTATGGCTGAGGATGCCAAGAAGGTGGTTGAAGAATCTAAGGAGAAGGTGCATGCTGCCGAAGCTGGCCGTCGTCAGGCTAATACCCGTGCTCAGGAACTGAACGACAAGATTGCTGAGCTCGAGACTAATTACGAGAAACTTGATATTGAGAAGCGAAGCCTTGAGAGCCGCATCAAGGCCATGGAAGCGCGTGGCGATAACTCCAATGAGTTGAGCAAGAAGATTGAGGAGATGGCAGCGACCATCGAGGACCTGGAAAAGCAGTTGGCCGATCGTGACGCCGAGCTTGAGCGCCGTGATAGCATGGCGCAGCCCGCCAATGATGGACCCACGGTCGAGGAACTCACCCAGCAGGTTGAGCAGCGCGACGAGCTCATCGAGCGCCTGCGTGGCAACGTGGCAGAACTTGAGGAGCGCTTGAATGCCGCTGCTGAGGATCTCAAGGCCGCCGAGGAGCTCCAGAAGGCAGTCGAGCAGGTTGAGGAATTCAAGGACAAGAAGAATGCCGAGATCGCAGCATTGCGTCAGAACGTAATTGATTTGCAGAAGCGAACTTCTGAATATGATGAAATGCGCAAGGCTCACATCGTGCTCCAGGAGGAGAAAGAAGGTCTGCTCAAGACCATCGAACAGCTTGAATCCACTGCCAAGCAGAATGCCGAAGTGCAGAATCGTCGCAGCATTGAGACAGGCAACCTGATTGACGGCCTCAAGCAGCAGCTCACCACCGTAACGGCTATGGCCGAGGATTACAAGCGCAAGTACAACTCCTTGAGTGTTGATGGAAACGAGAAAGCTGCCAACTTCGCTAAAATTACAGCCGAGCGTGATGATGCCAAGGCTGAACTCAAGCGTACCCAAGTGACGCTCCAGAAAAAGCAGCATGAAGCTCAAGCTATGGCCGACGCCATCGCCGAGAAGGACCGCCGCATTGCTGCCCTTAGTCAGCAAGTCGAGGAGCTGAGCAAGCCTCGTCCCGTTGTCGCTGAACCCGTCGAGCCTGCTGACTCGCCTGCCATGACGAGCCTCCAGGATGATCCAGCCATGCGAGCCATCGATGATATCGATTGGGAAGATGACGGCTCCATGCCTCCTCATCCAGGTGAGGATCCGCGTCAGCTCTCGCTGTTCTGATGATTTGATACATATATTTAATAAATAATAGGGTCAAGTGGTAGTCCATTTTTGGACTGCCACTTGTTGCCTGAATTGGAATGGCTCAATGCAAGAAATAAATCTTGTGATTTTATTGTTCATCGATAAATTACCACCTGTATTTTGTTAAAGTGGGTTAAATAATAGATTTTTTATCCGAAAGATTTGGTGGGAATCTCAGACGGCTGTAATTTTGCATCGCTTTTCGGCTCACGAGATGCATGAATTGAGTGAGCGGTTTTTTTTGACGCCTTATCAGTAGGGTCGAGGAGACGGGAAGCCGAGATCATTGAAATGTTTGCAATGAGGAAATTGACAGTGCAGAGACAAGGAAAAGGAAATCCCGAGTCCACGTCAAGATTCCGATCACAGACAGGTAAAGATACGAGCACAGCAAATCCGAGGGCCGCCTGGAATCAGGCGGCGAGGCCGGGACACGCAGAACGAATCGCCGTTGCGTTTTCATTAATATTTCTTGAAAGAGAAAAAGACAAGATACAACAACGA
>CAMVBJ010000024.1 GCA_947165675.1 uncultured Prevotellaceae bacterium
ATTCTCTTGGTGTGCAACATAGAAATAAATACAATAAAGACAAATGGCATCCGCACTGATTGCGAGCCTCTTGCGAGCAATCAACTTAAAAAAACTTAGCGACTGGGCGTCTTCGCGTGAGGTTCGTTTGGGACTTTTCAAACAACCGTAACAACCTGTGTAACAACAATTACAACTTTATTTTTGGGAATGATCTAGGAGTTGACCCTAAAAGATTTTTAATGCTCATTTCGCTAAGAAAACGTATTGCACGAATAGTATTTATAATAATTCGTGTAATTCGCATTAGCCCCACAGGGTTAGGGCCAACATCTATATCATTGCCTAAAAATATGGTCAATGATATAGCAGTAGTTGGCATTAGCCCCGCAGGGCTAATGCCAATTTCACCAATTTTTTACAAAGTGACGTAAAAACTGTTTTAAATTAATTCGAGTAATTAGCCTAACTTATTTCTTGAACATGCGGTCGATGCTTCGCTTGTCCTCACGTTCCTTGATGCTCTGGCGCTTGTCGTATTGCTTCTTGCCACGGCCGATGGCGATGACGAGCTTGGCAAGGCCACGCTCGTTGATGAACAGCCGCAGGGGCACAATCGAGAATCCAGGCTGGAGGGTGCCCTTGGCGATATTGCGTATCTCCTTACGGTTGAGCAGGAGCTTGCGGTCACGGTGGGTGGTGTGGTTGTTGTAGGAGCCGTAGGAGTACTCGGCAATGTACATGTTCTTGACCCACACCTCGCCATTGATGACCATGCAATAGGTGTCGGTCAAGCCACACTTGCCTTGACGGATGGACTTGATCTCGGTCCCCGTGAGCACGATGCCGGCAGTGAAGGTCTCGATGATCTCGTAGTCGAACGTGGCCTTGCGGTTCTTGATGTTGATTGAATTGTTATTGCGATGATTGTTGGCAGCCATAGCCTCATGTATTTTTTTTATTTAATGACAAAAAGCCCGATAATCGCTTTCAGGATAACAGGCGTTAATAGCAACAGAGCCGATGAGATGATCACAAACTTGGTGACCTTGTCCTTCTTGACAAAGAGGTGATCGGTGCCACGATAGGCCATCCAGGGCAGATAGGCCATCAGGAACAGGACGGGGGTGAAATCGCTGGGCAGCAGATGGCGCAGAATGATCAACAGCACCAGGAAGATGAGATTATAGAGGATAAAATCCTTGAGACGGGCCTTTGCGCCCTCGGTCCTGGCCAACTCGGGGTAAAAACCGCCCAAGAGGTAATAGATGATGACGTAGCTGACGGAGTAGGCCGACACGTCGATGATTCCATTGATCAACGAGGTGCCGAAGCCGATCGTGCGGTCATAAATCATGGGTACGA
Source organism: uncultured Prevotellaceae bacterium (assembly GCA_947165675.1). Taxonomy (GTDB): domain Bacteria; phylum Bacteroidota; class Bacteroidia; order Bacteroidales; family Muribaculaceae; genus Sodaliphilus. The sequence goes on from CAMVBJ010000024.1 coordinate 1,345, forward strand.
AGCATGACAGTGCCAGCAAGACCATCAACGGGATGAACGCACTGCGCATGACCTGTCCCATGGGGATGTTGCTCTCCTTGATCAACTCCCATCCATACTTGGGAGCAGTGATCACACACCATATATTATGCCAGATACTCATAGACTGAATAATTGTGGATGAAAGAACAGTTTTCAGTTTTCAGTTTTCAGCGGCATCCGCATTCATCTGTCAACTGACAACTGACAACTGTCAACCGAAATATCACACCAAATATTATGCCAAATACTCATAGACTGAAAAATTGCGGATGCAAAGATAATAAATAATTTACAAATATAAACTGACTGTAGGAATTTTAATTTACATTAGTAAAAAAACGCCGAAACAATTGGCTGAAATGTACAAAATAATTACATTTGCACCGCAAATGATTAGAATCTATCATAATCACTAATCAGTGAGGCAGTTTTCAACGGCGACACTTAAATATAATTATTAACTCAAAATAATTTTTTAATAACGATGAAGAAAATAGTATTAGCAATGACTACGATCCTGTTGACCTTAGGCGCTTGCTCGACTCCTAACGACGAGAACAAGCAAGCGGTGGCTCAGGCAGACAGCGGCCAAGCCGCAATCGAGAACATCATGACCCGCACGAGCATCCGCAAGTTCAAGGATCAGCCCGTCGAGCAAGAGAAGGTTGACATCATGCTCAAGGCAGCCATGGCGGCACCGACAGCGGTCAACTTGCAGCCGTGGCACTTTATCGTCATTACCGACAAGCAGACCATCGGCCTGCTGTCAGGTCAGCAACCCACCAATGCTCCGCTACTGATTGCCGTCTGTGGCGACACTGACAAGACCACCATGCCCGACGGCAAGGGCAAGCTGCCCGACTTCTGGGTAGAGGACGTGTCGGCAGCTACCGAGAACCTGTTGCTTGCCGCCCACGCCCTGGGATTAGGCGCAGTGTGGACAGGAGCTTATCCTGCCATGGACCGTGTTGCCGACATTGCCAATGTGCTGAATTGCCCGCAGAACATCATTCCGCTGGCTGTAGTGCGCATCGGTTATCCTGACGAGTCGCCAGCCCCCAAGGACAAGTTCAAGGAGGAGAACGTGAGCTATAACAAGTTTGGAGGCAAGAAAGGATAATCCCCTCGCCCACCCTGAAGAATGATCAATCATCCCGTTCATTTGCCTCATGCAATGGACGGGATGATTGGTATATCGCTCAGAAGAGGAAAGTCTGGTAAAGTTCGGGCGTATAGATGCTGCCACGGATGGTCACTGCCTTGTGAAGCTCGTAGAAGATGTAATAGAAATTGATGGCAGCGATAGCGGCTAAGGCGACCCACTTGCGCGCCCTCCACAGGTAGCACATCGTGTAGCTGATCATCACCAGGAAACAGCATCTCATCAAGTCGCCGGGGCGGCTCAGATACTGGGTCGTATTGCCCATGAGGTTGAGATAACCCAAGTGCAATAAGGAGAATCGAAACAAGGCCGACAAGCCAAGGTCGGACGAAAACATGCGCTTAATGGATGGATAATACCAGATGATGATGCATCCCGTCAACAAGGGGAAGAGCCTGGCTGGACCAATCACAGGCCTGAAGGCATAGGTGACATCGGTATTGAACAGACGATAGTAGTGACCATAGCCCACAAGGGCGAACAACTGGCCCACCTGGTCAAAACACCACTTGATCCACTGTGGGAATGAGCCTAAAACGACACATGCAACAAGCAGTGCATAGGGCAGCCAGCGCTTGGCGCCACGCACAGGGATCAGGGGGACAAAATACAGCGGAATGAGGAGAATGGCCATCTTGTGAATCAGCATGGCCACGATTGAGATCAGGCAATATAGCCAGAAGCGCCGTCTCACGATCAATTCAATGAGAACGACCAGGAGACACTCGATAATCGCCTGTCGTATTGTGCTCATCCACCAGATGTAGTAAGGTCCAAGAAACAGGCACAGGGCAATCCATGGCAACAACACCTTGCGGTGGCGCAAGGCATAGGTCAGCAACACAATGTGCAGCATGGCCCAGAAGCCAAAGAAGGCTGCATAGTGCATGCCCATCTGGGCCATCATGCTGGAAATGTAATGGAAGCCTGGCTCGAAATTTTCCCGAGAGAAATCTCCCAGGGACTGCATGCTCACGTAGTAGTCATAGTACATGCTGTAATCCCACGAAGTGAGCCACCGCACCGATGATATGGTAATGTAAAGCAACACCGCTGTGACAATCTCCCAAGAGTGGAGCGGCAACACTGTCCCGCCCGAAGCTATCGCCAGTTGCTCACGCCGATTCACATGCCAGCCTAACAAGGCTATCATGGTGGCGGTTCCGCAATAGACAATGAGGCTCTGAATCATGGCAACCTAACTTTACTTGACAAGAGACATGTTGATGGTGAGACCGTAATTGCTGTTGGTCGTCGGATAGGCCGAGGTCGATACCAGTGGCGTGTTGGTCTGGTAGTCAAAGTAGGCGCCCATCGTGATGCGCTTGCTGACAACATAATTGGCCGTGAAATTGACACTCCACGTGCGGGTACCGCTGGTAGCCTGGGCCGTGTTGAGATCAATCTTGCGAATCAATGCCGTGTTGCTCGACATCTTCACGTTGAGGTTGAAAGTGAGGTCATTATTGACATTCTGCTGCTTGGACTTGATCTTGAGCACCTTGTTGAAGTTGGCAATCTTGTAACTGCCACCCAGGGTGAATGACCTGCTCGAAGCCTCGACAAGCTGTCCTGCTGAGGAATTAAGCGTCAATGTGCGCTGATCATCAAACTGCAAGTTCAACGAGAGATCATTGAAGAAGGTCGCATTGAAGCCAATGAGCGGCGCAAACTTCTCGGTCAAGGAGATGGACGAGATGTTGTAAGGCGATGACGGGATGGCACCACCCGTGAGAACGTCACGCGTAAAGCCGAGGCCATTACCGATGGTCACCCAATCGGTGAATGAGTTATAGGAGCCTACACTGTAAACACACTGGTAAGCATGGGTCAGCGTGAAGTTCTTGAACAACCTCTTGAAAAATGGAATGCGCATCAGACCGTCATAGGAGACTCGCCAGTTGGGCAGAATGCTCTTGATGCCGGGGAAGGGATTAAGGTTAACCTTCTTGGCATCCTGACCTGAATAAGCCGCCATGAATGCGGGAATCAGCACATCGCTGCTCGACGTGTTGACGGCGCCGTTTTCAATGCTATAGGTATTGCCTGCCATCGCAGTGTTCTGCAAGAAGCCCGCGTGAGGATATGTAACGCCCATGTACTGCTGCTGCAACCGGTCGGCAACAATAGGGATATTCTCGAGGAACTTGTCAAAGACGTCACTGTGGTAGTTATCATCGGCCTTGACTGTCCTCATGGCGGTCTTCAGGGCTATATGAGTCTTGGTGTAGCTGCCGCCGAAGAGGACCGTCGGATTGTCATACATGAACTGAATCTGGTTAGTACGGTTATCGGTACGGTTACCAGTCAATGTGATCTTGAGACCAGAAATGGGCTCAAGTTGAACCTCGGCATTAAACTCGTTAGTACAGCCATAGAGGGCTGGCGTCGTCTGGCTCTTATCATTCAAGAGCCAGTTGTGGTCAATGGCCTTGTCGATGTAGGACTGATCAGCGAAACCGAATGCGAAGCCTAAACCAGGAGCCATCACGTCGTAGTGGGTCGTTTGACCGAAGATGTCACCAATATCAGGTATAAACTGTGGAATCGTGAGCGAAGTGGTCTTCTTGAGTCTCAGGTTAACGCTACGCACGCTCATGAGGACGCGACTCATATACTGAGCAGCCTCGGTGAAGAAGTTGTGACGCTCCTCGCCTTTGATCTCGGTGATCGTGAACTTCAGGTTCTCCTCGCCCAGGGTAATGATTTCCACATTATCCTTATCCTTGACCTTGAACTCTACCTTGAAGGGCTCATCCTTGGTCGTGGTTGCTGTCACCTTGACCTTCTTGACACCCAACTTGTGGTTGATGATAATGGCCGTGTCGGGACTCAACTTGATGGTACGGCTGAACTTCTTGGGTTTCTCCTTCTTGGCGGGTTTAGAGCGCTTTGAGGATTTGCTCGAGAATCGTTCATCTACCTTCTTAAGGTATGGAATCTTGCTATAGAACTGCTCCAGACTGAAGCGTCCGTCAAGAGAGCGGGTCGTCTGGTTGGCAATCGTGTTGCCAGTCGAGACGCCACCCACGATAGAACCACGATCCCAGCGATAGATTGAATTATAGGATAAACTGGCGTTGATCCAACTCAAAATGGGAATCTGGCTGAAGGGAGCCTTGTAGCTCACGTTGAAAGTCTGGTTGTAGGCCCATGGTGTACCCAAGTCCTTGATAGACCTCATTACCGAGTCACGCCAGTCACGATATTTGTCAGGGAGTAGTTTCCTGTTGACCTGTCCCACGGGTTCCAGAATATGGGCGGTGGTATTGCTGTTGAAGGATGCCGTGAGTGACTTAGTGAAGCTCCATGACAGTGCAAACTGGCGATCCCACAAGAAGTTCTTGCTGACGGCGACAGGAAGCTCAACATCAATGCCAGTCTCGTTACGAGTCTGCTGCTCGTAGTAGTAGCGAGAGATATTGGTGCTGAATGCGACATTCGAGGGCAACCAGTGGATCTCCCAATCGCGGAAGAACTTCATGTTCTTGTTCTTCTCGTTGATGAAGTAGGAGAAGGGCTTGAATGGCTTGGCATAGGGGGTCCAGTTATATTGCATACTGCCCCTGTAATCGTTGGTATTCTCGTAGACGTTCTCTGGGTCGTTCATGTGCTGCTTGTTGAACGAGTAGCTGAACGAGAAGTTAGTAGGATCCCACGGCATGGGATTCTTCATCGTCTTGACATCGAATTTAAGACCCGATATCGAGAAGTTCTTGGCCGTGCGCTGGGTAACGGCAAAGTTCATAATGCTGTCCTTCTGCTCCTTGGTCTCACAGATGTCGATAGACTCCTTCAATTCCACATCCTGATCCAGCGGGTTGTACTTGGGCGTGGTCTTCTCATTACTGTAGGAATAGTAAATGGGAGCATGGAGTTTTACTTTCTCAGGGATAAAGCGGCCTAGGTCGGTCTGAACAGCCACGTTGTACTGGTCATAGTTATCAAGACGACGCATGGACAGGCTCTGGTCAATCGAACCGAATCCCGCCGTCTCCTTATGGAAGCCGAGATTGACAGTCGCGATATCACTCATAGACAGTGTCATGCTGGCCTTAGCAGCCCAACCGCCCTCGCTATCGAAGTCAGTCACGCGCAACTCATCCACCCAGACGACGCAACTCTTGGTCGTGGGAGAGTTGTTACGGACACCTATCAATATCACACGAACCTTGCTCAACGCCGGGTTACCGACCACATATACCTTGTTATTGGGGTGGTCATCGTCCACATCCTGGTAACGTGCTGAATAGCTTACTCCGTCAATGCCAGCCATCTTGTCGGCATTGCGGTTTTTCTTGGCATTGACGAGCACATCAAGATTGATGTCAAGCATGTTCTCCTCGGGCCAAACCTTGAGACGGTCGCTCGAACTGTTAGTGCTGTAACGGCCAGCGGGAGTCACCGTCAAGGGGATCTCATACTCGTAATAGTTGTTTTTCACATCTGAGCCGAGGCGCACAAACAAGGAGACGTCTCCGTTGCGCAGGTTAGACTCGTTATTGATTGTTGCCTCGTTGTGGACAAACATCTGCAAGCGCTTATAAGTGCGCAGGTCGAGATCGGTATTGCGGTAAACGCCACGGGCATCTCCAGCATCAAGGTCATTGACCGTAAGTTGCATTGACTGCTCATTGAGCTGGGTAATCTGGGATTGTCCACTATCGATAATGCGGGAAACGCCAGGAGGCAAAACGTAGTTTACAGGTTCACGCGAGGCGTTCTCCTCGATGTTAACTGTATTGATACTGATATTGCCGTTGGCAGGCTGTTCGCCACGCATGTTCAGGTTATACTTGTAGTTACGCCACTCACCGCGCACAAGTTCCAATGACGCAAAGCGCAAGTGGGTCGTGGCATGGAAGTCCGTCATGAACATACGCATGAAACGGATGGTCGAGAAATCTTGAATATTGCCCACCTTCTTCTGGTAGCTGGCCAGAGGGATAGTGAACTGATACCAAGTTGCCACTTGGGTCTCTCCATTGCGGGTATGCACGTTGGCCACCTGCTTGTCGGTGATAAAGTTCTTGCCTACGCGCATGGAGTCAGGATGAATCGCTACCTTGTACTGGAAATAACGCTCATACTCATTGAGGGTGTTATCCTGGTTGATGTCCTCGACATCGGGGGTCGAACGGGATGTCTGGTACTGGGAATCATCAGCATCGCTCTGTGACAACGAGTTACCTTCGGTGCCGTTATAGTGCTTATAGCGGTCGATGATTGAGTAACGATTCTGATCATAGTAGTTGTGACGATAGAAGGCGTAATTGTCACTTGCCGGGTCGTTTAACGGCGAAAATGGATTTTCCCGCATGGCCGCTATTGTCGATTCAGGCATGTCTCTTTGCAACTCATTCAAGAATGCGGCATAGGTCGGATGAGTGAACTCCTCAGCAGTAGAGAGACCATCAAGACCCACGTCCTGCAGGATGCGGGCACCATTGGTGTTATCGAAGGCGTAGGTTAACGATGACTGAGTGGCAACCTTACCCCAAATCGTGGTGGTAACATAGGTTGAGTCACCATTAATGGGAAGACCGTTTTCGTAGCTCTTGTATCCATCCTTGAGAATATCCTCACTGACCTCACCCAAGTTGAAATAGAGCGAGCCACCATCACTATTATTCAGATCTGGATCCATAAACGGGTCAAGCATCCAGAACTGAATATACTCGATATTGGACTGTTCAAAGTTAGTATTGTCAATCTTACGCATGATACCACCCCATCGTTTCTCGGGGTAAAGCAGTGAACCATCCTCTTTATTCACGTATGTACCGTCCAAGTTATAAGGACCGCGTTCCTGGGGATAGAATGAGAGGTTCAACGTCTGAATGACAGACGACTCACCATAGTTGAGCTCACGGCCAGGGAACACTTCACTGAAGGCAACTTCACGCGCATAAGGATAGGACAAAGCATCCAAGTCATTCTTGATATAGCCTGGAGCATAGGAAGAATTGCGCTGAGTAAACAGACGGTCCACATAGTACCACGAGAGCAGAGCGCGGCTCTTGCCATAAGCCAAATCATCTTCGGGGAAGAGTAGCGAATTGGCCATGGCGTCGTTGGGTGTCGATGCCAGGAACCAAGAATAAGGCGAGCGCATATCGATACCCGACTGGGTGGATTCAAAGTCATCAATGTAAGAACTACCTGAGTTAGAACCCGTCTTAGCCTGGTGGGGCACCAATTGGGCAAAGTCACCTCGGAAGTTCAAAGTAGAGGGCGCTACGGCATTGACGGTAGGTATCTTGTTGAGCAAGTTGGTCAGCCACATGAACTGAGTGTTATAAGACATATTCACGCCCCATATTGTATTATTGACCAACTCCTTACCGATGGCGACCTTGTCACCGATAGCCTTCTCGCCATAATGCATAATGGTACCACCGATATGGAAATCCTTATTAAAGGCATAATCCAAGTCAAGTCCTAATAGTGTCTTGCGTTGCATGCTGAATGTGGACTGATTCTCGAGTGATACACTGATGTTGGTACCGGCATCGATTATGCTCTGGTTGGTAATCGTCACAGTACCCATGGTGTAGTCCACGGTATAATCACTATTCTCGGTCAGGGTAACACCTCCAGCGGTAACGACAACCGATCCGCGTGCCACATTGGTGGCGTTCAGGCGAATAACGCTACCTGAGCTGGACTGGTATTCACCCGCAAGGACAAACTTGTTCTTGTCACTGAATTGCTGGGCAACAGTCAACGTCGAGTCATAGAGCTCAGTGTAGATATACTTCTGGGCAAGTGCATCATCCTGGAACTTGGAACGCAGATGCTCACCAAAAGGCTCTACAACCGGGAAAATGATCTTACCTGTCGAAGACTGTACCGTATATCCTTCCAAGTAATCGAAGCGGCCATCGATGTTGGTCTCTTGATTAGCGTCCAAGCGGTCCAAGTTCATCACTTGCAGCAATGGTGTGCCATTGATAGCACCTGCAGGAATATAGGTTAACTCGTTACCCGTGGTGTCACTCAGGTACTTGATATTGAGTTTGAAGTTGTTCTTCTGAATCGAGTAAGCGCCAAGTGCATACACATTCTTCATCGCCAGATCCCACATGGGATAATAGGGCGACGAAGTGGTTCCCTTCAGCATCTTGACATACAGCGATTGGTCCGATGAAGTAATATCGCTGGAGAACTCACCCACCTGATAGGTTTGACCGTTATAAAGGTACTGATAAGCTACGGCCAGGATTTCATCGCTCGATAAGGCAGTCTTGAGCATGATGTAACCCAGGCTGGGATTCAGTGTATATTCCGAAGAGGAGAGCAAGCGTGCACTCTCAATCTTCTCATAGTCCCTACCACCCTCAAATCCGTAGTCCTTCAATGGAGAAAGTGCAGCCGTCTTGTAACGGGCGTCAGGGTAGTTCCTCTTGATTTCGTCCATCAAGTTGTTAGCGCTGTCACAGGGCACCATGCCCTCTTGTCCAAGCCAGTGATGGTTCAAGATATTAATTTCATCACCCTCACCCAAATCCATGAATGCCAAAATGTGGCGTGACTCATTGTAGTTGTTGCGCTTATTGGTCACCCAAACCTCAATGCGTGTAATTTGAATACCAGATGAAGGTACCGGCAAGGTAGTGCACCAATTATCATAGTGATCACGGAAGTAGTGTGACAGGAAGAAATTGCGGTTCTGGTCATACTTGTCGGCAGTGAGATAGAAATCGGTTGTCTGAGAGCCACCCTTACTGCTAACGGTCTGAGACTCACTATTCTGTTGCGAAACAAGAGCGGTGGCGGTGAGTTTGCCAAATTGCAATTTAGTCTTGATACCAAACAATGCTGCACTACCGCGGATGAGCTGAGAACCTGTTGTCATGCTCACATTACCCGCCTCAATATTCTTGATGATTTCATCCTCTTTGCCTTCATAAGCAAGCTTGAGGTTCTTGCTATCGAAATCAAAAGTGGCGCCGGTATTGTAGGACATATTGAAGCGCATCTTGTCACCCACTGACGCGGTTATGTTAGCTTGAATCTTCTGGTCGAAGTCAAAGTAGGTCTTGCGACGTTGTGAGACAGAAAGTGCAGGGTTGTCGGTAGAGTTGCTCTTCACGCCCATGTTGATGACGACCGATCCGGTGGTCTTGAGTTGAACACCGCCAGGGCCAAAGACTTTCTCTAATGGCCCCATGCCAAACTGCATGTCCAAGAAGTTGAACGGGTCTTTCTCTTTTTCTTGAGCGCTTTCGGCGTTCTTTTGACGATAATACTCCATCATCGAACGCCGGAAGTCCATATTGCTATACTCGTCAGACGACATGATATAGGGAGTAACTATATCATTGTCGCCTAAACGTGTGTGAATCACATAACAACCAGTCTCAGGGTCAAACTCGACAACACTGGTAATGTTGGATGGTGTCTTCAAGTCGGCGGCATATTCACTGTTGTCCTGGACGTCATTATAGTTAAGTGGGACAGTGTGCTTCACATTGAAGTGAAGATCCAGTTGTGGCGTCTGCTGTTGTTGAGCCGAGGGACGCGTGTCGGGAGGTGGCGGTGGGGGTGGCAATGTGCTGGTTACATATTGTGCCAACAACGTGTTATTACCCGCCCACAAGCCAATGAGCGTTCCTATAATGATGGCTAAAAATATTTTTTTTCGGCTCAGCATGAACTTTTTTATTCAATAGTTATCTTCACAAGCCTGAATTATGCTTCAAGACTCATGACATCACATCATCTTGAGGGCCTGCTTGATCGCTTCCTCAACACTCAAGCCTGGATTGTTGGTTAACAGTGACTTAAGTGCCTTTTGGGAAGCTTGTTGGGTGAATCCCAACATGACGAGAGCGGCAAGCGCTTCGTCATAAACAAGACCTGCAGGTTTACCTGTATGTTCTAATAACGTATTACCTGCTGGTTTTATTTTATCCTTGAGATCAACTATTATTCGCTGGGCTGTTTTAGCTCCGACACCTTTCACGGCCTTAAACATGGCAGTATCGTTGCTGGTGACAGCTTGGGCCAACTCATCTACATTCATTGAGGACAAAATCACACGAGCGGTATTGGGCCCAACCCCCGACACCGAGATAAGCAGGAGGAATGCCTCTCTCTCCTTCTTGGTGGCAAAGCCATAGAGTAAGTGAGCGTCCTCACGTATCACCTCATGAACGTATAACAACGTCGAGTCACCCTTCTCTCCCCTATTGAGGACATCATAGGTATTTAACGAGATATTCAACATGTATCCCAAGCCATGATTATCTATGATGGCATAAGCAGGATTGATCTCAGCTATTGTTCCTTTTATATAATCAAACATAAACTCAGTTTTTTAATATCAAATCAATCAAACGATTAACATCGGCTATCTGGATTTCGGAATCACGATTGACGTCAGCTCGAATCAGGGTTGCCGAATCACGTTGCGACCCATCATCCAGTAAAACATCAATAATCAACAAGACATCGGCAATATTCACTTCGTCGTCATGGTTCACGTCACCCTTTAACAAAATGCGGTCAATGACATGATTTACCGCAGCAAGAACATCAATTTTACCACTACCCCATCGTTCCAAATTGCCATTTTGCACCCATTGGTCACGCACAGCGGTAGCATTGAACACATCACGTATCATCCTAACGGTGAGACGTGGTTCCAGTTGTAGCAACAATGCGATACAACCACTCACTACCGGAGCCGACATCGAAGTGCCCTGATTGACATAATAAGGATACTCAATGCCATCGACAGTAACAGGAGAAACCCAACTCCTCAGAACAGCATCAGTCTCGTACCTACTTGCTGAAGAAATCACCGAGTAGCCTGGTGCACAGATATCAGGGCGGGAAAGCCCACGTTCGTCAGGACCATAAGAAGAGAAATCTGCTATATCGGTGGGAATGCTGCCCGTGATATGCATGTTATCTCCATATATATTAACATAACTTGCACGAGTACAGTATGCCCCGACAGAAATCACGTCATCGGTCGTAGCCATATCACTTATAGAACCTTGGGAAGTTCCACCCGTAACTCCAGGAAGGTTGAAAGAGTAGAAATAAGTATTCTTAGTACACCACCCGGAAAGCATAGTCGGCTGGTTGGCCGTATATTGAATACCCACCAAATGACCTGCCGCAAGGGATGTTGCGTCAAAGATCCAGTATGAATGGAAACGTCCGTCACCCACCACTGAACCGTCCACATCAAATTGTGGTTCAATAGCGTTAACATACTGGAAATACCCCGAATAATAGGCTCCGAAATCCAAATCGTCAACACTGTTAATCTCATAGACACTATCCTCGGGCAGACTTCCAATCCAAGAGGACGCATACTCGATTTCTCCTGTTTGGCGGTTTACAATAACAATGCGGGTCAAATGATCCTGAGCGCCATCATTCCACATACTTACATACCCCTTACGCTGTAGTCCTGACCACTGATTACGCAATAGTGTAGTTACTGTGTCACGGTTTCCAGACAAGTTCTCGTGAAAACAGATAGGGGCATTGCCATCATTACCAGCCGATAAAACACAGATGCGTCCTGGTCCAGATAAAGAGGAAAAAGTCCTGCACAAGAAAGAAGAACCGTCATTAGGTCCATCATTGGTGCCAAGGCTCATGTTGACGACACAAGGTTTACCTGCCCTATCGGCGAAATCGAAGATGTAACGAAGGCAATTAGCGATATTAATATCGGTAAGTTCGTCTTCAGGAATACCACACGCCACTATATCGGCTTCGGGAGCCACACCATACCAGTTGCAAGACATATAACCACCCACAGCAGTTCCAGCAGTATGAGTGCCATGGGATGAGTCAGGAGAGTCGGTTGTAAGCAAAGCTATTTCACCTTGAGTTTCATAATAGCTTCCTGGCAATGAATATCCATCTACCACTGGACTGACACCTGATGAGTCGCAAGGCATATACACTGCCTGTAAGCGAGAACGCCCATCGGCATCATTCCAATTCACATGATTATAATCGATGCCAGTGTCAATAATGCCGACAATGACATCCTTGCCCCTGAGGGGTGCAGGCAATCCTTGGGCATGAATCAGGTCATCCACATTTGAGTAATAACGGGCACTGTCATTGCACACGTGGACATGACATCCCAGTGAAATCTGAGAAACGCCCTCGATGGATACAACATCGTGCATTACATGAGCTGGGATAGTCGCTGTCACAAAACCATTGAAGGTAGCGTTGATTTTCACACCCACCGCCTGCAACGAATCTATCACTTGGTCATCATTCAAGCCAATGAACGCTTGATAACACCGTGGAGAAGATGAGGCAACGCCACGCAAGCACGTTGCATTTCGTTGCCACAATTGATATCGTGATGCGGCACTGAACGGATTAGCAGCTTTTACCAGTAAGCCGAGAAACAACAATATGAGTAATATCGATGCTACTCTGGCCATTAATTACCATTTAAAATCAAGTCAATGATGGAATTGATATCGCTGATGGTAACTTCACCATCATTGTTCACATCGGCCCGTTTCATAATGTCGTCACTAACTACACCGCCAAGAATAATATCAATCGTCAAATTCACGTCGCTGATAGTCACCTCGCCGTCATTGTTCACATCACCATTCTTGTCCTCAATGTGAAGCACATGTCGCATACCCGCAACGGCATCCAACTTGCCGGCGCCCCAACACTCTGCATCACCGTGGGTTACCTGCCAGTCCTTATAGCTGGTCTTTCTGATAATCTCTCTCACATCGGCAGTGCTCAGATTTGGATTGGCTTCCATCCACAATGCCACCGTGCCTGAAACCACAGCAGCCGACATTGATGTGCCCATGTAAGGGCAATAGGGATACTCAATACCGTCAACGAAGGCCGAAGGCTGCCAATATTGAATGTTGGGTGGATTGGTGTTATAGCGGTTACCCGATGACAGTATCACACTACCCGGGGCACACACATCGGGACGAGAGATTCCGTTATCATCCGGGCCATAGGATGAGTTGTGTGAAAGCAGAGTAGGCTGGCTGGTTGCACGGTAAACATACGAGCTATCACGCAACAGGATATAGGCACGGCTATTATAAGCGCCCACAGAAATCACGCTGTCGGTAGTGGCAAAATCACTGATGGATCCATGAATGTCTCCCCTCTCGGCCCAGCTCACTCCATGTTGGCTGAAGTGGGCATACCAAGAAGTCCAGATTGATAACTCATTGCGTGACGGCGCAAAGTATTGCAATCCCAGCACATAGTTGGAGTATTTACCTTTTACGTTCACATTGCACAACGAGTTGGGACGTCCATTGACATCATACGTACCCCGGATCGTCACTTTTCCAGTGAAATATTCGGCCAACCTTGAATCGGTTTCAGCTGATATTTCAGCATAAGATCCTTGTGACACAGCGCCATAAGGACGTGTACTATAGACCACTTCTTTAGTGCGGGTATCAACGATGACGAGTCTTGCATTAAATGCGCTCTTGGATTTACTCCAGGCATCAACATTTCCGGTCAACGTCGTACTTCCCCAAATGCCTCCCAAGAGTACAGTAACAGTATCCTGCTTGTTCTCGAGAACACGATGAACATACACTGGGTCGTCACCATCATTACCAGCAGGTACAACAAACACTCGGCCTGGGCCAGAGAGTTGTTCACACACGCGGTTAAGGTAGGACGTGCCATCATGAGGGCCAATATTGGTGCCTAAACTCATATTGATCACACATGGTTTACCCATTCGGCGAGCGTAATCACAAGCATAACTGATGCAGTTGGCCACCACCACGTCGTTGAGTTTGTCTTCGGGAACACCACAGGCGACGATGTCGGCTTCGGGAGCAACACCATACCAGCCATTGTCACGATAGGAGCCTGCGGCAGTGCCGGCGGTATGTGTACCGTGGGTCGAATGAGGGTCATCGGTCGTCAATGTTGCTATTTCATCGGCATTCTCATAGCAGCTGCCTGGAAGGCGGATAGCCCTGACAACAGGCGGTGTACCGTTATCGTCAAAGGGCATATATACAGCCTTGACACGTGTCTTTCCTTCGGCATCACACAGGTTGATATGGTTATAATCAAAGCCACCGTCGATAACAGCAACGATAACCCCCTTGCCAGTATAAGGCATACCCAAGCCCTCGCCCAGGTGGACAGGATCAACACGTGAGTAGAAGCGGGCGCTATCAGAACAGGTCTCAAGATAGGTGGACCGTGTCACGTGCTTAACGCCATTGATCGCTAATAGTGTCGAAGTTTCAATGTCGGTGGGAATACGGGCAGCGATAAAACCATCAAATCTTGAAGTGATGGTCACGCCAGCAGCATTAAGTTGATACTGCATGTACTCGTCGAGCTGTTCGACTTCAATAAACGCATCGTAGTATTCATTGCTCACTTCGCCCTGAGCTAACGCGGGCAACGTGGCGCTTACCATGGCCACTACTACTGACATCAATAATAAGGTAATCCTTTTCATATCATGATTAGCTGTAAAGTTTCTAACTCATGTTGTAATTAAACTGCAAATGTAGTGAAAAATCATGGTACCATCTCTATTTTCAAATAAAAAATTCAAGTTTCTAAAGTAGCTGCGCCACTTTAAAAACTTGAATCATATATAATTGCAACCTTTGCGCAAAAGACTATGAATATTGGTAGCAATTTCCTGATTTCATCATTTGTTTCGGCCATTAGATAGCTGATATTGATTGATAGCAGTTGACCTTGAGAAGTTTTTTAACGCTAATTTCGCTAAGAAAAACGTATTGCACGAATAGTATTTATAATAATTCGAGTAATTCGCATTAGCCCCGCAGGGTTAGGGCCAACTTCTATATCATTCCCTAAAAAAATGAAAACGGGTGGCTGGAATCACACAGCCACCCGCAATGAGGTTATTACTTTACTTAAGTTTCGCAAGTTGTTAACTTGCTCACTGCATAAAGATTAACGATTAAAGATTAACGAAAAACCATCCCAAAAATCGGGAAAATTTTCCAAAACTTACTATTAACCTGTGTAAATACCTTCTTTACTCGTTAATCGTTACTCTCTACTCCTCAAGTTTTTAAAGTGGTTCAGCCACTTTAGAAACTTGAATTACTTCATACTCTCGACATACTTGCGCAGCGAGGTGTTGTCGGGATCGTACTCAAGCCACTTCTGGTAGTATCCCTTGGCTGTAGCCTTGTCTCCCTTGTTGAAGTAGTAGGTAGCGAGGTAGTTGTAGGCATACTTGTAATAGCGTGCGTAGTCGGCCTTATTCTCCTTGCCGTCGAGAATGCTGATCAATTCATTGTAAGCGGCCAGCGCAGCACCCGTGTTGTTGTCACCCTCACGGAATTTAGCAATTTTAGCCTTCTGGTTCACAATCTGCACATTGCCGGGAACCAGCTTGTCAACCTCATCCACATACTTCTGGGACTTAGTAAGAGCATCGGCCTTGGTAGCGGCATCCAGGCTATCGGTGCTGGCAATGCCCAGGTAGTAGTTGGACAACGTGAAGAGGTCATTAGACTTGTTATTGCCACTATCCACCAGTCGCTGGTAATACTCTGCAGCCTTTACAAAATTCTCGGTATCGGCATAACTATCACCCATGTAGCGAATCAGATCCACATTGTTGGGGTTGAGCTCAAGGGCCTTCTCATAGGCTGCAATTGCTTCCTCGGGATGATTAGCGTTCTGGAGAGCAATACCATAATCAGTATAATCACGTACCTCGTAGCTGGAACCCTTGGGGAGCACATTGGCAAAAAACGAACGTCCTGCTTCAACGGCCTCGGGCCACTTCTCGAGTTGAATGAGGTTGTAGAGCTGCATACGCTTCATGTAGAACACCTTCTCATCGGCAGGGTTGAGCTTGTTAACAAGGCTGGTAGCCAGGTTAAGCGACTCCTGATACTTCTCACCGAAGAACAACAGCTGAACATAACGCACCTCGTCTTGAGCAAAGTGGTTGGGGTTCTTGATATATTTGCCATACTGCTCAGCTGCCTTGGCACCTAAGTTGTCGGCGTAGTACTTCTCGGCGAGCTCACGCTGAACCAGCGCCGAGTTGGGCACCTTGACCTGCAACTCCTCGAGGCGCTCAATAGCCATTGAGGGATTCACGTTGAAGTAGGTGTTGGCATACTTTACATAGGCCTCAATATTGTTGGGATCCTTGTCAAAAGCCAACTCATAGATTCCAGCTGCATTGCCCCAGTCCTTCTTGTCGGCCTTGGTATCAGCTTCAAAGATGTAGCTGTCGGGGTCATCGGCATTCCACTTACGGGCGTTCTTGATGCACTTCTCGATGTCCTTAGCATAGGTGGTGGGGTTTGCATCATAGTATGCACGAGCAATTTCCATCTCAAGCTTTGAGTCCTTCTTGGACAGCTTGCGTGCCTTCTCGAGCAGAGCCTTCACTTCGCCGCCGTTCTTGAGTGCGATAGCTGCCTGACCCACATAGTTGTAGGGATTCATGGCATCGGCAGCAATACCCTTCTCAAAGTTGGCTGCGGCACCAGCTACATTGCCCTGGTGCAGAGCAATCTGACCGAGATAGTAGTAGGCTTCGGCCTTGTCGGTGGTAGCAGCATTTAAGTTGCGCTCCAACAACTCCTTGGCATTGTCCAACTTGTCAACCTTGTAGTACTCAATACCGTCTTTGTAGCCTTGTGCGTTGGCTACCAGCGATGCACCCATCAACATGAGTGATGCAAATAAGAATTTCCTTTTCATCGTAGTAACAATTTATTGTTAATATCTGTTTTATAATTTCATTCTGTCATGTAAATTGCAATTCTCGTGCCAAATTGCAAACTCATTGAATTTCAACATATCTCACAGGCTCAGCAGCAGGGAGAATTCCCGTCTGGAGTATGATCTTCTGGCCGATTACACCTGTGAGGAAGGTAAAGAATCCATGATCGAGCATACCATTATAGGATGCATCAATGGCCCAGATGGTTCGTACCAGGGGATAGTCACCGCTGTTGATGTGGGCTTGATAAGGCTTCACACCTTGTACCTGGTCATCGCCACGCAGAGGCATGACCTTAATGCGGTCGGTGAAGTCGATGACACTCACCTCATTTTTTGTCTTTAGCTCTTCATACTTCTCGGCAATAGGAATCTCGGCAGATTTCAAGTCACTGGTAATCCAGCTCACACCGATAAATCCAATCACGTTCTTGTACTGCTCAACAGCATCGAACACGTCGCGGCTCGACTTGCGGGCATACACATTAGGACCAAAATTGCCACCGTTGAGGAATTTGTCTTTCATGTAATGAACAACCCCTGTACCAGAGCCGTCAAACATCACCTTGATTGTATCATTCTTCAGTTTGGTGGGGAATACTTCACCCCAGCGTTTTACCTTGCCAGTGAAAATATCACGAAGGTCGTCCATCGACAGTTCGTCAATGTCGTTCTGTTTATTGACAATCACCGCAATGGCATCAACGGCAATCATCTTGGTACGGTAACCACGGCCCAGCTTCTTGAGACTTTCCTTCTGTTCGCGAGTCAAGTCATGTGAGATAATAATCAGATCCACCTTGTTCTTGAACAAGGAATCCAGGGCATCGTGTTCGTTGATGTATTCGGGCATAATGCTTGCCTCAGGATACTGGTACTCAAACACAGCGATTTCCTGTTCCAGCACACTCTGGAAAGATTCTTCACACATGATTCGTGCCAGACCACGGGTGCTCGTGCTCTTGGGACGTTGGTCTCCACAAGAAGCCATCACCATGACAAGCAACAGTAACAGAGTTGCAATATTACTTCTTTTGATCATCACTATTGTCGGTTTTGTTGACTTTAATTCCTTCTTTATTATAGGTAGTATAGCCCGGTTCCTCTTCGGAGTCAACATCGTCATACTTGCGCATTCCGTAGGAATGTTCCCCTTTGAATTCACGATAGCCACGATAGAGACCATATATGCCAAACACCAATGCGAAGAACCAACGGATAGCGTTCCACATGGGCGTTTCGGTCCAGCCAAAGACATTTTCAATCAAGAGCCATGACATTCCCAAGTACACCAAGACCATGAAAATGCCAAAAAAAAGCTTCAGACTTTGGACCATGCTTGATTGTCTGTTGTTCATATCTAATCAAATAAATTCGATTTCTCGCTTTAGACTAACTAAATAAAAAAACGTTTATAACTATCAAACGACAAAGTTAACATTTTATCCTGATTTGAGGTGTTAAATTTATAAAAATTGTTCAAATCGCTTATCAAAAAATGGAAATGCGATCAAGTTGATATACGTCATTTTAAAAAAAATCGACAGAAAACTGTATATTTTCAAGAAAAAGTTGCCCAATTGGAAAATAGATTGTATATTTGCAAAACCTTAAATCAAACTTTTATTCATACTATTTTTTCCTAGGGCACCTTCGTTGTGAAACGAAGTGCTTTTTTTTGGTTGCATGATAATAACAGAAGAGCCCAGCACCCCCAATGTGGCACCCGGCTCTTACTATAATAAAAAAGGTTTAGGATTTCTCGTTCAGATTACTCCACAGGCAAGGCACGGAAGCCTGTACCCAAAATTTCGGAACTCTCCATGATGTTAACAAACGCATGCGGGTCGATATGATAGAGTGCCGAGCGCAGCTTAATCATGTCAGATCGATCAAGAGTCACATAGACCATTTTTCTTTCCTTGCCCTCATAGAGGCCACTACCAGTGATACAGGTTCCACCACGCTTGATGTCGTTGATGATATAATCACGGATGGGTTCAGGATCATCGGTAATGATAAACATGGTCTTATAAGTCTTCATACCATCAACAACAAGGTCGATGACCTTGCCCTCGATGAAGATGATTAGAATCGAGTAAATGGGCAGGCGGATGTCACCAAAGGCAATGAGCGTGCTCAAGGTGATAATGCCATCAACAATCATCACTAAGGTGCCTAAAGAAATGTGGGTGTACTTATGCAGAATCATAGATATGATATCTGATCCACCACTGGTCGCACCCGAACGGAAAATCAAGCCGATGGCAACGCCATAGATAATACCTGCTACAACCGTATTGAGAAAATAGTCGGGCTGAAACCAACCGCCATGATGAGGAATCTCGACCATCGACTTAACCATCGACGGGTCAACAGTAGAAACGATAGCACCATCATGAATGACGGGATTATAGCCCCACGCGGTCTCAAGCAAAAAAGTAAACAGGAAAATCAATGCAGTCGAAACAATGGTCTTGATACCGAATTTCGGTCCCAATATCCAAGTTCCGATGATGAGCAATGGCACATCCATACAGATGGCATAGAGTGAAATCTTCCAAGGCCACAGGGTGTTGAACACGTTACTCAGACCATAGGTTCCACCAGGCGCCATCAAATAAGGGTTAACAAACATGACATCGCCAATAGCAAACAAGGCACTGCCAATCACGAGTAGCAAGTAAGCCCACACTTCACGCCACAACTTTCTTTTAGGGTCAATGTTCAGCATTATTGTTATGTGATATCTAATGAATATAGGTGGCGGCTATCAAAATGAGCTACCGCCACCCAATAACTTGATTATTGACTAATAGTTGCGGGCAAAGATCACACGACGATGGCTGGGTTTGCCAGTGTAGATACACTTACCTTCTTCATCGGGGGCGTCCATGGGGATACAGCGGATAGTCGCCTTGGTCTCTTCCTTGATTTTCTCCTCGGTCTCGGTTGTGCCGTCCCAGTGAGCAAGAATGAAACCACCCTTCTCAATCTGTTCCTTGAACTCGTCCCAGGTGTCCACCTTGCAGGTCATCTCCTCGCGATGATGCAAAGCCTTGTTAAAGATATTCTGCTGTATTTCCTCAAGCAATGCCTGGACACGGTTCTCGATGCCTGCAAGCTGCTCGCTGCTCTTCTCAAGCGTGTCGCGACGCATGACCTCAACGGTGCCGGCTTCAATATCACGAGCACCCAGAACAAGACGAACGGGCACACCCTTCAGCTCGTAATCGGCGAACTTGAAGCCAGGACGCTTGTTGTCGGCATTATCATATTTTACTGAAATGCCCATGCCACGCAGGTTGTTAACAATGGGTTCTACCACCTTGTTGACCTGTTCGAGCTGGTCGTTGGTCTTATAAACGGGAATAATGACAACCTGAATAGGAGCCAAATGGGGTGGCAGCACCAGGCCATTGTCATCGCTGTGGGTCATGATCAGTGCACCCATCAAGCGCGTCGAGACGCCCCATGAAGTAGCCCATACGTCCTGCAACTTATTATCCTTATCGATAAACTTCACGTCGAATGCTTTAGCAAAGTTCTGACCCAAGAAATGGCTGGTACCAGACTGAAGAGCCTTACCATCCTGCATCATAGCTTCGATGGTGTAGGTCTCAAGGGCTCCGGCAAAGCGTTCATGAGGAGTTTTGACGCCCTTAATAACAGGAAGTGCCATATACTTCTCAGCAAAGTCAGCATAAACGTTCAACATCTCGATAGCCTTTGCTTCGGCCTCTTCCTTGGTGGCATGAGCCGTGTGGCCCTCTTGCCAGAGGAATTCGGCGGTACGAAGGAACAGACGGGTACGCATCTCCCAACGGAAGACATTGCACCACTGATTGATGAGTAATGGCAGGTCACGATAGCTATTGATCCAATTGCGGTAAGTATTCCAGATAATGGTCTCGCTGGTAGGACGAATCACCAGTTCCTCTTCAAGGCGAGCCGAAGGGTCAACGACAACGCCCTTGCCCTGAGGATCATTCATCAAGCGGTAATGGGTAACCACGGCACATTCCTTGGCAAAGCCTTCTACATGGTCAGCTTCACGGCTCAGAAATGATTTCGGTATAAGCAGGGGGAAATATGCGTTTTGCACGCCAGTCGCTTTGAACATGTCATCAAGTTGACGCTGCATCTTCTCCCAGATAGCATAACCGTAAGGCTTAATGACCATGCAACCGCGCACTGCCGATTGCTCGGCCAGATCGGCTTTCACTACCAGTTCATTATACCATTGAGAGTAATTATCGGCTCTCTTAGTTAAATCTTTAAGCTCTTTTGCCATTGTAGTAATCTGCTTTATAATATATAAAAAAATGTGTTGTTATTTCTCTTTAGCAATGTGACTGATGTTGATGATGCCTTTTTTGGCCTGCTGCAACATCGTTTTCTCGGGAACGAGAAAAATCTCCAGACGGCGATTGCGCTTACGGTTCTCGACCGAGTTATTGTCAACCACAGGGTCGGTCTCGCCTAAAGCATAGGGCACCACATAATCCACACTACCGTTCTCATCAAACCAGTCGAATATCGCATTGACACGTTGACGGCTCAAGTTGAGGGTATATTCCGAACTGCCAGTGTTATCGCTGTGCATGACAAGCAGCAACTTGTAGAAACCTGGATTCTTAATCATCCTCAAGAACGGTTTGAGCTGGGCTTCACCTAATGTCGACAGGGCTGTGTCATTAGGCTCAAACAACTGGCTGGCGGGTATAGTGATAACAATGACCTCATCATCACGCATGATTTCCACCTCATAGTTTGAACGCTTGAAAGCAACAGCCATGTCATACTGGAAGTCTTGTATCTTTTCAGCCTGTTTACTGTTCTTGATTTCAGGGGTTGCCAAGTTTTCGTCAAGTGACAATTCATAGATATCTTCCTCCTTATCCCTGGCATTTAGTTCCTGGGGAGATAGCAGGAAAATTAAGATTGGCAGCAACAGGATAATATGTGATAATATTCGATTCATAGTTAATAAAACGGATTATTCGTTCAGGTCAAGAAGGCCTTGGGGCAAATCCATGACCATCACATTCTTGTCTAAATCAAATTCCACAATCAACTCGTCGGTAGCAGGAACCAAGAGTTCTCTGTCATCACAATCAACGATGAAGATGGCATTTTCAGTCTGCTCATCGACATCAATGATTTCCCCTACCCGCTGCCCATCAATGCCTCGAAGTTCAAAGCCGATGAAGTAATCCAGTGGATAACCGTCGGCATCGGCGTCGAGACTCTCACGCTGGTAGTCCCGCTTGAGGGCATAAATGGCATGGTTAACAAGACGTGACACGTCTTTTTCATTCTCGATGCCATCAATCGTGAGCAATACGGTCTCTTGAGTCTTGGGACGACACGAGTTGACAAAGAACGGCACCATGATGCCATCAATGTCACTTACCAAGCAAGATAGATCCCTCAACGTGTTGATGTCCACATCGATAGTCGCTGAGATTTCTCCAGCGACGCCATGTGGCTTGTTGTATCTGCCTATCTCAATTAATTCGTCCCTCTTAATCATGACAAGTACTGGTTATTTCTTTTTCTTCTTCTTGCCCGTGTTCTGAACAGGCTTCACGACCTGATATTCATGCAGGTGGTGGGTTTCGGGGTCAAGCCTAATGGATCCATGGCTATAGTAGGCCATGTCCTTGAAGATCTTGGCATCATCCACATCCTCATTATTGATTTGATAGATGAGCTTCTTCATGTGATTGGCCAGCAGCATGACAAGTGCATCACGCTCCTCACCCTCGGGATAGGTCGCGGCACGTTCAATCATGCGCTCGATGTTCTTGCCATAATGGCGGAATTTAATGGGTTCCAACTCGTAGGGGATGGGATCAGGCTTGGTGTCCAAGTTTTCTTCCCTAATGATGTCTTCAAAGGGGAAATCCACATCGAGGGAGAATCCGCTCATGATCATGAGGTGATCCCACAACTTGTGCTGGTAGTCGGCTTCGGTACGCAATTGCGGGAACATATTAGCCATGTTCTGCACTATGGTGAAAGCGCAACGTGTACGCTCACCACGGTCTTCAATTGTCAAGCAATGGTCAACCATCTGCTGAATGTTGCGGCCATACTCGGGCAACACAAGCTTCTTGAGTAATGAATTATATGTTAACATAATCTGCAAAAATAATATTTTTTTTCAAATTGCGGATAACCATGTCCGCAATTTCGAGTCCAAGCCATTACAAGTTGAGTACCGGATTCTTTGGCTTAGTTGCTTGAAACTCCTTGAGATAAAGGGGGGTGCTATAAGCCACATCAATGAACTGTTGTTCACGCCATGCGCGCTCGGCAAGCGCCATCATGTCAACGGCTACGGGCTTGACACCGCTGATGAATCTCAAGCGATCATGGGTGAGCAATTGATGCGCCTTATCGCTGCCGTTACCCATCACAACAAGGTTATAGCCTTGCTCCAGAAAATCGCTGAACGAATGTTCGTCAAGAATCAAAGCCTGAGGCTCCATCACCTCTTCAAGAGCGGAATTGTAGACCGCCGTATAAACCTCCATGCGACGGGCATCAATCATCGGGACATAGAGCGCTTTGTCATCATCAATATAGTGGTTGAACATAGTGCTCACCGTGAGTAATTGCAGCGTGTTTACTCCTATCAGAGGCACATTGAGACCAAAAGACAGCCCCTTGGCCTCACTCAGGCCGATGCGCAATCCCGTGTAAGAACCAGGACCGATGCTCACAGCGATGGCATCCAACCTAATTTCACGTGAACGTGCATATTCAAGCATGTCTTTCACATATAAGCTCAACAACGTGGCATGGGTCTGTCCATCATAGTTTTCACGATGGTCCATCACCTGTCCCTCGCTGGTTAGCGCCACCGAACAAACCTCGGTAGATGTCTCTATGTTCAGGATATTAGCCATTTCCTCTATCTAAAAAACGCGCAAAGGTACAAAATAGTTTTTAGTTAACAGTTTTTAGTTCATAGATTTTTAGCAAAATGTGGATTTATAAGGCTTGGATAAGAGCGTCAACGTCCTCGGGACGTGTAGCCCAGCTTGTGACAAAACGACAATTCATTTTGTCACCAACAGGGAACCACTGCTCAAAGACAAAGTTCTTCTCCAAACGCTCAATCGTATCCTTGGATAGCAGGACAAATTGCTGATTGGTGGGTGAATTGCTATACATCTCATAACCACGGGCGATAAATGCATCACGTAGTCTGATGGCTTGTTCGACGGCATGACGTGCAATCTTGAAGTAGAGGTCGTCTTGCATGAGTGTGTCGAACTGGATGCCCAACAAACGTCCCTTGGCCAGCAAGGCACCATGCTGCTTAACAATGGTAAAGAAATGAGCAGGAGCAGGAGCTGCGGGATTGGGGAAAACAACCGCCTCACCACAATAGGCGCCACACTTGGTCCCACCAAGGTAGAAAACATCGCACAAGTCTGCTAATTGGCTTAAGGTGACACCACAGCCCTCGGCCATTAGGCCGTAGCCCAAGCGAGCCCCGTCAATAAAGAGTGGCAACTCATACTGCTTGCATATATCGCTGATGGCCACCAACTCATTGAGGGTGTAAATGGTCCCCATCTCGGTCGCAAAGGTTATATAAACCATGCCAGGGAAAACCATGTGGTCATAGGTCGGGTCAGCATAAAAGTCCTTGAGCCATCGCTCTAACTCACCTGCATCCATCTTGCCGTCATGTGATGGCAGTGTCAACACTTTGTGACCGCCAGACTCGATGGCGCCAGACTCATGAACATTGATATGACCGGTCTCAACAGCAAGCACGCCTTGATAGGAACTCAACATAGAGTCAATGACCGTGGCATTGGTCTGGGTGCCACCCACCAGAAAAAAGACATCGGCATCGGGCTTGCCACAAGCCAGACGGATTTTTTCCTTGGCAGCGGCGCAATAATCATCCAAGCCATAACCAGTTGCACACTCGTCATTGGTAGCCAGCAGCCGATTGAGGACTGCTTCATGGCAACCATTATTGTAATCGCTCTCAAATGAAATCATATTTTTAGTTTTTGTCCTGATCCTTAAATGAGGGGTTTAGGGTGAATTGTTGTTGCAAAGGTAATTAAAAAGCATTAATTTTGCACCATGAAAGAGAACAAAAAGGCGATTATCTACCAGTTGATGCCCCGATGGTTCACCAACTGCAAGGAAAAGTGCACCCCAAACGGCACAATCAGGCAAAACGGAGTTGGAAAGTTTAATGACATTGATGAAACCAAATTACGGTTAATAAAATCCTTAGGCGCAACTCATGTATGGTACACTGGCATCATCGAGCATGCCACTGCTACCGATTATTCACGCTATGGTATCAAACCTTGTGATAGTCACGTGGTCAAGGGCAGAGCCGGGTCGCCCTATGCCATCCGCGACTACTATGACGTGTGTCCTGATCTTGCTGTCAAAGTCACGAACCGCATGGCCGAATTTGAGTCACTTGTCGATCGAACTCACAAGACGGGCCTCAAGGTAATCATCGACTTCGTACCCAATCATGTTGCACGCCAGTATGAGAGCGATGTCAAACCTGATGGTGTCAAGGATCTGGGAGAAGGAGATAACCCCATGATGTTCTTTGAACCCAATAATAATTTTTACTATATCACCGGTCAAGAGTTTGCTCCCCATCATGTTGAATTAGGGAGTTACCGCGAGTTTCCTGCCCGTGCAACAGGTAACGACTGTTACACTGCTTCGCCAGGTCGTGACGACTGGTACGAGACCATTAAGCTTAACTATGGCATTGATCCCTGGAATGGTAGCACGCACTTCAATCCTGTTCCCAGCACTTGGCATAAAATGCTTGATATCCTTAAGTTCTGGACAAGTAAGGGCGTGGACGGGTTCCGCTGTGACATGGCACACATGGTGCCTGTAGCCTTCTGGCACTGGGCCATCAAGCAAATCAAGGAAATTAATCCCACGTTGATTTTTATAGCCGAGATCTATGACGTTAGTTTATATCACAGTTATATCTATGATGGCGGGTTTGATTACTTATATGATAAGGTGACCCTTTATGACTCGTTGCGTGGTATCCTGTGTGAAGGCTGGTCAGCAAGTAATCTTACCAAATGCTGGCAGATGGTCGAAGGTATAAGCAAACACATGCTTAATTTTCTTGAAAACCACGATGAGCAGCGCATCGCTTCACCTCAATTCTGCGGTGACCCGTTCAAGGCAATGCCTGCGCTTGTGGTTTCGGCCACGATATCGTCTTGTCCATTCATGCTCTATGCCGGGCAGGAATTAGGTGAAACCGCTGCCGATGCCGAGGGGTATAGTGGCCTGGATGGCCGCACAACCATCTTTGACTATTGGAGCGTGCCCAGTCTGCGCCGTTGGAATCAAGGCAAACTCAAGGTCAGCCAACGCAAACTGAGGTCATTATACCGCACAATCTTGAGGTTGTGTAATAGCGAAAAGACACTGTCACGAGGCGACTTCTTTGACCTCATGTATGTCAATCAAGATACGCTTGACATCCATCACCAGTACGCTTACTTGCGCCACTGTGACAGTGAGATGACCCTGATAGTTGCCAACTTTGGCGACCAGGAATTGAGATCCAGAATCCGCATCCCACAACATGCCCTTGACTGCGCAAGGATGCCTCACGCTACTTACACCTGTCAAAACTTGCTGACCAGCGAAAAAACAGAAATCAAGCTCACCAGCGACACTCTCCTACCCATCCACGTTGAGTCACACTCAGCTATCCTGCTTCATTTCAAGCAAAACCCTGATGAATGAGATGATCATGGACATGCTGCTGAAAGTAAGGCTGAGGACGCTTATTGTGGTAATAATGTGTCGAAATAAATATCATCATCCATTTTTATCAATAATGATGACGATGCTAAATGAAAAAATTCTTACCTTTGCAGATAGTTAACTAAATCTTATCATCGTTATGGCTGAATTAAAAGTATTCTCGGGCACTAATTCACGTTACGTAGCCTTGAAGATCGCTAAAGAATTGAATGTGGAATTGGGAAAACTCAACATTATGCACTTTGCTGATGGAGAGTTTGAAGTATGCTATGAGGAGCCTGTTCGTGGAGCTGAAGTCTATCTCGTTCAATCAACTTTTAACAGTAGCGAGAACTTAATGGAATTGCTATTGATGATAGATGCTGCCAAGCGAGCATCAGCCCACAAGGTAATTGCCGTGATTCCTTACTTTGGTTGGGCACGTCAGGACCGCAAGGATAAACCACGTGTATCGATTGCCGCCAAGCTGGTTGCAAATCTGCTGATTGCTGCTGGTATCGACCGCCTGATCACAATGGATCTTCATGCCGACCAGATTCAAGGATTCTTTGACATACCAGTGGACCACCTGTATGCTTCGACCATGTTTGTCCCCGATATCGCTTCACTCGGTCTCGAGAACATGGTCATTGCTTCTCCTGACGTCGGTGGTGCCAAACGCGCCAATTCTTATGCCAAGTATTTCAATGCTCCCCTTGTGTTGTGCCACAAGCACCGCCAGCAGGCCAATGTAGTAGAGAGTATGACCATCATCGGTGATGTTAAAGACAAAGATGTGATCCTGATTGATGACATGGTTGACACAGCAGGAACCATCTGTAAAGCAGCCACGTTGATGAAAGATAACGGAGCCCGCAGTGTAAGAGCCTATATCTCTCATGCCGTGATGAGCGATCCAGCCAGCGAGCGGGTGATGTCAAGTGGTCTTGACGAACTTGTTATCAGCGATAGTATCCCGTTTGACACCGACCGCTGTCCCAAAGTGAGGGTCTTGAGTGTGGACAAGCTGTTTGCAAGCACAATCAAACACGTGAACCGCAGAGAATCGATCAGTGAAGTATTCCTTTTTAAATAATTGAGTCCACTTAAAAACAGGCTTAATGAATTAGAAAACCACAAAATATACAGGTATATAATTCAAGAATGGTATGGTAGGATGCGCCCACAAGTATCCTACCATATTATTCTTGTTACAAAATTATAGTTTTTAAACACACTTTACTTGTTGTTTACATTTATTTTGATTAATTTTGCTGCACATTGCAACCAGACATAATCAGATTCAATAGTTTATATTACCAATTTTGTTTAACTCAAACCATTTTACCTTATGATGAGAAAAATTCTATTCGCACTTGCGTTAGGTTTCTCGATGAGCGCAATGGCACAGGTGATGAATGTGACCTCCATCGAGAAGGTCAATCTTCCTGAAAAAGCCTCTGTCGCAGCTATCAGTCCTCAAGGAGACTATCTGCTGTTGACGAGTGCAACCAACCAAGGCCTCACCAAACTCGACCTAACCACCGGTCAGACTCAATCACTGAGCACAGCGCCCAGTGCTGGCCACAACGTGAAGATTTCGCCAGATGGCCAAACGGTTATCTATCGCGAAAGTTCGTTCAATGACAAGCATCTGCGCATGTCATCGCTCAAGAGCGTCAATCTGGGCACTGGAGCCAGTCAAGTTCTGGTAAGACCCACACGTGACTTGCAGGGTTACTCCATCAATGCCACAAGCGCTGGAGCTGTCACCAATGGCAAATTCAGCAAAAAAGCCATTGGTAGTGCCAAGGCTCAGAATCTGCCCGTACTGTCAATTAACAAGGGCAAGTTAATGATCACCATCAATGGAAAGACTCGCCAGTTGTCACCCAACGGCAGCCAATTCAGCTACATGTGGGCATCTCTATCACCCGACGGCAAGCAGGTGCTTTACTACCAGGCAGCTCACGGGACCTATGTTTGTGACCTCGATGGCAAAAATGTCCGCAAGATTGGCAAAATGCGTGCTCCTGTATGGTATGATGATAATACCATCGTGGGGATGATGGATCTGGATGATGGCGAGTTGATCTATGCCTCGACAATTATTGCCGCCACACTTGATGGCAAAACCCAGACCCTTACCGATGACACTACCATCGCGATGTATCCCCATGCCACTGCAGGTAAAATTGTGTTCAGCACTCCTGCTGGAGAAGCATTTATTATTCATGTAACTAAATAATGATGACAGCTATGAAAAAGATATTATTACTTGCCGTAGCCGCCATCATGGCAGCTGGCACAATACAGGCCAAAACAGCCGACGAAATCCGTATCTACTTGAATCCCGGTCACGGCAGTTGGGGACCTAATGATCGCCCGATGGCGACTATCCCCTATCCCAACCTTGCCGAAACAGGGCGACCCGACACCAACGGTTTTTATGAATCCAATACTAACTTGTGGAAGTCAATACAAACCCGTGCGACCTTGATCAAGATGGGTGTAAAAGCCGATAATATTACCATGTCGAGATGGTTTAATGGACCCTACCCCTACGTGCAAGGGGCAGCAGATGCTGAAATCTATAACCGTCCATTATCAGAGATATGCGAGGAGGTGGAAGTTGGAAACTACGACATGTTCCTGTCTCACCACTCCAATGCAGCCACCGATGGCTCTTCAGCTAATTATCCGCTAATACTCTACCGTGGCAAGGATGGCGCTGGAAATGATTATGCTTCAGGCAGCTACAACATGGCTCAAACATGCTGGCCTCTGTTCTACACCAACGAGATTGATGTCATGAACTATTATAGCCCGACAAATCCCAACGTCCGTGGCGATATTGATTTCTACGGCGGATCCTCTACCCGTGTTGACCCCAACACCGGCATTGCCTATACGGGTTACCTGGGCGTGCTCAAACATGGAGCACCTGGCTTCCTGATAGAAGGTTACTTCCATACCTACCAGCCAGCCCGACACCGAGCCCTGAATATAGATTACTGCCACCAAGAGGGTGTGAGAATCGCAAGAGGTATTGGGCAATACTTCGGTCTCAATGGCGAGACTACTGGCTATATCATGGGTACAGTAAAAGATATGCATAACCACCTTGTGCACAACCTGTACAGTTATAATGCCAATTCTATCGACCAATGGGCACCCATCAATGGCGCTATCGTCATCCTGTATAAGAACGGTGAGGAAGTAGGTCGCTACACTACCGACCAGAATTACAATGGAGTGTTTGTGTTTGAGAACCTGGAGCCTGGCACCTATACCATCGCTATTGAAGCAGAAGGTTACAAACCCTTGGGAGATTATAACGCAGGTAGCATTGACTCACAGTGGGAAGAATATGTCTCAAAAGCTGCTGGCAACATCGTTGTCGAGGCCAACAAAACCACTTATGTTGTGCCCATGCTCGAGATGAGTGATTACGTGCCTGACACCGAGCAGTATCAGAACTATCCCGAGCCCGAACTGCCTGGTTACGTTTCGGCACCCACCCAGCTCAACCTCAATCAAGACGAGGGTACGACCTATGACCTTGATGGAACCATTAGACGTATGATCGTCCGTGGTGACAGCACCGTTATATTGACCAATGCTGCCGACGGTACACCACATCTATACTTGATCAACAACAATGACAAAACCATAGTCAAGGAGTTGAGCATCAACGGAATTGCCGCTACCGAGACCAATAATGCCGGTTTCTATAGCCGCCTCTATGACATCGCCTTTACTGCCGATGGACAGCTCGTTGGCATGAACAGCGTCCAGACACAGTTTGGCGAAGGTCAAGTGAATACGGGTTATCAGCGCGGCACTCTACGCCTGTACAAATGGGCCGATTATGACAGTGACCCCACTGAATGGGTGACCACAATGAGCTCAGCCAACTTCTATTACTACCGCGCTCAGTCAATAGCCATTGACGGTGAAGCAGACAACTGCACTGTGACCATCATTGGCACAAATGATGCTGCAAGCAGCGCTGGTGGAATGAGGTTCTTGAAACTGGCGGTCATGCAAAACCAAATCACAAGCACGACCTATACTGAGAAGACAATTTCAGCACTCAGTAACTTCACCAAAACCAAGATTGGTGAACCTCAACTCGTGCTGTCACCACGCAATGATGACCAAGTGATGCTTGATGGTGAAAACACCTTGATCATGGAGGTTGCAACAGCCAACAGCAATGGGGTTGACAGCGAAGTTGCTGGCCGATTCAATGGCGAGGAGACCGACGTGCCGGTTAAGGGAACTTCTTTCTTCAAGTATGCACAGCATCAGTTCATGGTGACACCGTATGTCGCTCCTGCAAGAGAAGATGGTGTAAATGTAGGAGGTATCAAGCTGTATGATATCACCGCAGGTCTTGATCAAGCTGCTCTGGTTGCCACGACCAATACAGACCTTGATCCGCTCGCATGCCAGTTCATGGCAACAGGCGCTAATGTCAAGGGCGAGGACATCTACTTGTACCTGATGCAAGACAACAAGATGACCAGGTGGCAGAGCGACATCAATAATCAGCCTGGAGTAAAGGGTATCTATGCCTATGGTCTGGCTGTCGATGATGACCAGTTTACCTTCAATTGCAATGACGCTGCCAAGAATGCTTATATCACCTTCTATGATGGTGATGGTAATCCTGTAGCCACCGTTAATGTGCCTAATGTTGTGGAAGGCATGAACACGGTAACTATCAACGTAAGTGAACTGGAAGGCGTACAACCTGGCACTAATCTCACTTGGGCTGTAACAGTTGAGGGCGAACCTATCACCACCATCAAGCGTATCAATGCAACTGGCCCCAACTATAGCGGCCAGCTGTATGTAGCTGTTGATAAATCGCCATCGAGCCCCAAGATGGGCAGCATCTATGCTGGCAATCGTGTCAGCAGTTCGGCCCTTACCAGCAATGGTATTTACGTCTATAATGCTCAGGGTGAACGAGTAAGCGAGACTTTGTATCAGGGAGGCCACACATGGCGCAACAATTGCCGCATGGCAATTGATGGGAATGGCAAACTCTATGTTCCTGATTGGGGTGATCCCACCTCTGGCGTCTTTATTGCAGATCCAGAGAACCTGGATGGAACTTGGGCAGAATTCTTTGTGGGTACCCGCAATAGTGCTGGATTAATCACTAATAACGGCGTTAATGTCGGTTCATCAACACCTGGCGTTGGCATTAGCGGAACCGGTGCTGACACCAAACTGTATGTATATCTTGAAGACTTCAGTCCCAAGAATGGCATTGGTGTTTACAATATTGGTCAGCCCGACGGAAGCATTGTTGACACCTGGGATACCGCACCGAACCAGTACCTGAATGTAAGTAGTTACGAAGCCAACGGTAACGGCAATGTGGTGCCTGATGCACAAGGTCGCGGTGTCTGGGTTGCTCAGTACCGTTCGGCAGGCATGAACATCAATGGTGTGCCTTCACTCCTCTTTGTAGATAACGATGGCCATGTTCTGCTCAATTCAAGCTTAGAGCCCTATAGCAGCATGCTCAATGGTAGCGATCGATCAGGCTTTGCCGTAAATGACGCTTGCGACATGCTCGTCATCAATGACGGTAGTGGCATCTTGCAGTTCTTTGACCTGACGTGGGATGGCAACACTCCAGCCCTTTCACCCAAGTACTCGTACACGGCCGACGCTCGTAATAGCGCTGGCTCCATCTTCCAGATGGCATTTGACTACGCTGGAAACCTGGTTTGCGCTGGTAGTAATATCGGTATCTACTCAATACCGGCCCAGGAGAATGTTCATACTACTCCTGCTATGAGTACCATTAGCATTCCCGGCGCACAGACTGGTCATGACGTGAACTGTGACGGTAATACGACTATTGCCGATGTGACTACCCTGATTGATCACCTGTTAGGTGGTAATCCCCAGCCCATCAACCTGGATGCTGCTGACGTTAACGGTGATGGAACCCGCACCATTGCCGACGTCACCGCACTGATTGACTACCTGCTGAGTGGCAATTAATCCTCATAGCGGTCAATCTTGAACCTAAACAGGCGGCCTCACAAGTGGCGGTCGCCTGTTTTGTTATTTTTATATAAATGATGATTAGGGATGAGATGCAATTCATCAGTTTTTTGTAATTTTGCCCACCGATTTTGCAAGACTACAGCAAGTAAGCTATACAATATGATTGATTTATTAGACAATATCGATGCCGAAATGAATGATAACGGTGCAAGAGTAGTCCCCATCATCACTGAAATACATGAGGTGGGTGACGGCACTGACATTCAGGACAACAACGCCAATGATATACCCATTTTGCCCCTGCGCAATATGGTATTATTTCCCTCAATGACCATGCCGGTATCGGTAGGCCGTGAGAAATCGATGCGCCTCATTAAGGAGGCTGATGATAGTCATGCAGCCATCGCTGTATTCTGTCAATACGACAGTCATATCGAAGATCCGATGGAGCGTGACCTGTACCGTTTTGGTACCATCGCACATATTATAAAGGTGCTCGAATTGCCTGATGGTTCGACCAATGTCATCCTGCAAGGCCGTTCGGCATGCCAGTTAGAGCAGGTTGCCCAAGTATCCCCATACATGCGTGGAGCCATCAGACTCGTCGAAGACAAAATGCCTCTGGCTGGTGACAAGGAGTTTGAGATGTTGATGCAATCAATTGTCGAGGTGACATTGCGCATGTTGCGCAACATGGGTACCAATGGCCGCGAATTAGCTTTCGCGATGAAGAACATCGATAATCCCATGTACTTGATGAACTTCCTTGCCACCAATATTGCGTTTGACTCAGACCAAAAACAGCACATGCTTGAGGAAAGGGACATCAAGAAACGCGCCTATCTGTTGTTTGCATTGTTATCTCGAGAGGAACAATTGGTTGAAATCAAGGCCAATATCCAGTCGCGCACCCGCGAGGAATTGTCACAACAGCAACGTGATCACTTCTTGCAGCAACAGATACGCACCATCCAAGAGGAATTGGGAACCGATATCGATGACATCGAGGAGCTGCAGGAACGAGGCAGCAAGATGAAATGGAATGAAGATATCCAGAAGCAGTTTGAAAAAGAATTGCGCAAACTGGAACGTCTCAATCCCCAAACGCCAGACTACTCGGTTCAGTATGCCTATCTTGACAACATGCTCAACTTGCCCTGGGAAACCTATACCGAGGACTTCTTTGACCTCAAGAAGGTGGAACAGAAACTCAATGACGACCACTACGGTCTGGAGAAAGTCAAGGACCGCATTCTTGAGCACCTGTCGGTACTCAAGTTGCGAGGAGACTTGAAAGCTCCCATCCTGTGCCTTTATGGTCCTCCAGGAGTTGGAAAGACGTCATTAGGTAAATCTATAGCCGATGCCCTGCACCGCGAGTATGCTCGTATCTCATTAGGAGGACTGCATGATGAAGCCGAGATTCGTGGTCACCGCCGCACCTATATCGGAGCAATGCCAGGTCGCATTATTGCAGCTCTTGCCAAATGTGGAAGTAACAATCCTGTGATTGTTCTCGATGAAATCGATAAAGTGGGGCAAGACTTCAAAGGGGATCCGTCATCGGCCCTACTTGAGGTACTTGACCCTGAGCAAAATGGTCATTTTCATGACAATTACTTAGACGTGGACTATGATCTATCCAAGATATTGTTCATTGCGACCGCCAACAGTCTATCGACCGTGAGCCGACCGTTGCTCGACCGTATGGAAGTCATTGAGATTAACGGCTATATTCCTGAGGAGAAGTTGGAAATCGCTAAGCGTCATCTCGTTCCCAAGGAACTGGAGGAAAATGGTTTCAAGAAGAATGAGATTAAGTTTGGCAAACAAGTCATCCTAAAGATCATCGAAGACTACACTCGTGAGTCAGGTGTCCGCCAGTTGGAGAAGAAAATAGCAACCGTTCTACGTCGCGTGGCACGTCACAAAGCCAGTGGTGACCCCTACCCCACGAGCATCAAGGCTGAGGATCTGAAGGAATACCTCGGATCACCTGACTATAGCCGTGACAAGTACGAGGGTAACGAGTTTGCAGGAGTAGTAACAGGATTGGCATGGACGGCTGTAGGCGGAGAAATCCTGTTTGTCGAGTCGTCGTTGGCGCGTGGCAAGGGCGAGAAACTCACCTTGACGGGCAACTTGGGCGATGTCATGAAAGAGTCGGCAGTCATTGCATTGCAATACCTGCGTTCTCACTGCTCGTTGTTAAATATCGATCCAGACTTGTTTGACAAGTACAATATCCACATTCATGTACCTGAGGGTGCTATTCCCAAGGACGGACCTTCGGCAGGAGTGACTATGGTAACTTCACTGGCTTCATCTTTCACACAACGCAAGGTGAAGGACCATCTTGCCATGACAGGTGAAATCACCCTGCGCGGCAAGGTATTGCCCGTTGGTGGCATCAAGGAAAAAATCCTTGCCGCTAAACGTGCCGGCATCAAGGAAATCATCCTGTGCAAAGACAACCGAAAGGATATCGAGGAAATCAACGAGATCTATCTCAAGGGATTAACATTCCACTACGTCAACACTATTAAGGATGTTCTCGACTTGGCCCTCTTGCCAGAGAAGGTAAAAGATGCCATCGAACTCTAAAAGTAAAAGGGGCTTCAATGACTAATAAGTCATAAGCCTCTTTTCTTTTTGGCGATGATTTAGAAGTTGGCACTAACCCTGCGGGGCTAACGCGAACCTTTAGCTTGATAATTGAAATCCCCTCTAATACTTATTACAGGTGATTAATGATATCCCGAACTAACGCGAATGTCTCTCGTGGAGCATCAGTCCAAAAGTCGAGATACTGGCGAGTATTATCATGGCTGGCACCAGGAGAGTCACTGATGACGCGCAGGGCCAGGAACGGCACCTTGTTCAAGTAGCAAACCTGAGCAATAGCCCCTGACTCCATGTCCACTGCGAGAGCCTCAGGAAAATTGCCTTTGATGCGTTTCAGGTCATCCATTTTGTCAATGAACTGGTCGCCTGAACAGATAACACCACGGTGAATGTCTCCACGCTCGGGGATAAGATCAAGCAAACGCTTAGAGCCTTCAAAATATAAAGGTAATCCCTGCACTTGGCCTAACTCGCTCTCTGGACCACACCACACGTCATGATAGGCGACGCGGGCACCGGCTACCACGTCCATCACGTTGACTGACAGGTCGGCACCTCCTGCTACACCACTGTTAATGACATAATCGGGCAAAAAAGAATTGATGAGGGTTAAAGTGCCCATCGCAGCATTGACCTTACCGATGCCACATTGCATAGCAATCACATCATGAGGTCCCATCTTACCACGGTGAAATTCACAACCGCCCATACGGCTTTCCTCGCTGTCCTGAAGCAATGGCAGGAGTAGTTCTAACTCCTTATGCATCGCTACAATAATTCCAATCTTCATGAGAAATATAGACTAAATTTGACTTTATCTGACTGCAAATTTAGCTATAATTTCCGAATTATGTCTATATTTGCATCGGTATAATATCCACAGATTATCAATCAAAACATCGAATGAACATTACTGCATTACAACAAGCAATGGTGGATCGTCACTCGGTACGAAAATATCAAGTGAGACCCATCGAGAAGGAAAAGGTTGAACAGTTACAAGCCCTTATCAATGAGTGCAACCAGGCTGGCAACCTGCACATCCAACTCGTTCTCAACGAGCCCAAGGCTTTCAGTACTGGATTGTTCAGTTATGGCAAGTTTACAGGGGTAACAAATTATATCGCTATGATCTGCAACAAGGGAGACGACACCACACTGGGTTACTATGGTGAGAAAATTGTTCTTACTGCTCAAGCCATGGGACTCAACACTTGTTGGGTAGCATTGACGTTCAGTAAGCAGAAAGACCAGTATGAGATATTACCTGGAGAAAAACTCATCTGTGTCATTGCACTTGGCTATGGTCTAAATCAAGGTGTTGCACACCCTCAGAAGAAAGGTATCGAGCACTACTGCAAGACCCCTGGAGAAATGCCCGAGTGGTTCCGCCGAGGCATGGAAGCTGTTCTGCTCGCCCCTACTGCCATCAATCAGCAGAAGTTTGAGTTTCAGCTCATCGATAGCAACCACGTCAGGGCCATCACTCGTCCGACCATACTCAATCCCTATCCTAAAATAGATCTGGGTATCGCCAAGTTTCACTTTGAACTGGGAGCAGGGAGCGATAACTTCACTTGGGCAGACTGACATCAAGCATCATTTTGGGAAAGATTAGTATGGAAGATCTGATAAGAATATTGCATGATGAGGGACTAACCCTGGTCGTCAAGAGCGAGGATGGTAGGTTGCATCGTTTCAATCACCGCGGTGTAAAAGACTTGTTAGAACTTGTAACTCATCATTCAGATGTACTGAAGAATGCAATGATTGCCGATAAGGCCGTTGGGAAAGCAGCTGCCGCATGTATGGTTGTGGGTGGAGCCTTACATGTCCATGCCGACGTAATGAGCGAGCCCGCCCTTGCCATGCTGACGAGGCACGGTGTTTTGAGCCAATACGGTCAACTGGTTGACCACATCATTAATCGCAGTGGTGATGACTGGTGCCCGATGGAGCGCTTGAGTCATGACATCGATAATCCAAGAGACATCATACTGAAAATCAGTGATTTTTTTAAATCCATTAACTAAAACGCCGAGCCTCAACGGTTCGACGTTTTCATTTTTAAACATCACTAATTGTAACTGTATTGTGTCTAATGGCTGAATTAAAGTTTCACGTTTACTACTATTATAGACACATGAAAACTCCATTTTGCAACAACAAAACGGAGTTTTAACAAAACTTTAACAGTCCGTACCTATTGGTATCTTCAGTACTTTAACCTCACGCAAAGCCGCAAAGTCTTTTTACAGACAACTGTCAGTTTTTTGCCTACAATTAACAGAATTGGCATCCGCTAACATTTGCATGAGACTCGATGAGCTAACAATTATACTTATTGATTACCAGAGCAACCGCACCAAAATTAACATAATTTGATGTAGAACACCCGGAGGGTGACCTCTGAGTAACCCCTGGTAAGGCAATCCACTGAACAATAGCGCAGTGGGGTGCCTCACCAGGGGAAAACGCTCCATCAACCCAAGTCGCCGGAGGCGGCCCCATGTGCTAAAAGCCGAAATGGGGTCGCCTCCAGCGACAAGCTATTCCTCACCATCACCCCCAGTGAATCAGACTCCCTCGTTAACACTCGGCAGCCTGATTTACTGGGGGTTACTCAGATAGCCGCCCTTCGGGCGGCTAATACTCATTTTGTCAGCTAATGAGCAAATGTTAATTTTGGCGCGGTTGCCCTTATTGATTACAACTCGGCTTCTTTGAGTTTTTCGGCATTCTCGGCTACGATGAGGTGGTCTATGCAATCTTGAATATCACCATCCATGAACGCTGGCAGATTGTAGATAGTATATCCGATTCTGTGATCGGTAATGCGCCCTTGAGGATAGTTATAAGTTCTAATCTTGGCAGACCTGTCACCTGTCGAAACAAGGGTCTTGCGACGCGAGGCAATATCATCCATGTACTTCTGGTGCTCGTGATCGTAAATGAATGTGCGTAATCGAGCCAGCGCACGCTCCTTGTTTTTAGGCTGGTCGCGGGTCTCGGTACACTCAATGAGAATTTCCTGCTGCTCACCCGTGTTGGGGTTAGTCCACATGTATCTCAACCTTACGCCGCTGTTCACCTTGTTCACGTTCTGGCCACCAGCGCCACCGCTACGGAAGGTATCCCACTTGATTTCACCTTCGTTGATATGCACATCAAAGGGTTCTGCCTCGGGCAGTACAGCCACACTCGCAGCGCTGGTGTGGACTCGGCCCTGGGTCTCGGTGACAGGGACGCGTTGCACACGATGAACACCAGACTCATACTTCAATGTGCCATACACATTGTCACCCGTAATACTGAACACGACCTCCTTGAAACCTCCCACGGCACCTTCACTGCAACTGGACATTTGCACGTTCCAACCCTTGGTCTCACAGTAGCGGGTGTACATGCGAGCCAGGTCGCCGGCAAAGAGGGCAGCCTCGTCACCGCCAGTTCCCCCTCTGATCTCAAGCACCACGTTCTTGCTGTCCTCGGGGTCTTCGGGAATGAGCAGGAGTTTGATTTCTTCTTCGAGTTTAGGTACTTCAGTCTGGTTAGCTTCAATTTCCTCACGAGCCATTGTCCTCAAGTCTTCATCATTTTCAGTTTCCAGCACTGCCTTGGCCTGCTCGATATCTTCAAGCAACTTGCGGTAGCGATGGGTCGCATTAAGCAACGTTTCCAAACTCTTATACTCCTTAGTGAGCTTGACATATCTTCGCTGGTCGGCAATGACATTGGGATCGGTAATGAGTGTACCGATTTCCTCAAATCTCGCATCCAGTCCGTCCAGTCGTTCAAGTAATGGTGATTGTGCCATAAATCGTAAGTTCTTATTTTTGGGTGCAAAGGTAGTGAAAAGGTTTAGCTTTTAGATGAAAGGCATTAGGTTTTTTATTACTTTTGTAGCATGAAACATCAACTATCCATAATCGGTGGACTCATTTGGGACTTATTGGTAGTCTATTGTTCTTATACATTGTGCCGAGCTGTCTTTCTTGCGCTTAACTGGTCATTGTATGCAGGGACATTAACGTTTACCCATAGCATGGAACTGTTTGGCGCTGGTCTTTTATTTGACACGCCCGCTATACTTTATACCAATTCCCTTATACTGCTCATGTTCCTGATTCCCCTTCACTTGAAGGATAGCCCCATCTACTATCGTGTGGCTCGATGGATATATGTAATCGTCAACAGCATCGCTGTGTATATGAACTTGATGGACTGTGTGTATTTTCCCTTCACGGGAAAGCGCACAACAGCATCTGTTTTTGCCGAATTCAGTAACGAGGGAACAGGTGAGATGATGAAAATCTTTGGAGGGCAATTCCTCAGCCATTGGTATTTAGTGCTGCTGGCAGCCTTAATAACCATAGCATTCTGGAAACTATTTCGCCCCTTTCCTGATAGAGTCAAGAAGCCTGAAAGACTCCCTCGATACTATCTCTTAAGCATACTGGCACTTGTGTTGGCTATCCCCTTGTGTATCGGTGCTATCCGTGGGGGCTTTACTAAGGCCACCCGCCCCATCACCATCAGCAACGCCAACCAGTATGTCAACCGCCCAGCCGAGACCGGCATCGTGCTTAATACGCCTTTTTCCATCTTCCGCACCTTGAAAAAGACGCCCTTTATCGTGCCAAACTACATGAGCGACAAGGAGGCATCCGCCCTCTATACCCCTCTTCACCAGCCCAATGACAGCTCAGCCTTCACGCCCCGCAACGTAGTCGTGCTCATTCTGGAGAGTTACAGCAAGCAACACATCGGGTTCTACAACAAGACCTTGCGCGGGGGGACTTACAAGGGGTTCACACCCTTTCTGGACTCTCTTATCACAACGAGTGCGATGACCTATAAGTACTCCTATGCCAACGGACGTAAGAGTATCGAGGGAATGCCATCAGTACTGTCATCACTGCCCAATTACGTTGAGCCGTTGTTCCTGACACCTGCATCGCTCAATGCCATGTCAGGTCTGGCCCGAGAGTTAGGAGAGAACAAGGGTTATACTACAGCATTTTTCCATGGAGCCCAAAATGGTTCGATGGGCTTTCAGGCTTTTGCCCGCGCTACGGGTTTCCAGCATTATTATGGACGCACCGAGTATAATGCCGACCCTGACTTCAATGGAGATAAGGACTTTGATGGCACATGGGCCATCTGGGACGAAGAGTTTTTCCAATTCTTTGCAGAGCAGATGACCCGGATGAAAGAGCCGTTCATGACAGCATTGTTCAGCGCATCGAGCCACGACCCGTTTGTCGTTCCAGAGAAGTACAAGGGTCGTTTTCCCCAGGGCGAGCGTCCACTGCAACAATGCATCGCCTATACTGACTATGCCCTGAAACGCTTCTTCGAGACCGCCAGTCGCCAAGCGTGGTTCAAGAACACTCTGTTTGTAATCACAGCCGACCATGTGAGCCAACAGATTGACCCGTTCTACTGCACCTCTCTTGGCAACTATTGTGTACCCATTATCCTCTATGCCCCTGGTGACCCAGCGCTGCGCGGCTATGACGAGGAACAAATCGTGGAACAAATCGACATCATGCCCACGGTACTCAGCTATCTGCACTATGACAAACCATATATTGCCTTTGGCCGAAACATGTTAGGTAAGGAGAATGGTTTTGCACTTCACTGGGTGCCTGAAAGCAGTAGCTACGAATACGTGTGGGGGGATTATGTCCTGCAATTTGATGGTAACCAAGTCACGTCGGCCTTTGCTTTCCGCACCGACTCGACTTTCTCTCATGATGTTCTCAACTCCATGCCACAAGCCACTCTTGACCTGATGCAACGCCACATGAAGTCCATTATCCAGCAGTACATGCAACGCATGACTACAGACAACCTCATCGTCAAGTGAATCAATTTTTTATAGAAAAATATCAATCGATGATGTAAAATAGAATACTTTTCTTATCTTTGCATTCAAACAAAAAAATATCAATAAAAAATGGAAAGTAACGCTACTGCAATTAGACTTTATTCATTGGGATGGCGCGAGATGCGCACCTGGCTGTTTGCCACATTGTTCATTGCCGGTAACATCGTGCTGCCGCAACTGTGCCACCTGATTCCACAGGGTGGCCTGATGCTGCTGCCCATCTACTTCTTCACGCTCATCGCCGCCTACAAGTACGGTCTGCGCGTGGGTCTGTTGACCGCCGTATTGTCACCGCTGGTCAACTCGGTGATGTTCGGCATGCCTGCCGCTGCTGCCCTGCCCATCATCACCATCAAGGGCGTGCTGCTGGCTGGTGCTGCCTCATGGATGGCAAGCCGCAGCAAGGGCGCCTCGCTGCTGGCGATGATCGGTGTCGTGCTGGGCTATCAGCTCGTGGGTGGCATCATCGAGTGGGTCATGACGAGCAGTCTTGCCAGAGCATTACAGGACTGGAAACTGGGTTGGCCGGGCATGGCAATACAGGCCATCGGTGGCTGGCTGGTGCTCAACCACCTGCTGCGCAAGTGATCAGTACTTTATGTCCCTAAAATAATGCCTGCCACGATAACCAAAACCACAGTGGGGAGGCAGGCTATCCATGTGCTATTAAATCTCTTGTAAAGTTCTATCGGCAACAAGCTGATGGCTACCGATGCAATGTAAACTAACGTCAGCACCACATAGGAACCGACAATATTGAAGTTGTTATCATACATTATAAAGGCTAAAGTCAAACTGATCAACAGGCACATCAATATAGCCATCTTGCTGAGCCTGATAACAGTAGACGTGACACGGCTTAGATTGCGGTTATAGAACAGCTCGGCAACCACAAGCGACACCGGCAGCAACAACATGATGTATATAAACAGACCCACGTAGACCGATTCCTCGATAAGGAACACGGCAGCCAGCAACGAGATGATCCATAACGCCACTATCGACCCCACTATCGGCAGCCGCACCGCTTGCTTGAACACCTCTTTCCAGCTTAATTGATAAAACTGGCGGAAACTCAAAAATTCCAAATACCACGAGTAAGTGGCAATCATGTATTTAACCACGGTAACGATAATCACCAGCACGGCAGCACAAAGCCCAACAAAACTGATGCCGGTCCCTGACAGCACCGGCTCCGCTGGCCCGTCAAACACATCCTTAAGCCCGTTGCACAGCAGTTGCGGGATGCGCCACATCAGGTACATCGATAGGAAAAATACATAGAATATGTATGTCTCTACTAACGTGTATTTGCTCACGTGACGAAAAGTGATCCAGATGCAGATGCCCACAAAGGCGGCTATAAACAGCCATTCATAAAGCATATTGCCAGCCATAAACTTGGAAAACCGCACCAGGGTAGTGAGCATAGTTTTGCGGTAACTGGTGTAAGACAGGTCCGGTCCATCATCCTTATCAGCCTCAACTGCCTTTTTTTCATCAACCTCACGTGACACGCTCTCACTGGCAGGCGTCTGGTTTGCCTTTCTGGCATCCAGCTTAAAGGACTCGCCCACACTATAGACCGAATCAACCTTCTCAAGTCGGCTCAACGTTTCAAACACCGAGAGCTGACTTTCACTGGTCAACTGGCTGGCCAGGAACAAAAACACTACCATGATGGCCAGCAACTTGAATGGTGGGAAATAAAAGTTGCGGTGACCATTCAAGTAGTCTCTCACCATGTATCCGGGACGCCAGGACAATTCTTTCATCGTGCGGAAAATGGGCCGGTTACCCAAGCCCCAGATGTCAAGGAAATTGAGCATCGCCTGGTTCCAGGTATAACGCGTCCACGTGCCAGCCTGACCACACTGGGGGCACACGCGCCCCACGTAGGCCGTGCCGCAATTGGAACAAGTGCGGTGCGTGTCGTCAACATCGGGGATGATACTTGCACGCGACCGCTGCCTGTGGTCTAAACGCTGGTCCATCGTCTTGATCTTGCGACGCAACGTGCCCTTTTTCACGGGCTTGAGGACTTTAGCCTTATGTCTCTTGAGCAACTTCATGCCGCAAAGGTAATGATTAAAATCAGGAAACTGAAATGAAGAATCAGGAATTTGTGCACCGCTTATCGTAATTTACAGTATATAAGTGCCAATTCCTGATTGAAACGATATAGCAGTTGACCCATTGGTGGTATTAACCGCCCTGTCGGGCGGGAAATTAAGCAAATTAATTTTAAAATTTAATTTTCTTTTAATTTCCCGAAACTTGGCTGCACCTCAGCCATATAAGTAAACTTAATGGCGTTCGATTTGCACAAGTTTTCCCGTGCGTTAGCACGGTTTGATGCAGAGACGTTTCAGCGCAGGGCCAACTTCTATATCATTGCCTTCCCTTATTTCAGAAAAGTGATTTAATCCACTCGAAGAGTTCGTCAAGAGCATAATCGCCGCTATGGGGACGGTTCCATGCCAGCAGGAAGTTGACGTCCTTTCCAGCATTCTGGAGTTTCAGCGCCAGATTGATGGGAACAGGGAAAGCGGTGTCACGGTCACGGGCGCCATGACGGATGTACCAGTGGGGAGCCACATCGGTCACGCCGTCGCCAATGAAATTCATGGGATTCAGCATGGCTACATTGGCAGATATCTCAGGTGTAACAACAGTGCCCATCTTAGAAGCGCTATACTCTGTGAAATTCACACTGTTACCCTTGCTGTCACCAAATTCTTCATTCTCACCCGAAGCACGCTGGTTCACAACGCCCTGGGTGTCAAATGCGGGAGCGGTTTTCAACGGCTGAGTAGAAACCACATAGTTCAGGTATTTGTCCATGTCGAGGTCGATAATGTACTCCCCTACCCGCTTAGATCCACCATGACGCATCATCATGGGAGGACGGTTGCCCATCGGTTTCTTATCGCCACCCATTCGTGTCACGCCCCCATTGATGGGAGGCGCACCAAAGCCTGCTTCTTCGCTGAAAACGAAGCCCAAGCTGTCGGGGATATCGGCACCGGCATTCTTAGCAATTTGGGCAGAGCGGATG
The DNA here is from genome assembly GCA_947165675.1 of uncultured Prevotellaceae bacterium. GTDB lineage: Bacteria > Bacteroidota > Bacteroidia > Bacteroidales > Muribaculaceae > Sodaliphilus. The sequence continues at coordinate 45,670 of CAMVBJ010000024.1, forward strand.
AGTTCGCCCTTGATATAATCGAGGTAGTTATCGGCAGTGAGCAGAGTGCCGCCTGGAGTATACAGATTCAGGCTTGCCAAATAAGCCGGGAACATGGCCTTAAGTTCGTTGCTCACGGCCAGCACATCGGCATCCCCCTGTTGGCGGCTATCGGTGCCGTTATAGAGCCACTCGTAAGCCATATCGGCATGGTCCAAGTCGATAATCGGGCAATAGCACACGCTTGCAAACACGTCATCGCGCTCGTCGGCAGCACCCATGGCCTGAAGCATCGGCTCATAGGCCGGATTATTGCCTGTTGCACCCATCAGTGAAGACATGGCGCCACCTGCACTGGTGCCGTCGGTAATGATGCGCTCAGCATTACCAGGCATTACGGCATCAAAGTGGCGGAGGTAACGGATGGCCGCCTTCAGGTCGAGTATAGCGGCGGGAGCACGGCCTGTATAGATGGTCTGCCCTTTCTTGACTCCGTTTTTCTTATCACTCTTGATGGCAACTACAGTGGAATTGCGGCCCCGCGATCCAGGGATGACCAGCACATAACCCTCCTTAAGCGCACGGCCACTTGCATCGCCAGCCTGAGGTTGCCCAGCGGCAGAGGCCATGTATCCGCCAACGTAAGTGCGCAGAAAAATCGGCGTCTGCTGCGTTGCGCCATCTGGCACATAGACGTTCAGGAACTGATAGGCCGAGTCCTCAATATTAGTCACAAAAAAGAGTCGTTCATAGGCTGTATATCGTATAGTGGAGCCATCGTGCATGGTCATCACACGCGCCTCGCCTGCATTGGGATCATACTGCAATGTGGGATGTGGAGCCTTTGGCCTGGCCGAAATGCCCAGAGCCACAGCTACGGCAAGCATCAACAATAATGTCTTTTTCATACGTCTATCTTATTTCTTGGATTGTTCGAATAACCAGTCTCGCACTGGAGTTAACTTGTAAGCATAATCAAACGAGGCCATGTGTTCCATGCCCTTTCCATCCTCGGGCAAGACTGTACCGGCTTCAAACTTGATGAAGTTCACATGACCGCCTTTGTTGATGAGTTGGATGGCCAGTTTATCCTGTTCATCCTGGGGCAATCTGGCACTCCATGAGGCAGAATCGATTTTAGCATGCCGCTCATTAAGTACAGTGGTGAGGTCTCTCATTCCACCCGAGGCCTTCTTGTCACCTCCAGCAACGATGTAGAAGAAACGCTTGTTGCCAAAGTCGTTCATCTTGCTCGTATCCCACTGGCTGCCAACAAACAGCGAAGCGGCAAAAACATCAGGATAAGCGATATTGAAATAGAATGAAATCATACCACCCATCGACTGGCCAGTGGTATAGAGACGATTCTTGTCCACATTGTACTTGTCGGCAATCTCGTTGAGCAAACGGATGGTCATATCCACCTCGTCAGAATGGTTCCAGTCGTCATCAACAGCGGTTTCGGAATACTGAGGAACGAGCACAAATGACGGGTGGCGGTCCTGATCCTCAGGAGAGGCGAACAACAGGGCGCCGTAACCCTGGGTGAGCGGAGCGGTCACTTCTTTTCCCGCAGTGCTGGCATCGGCGATGAAGAGCACGAGCGGATAATTCTTCTTCTCCCATCCATCAGGAATAAAGAGATTGTATTGCATTGATTTACCCGTCGATTTATCCTTGTAGGTAAACTGCTTGAAAGTGGGCACGACAGCCTCCTTGAGCGCAATAAATGCGGTGTCATCATCCTTGTTGAGCTGCATCGACATGCCATTACGAGGGAACTTGTCATGCTTGTCATGCTTGTCATTCTGCTTGTTGCCACAACTAATGGACAACAGCAAAACCATAGTGAGTAATAAAATCTTTTTCATAATCTCTCATTTATATAATTATTGGTTTATTCTGGAGGAAGGCTTTGGAAATGTCGAGTCGTCCACACCTGGAGTAAAAAGAGGAGACTCAAGATCACACCCACCTTGTACGGGGCTGAGACATCGCCATAGCCAAACATGCCTGAGAGCGGCATTACCAAGATGGGCGAAATGAATTGCCCAAGATACAAAGCGGCCGAGATCAGCGGCATGACAGTAGTAGCGGAGTTCTTGCCGCCCTTGATGCTGGCGATGGTGTTCAAGTAAGGCACGCCAACTCCGGCAGCAATGCCGATCAATGCCGAGCCAACTATAAGGCTTGTGACATTGCCAAGCAAATAAAACCCATAACCCAACAGGAAACTGATGGGTGCAAAATACTTGATGGGGCGACGGAATGCCTTCATCAGATGCCCAAAGGCCAAACCCACAAAGAATGCCACGACATCAAGGCCAACCATAATCATGGTGATAGCCTGCGACGATAATGACGTCTGTTCGCTGGCTATGATAGCGAAATTGGTTGGGAAGATGAAGAAAATCATCATTAGCAACAACATGCCAATGACCGACGGATGGAACTTGAGCAA
>CAMVBJ010000025.1 GCA_947165675.1 uncultured Prevotellaceae bacterium
TGTGAGAGGAAAGGGAGCGAAAGCCAAAACTCTCGCTCCCCGACCTACTCGATTTTATCAAGTTAGCTGATCTTACTTGATGACCTTAACGGCGCTGTGGCTGCCGTCGGTATAGGTGGTCAAGACGATGGTCAGACCATTGGCCTCGGTCATCTCCTGACCCATGATGTTGTAGTAGCGTACGCTCGATACAACCTTCTCAACGTCGTTGATGATCTCGTCAACACCGGTGTTCTTGGTCAGACGATATACAGCGAAGTTGCCACCAGGATAGTACTGATAGATAGTTACACCATTGCCATCCTCATCGACCTCGGCGTTCAGCCAGTTGGCCTGATATGAGTTTGCATTGGTGGCTACAGTCGAGGGAACTACAGCGATGGGCTCCTCGGCACCTGCCTCAGCGATAGCAAAACCATTCTGGTAGTCAGGCTTCTGGGGATAGATGAAGAATTCCTTACCGTCCCAGATGAAGGGGAACATGCCATTGGCGTTACCCTTTTCGGGAACGATAACGGTGCTGCCAACAAAGTTGTCACCATCGGCCATAAGCTTCAGGGGCTGAGCATTGCGGGTAACATAAAGCAGAGCGTCCTCACCATTGAGGTCCTTGTAGAAGTTGATCACGGTCGAGCTGGTGGGAGTCAAACCGTCACAGGTAGCAACGTAGCACTCGTCAACGTTAACCTCACCACCGGCGATGGTCAGTACCGAAATGCCGCTGTTGGTTGCACCGGTCAGGTAGATGACACCATCTTCCATCAGGTTACCCTTGGCGAAGCCGAGGAAGTCACAACGACCCTCAATGCCACACTCAACGGGAACGGCGTATTCCTTCACTTCATTGGTCTCGGGGTTGATCACCTTGATGGTAGCCTCCTCGGTCCATGCATCGGGGAACTTGGCGTTGCTGACAACCAGGTTACCGGCCTCGTCGCGGGTCATACCGCAGTTGGCACCACCAGGATAGGTGGTGTTGGTCAGGCCATTCTCACCGACAACGAGAATGCTCTGAGCAGCCTTGTCGTTGATGTAGAACATGCCGTTCATACCGAAGCCTTGACGAACGTCAGCAGTGCTCATGAATGAATCCAGACCATTGAGATCCCATACCTTTACGACACCGTAACCCTCGCCGGGCTCGTCGCCCTTAGCAGTGATCACAATAGTCTTGGCCTCCAGATTGACCGTAACATCATAGGTGCCAGCGGGCAGCTTGAAGCTGTTGCCGTTACCAAAGTTGCTCAGAGGCAGCTCAACACCATACAAGTCAGGGCTTACCAGGAAACCATCCTCGGTAGCGCCGATGCGATAAGCGGCGATAGCGTCCCAGTTGTTCTCGTCTTCACCGAGGGTGGTGGTGAAGGAGAAGTAGCTGTAACCGATACCGTCGTTCTCATCAATGTGCTCACCATCGGTTACGATGGTGGCAGTGAAGATGTTGCCATCCTTGGTTTCCATCTGCACGCCCTCGTTGGGCTTCCAGGTTTGGCCAAACACTTCACCCAGGATGTAGAGTTCACCCGTGAGAATATCAGCACCACCGTTACGGATGAGCTGGCAGTGAACTTGCTGAGTCTCTGGCTCATACCTGAAGGTGATGTCATAATTGCCGTCGTTGCTGGTGGTTACGACCATGTTGTCGGTGGGCCAGCTGTTGTCCCAGCTGTGGTTGCCCACAACCTTGAACTGAATCTCGGTGCCTGCAGCCAGGTCGATACCGTACTTCTTGAGCTCGTAGTTGCCGTTCTCCAGCTTGGTCATGTCGTTGTTGGTGTTCTCGGGATCCCACTCAGTGCCAAATACGACTGAGGGAGTGCCGGCAACAGTGTAGGAGTCAATCACGATGGGATCAACATAGCCATCGATCTTGAATCTCATGTTGGCGGGATCAAAGGTGAATACATAGTCACCACCAGAGCCGGTGAACTTGTAGGACTTGCCGCCAGTGGGGGCCTTCTGGGTGGTTACCCAGTTACCGGTGGTTACCTCTTCATCGACTGAGCCTGTTGGGCCAATGCGATAGTTAGCGTTGAAGGTGTCCCAATTGCTGTCTTGGCCATCAGCCAAAACAAACCACACAGCACCACTGATGGTTGCTGTGTAACTGTAAGTTCCATCGCTGTTAGCGGTCATCTCCACACCTGCGGCGGGATTCCAGTTGCCGAATGGTGTGTTACCAACGATGTAGTATGCTGCCTGTGATGAAAAGGCCAGCATGACCATCATTGCAATAAGTGTAAAGATTTTTTTCATAGACAAATAATTAATTTGTTAAACAATATGATTAATGAAAAATGTATACAACTATCTTGTTTCGCACATTAATATCATTACAAAAAGTTGAAAAAAGACTATTCCGCAATGACTTGGCAAAGGTAACAAAGTTATTTCTAAACAACAAAATAACCGAGAAAATATTTGCTAAACGGCCTTTTTTTAACATTGAAATGTTTTTTTATTGATAAAATCAGCAATAAGAACTTCATGTGTCTTACCAGATGTGATAAGGGAATAAACATCCCTTCGCTGGTTTGCCGGAAGCTAATGGCAACAGTCCAGTGATTGATAGGGTGCGGTTGTTTTTCATGATCCTTATCGCTTTGAGGAGTAACTTGAGATGAATTGATGTTAATTGTGTAATTATATTCAAATAAAATGCTCTGATCGGGAAATTAATAGTACTTTTGTGGCAGTTTTCAAATCACATCAACTTTAGATAGAGATAGAAAATAACAAAAGAAATGGCAGAAAAAGCAAAAGTCCAGTTTCGACAGAGCATCGTCGTTCGCTTTTCAGGCGATAGTGGCGATGGTATGCAGTTGGCTGGCAACATCTTCTCTAATGTGAGTGCGGGACTTGGTGACCGCATTTCCACATTCCCCGATTATCCCGCCGAGGTGCGTGCCCCGCAGGGCTCCCTGGGCGGTGTTTCTGGTTTTCAGGTACACATCGGACACGGCGTGCACACGCCTGGTGACGAGTGTGATGTGCTGGTGGCAATGAACCCCGCCGCCCTTAAGCAGAATGCACAGTTCTTGCGCAAGGGAGGCGCCGCCATTGTTGATATCGACACTTTTACTCAAGCTGGTCTCGATAAGGCCCTGTACACGACCAATGACCCCTACGAGGAGCTGAACCTTAAAGCTCAGGTCATTGAGGCCCCAATTACCACGATGGTCAAGGAGGTGCTCAAGGACACTGGCATGGACTTGAAGTCCCAACTCAAGTGCCGCAATATGTTTGCCTTGGGTCTGGTGTGCTGGCTCTTCAACCGTCCCATGGAAGCGCCATTGAAATTCTTGAAGGCTAAGTTTGCCGAGAAGCCTGACGTCTATGCTGCCAACGAGCTGGTTATCAAGGGTGGTTACAACTATGGTCACAACATCCATGCTACTGTATCGACCTACCGTATCCAGAGTGATGAGGTCCGTCCTGGCACCTATACCGACGTTAGTGGTAACAAGGCGACTGCATGGGGCTTGATTAAGGCTTCAGAGATGAGCGGTCGTCCACTGTTCCTGGGTTCTTATCCCATTACTCCAGCAACCGATATCCTGCATGAGTTGGCCAAGCGTCGCGACTTGGGTGTGAAGGCTATCCAGATGGAAGATGAGATCGGAGGCATCTGCTCGGCGATTGGTGCAGCTTTCGCTGGCCACTTGGCTGTGACAACCACATCGGGCCCAGGTTTGGCTCTAAAGAGCGAAGCCTTAGGTCTGGCTGTGATGGCCGAGTTGCCACTTGTACTCGTTGACGTGCAGCGTGGTGGTCCCTCAACGGGATTGCCTACCAAGACCGAACAGACCGACTTGAACCAGGCGCTGTATGGCCGCAGTGGTGAAAGCCCCCTCGTGGTGCTTGCTGCTGCATCGCCTACCGACTGCTTCAAGATGGCTTTCCAGGCAGCGCGCATCGCTATTGAGCACATGACGCCTGTCATCTTGTTGACCGACGCCTTTATTGCCAACGGTTCTTCGGCATGGCGTATCCCCGAGGAGGGTGAATACCCAGTCATCAAGCCCAACTATGTTCCAGAGGCTTTGAAGCCGACATGGACTCCGTTTATGCGCAATGCATTAGGTATTCGCTATTGGGCTATCCCAGGCACCCCTGGCCTGGAGCATGTGGTGGGCGGTCTTGAGAAAGACTACAATCTGGGTGTGTTGAGTAACGATCCCATCAACCATGCCCACATGGTAGAGACCCGCCGCCTGAAGATTGCTAATGTTGCTAATGACATACCAGAACTCAAGGTGAAAGGCGATGCCAGTGCAGAGACTATTATCCTGGGTTGGGGTAGTACCTATGGACACATCTTGGATGCCGTTAACCGCTTGAATGAGGACGGCTTCAGAATCGCGATGACACACATCCGCTATATCAACCCGCTGCCCAAGAACACCGCTGAATTGCTCAGTCGCTACAAGACGGTGATTGTCGCTGAACTCAACACGGGCCAACTGGCCAGCTACTTGCAGAGCAAGATTCCTAACCTGAACATCTGCCACATTAATAAGGTGCAGGGTCAACCATTCTTGGTTCAGGAGATTGTCGAAGGAGTTAAAAATATCATGATGGAGGAGGAATTGTAATGGAAAAGAAAGAAAATATCCAGCCTGCAGTGGCTCACAAGCCACTCGATTTCAAGAATAACCAGCCCGTGCGTTGGTGTCCTGGTTGTGGTGACCACGCTGTGCTCAATGTCCTGCTCAAGGCCATGGCACAACTTAATATACCGCCCGAGAAGACCGCTGTTATTTCAGGTATCGGTTGCAGTTCTCGTCTTCCTTACTACACTCGCACTTACGCCTTCCACACCATTCATGGTCGTGGCGGAGCTGTGGCTACTGGTTTCAAGACAGCTAACCCCGAGATGACCGTATGGCAGGTATCGGGTGACGGTGACTGCCTGGCCATCGGTGGCAACCATTTCATCCATGAGGTGCGTCGCAACATTGATGTCAACCTGTTGTTGCTCAACAACCGCATCTACGGTCTGACCAAGGGGCAGTTCTCTCCCACGAGTGCCCGTGGCTTCAAGTCCAAGTCGTCACCCTATGGCACTGTCGAGGATCCCTTCATCCCCGCCGAGCTGACCTTCGGTGCTCGCGGCACGTTCTTTGCCCGTAGTCTGGATGTGGCGTTGGACATCAGCCAGGAGGTGATGATGGCTGCTGCCAGGCACAAGGGTTGCTCGGTCGTTGAGATTCTGCAGAACTGCATGATCTTTAACAATGGCATCCACAGCTATATTACCGACCGTGAGAATCGTCCTGACCGTACTATCCACCTCGTTCATGGCGAGAAGATGATCTTCGGCAAGGACCATAACCGTGGCATTGTTCAAGATGGCTTTGGTCTCAAGGCTGTAACCATCGGTGAGGACGGATATACTATCGACGACGTGCTCGTTCACGACGCTCATTGTGAGAGCTCGTTTGTTCACCAGATGCTTGCTATGATGGACGGTACCGATTTGCCCGTGGCATTGGGTGTTATCCGTGCTGTCGAAGCTCCCACCTATGAGACCGCAGTTGCTGAGCAGGTCGAGCAAGCCAAGGCCATGCACGGCTTCACCTGTCTGAACGACGTCATCATGGCTGGTGATACCTGGCAAGTCGATTAACAATGCTTAGAATAGGGACGTAATCGTTCCCATGATACAACCCAACAGGGCTCCGAGCCACACGATGGCGCGGAGCTCTTTTTTCATTACGTCGAGGATGATGGCTTCAGCCTCATTCATGTCCATCTCGTTGATGCGATGCTCGATGATGGCGCTGATGTCGATGTCTTGAAGAATGCGTGGCAGGTGTTCGGTGATAATGACGCGATAGGCATTTAGGATGCCTCCCTTGATTTGAGCTAACTGTTCCTGGTGTCCGGTCGTTAATTCTTTCATTGTCATACTCATTAGGTGCTCGCTCTCCTCGGTAACGAGGTGCTCAATCATCTGCTGAGAGTTGTTTTGCAGGATTTCATTGATGTGCTTGGCCATGATTTTCTCGATGGGTTGAGCCAGTCCGGCGACCAGTTTGTCTGCACCAAACAATCCCGCCACACTGTTGCGGGTTTTCTCTAAGGCGTGCTCTGTCGCCATGTGAGCAATGCTTTCACCCAATGAAGAATCCTGCAACTTTCCTGTAATCATCTTGACGATACCGTTCGAGACGTCTGTGCGCATGGCCGTGATGTCTTGTGTTGTCAAGTAGTGACTGGCAAACTCCTCGATAGTCTCGTCATTCTGGCTCTGAGTGGCAACAAACTCATCGATAGCATGACCGATTTTGTCCAGCATGTCATCACTCAACAGGCTGCTCTCCAGTACTTCACGATTCATCAGGTTCTCGCTCACGGCTTTGCCTATTGATGTGGCAATGCGACTCTTCTCCTTGGGGATGATGCCTGGAGTAAACGGGATATGCACGCCCATGAAGTATTTGGCCTGATGTGGCCTGAACAACATCCTTATTGCAATGTCGTTGGTGATATATCCGATCACTGCGCCCACTGCGGGACCTATCAAGTAATGTATCATCGTTCTGATCTACTATAAGTATATAATATCACCTCAAGTCAACGACTTCGGTTCCTGCCGGCACCTGGCTCTTGTCAAAGGTGAAAGTTGATGTTGGCAACGACTTGTGCTTGTAGTTTGTAATCTTGACAGTATAGACACTCTTGTCATTCATCTCAAAGCGTGCAGTGCGCAGTAGTGATGTCGATTCGTCAAAATAGAGCCACAACGTCTTGATGTTGTCTTTTTTCTTAGGGGTGAGTTTGATGACATAGGTCTTGTCTGTCTTAGCCTTAGCTCTCTTCATGTTGAAGCTTGCCTTGAAATGGGCGGCGGCAGCCATCGGATTGGTTAGTTGCAGCTCGCTTGCTGTGGGAGCTGTGATGTTAACCTCACTGGTTACGGGGGACCATGACCATTGTGTCTTGCCGTCATACCAGCACTTGGCATCAGATGAGATGATGCGGAATTTATTCCCCTGCATGGCAATGGTGCCAGAACTTGTCCCTTGGGAAGTCGTCACACTGTAGTTAGCCGTAACGCCTCCCCCTGCATTGATGGCGGCTACACATTTGTCAATCATCGTGGCTGGTGCCTGGGCCAGCATCATCAGTGTCGCCAGGCAGGTAAAAATTGCTATTATTACTCTCTTCATTGTCAATGTTGTTGGTTGATTGATATTACTTTTACTTTTTTATAGTATTATGAGTGCAAAAAGAGTGCCAACGTGGGCACTCTTGTCATGTTGCAACATTAATTTAGTGGGTGAACAGCTGGTCAATGTCCATGGGACTCACCAGCACCTGGCGTGGCTTGCTGCCCTGGGCAGGACCCACAATGCCTGCATGCTCCATCTGATCCATCAAGCGGCCCGCACGGTTGTAGCCGATCTCGTAGCGACGTTGTAGCGACGATGTGCTGGCGGTATTACTCATGACGATAAAGCGTGCAGCCTCCTCGAACAGCGGGTCACGGTCCTTGACATTACCCACGTTGGCATCACCGCCGCCGCTCTCGTCTTTACCGACGTATTCGGGAAGCATGTAACAATTCTCGTGGTTGATGTCTCGGTCATTATCCTCTTGTTCCTTGATGTAGTCACAGATGTTAACGATATCTGGCGTGTCAACAAACGGGCACTGTAACCTGGTCAATTCGCCGTCGATCTGGAACAACATGTCACCACGGCCAATAAGCTGCTGAGCTCCTGTGCGGTCGATGATGATCTGGCTATCGGTGCGTTGAGCAACAGCAAACGCAATGCGGCCAGGGAAGTTACCCTTAATCAAGCCCGTAATGACCTTGGCCGACGGACGTTGCGTGGCTATAATCATGTGGATGCCCACTGCGCGTGCTTTCTGGGCAATGCGCACCAGTGGTGTCTCGACTTCTTTGCCAGCAGTCATGATCATGTCGCTGAACTCGTCGATGATGCCCACGATGTAGGGCATGTAATGATATTTCTTTTCGCCATGCTCGTCGCGCACCTCACGTAGTTCTCTGCGCCACATCTCGTTGTAGTCGCTCACGTTGCGCACTCTCACCTCTTCAAATATCTTGTAGCGGTCTTCCATCTCCTGCACCAGGCAGTTCAACGTCTTGATAACGCGGTCGGTGTCGGTGATGATGGCTTTCTCCTCTCCTGGAGCTTTAGCAAAGTAGTATTTCTCCAGGTCGGCATACACGCTAAATTCCACGCGCTTGGGGTCAACAAGGACAAACTTGAGTTCTGACGGTCCTTTCTTGTACAGCAAGGACGTGATGATGGCATTCAAACCAACGGATTTACCTTTACCGGTAGCACCAGCGACCAGCAGGTGTGGCATCTTGGTCAAGTCGGCTATAAACACCTCGTTGCTCACGGTGCAACCAAGGCACATGGGCAACTTGGCACGGCTCTCCTGGAACGCTTTGGAGCCCAGCACTTCGCGCATGGACACCACTTGCGGGTCACGGTTTGGCACCTCGATGCCGATGGTACCCTTACCGGGCATGGGAGCAATGATGCGGATGCCCAGAGCCGCGAGACTCAATGCGATATCATCTTCCAGGCCGCGTATTTTATTGACGCGCACTCCGTCTTCAGGAACAATCTCAAATAGTGTCACCGTGGGACCAACGTGAACCATGATTTCCTTGATCTCGATACCATACTTGCTCAAGGTGTCACGGATGCGCTCCTTGTTTTCGTCTTGCTCTTGCTTATCCACACTGTTGGGATTCATGCTGATGTCTTGCAATAAGTCAAGGGTGGGGAATTGATAGTGACGGTACTCGCCAGTGGGATCATGGGGATTGCTCACGTCGGTGCTCGCCATGATAGGCTTGAGTTTAGCAGCCCCATCGTCATTGACTGGGGTGTTATTGTCATCTCTGCCTCTGGGTTTGCGCTTGACGCGGCTCATGACAGATGAACGCTTCTCATCGATGCTGTCGTCATTGTCATCGGCCTTGTTTAAACTGGAAACTTTCTGCTCTCCGCCCAGGAAGGTAGAGTGTCCTGGCTCGCTGACAACCTTTTCTGCTTCCTCCTTGCTGCGACTGCGTTTTTTCTCAATTTCCTGTTGAAGTTGCTTGTACAGGGCCGAGAACGTCTGGTAGGTGAGGAATACCCATAGCATCAGTATTGCAAGGTTGACAGCAATCATACCATATAAGCCCACCAGTCCCAACAACCACTTGTTGGCATAGAAGCCGAAGTAGCCGCCCAGCGGGAAAAAGGTGATAGGTTTCATGAAGTAGGTAGCGGCACCCACAATCATTGAGCAGGTGAAGATGCTGTATAGGCTCACGAGAGTGTAAGAGAAGAAATGTGTCTTCTGACCCTGGCGAACCATGCGCAAACCTAACGTGAGGAACCATGCTACAATGATAAATGCAGCAACGCCAACACCGCTTGAGATGAAGAAGTCACTTAACGACGCACCCATCGCAGCTCCAGCGTTGCGTATCTGGTCAGGCACCTGGGCATTCTCGATCATCGAGTAGTTAGTGATGCGGTTCTGGTCACTCATGCCTGCCGACATGAAGAACGACAAGAACGAGATCAACAGGTAGATGCCTGTCAAGAGCATGATAATTCCAATGGCAAACTTCATCCTGCCGTTTTGGAAAAACGCCAGAAAACGTTGCCACCGGGTGACCTTGCTGTTATCAATGGCGTTCTCGACCTCGCGAGACCTGCGATAGGCCTCGGATTTCTGTACTCCACTGATGTCAGGACCATAATAGCCTTGATTATCACTCATGTTATTGTTGCGCTTGCTTTGACTCTTGCTCATTGTTGCTATCGATATTTTGCCGTCTGATTAAATTGGGGCCGTAAAATTACAAAATAAAATCGATTTACAAACGTAAATCACCCCCTATTTTTTTAAAAAAAGGAAAAAATGTGTTTTCAGTCTTTTTTCCAGAATGAACGGGTGAAGATGACCAGCACGGTGAATAGTTCAAGGCGACCCACCATCATCTCCATAGCGAGTACCCATTTTGCAGCGGGATGCAGTACCACCCATGAGCTGCTGGGGCCCGTGATACCATAGCCGATGCCCACGTTGCTGATGGCTGACATTGATGTGTACATTGCGTCAAATACAGGTACGCCGAAGAATGTCAAGTATAATGCAACGACCATGATGATGAGGATATAGACAGTGAAGAAGGTGTTTACCTTGTTCACCACGTGACTGGGCACAGGCTTGCCATCGACATGGACCGCGCGCACCGAGTTGGTGTGTAACACACGATAGAATTCGTTAGCGGTGTTCTTTAACAGGACAATCAGGCGATCCATCTTGGCACCACCTGACGTTGATCCGGCCATACCGCCGAAGAACATCATCACCATGAGTACTACTGTGACAAACTCACCGCTATCCTCGTAGTCAAATGTTGAGAATCCTGTCGAAGTAATAGCTGACAACGTGTCAAAGGCACTGTAAATCAATCGGTCGCCATGGGTGTCTAAGAAACCCTTGTAGCCCATGTATGCCATGATGGCTATCGTGGTAATGAGCGTGGTCATGCAGTACCAGCGCAGGGTGTTGTTCTTGGTCAGGCGCTTGAAGTTGCCACGGCCCACGGCGGCGATGAGCGAAAAGCTGATGCCACCGATGAACATGAAGATAATAACAACGATGAACACATAGCTCGATTGCCAGTAGTCCAGACCGATGTTCTTGGTAGAGTAGCCACCGGTCGAGGTTGTTGTCATCGCATGACAGATGGCGTCAAAGCAATCCATTGGTCCAGCATAAAGCAATGCGGTTAGCAGAGCTGTCAGACCGATGTAGATGATCCATAAGTCCTTGGCCGTCTGGCTTACTCGTGGGCGCAAGCGCTCATGAGTTATGCCGGTCACTTCGGCATTAAACAGGGCAATGCCTCCCTTCTGGTTCAACATGGGTATCACGGCAAGGGTGAACAGGATGATACCCATGCCTCCAATCCACTGGGTCATCGCGCGCCAGAAGAGTACCCCTCGCGGAATTTCCTCGACATAACGAATCACACTCGACCCCGTGGTGGTGAAACCAGCCATGGTCTCAAAGAAGGCGTCAGTCACATTATTAAATGTGTCACTGAACAGGTAGGGCAACATGCCGAACAACGAGAAGAAAACCCAGATGATTGCCGTCAACATCAAGCCTTCACGTTTATGCATGGAGCTGCTGCGGGGCTTGATGCCAAATGCCATTGCTGAGCCAGCTCCGGCTGTTATGGCTGCACTGTACAAGAATGCCCAAAGGGCGGTCTCCTCGTCATAGTACCACGAGATAGCTAACGGGAAAAGCATGAAGGCGGCCTCGATGAGGAGTAGCCATCCCTGCATACGCAGCACGATAGCGAAGTTGATATTTTGATTGATCTGCTTGGGCATCTCTGATTCAATTCTTAATTAACTAATGCCTGTAGTCTAAGAGAAATACTTGTCCAGCTTGTGCATCGCACCTTGCAGGCAGAAGACCACTACGTGGTCGCCCGCCTGAATGCGTGTGTTACCGCCAACAAGCATTCCCCTGCCATTGCGCACAAGTCCGGCGATAGTGAAGTCTCGGCTCAATTTCAAGTCCTTGACCTCGGCTCGGGTAACACGGTCACCCTCCTCAACGATGACCTCGGCTACTTCAGCGTCAGCCAGTGCTAAGCAGCGTGCGTTGTCCTCGTCGGCGTCAATCAGGATTTGGAAGATACGGCTTGACGCTAACAACTTCTTGTTGACGATGGTACCGATGTTGAGCGCCTCGGCCTCATTGATGAACTGGATGTCTTCGACCTGGGCAATGGTCTTGGGTACACCGTTGGTCTTGGCAATCATGCAAGCCATCATGTTGACGGCACTGTTCTCGCCCAGGGCGATAAACGCATCATAGTAGCTCACGCTCTCCTCTTCGCTCAATTCCGAGTCGCGAAAGTCGCCCTGCACCAGTTTACAGTTGGGATAACGCTGTGCCAGCTCCTCGCAACGCTCCTCGTTTTCATCGATAATCTTGATGTCAACACTCTTGCCTATTTTCTTGATAAGCTGCTCGGCGATGTCATTCCCACCCACGATAAGCACATTGTCAACAGGAGTCTGCACCTTGCCACATGCTTCACGCACATCCTCTATATAGTCACGTGTGGTGGCGATATACACAATGTCATTCTCCTGGATGACATCCTCGCCATTAGGAATGATGATCTCTCGGTTGCGCTTGATTGCCGACACGTGCAGGAACTGACTGATGTCTGACAAATCCTTGAGCATACGGTTGACGATAATGGCATTGCTGCGTATTTTTACTCCCACAACGATGAGCTCACCGTCAAATAATTCAAACCAGTTTCGGGCCCATGTACGCTTCAACGCACTGGCTATTTCCTTGGCGGCAAGCATCTCGGGATAGATCAGATGGTCGATGCCGAGCTTGGTGAAGTGTTCGCGCCAATTCGCGTTAAAGAATTCGTCATTGTCGATGCGGGCAACGGTCTTCTTAGCACCTAATTTCTTGGCCATCGAGCATGCTAAGATGTTGCGGGCCTCGCTCTTGGTCACTGCAATGAACAGGTCACATGCTCCCGTCTTGATAGCGTTGAGGTCACTGAAGGAGATAGCACTTCCCTGATGAGTAAGCAGGTTGTAGTTCTCAAGGGGTTCGAGTTTCTTGTTATCAACGTCCATGACGATGATATCCTGCTTCTCATTGCTGAGCATCTTGGCCAAGTGGGTCCCGACTTCTCCAGCGCCGGCAATAACGATTCTCATGAGTCTATATGAAATTGGTTATTAATATATTATTTGTCAAGCAGCAGCTTGATGGTCTCTTCAAGTGACTTGGCATCCATCCCACAGCGCTCATGGAGCTGAGCTACGGTGCCCTGGTGCACAAACTCATCTTGCACGCCCAGCATCTTGAGGCGTGTGTCTCGATGATGCAACACAATCCACTCTGCAACAGCCGTGCCCAGGCCACCCATCACCGTGCCATCCTCGATGGTGATGATGCTGTGGTAGTGGGTAGTGGCTTCCTCCAGGATTTCCTCATCGATGGGCTTGAGAAAAATCATGTCATAGTGTCCCACGTTGATGCCTTGTTCCTTGAGGCTATTAACCACCTTGATGACGGTATTGCCGATGTGGCCAATGCTCAGGACTGCCACGCCCTGGCCTTGGCTCATGCAACGTCCACGCCCGATGGGCAGTGTGTGCATCTCGTTGTGCCAGTCAGCGATGACACCCTTGCCACGTGGGTAGCGGATGGCAAATGGACCATGATTGTCGTTCTGGGCAGTGAACATCAAGTTGCGTAGGTCATGCTCGTTGATAGGTGATGACACGATCATGCCAGGGATGCAGCGCAAGTATGCCAAGTCAAATAGACCGTGGTGCGTCACGCCGTCCTCACCGACGATGCCACCTCGGTCGATGCAGAAGGTCACTGGTAGCCCCTGAATGGCCACATCGTGGATGATTGAGTCATAACTACGTTGCAGGAAGGTGCTGTAGATGGCACAATAGGGGCGCATGCCGTCCTTGGCAAGGCCTCCGGCAAATGTCACCGCATGCCCCTCGCTGATGCCCACGTCAAAAGCTCGCCTCGGCATCGCCTCCAGCATCAGCGACATCGATGTGCCACTGGGCATGGCTGCTGTGATGCCCACGATCCTTTCGTTCTTCTCGGCTAACTCGACCAGCGTCTTGCCAAACACGTCTTGGTACTTGATGGGTCCGCCCTTGCCACCCTTGGAACGCTCACCTGTTTCCTCGTCAAACTTGCCTGGAGCATGCCAAGTGGCAGGGTCGGCCTCGGCTGCCGCAAATCCCTTACCCTTAACCGTGCGCACGTGTACCAGCTTGGGACCTTCCATATCCTTGATTTCGCGGAATATCTTGACCAACCGTTTCACGTCATGACCGTCATACAGGCCAAAGTAGCGTATATTCAAACCCTCGAAGATATTCTGCTGACCCGAGAACAGGGACTTCAATGCATTGCTGAAACGCATGATCAGGCCCTTGCGGTTATCGTTGATGACGTTATGGCGACGCAGGAACTGATATGTCTTGTAGCGCAGTTTATTATAGCGGTGAGACGTGTGCAGGTCGTTCATGTAGGAGCTCAGGGCACCCACGTTGGCATCAATGGCCATGTCGTTGTCGTTGAGTACGATGATCAGATTATTGGGATTGGTCGTGGCATTATTGATGCCTTCAAAGGCCAGTCCTCCGCTGATGCTTGCATCACCGATTATGGCTACCACCTTACGGTCTTTATTATCCTGTAGTTCAGCAGCAATAGCCATTCCCAGTGCAGCCGAGATACTGTTGGACGCGTGACCGGCAGTGAAGGTGTCATACTCGCTCTCGGCAGGATTGGGAAATCCACTCAGGCCGTCCAACTTGCGGTTGTCGTCGAACTGGTCGCGGCGACCTGTCAAGATCTTGTGGGCATAGGCTTGATGGCCCACGTCCCACACCAGACGATCATCAGGCGTGTTAAACACATAGTGCAATGCCACCACTATCTCAACGGCACCCATGCTCGATGCGAAATGGCCTGGGTTGCTCGATAGCTCGTGTATCATGAATTGCCGCAATTCATGGCACACCTGCGGCAGCTTGTCGATATTGAGTTTTCTCAAGTCGGCAGGCGTGTCGATGGTCGCCAGCAGTGGACAATGTTGTTGTATATAGGAGTTCTTTGTCATGGTTTAGTCTTTTTTTCTCACATATTTCTTGTAGAGAGGGACAAACACGATGATGCCCGACGCCAAGATGGTGAAAATCACCATGAAGTCTATGCGGGCAGCACGTGTGATCAGCATCCAGCACAATCCCACCCACAAGAGCAGGATGCAAGCGAAGCGTATGATATTGCCAGTAGTCATAATCTCGTCAAGAATTGTCTAAACTGCAAAGGTAATCATATTTTGCGAATCTTTCCTCATTTGTCATTTTTTTTTCGTACATGAAAAAACAATAGAGACACGATATTTCGCGCCTCTATTGCTGTCGTTAGTCGTTAGTTAGACTTTAATGGTTGTTGGCATTCCTGTTGCATTAATTCTGGCTCAGCAACATGTCGATCAGGGCAGTAACGTCGGCGATGCTGACGTTCTGGTCGCCGTTTACGTCGGCAGCTTTGTTGTCGATGGCGTCACCAGCCAGCAGCAGGTCGATCAAGGCGGTAACGTCGGCAATAGTCACATTATTGTCACCGTTCACGTCACCGGTCATCACCTCGGGCTCATCTCCACCTCCAGGAATGACATAACCCTCATGGGGATAGCAACCAATAACCATCTGATTTCCGCTGTTGCTGCTCTGGCTGAAATCCCAAATCTCATCGTCACCATAAGGATGGAAAGACATGGCGTCGATTTCATACCAGCCGTCAAACTTGCCGTTGAAACCCCAATTCATGTGGAATCGGCCTTCGGCATCAACACCATCGAGTACCCATGCATGACCTTCCCAGACGTCATGGTAGGGGATGGGACGGCCGGCTTCGAGCTCGGTGCATATCAGTTCACACCATTCATCAATGGTATAATCGTTAGAATTATCGGTGTAGTAGAATGCATCTTTGCCAATCAATTGCAAGTTCTCATTGAAACCAAAGGTTTTGAAACCGTCTCGCTGATCATAAGAATAACTGCCTGTGCTTGTGCCGCTATTTCCATAGCGAGACTTGCAGGCTTGTCCGCAGTAGCGGCTCAACTTGGCAACTTCATTGGCCTGATCTTCGGTATAATCTACAATAATAGGGTTACCAGTCACGGGATCGTAGTAGCGGTATTGGTCAAGAATCAGGTCATAGTTAAATGTGGTGGCGGGCAGACTGGTGTAGTTACCAGAGTAGCCCGGGACTGCCGATACTTCACTCGGGTATTTCCAGTAGTTCATGACTTGTGCCATGGCAAGAGGGGCACAACCCACCGAAGTGCGTTGTCCTAAGGCGTTCGTCGGACACAGGAGGTTCCATGGTTCACCTTGTCCCCAACTACTCTTCAGCATTGGATCGATAGGGGTTGAGCGCTTTGTTGTTTTCACTGGAACGGTCTTGCCTTTGTAGGCCTGTGCAGTTTCAATCTGGCCCTTGAGCATATTCAGGTAACCCTTCATGTTCACGGGCAGGTTGTTCATGTCGATGTTGCCCTTGTCACCATAGGCCAGCACCTGCTTGGCGCGGTCGTCACCAGCGATGATGACCCAACCGCCACCCTGGATGTTAAACACGTAGTAGGCGTTGCCCTCAACGCTCGACTTCTCGGCATGAGCGAGCTTCAAGTCGGCCATGGCAGGAGCCTTGAGCATACCCTTGGCGGCCATAGTCTGTTTCACAAAGTTGTTGGCTGCCTGACGAGCAGCGTTCACGTCAACATTACCAGCATTGGCAGCCATCAGACCCGCAAGTGCCAGTACACAAGAAAAACTGAGTTTCTTAAAGTTCATAGTGTAGTTCTGTCTTGAAAAGGTTTATAATGATAGTTAAAATGTGCATCGTTTTGAGCACCACAAAAATAGGTATTTTTCGCCAAACTATAATCTTGATAATTAAGAAAAAGATGATGATTCCTTAAAAACAAGGATGCCGTGTTCTTGGCATCCTTGTTGTTGGTCTTAGTTGATACCTATAGCCTATAGTCTTAATTCTGGCTCAGGAGCATGTCGATCAATGCAGTTACGTCAGCAATGCTTACGTTCTGGTCGCCGTTCACGTCGGCAGTCTGATTGTCGATGGTGCCACCAGCAAGCAGCAGGTCGATCAAGGCGGTAACATCGGCAATAGTCACATTCTTGTCACCGTTCACGTCACCAATGATCACTTCTTCATCGGTGGGAGCGTTGGGCGAGACATAACCCTCAAAAGGGAACAGGTCGATGACCATGAACAAGCCGTAGTTCAGATTGAGCGTCTGACCTTGAACCGTCGGGGTGAAAGCACCAAATGCGTAGTAGCCATCTGCGCTGCCGTAATAACCCCAATTGCAATGATACAGGCCATTGGCATCCACACCATCAACGACAAAGGCGTGACCATCTACGCCACCTTCCGATGAGTAGGGGATGGGATGTCCAGCTTCGAGCTGTTCATTGATGAGGGCAATCCACTCCTCGTCAGTGTAATCCCAGGTGTTCCAGGTCTCACGTGAAGCCCATGCCTCAATACCCACGAGCTTGGCGCTGGAGTCATAACCCATAGCCAGGAAACCATTCTTCTGCTTCAAGACGTTGGTGCCACTGCCATCGGTGGCAAAGTTCATGAGGCAGGATTGGGATGCATAGCGGCACAACTTGCCAACTTCATCCTTGTTCTCCTGGGTGACACCTGCAACCAATCCAAGTCGGCCATCTTCGGTCAGATAAGTATATTGATCAAGGATCAGGTCATAGTTAAAGGTTGTGGCATCCAGTGCGGGAACGAAGGAATAGCTGTATTCATTGCGATAAGAAGGCAGTCCGCTGCTCTCCTTGGGATACTCCCAGTAATTCAGAATCTGAGCCATAGCCAGACCTGCACAACCCACGGGACAAGCCTCGCCATAGGACGTCGGACACTGGCTGCCGAAGAAAAAGTCTTGGCCCCAGTTGGATTTCATCAGCGGTTCGACGGCCTTGGTACGCTTGGGTGCCTGCGAGCGGGGAAATTCTCCCTTGTAGTTCTGTACCTTCTCAATTTGGAATTTGAAGCGGTCCAGATAGCCCTTGGCATTGGTAGGCAGGTTGTTCATGTCGATGCTGCCCTTGTCACCATAAGCAAGCACTTGGTTAGCGCGGTCGTCACCAGCGATGATGACCCAACCGCCACCCTGGATGTTGAACACGTAGTAGGCATTGCCATCAACGCTCGACTTCTCGGCATGAGCGAGCTTCATGTCGGCCATGGCAGGAGCCTTGAACATTCCCTTGGAGGCAAGGTTTTGTTTCACAAAGTTGGTAGCTGCCTGACGGGCAGCGTTCACGTCAACATTACCGGCATTAGCAGCCATCAGGCCAGCAAGTGCCAGTACACAAGAAAAACTGAGTCTCTTGAAGTTCATAGTAGTTTGTCTTGAAAAGGTTTATAATAATGATTCTAAGAAATATGCATTCAAATCAGTTCGCCAAAATTATGAATTTTTTTTCACAGTCACAGTCTTTTTCAAGAAAAAACCGTCATGAAGTATAAAAACCTACCGAAAAACACACATTAGGCGTTAGTTATGATATCTAACGCCTAATGCTTGAAAAGCGTATGCCTATATGCTATATTGTTAATTCAGCAGCATGTCGATCAATGCGGTAAC
Organism: uncultured Prevotellaceae bacterium; assembly: GCA_947165675.1. Lineage (GTDB taxonomy): Bacteria > Bacteroidota > Bacteroidia > Bacteroidales > Muribaculaceae > Sodaliphilus. Next base: position 18,293 of record CAMVBJ010000025.1, read on the forward strand.
ATCGGCAATGGTTATTCCATCGTTACCGTTAACATCGGCGGCATTGATGTCGATGAGGCTGTCGTCACCATTCAGCAGGTAGTCAATGAGTGCAGTGACGTCGGCAATGCTGACGGAACCATCCTTATTGACGTCGCCGATGAGCGTCTGCACGGGAGGAGTCCATCCCTCAGGTGGCTGGATGCCGATAAGCATCTCATGGCCTGAGTTGAACTCTAAGTATTCTCCACTGCGGTGCGTCATGTTGAGCGCGGTCGATACATACCAGCCATCGCAGGTGCCATACCAGCCAAGGTTGAAATGGAACATACCATCGCTGTTGTAGCCGTCGCAGATAAAGGCATGGCCACTGCTTGCCTCGTCAGCAGAATACAAGATGGGACGGCCTGCATCCAGCTCGGTCCTCATCTTTGCTTCCCATTGCTCTATTGAATTGCCCCTATACACATGTTGGGCGGTGGAACGGTAGCCAAAACTCTTCATCGCTGCCAGCTGGTCGGATGTATAGGCACCGCTGCCTTCAGGGTCATAGTTCATTTCTACCGCCTGACCACAATAACGACCTAACTTAGCTACTTCTTGGGCTTGAGCATCGGTATAGGTGTCCTGGATTAGTTGGCTGGTGTTCCAGTCCCAGTGACAATAGGATTTGAGCATCAAACTGTAATCAAATGTAGTAGCGGGCAGATCCTCAACAGTTAATGAACTACCCCACCAACCACCACCGATGGTGTAACCTGAAATAGCTTTGCTGCCTTCAGGAAATTTCCAGTAGTACATCACCTGGGCCATCGCGGTAGCAACGCAACCCACGACGCAATACTCGCCGTTCTTCTTGGGGCACTGCCAGTCGTAAGGATCTTCTTGGCCCCAGGTAGTCTTGATAAGGGGATCCACGCCGCTGCTGGCATTGAGTGTCTGGTGGACGGGCACCAGGTCATTACCCTCGTATTTCTGGAGGAATTCAATTTCCTGTTTATAGCCATTCAACAGGCCTTGAAGGCCGTAGGGCAGTTTGTTGAAATCCATGTAGCCCTTGTCGCTGTAGCCTAACACCTGGGGAGCGCGGTCCTCACCAGCGATGATGACAAAACCGCCACCCTTGACATTGAAGGCATAGTAGGCATTGGCATCAGATGATGCTCTGGATGCTTCGGCGTGAACGAGCACGAGGTCAGCCGTGTGGGCATTAAATAAGCCTTTAGCGTTTTGTTGATGGATGAATTGGTTAGCAATGGTGCGTGCCTTGGTGGCATCTACATTGCCGGCATTCGCGTTGAGGGCGGTCATGGCAAATACCGCAACCGCCATAGTTGTCATGAGATTTTTAATCTTCATAATGGATGGTTTGATAGGTTTATGATGTGAATTGAAAGTCGTTTATTTTGCCGACAGCAGGACGTCGATGAGTTCGGTCACGTCATCGATGATCAACACGGGATGGGTGTTGTTCAACAGCATGTCGATGGTCATGGTCACGTCGTCGATGTTAAATGGTGCTCCATACTTGGCCAGATGGCCTACCACGTTGAGCTGGCTGCTCTCGCACTGGATGCGCGTGCTGCGGTTCGCTGTCGAGAAGAAGTAATGGAACTGCACGTCATAGCTGCCTGTCTCGAGTGTCGTGGGCAGGACGATGCCAGCAGTCACGTTGCTGCCTTGCTCAAAGTTAGCGGGAACCACGTTGATGGCATTACTCATGGCAAGTTTGCCCGTGGCATTGTTGATGGTAAACATCAGGTTCAGACTCTCATTGGTGGCAAGGACGTTCACGTTGTTAGCCTGGACGTCCAGGGTTTCGCCTAACACGAGCAGCTCGTTAGATGCCTGCAGGGCGTCGGCCGAGATGATGCAGTACTCGGGAGGAACAACCCCCAGGAGAACCTCGTGGTTGGAGTTAAATCTCAGGTAGTCGCCTGAACGGTGTGTCATGTTCAATGCCGTCGAAACATACCAGCCGTCACAAGTGCCGTACCAGCCGAAGTTGAAATGGAACAAGCCCTCGGCATTATAGCCGTCGCAGATAAAGGCATGTCCGCCCTCGGCAGGATCAGAGGCTGAGTAGAGGATGGGACGGCGCAGGTCCAGTTCTTCCCGGAGCAAGGCTTCCCACTCAGCGGTACTGTAAGATGTTCCCCACCAACTGTCGCGCTCCACGTCACGGGCACTGTTGCTGTAACCGAATTCCTTCATCGCACTCAGCTGGCTGAAAGTGTAGGCGCCACTGCCCTCAGGGCTGTAACCCATATCCACGGCTTGGCCGCAATAGCGGCTCAGTTTGGCAACTTCCTGAGCTTGCTCGTCGGTATAGGCGTCTTGAACAAGCACGCTGTTGTCCCAATCCCAGTGGCAGTAGCTGTGCAGCATCTTGCTGTAGTTGAAGTTTGTCGCGGGAAGGGAGGGAATCGTCTGGTTAATATCGTAGCAGTAGTAGGAGCTCACTCCTGAACAAGAGGTCGGGTATTTCCAGTAGTACATGACTTGGGCCATCGCGGTGGCAACGCAGCCAACCACGCAATATTCGCCTTGATAGACGGGACATTGCAGGTAGTATGGCATTTCCTGTCCCCAATAGGTCTTGATCAGCGGTTCAACACCTGTACCGCCAGTGGCGCGCATGGCAGGTTTCATGTTCAGCTCGGGATGGGCCTGCAGGTACTCGATTTCTTCCTTGTACCCGCTCAACAGAGCCTTGAAATTGTCAGGCAGGTTGTTGAAATCCAAGTGTCCCTGGTCACTATAACCCAGCACTTGGCTTGCACGGTCCTCGCCGGCTATAAGGATAAAGCCTCCTCCGTTGATGTTAAAGGCATAGTAGGCCATTGCATTCGGGTCCACCTTCGAGGACTCGGCATGAACGAGCTTCAGGTCGGCAAGTGCCGGGGCCTTCAATGAGCCTGGAGCTGTTGTTGCATGTTGTTTGAGAAAATTACTTGCCGCAGTACGGGCTGCGTTGACGTTGACGTTTCCGGCATTGGCGTTTGGGCAAAAAGCTACAACCGTTGCCAGAGCGCATGCACTGATAAGATTCTTGAGTTTCATAGCTATTTCTGTTTATGATTTAATTAGTTCTACTATGTTGATTAAATATCTGCCAAAAGTAGTATGTTTTCTGCAAAATGCCAAGAAATTGTCAATATAATCCAACTTTTTCCTTAAAAAATCTCACTTCGCTGCCATTTTTCCAATATGGACATATATTAAAAGGTGGAACACCCGCTCGGGGCGTTCCACCTTTTCAAAATGATGGTAGTTTAAGTGTGATTTTTATCTTAAGCTTATTTGCTCAGCAACATGTCAATCAAGGCGGTAACATCACCGATGCTTACCTCGTTGTCCTCATTCACGTCGGCTGCGGGATGACCACCTGTATTACCCGACAGCAACAGGTCAATCAGGGCGGTAACATCACCGATGCTTGTTTCTCCATCACCGTTCACGTCACCCTTGATGAATGTGATGGCACTGTCATTGTTGCCGTTGTTGATGCTCACGGGCAGGGTGAAGGCTGCTACCATTGCACTCTGACCAATAGAGTTGGTCAAGGTGAAGTCCTCGGTGCCGAAGTAAACTTCTGTCGAGCCCTTGCCCATGCGACTCATCACGTACAGGTTGTGACTGTCACACACGGCAGCACAGTTCTGGAGATCGTTGGAGTTGTTGGCCAGTACCCACTGCTCGCCAGCGCTCATGTCTTTGATATTGTATTGCTGGATGAACAGATTGTTCACCAGAATGTGGCCAAATGCATAAACGTGCTCGCTGTCGTCCTTGCTCTCAAACACGCCATTCAGACCAGACTGGTTCTTGCCATAGGCGGTAGCGCCTAACCATGAGCCGTTTTTCTTGTCGAGGCGTAGCAGCATACCGTCGCGAGTCTTCCCTGACCAGTCATAGCTGGCTGCTTCGCCATCGGTGAGGTTGGCACGAACTTTACCCGTCAGCCACATGTTGTCACCGATTACGTTGACAGTCAATTTGTTGTAGATGGAGCCTTTGTAGCTATCGAGCAGCGTCTTGGCCCACTCGACGTTCAGATCCTTGTCCATGCAGCCCACCAGCAGGTCGCGGTAGTTCTCGCCCTGGCCTTGTGCCAGTGCGATATTGCCCATAGTGATAGCATTGGCGCTCTCGATATAACCGGCAAAGTAGATTTTGCCATCATTCATCGTCAGGCTGGCAATGTTGGCACTCGTGGTCACGCCCTGTTGAACAATACTCTTCACATATTGTCCTTGAGCATTGTACTTGGCAATGAACAGGTCACCACGGGTCTTCTGTGAGTCACCGTCCCAACCTTCGCTGCTCTGCGAGGTCAGTGTTGTATCATCCATAGTGATGCTGGTCACGAACCTTCCACCCACATAGAGGTTATCCTCACCATCGACCGTGATGCTACCGATGTAAATAGCATCGCCAGTATAGGTGCTTGAACTGGTAGGCATGGGAGCACTGTCAACATGAATCATCTTGTGCCACTCGATTTTACCTTGGTTGTCAATCTTGAGGATGACTACCTGATAGTAGCGGTTGCCGTCGGTAAGTTCCCAGTCCAGGGTGGTGTTGGCACAACTGGCGTCGATGAAGTTTGGCTTCACATCGGTGTAGCCTGCGGTGTGGCGCAGCTTAGCGACCACGTAGGCTCCGCCGTCGCTGGTACCGGCAACCATGCCGTTGTTGGCTGCGGCGTCACCTGTTGTGCTGTACACACTCCACATGGGTGCCCCCGTTTGTGCATCGGTCTTGACGATGACCATGCTATTGTTGTAGCCAGTGCTGCCGTGATTGGTTCCCATTCCCACCACTTGACCGCCGTAGGTGAACTCCTGGGTGTTTGTGGTTGTACCACAACTGTTGAACACGAGCAGGTTGCCGTCAGTGGCCATGGCGATGTTGTAACCTATGTTGGCGAGAGTTGCGTCACCATCATTCTGCCAGCCGAAGTTGTTGGCCCACATCAGAGTGGGAGTCTGGGCGCTTGCCATCAGTGCGCTGGTGGCAAGACCTAACATAAACATGTAACTTTTCTTCATTGTTTCTCTGTTTGTTTACTTTTTAGATTGAATATTAACTTTTCACTCCGCAAAATTACGCCTACCTGATTTGACCCAAAATAGCCTAATTTGATGTTTTTTACCTCAATTACTCACTATATTTAGTGAATGCCTTCATAAAGATGCAGAATTGGTGGGTATGGCAATTTTGGTAATATCTTCGGCAATTTTGGTATTGTGGGTGTTGCAATACGGTAGTAATTTTGCGACATGAAAAATTACAGAATTATCTCACTATTAATCACGGCCAGCATGATTACATTCGGTAGTAATGCTTTGGCTCAGAATAAGATTCATCACATGAAACAGACTCAAATCAAGAAGCAGGAGCTTCAACTCACCACCACATGGGACAAGGTTTTTCCCAAAAGTGACAAAGTTGATCACAAGAAGGTGACCTTTGTTAATCGATACGGTATCACTCTTGCTGCCGACATGTATATCCCCAAGGGTGCAACAGGTAAGTTGGCAGCTATTGCCATGAGCGGTCCCTTTGGGGCTGTTAAGGAGCAGTGCAGTGGCTTGTACGCTCAGGAGATGGCCGAACGTGGTTTCTTGACCATCGCCTTTGATCCGTCATTTACGGGTGAGAGTGGGGGAGAACCTCGTTACATGGCATCACCCGACATCAACACTGAGGACTTCCAGGCTGCTGTGGATTTCCTGTCAACACTTGATAATGTGGATCCCGAGCGCATTGGCATCCTGGGTATCTGTGGTTGGGGTGGCCTGGCATTGAACACCGCTGCCATCGACACCCGCATCAAGGCTACTGCTGTCATGACGATGTATGACATGACTCGTGTCAATGCCCGTGGCTATTTTGACTCAATGGACGAGGAGGCTCGTCACCAGCAGCGCGTTGCCTTGAATAATCAGCGCAGCGTTGACTATGCCCGTGGTTACTACGAGACTGGTGGTGGCGTGGTTGACCCCTTGCCTGACGATGCTCCACAGTTTGTCAAGGATTACTATGACTATTACAAGACCAGCCGTGGTTACCATGAGCGTTCGCTTAATTCCAATGATGGCTGGAACCAGACTGGTTGCATCTCGTTCATGAACCAGCCCATCTTGAAGTACACCAAGGAAATTCGCTCGGCTGTTCTCATTGTTCATGGCGAGAAGGCTCATTCCCGCTACTTTGCCGAGGATGCTTATCGCGACATGACCTCCTATACCAGCTACCGTGATAACAAGGAGTTGATGATTATCCCTGGCGCCACCCATTGTGACCTCTACGACGGAGGCAAGAACAAAGTCATCCCTTGGGACAAGTTAGAGTCTTTCTTTAAGACCAACCTGAAGTAAACACTTGCTATTTTATTGCTTGCCTTTATATTTAGATGATTGCCCGAAACTCAATGTGGGTTTTGGGCAATCATTATGATAATGTGTTTCCTACCATGTTATCAATCACGGTAATAATGGTAAAATATTCGGTAAAAAGGGTATTGATTGATGTGAAAAAAGGAAATAATTTTGCAATCTGAATTAATAACTCAAGTAACCATTTATCATGATGAAAAAATTATTTCTTACAGTGTTATTGATGTCGGTATTTTTTACAGGTAATGCTGTGCCTGCAACCGACGCCCGGGTACTGGTGTTGTATTATACTTACAGTGGCGTTACAGAAACACTCGCCCAGGCGATTGCCGACAATTGTGGAGGCACCTTGCTCGAAGTTGTGGATCATGGTAATTATCCTCGTCCCGAGAGTCAGACGACTTATAGCTATGCTAACAATGAGCGTAGCCAGATTGATTCAGGAAACTGGCCCGAAATCAAGACCAGTGTAGAAAGCTTCGACCAGTGGGATGCTGTCATCATCTGCACCCCGTTGTGGAACGGCAAGATGGCCAATCCGATGCTTACTTTCCTGCACAATCACGCCAATAAACTCGCGGGTAAGCAAGTAGCCCTTGCTGTGACCAGTTGGAGCAGTGGCATCACCAATGTCATCAATGATGCTCACAATCAGTTGCCTGACTGTGCTTTTGTGGGCGATGCCTTACACATTAATTATAATAATCGAGCCAATATTGCGACAATGGCAGCCTCTTGGGTCGGTACGCTCGATTTTGAAGTCTCACAACCTGCTGCACAACAGATTCAGGTTATTGTCGGAGATAAGACGTTCATGGCTACGCTGGCCGACAATGCTACTGCAGAGGCATTCCGTGAACTGTTGCCGCTCACGCTGAACATGACTGAGCTCAATGGCAATGAGAAATACAACTACCTGAATGTCAACCTTCCTGCCGATGCTGTCAACCCTGGAACCATTCAAGCTGGCGACATCATGCTCTACGGGCAGTCATGCGTGGTATTGTTCTACGAGACTTTTAATACTTCCTATGCTTACACCCGCATTGGCTCTATTGATGACCCCACAGGCTTGGCCGAGGCGTTGGGTTCAGGCAATGTGACTGTGAAGTTTGAGACTGTAGCAGGCCATGTCATTGTGGGAGACGTGAATGGTGATGGCGAGGTTAGCATCGGTGATGTGACAGCCCTCATTGATAGTCTGCTGGGTGATGTGTCTGCTCTTGACAAGGCCGTGAGCGATGTCAATCAGGATGGTGAAGTGACCATCGGTGATGTGACGGCATTGATTGACAAACTTTTATCAAATAATTAAAGAATATGAGAATCAAGTGCATAGTATTAACTATCGTTGTCGGTTGCATAGCGCTCAGCGCAATGGCAACCGCCAACGCCCAAAACAGTAATGAAAAGATGAGTAACAAAAAAACGCTGGTTGCCTACTTCAGTGCAACTGGAACAACAATGGAGGCAGCCTCTAAACTTGCAAAAGCCGCAAATGCCGACTTGCATGAAATCGTTCCCGCAATTCCTTACACTCCCGCCGATCTCAACTGGCGTGACAAGAAGAGTCGTTCCACCATTGAGATGGAGAACAAGTCCAGCCGACCAGCCATAGCTAACAGGGTTGAGCATATGGAACAGTACGACACCGTGTTTGTGGGTTATCCCATCTGGTGGTACATCGCTCCAACCATCATCAATACTTTCCTGGAACAATACGACTTCACGGGTAAGACAGTTGTGCCTTTCTTTACCTCAGGCGGTAGTGGCGCTGGTGAGACCATGCGCTACCTGCGTCCCTCGGCCCCTGGCGCCAACTGGATTGATCCCAAAAATCTCAACTACATGGGTGAGGCTGAGATGAAATCCTGGGTGGAATCCCTCAAATGATTTGCCCCGGATTTGCCACTGTCGGGAAAATGTAGTAATTTTGCACGCTAAAACATTTAATGATCAACAACAATGAATAGAACCAAGTTTTTCTCAGTTATGGTAGCTGCCTTGCTGGCTGTCATGGCAAGTGCCCAGAGCAAGGTGTATTACACCAGCGATATTTCCCCTCAATCGCTTGTCAAGATTTACAAGGCCTTGGGTGTTGAGGCCAAGGGCCGTGTGGCTGTTAAGATCAGCACTGGCGAGGCTGGCAATACTCATTATCTAAGTCCCACTCTTATTCGCGACTTGGTCGGTGAAGTGAATGGTACCATCGTTGAGTGTTGCACTGCTTACGGCGGTTCGCGTCAAGACGTGTCGAAGCATTGGCAGACTATCCATGAGCACGGTTTTGATTCCATCTTTGCCGTTGATATCATGGACGAGTTTGGTCAGATGCGCATTCCTGTCAAGGATCGCACTCACATCAAGTATGACATCGTTGGTGATCACTTGGCCAATTATGACTGGATGATTAACCTTGCTCACTTCAAGGGGCATGCCATGGGTGGCTATGGTGGCGTGTTGAAGAATGCCTCTATTGGTGTTGCCAGCACCGCAGGCAAGGCCTATATCCATTCTGCTGGTTATACCGATGATGCAAGTGACGCATGGAACCACATCGAGAATCAGGACGGTTTTCTCGAGTCGATGGCTGCTGCCGCTCAGGCCGTACACAACTACATGGGAGGTCGCATTATATATATTAATGTGATGAACAATATGTCAGTCGATTGCGACTGTGACGGCACCCCTGACGAGCCCAAGATCAAGGACATGGGCATTATGGCCAGCCTGGATCCGGTCGCTCTGGATTGGGCTTGTGTCCAGATGGTCATGAATCACAAGGCTAAACCTGGTGATGACAATGCACCACTGATTGAGCGCATCAATAGCCGTCATGGAACCCATACCATCGATTGGGCAGAGCACATTGGCCTTGGTTCTAAGAACTATGTCATTGTTAAACTATAAGCTGTTAACCACTAAAAACAACTTACAACTAAATGAACAACTTCATCTATAACATTCCTGTTAAGGTTTATTTTGGAGAGAATCAGTTGCAGCACCTCAGTGAGGAACTTGCAAAATTTGGAAAGCGTGTCTTGCTTACCTACGGAGGCGGTTCGATCAAGCGTACAGGTCTTTACGACGCCGTCGTAGCCGAGGTCAAGAAGGCTGGCATGGAGCTGTTTGAACTCTCAGGAATAGAGCCTAATCCCCGCATCGACAGTGTGCGTCGCGGTGCCCAGATGTGTAAAGAACACCATATTGACGTGCTGCTCGCCGTTGGTGGCGGTTCGACCATCGATGCAACCAAGTTTATGGCTGCCGGTGCTAAGGTTGACCATGATCCTTGGGACTTCTTCAATGAGAAGTGGGCTCCAATAACCGAAGCCTTGCCCATTATCAGTGTATTAACGCTCTCGGCAACGGGTAGCGAGATGGATGCCGGTGGCGTGATCAGCAATCCCGAGACCAACGACAAGTTGGGCCGTGTGGAGTCTCCCATCCTCTTACCCAAGGTGTCCTTCCTTGACCCGACGGTGACTTATACCGTGAGTGCTTACCAGACAGCCTGTGGCGCTGCCGACATGCTGTCTCACATCTTTGAGGTCTATTTCAACATGGATGAGGATCTGTACATGCTTGACTGCTTCATGGAGGGAATGATGAAGACCATCATTAAGTATGCACCCATTGCTATCAAGGAACCTGAGAACTACGAGGCGCGCGCCAACTTAATGTGGACCTCGTCGTGGGCTATCAATGGTTTTATCAATGGTGGCAAGCGCAAGGCATGGAGTTGCCATCCCATGGAGCATGAGGTATCGGCTTACTATGATATCACTCATGGTCTGGGTTTAGCTATCATCACCCCGAGGTGGATGGAATTCTGCTTGAGTGAAAAGACGGTCAGCAAGTATGTGCAATTTGGCGTAAACGTCTTTGGCATCGATGCCAATCAGCCAGCTATGGACATCGCCAAGCAGGCGATTGAGAAAGTGAAAGAATTCCTCTTCACGACCCTCGGTCTCAAGAGCACGTTCACTGAGCTGGGTATCGGTGACGAGCACATTCGCACCATGGCGCGCAAGGCTTGTAAGGACAGCGTGTTACCTGGCTTTGTTCCACTCAACAAGGAGGATATAGAAGTCATCTTCCGCAACTGCTTGTGATCAGCAGGTCACTTGACTAATTTTACTGAATTCACGTCAACCCATGGCTCATCAAACATGGGTTGGCGCGGTTTTCATGAAATATGTTTTTCGGTATTTTGTGTAAAATATTCGGTAAAATAGGTAATATGTGCTGGGAAAAAACGTTATAATTTTGCGGTTGTGAAATTATAATTCCTGCTAACAATGAACAGAATCAATCACTTGACTACATTTTTTCTTATTGTATTATTTGTAATGATGTCAACATCAAACTATATTAATGCGCAGTCTCAAATGAATATCAAGAAGCAAAACTTGGCTACCATAGCCGCTCTCGAGGCTCGCGGTGACCTCAAAAGACTTGAACCGGCTATCAATCAGGCTTTGGATAACGGATTGACGGTTAATCAGGTCAAGGAAGCACTTTCACAGTTGTATGCTTACACTGGCTTTCCTCGTTCTCTCAATGCCTTAGGCGTGCTGCAGCGTGTTGTGGCCGATCGTGAGCATCAGGGTAAGACCACCACGGTGGGTCCCGATGCTGCACCACTGCCACAGGACTATGATGCTCTCAAGCAAGGTACCGTAGTGCAGACCCGTCTCACGGGACAGCCCTTTGACTATGAGTTTGCGCCTCAGACCGACTATTACCTCAAGGCACATCTTTTTGGCGACATCTTTGCCCGCAATGTGCTCAGTGAGGCCGAGCGGGAAATCGTCACTGTGAGTGCTATTTCGTCACTTGAGGGATGTGAACCACAGTTAATTGCCCACGTGCGTGGTGCCCGCAATATGGGTGTTACCGACGATGAACTGCATGCGATTCCTCAAGTGCTGGCTGCTAACGTGGGAGCCACCGAGGCTTGGCGTGCACGCAAGGCGATCGCAACTGTCTATGGCGAGAATATGACTGAAGGCCGTCCTAACGATGGCACATGGCCTCGTGGTGACTTCAATTCCGACTACGCCCAATATTTCATTGGCAACAGCTACATTGCTCCGCTTGACAGCGAGAACGGTGGCCCTGTTAACGTAACCTTTGAGCCTGGATGCCGCAACAACTGGCACGTCCACCACAAGGCAGTGCAGGTGCTCATCTGCGTTGATGGCAGGGGCTGGTATCAGGAGTGGGGCAAATCACCTGTCGAGCTGAAGCCTGGTGTTGTGATTGCAATTCCCGAGGGGGTGAAGCATTGGCATGGTGCAGCCCGTGACAGTTGGTTCCAGCACATCACCTACATGACTCGTGTCGAGCCGGACTCAAAAACCGACTGGCTGGAGCCTGTATTGGATGATGTTTACAGAAAATTACCTTGATTTCGTTGAAAATTAAGGATATTTTGTTTGCAAATGAAAAAAAAACTGTATATTTGCACCGCTGAAAGAATGAACGCTGATTTGTAGGATTACGTTGAACTCTTTCAGTAAGCGATAAGTTTCCTGAATATAAAACGTAAGTCAGAAAACTCTTTTCATAATTATACTACTTAAAAGTTTTTGCATCAATTCTATTCAAGTTAAAAGTTAATAAATTTGGAGAAATGTTATTTGCGAAGGGTTCGTCACGCGTGAGCGCAGCGAACCTTTTTTGTTTTCATTCTGTGGATGTTTCCTTGCCCGCCAATGATGAAAAATAACCGATAATAGTGTGTTTATTGTCAAAATTCCCAATTTTTGGCTATCGTGTTGTCTGATGCGGGGTTGTAATTTTGCAATACGAAATTACAACATGGCGCTATAGTCAAGAAATGAAACAATACATATTAATGAACCTGTTGCTGCTCACTTCGCTGTATGGGGGTGCTTATACCCTACGCGGCTCGGTGAGCGATGCACAGACCCATGAACGCATCCCCTTTGCAACAGTAACGATCAACCCTGGCAAACACGTCACCCAGACCGATGCGTCGGGTAACTTCTACTTGAACCTCGACGGCGGTGATTACACGGTTAACGTCTCATTTGTGGGTTATAAATCCTACAAGATTCAACTTGTCATCAGCAGCGACCGCACGCTCGATGTGCTCATTGACGAGGATAGTCATGTCCTGGGCGATGTTGTGGTCACTGCCAAGGAATCTACGGGTATAACCAGCACCTCGCGCATCGACCGTGATGCGATGGCTCATCTGCAACCCACCAGCTTTGCTGATTTGATGGAGCTTCTGCCAGGTAATATTTCTCATAACCCCAATATGGGATCGGTCAACACCATCAAGTTGCGTGAGACTGGCAGCAGCAATGATGATTATGCCATATCTTCGCTGGGAACACTGTTTATGGTCGATGGCGCTCCCATCAATGGTGATGCCAACATGACGAGTGTGCCTGATGGTAGTGAGTCTGCGCGCGACATAACAGGGAAAGGTGTGGATATGCGTACCCTGAGTACCGACAACATTGAGAGTGTTGAAGTTGTCCGTGGTATCCCTTCGGCCGAGTATGGCAATCTTACCAGTGGTATGGTCAATATCAAGCGCATTCGTCGCGCCACGCCCTTCACCGCCCGCTTCAAGGCTGATGAGTACAGCAAACTGGTGTCGGCTGGTAAAGGATTCTATCTGGGGAAGACTGGACATATCATGAATGTGGATGCGGGCTACCTTGACAGCAAGGTGGATCCACGCAACAATCTGGAAAACTATAAGCGCCTGAATCTGTCGGCTCGTTTCAACTTGCGCTTTGAGCACCCGGCAGTCACGACGTCATGGATTACGGGCATTGATTATACTGGCTCTTTTGATAATGCCAAGGAAGATCCCGACTTGAGCTACCGTAAGGTTGATGAGTACAAGTCTCGTTATAATCGCTGGAATTATACCAGCGACCTGACGTTCTCTTTCGCCCGCCTTTCTTGGCTCAAGAGCTTGAATGTCAATACCTCGGTAAGCTACCAGCATGATCGATTGGAGCGCAATAAGCAAGTGGCTCCACAACGAGCCTCGGTAGCTCCCACTACAATGTCCGAGGGGGAACATGATGGTCAGTACCTGCTCAATGAATATGTCGCCAACTATGTGAGTGATGGCAAGCCTCTCAATATTTTCATCAAAGCCAAGGCTGAGGGCGCATGGGATTTTTCTTCCATCAAGAATGCTTACAAGGTGGGGCTTGAATGGACCTTTTCCAAGAATTATGGTGATGGACAGGTCTATGACCTCACCCGACCCTTGGGTGCCTCATGGACAACGCGACCTCGTGCCTATAAGGATATTCCCTCCCTTAACGTTCTCTCGTTCTATATTGAGGATCACATCACTGCCCACCTTGGGACTACTACGCTCGAAACCCAGTTAGGTGTGCGTTCCATCCAGTTGCCGGGCATCGATAACCGTTACTACCTGAATAACCGTCCATTTTTTGATCCTCGCATTAACGTGAAATGGACATTGCCAGTGATTCATATCAGCAATCGTGAACTTCACACTTATTTGGCAGGTGGATATGGCCTGACAACCAAGATGCCCACTATCAACCACTTGTTCCCACAAGTCAATTACCATGACTTCATCCAGTTGAACTACTATGATGTCAATGACCCCGTGAACCGCAGCCGCATCAGCTTGCGCACCTATATTGATGATGTTACCAACTATGATCTAAAGCCTGCTCGAAATCACAAGTGGGAAATCCGTGTGGGTGCCAATATCGGACGTAACAGCTTCTCAGTCACTTATTTCAATGAGAAGATGCGTTCTGGCTACCGCTATAGTGCCTATTACAAGCCTTACAGTTACCGTTGGTATGACGTGAGTGCAATCAATCCGATGACCCTGACCGAGCCGCCTGCTCTGGAAGATTTACCCTATGAGGACCGGAATGTGTTAGGTGGCTATAGCAAGCAGACTAATGGCAGTCGACTTGACAAGGAGGGTATTGAGTGGGTCATTACCACTGCCCGTTGGCAACCCATCGCGACTGCGCTCACCATAACTGGTGCATGGTTCCGCTCGACCTACACCAATTCCCAGATGATGTACAGCCCCGTGAGCGATGTGGTGGATAACGTCATCGTGAGCAACCGTTATGTGGGTCTGTATGACTGGAATGACGGCCGTGTCAATGAGCAGTTGAACACCAACTTCATGTTTGATACTCAAGTAAAGCGATGGGGCTTGGTTTTTACTACCAACATCCAGTGCATGTGGTTTGAGAGTACGCGTCGCTTGTCTCAGGATGGAACGCCTGTTTCTTATATAGATGTAGCCGATGGTCTGCTACATCCCTACACCGTTGAGATGCAGAGCGACCCTCTGTTGCAATTCCTCACGAAGTATTATAACAGCGATGTGTATAAGCGCCAGACAACACCCACAGCGGTTTATCTCAACCTCAAGGCGACCAAGGAAATCGGTAAGTGCTTGAAGGTGGCGGTCTTTGTCAACCGCATCCTTGACTACTTGCCCGACTATAAGTCCAACGGCCTTACCATTCGTCGCAGCAGTGACCCTTACTTCGGTATGGAACTTAATTTCTTGCTATAAACCAATAAATTATAATGATTACGATGAAGAGAATACTTTTTCTGTTATCCTTAATGATGCTTGTCACTTCCTGTGACGACAAGCTCGATGAAAATTTAGCTTATTATACCCCTGATATCTTGATTGACTTGCCCCTTGACCTGCAAGGAGCTACCATCACTACCCAACAGCTTGAGGTAAAGGACGTCTCGACGGGTCGTAAGGTCATCTACTCTGATCTCAAGGACGTTTCCTTGAAGACGGGTTTGTATGACATGGGCTATGAAGCCCAGGTAGTTAAGGATGGTGAAAACCGTCATGTTACAGCTTATGTCCAGTCAGTACAGATTTCGGAGTCGAACCGTGCGGTGACTTTACCCGCCTTTGAGAGTTTAGTCACTGATGACTTCATTATTGAGGAAATCTTTTTTACAGGCACGTTACAGACGTCTGGTAACCAGTACTATGGCGATGATTATATCAAGATTTACAATAATACAGACCATGTGCTCTATGCCGATGGCATCACTTTGTTGGAGTCCAAGTTCACGACAACTGATAAGTATGACTATGACCCTGACATCATGGGTGAGGCAATGACTGTCCAAGCCATCTATACTATTCCCGGGAGTGGGACCGATTATCCCGTGCAGCCTGGTGAGAGCATTATTCTTGCTGACACGGGAATCGATCACAAGGTGGCCAACCCCAATAGCTTTGACTTGAGCAACGCCGACTGGGAGTGGTATGATGTTTCCAATACAGCTTCCCACATGGACATTGACAGTCCCACAGTGCCCAATCTGGACAAGTGGTATTGCTACACCCAGTCATTCTATGTGTTACACAATCGTGGCTTCCGGGCCTTGGCTATTGCTCGTATACCGGTGGATAAGGAACAATACCTTGCCAATTATTCTTATACCTATAATTATGTTGTAGTTAACGCGTCAGGCACGTTCCCCATGACCCAGAAGGCTTACAAGGTGCCCAACGCCTGGATTATCGATGCAGTGAACTGCAGTGTCGAGTCTGAATATGCCTGGAATGTCACAGCTCCTCAACTGGACCGTGGATGGACCTACTGTGGCACTGTTGACCACGACAAGTCACGCTATTTCCACAGTGTGCGTCGCAAGATGCTTTACCTCAAGGATGGCCGTCCCTATCTCAAGGACACCAATAATTCGACCGAGGATTTCAACCCCTATTGCATCCCCAGCCTGATTGAGGAACAGGGCACTGTCATCGACATGGACGGTAACCATGTTGCAGGCATGACATGGGATGGCGTGATCGCTAAGGAATGACATGAAGAGAATTAGTTTATTGTTGGTGATCTGTGTGTGGGCCCAATTGATCTTGCTGGCTCAGGATGCGCCACGCTGGATGTCAATTGACGACACCCTACGTGTTGACCATCTGCTTACTCTGGCCTGGAAAAATCCTGCCATCAACCAGTTCTCGCGTTCCAGTGGCGTGAGTCATGCGGGAGGCGGTATCGACATACATAGCGAAGACGGCGAGACGGTGGCACTCGATGTACAACGTGGTGATTATTCCCGTCTGTGGAATTTAATGGCCGATACCCACATCAAGCATCATGGCTCAACGTTGTGGGGGCATGCCCGCTACGAGAACGGCTTCACCAAGCATATAACCTGGAACGAGACCAGTGACATGGATATTGTCTATCCTTATCTGCTGGCCGACAGCGTTATCTCATCGAGAATGAAGACCGAGCGCTACAGTTTTGGCGGTGGGTATGCCGACAACAACGGTCGCCTCTATTGGGGTGCCAGCATTGACTATACAGCAGGTCTTCATTATCGCAGTGTGGATCCACGACCACGCAATATTACTGCTTGTCTGGACTTCGCTGCTGGCGTGGGTGTCAAGGTGATAGATTCGCATGTCGCAGCGTTATCCTTGGGCTTCAGAAAGTACAAGCAGACTAACAATGTGGCCTTTTATAGTGAATTAGGTCATGACAAGATTTTCCATCTGACGGGGTTGACCAACGACTATGGGCGCTTTGCCGGCACGGGTGAGGCAACCTATTATAACGGCTATCGTTGGAGGGCTACTGTCAACCTTCATCCTGTTCTTGCGCGTGGCCTCACTGCCAGTGTTGAGATGTCGAGGTTCGCCTTTGATAACATCCTCACGGGTCTGAACAAGCTCCCGCTGGCACGGGTTACCCACAACGCCGTGAATGGCGAAATAGGATGGTTGCAGCGCAATTGGGGCGTTCGCGCCACGGTGACAGCTTCACGTCGGGTGGGGACCGAGAACGTTTTCGGTGATGCCGCGGCGATGGTTTATCCCCAGATAGGCAGCAACGACATGTATCACGAGAATCGCTTCGGTGTGAGTCTCGATGCCTTGTGGTCCCGCATGTGGACAAAGTCCTTCAAGACCGATGTGCACCCCCTTGTCTCCTATCGTCACCTCAATGAAATTTATGCCGATCCACAATGCCGTCTTCTCATCAATCAGGTGGAATGGGGGACGCGTCTCTACTCGCTTTGGCACTCAGGTCGTTTCATGCCAGGATTGATGCTGGGTGTGATCATGGATCATCCCGTCACAAGTCAATGGCTGGACAACGGCGTGAAGGAAGAATTGGCGGGACTGATGCGTGCTCATCGTGCCAGTTTTGACTACATGAGCCGTTTTCACTGGCATGGCGAGGCGATGCTCTCGATCCAAGTGGCAGTCAACAACCGTCAAGCAATCCGCCTGAACTGTGGTGCTAAGTTGGGACACTACTACAGTGGTCTCAAGACCATAGACGTGGCAGGCTCTCTCCATTATGTATTTTAACGCTATGGCCCGCGCAATGGCGGGTCTTGACAAACAATAACGAAACAAAACAATGAAAAAGCTGTTGATTACCCTGCTGGCGATCACCGCCACAATGACCCATGCTGCCGATGTCATCCCGATGGACCCAACGGTTCGCACGGGCACACTATCTAATGGCCTCACTTACTATGTGAAGCAGAACAATTATCCCGAGCACCACGCCGATTTCTTTATCGCGCAGCGTGTGGGCTCGATTCAGGAGCAGGACAACCAGCGAGGTCTGGCACATTTCTTGGAGCACATGTGTTTTAACGGCACCAAGCATTTCCCTGGCAATACGCTCATTGATTACTTGGAAAGTAATGGTGTGAAGTTCGGCGCCAACCTCAATGCCTATACAAGTACCGACGAGACTGTCTATAACATCAGCAATGTGCCCACTGGCCGCCAGGGGCTGTTAGATTCCTGTATGCTCGTGCTAAGCGACTGGGGACATAACTTGTTGCTCAAGGGCAAGGATATAGACGAGGAGCGCGGTGTCATTGAGGGCGAGTATCGCTACCGTAGTGGCGCAAACTATCGATTGATTGAAAAGTCCTCCTCCGATGTATATCCCGATTGCTTGTATGGCTCCCGCATGCCCATTGGCTTGATGAGTGTAGTGAAAAACTTCAAGCATAAGGAGTTGCGTGACTATTACAAGAAGTGGTATCATCCCAGTAACCAGTGTATTATCGTTGTCGGTGACATTGACCCTGATTGGGCAGTAGGCAAGATTCAAGAACTCTTCGGCAAGGTGAAGAATCCTAAGAATGTGGCTCCTGTAGTCAAGGTGGAGGTTCCTGATAACGAGCAAATAATCTCTACTGTACAGACCGATCCTGAACAGACGACGACCAGTGTCCGCCTGCTCTTCAAGCATGATGACCTGCCTGATGAGTTGATGTCCACTACGGCCTTCTTGCGTGACGATTATATCAAACATATAGTTGCTGCCATGATGACCTCGCGATTCAACGACCTCAAGCAGGATCCGGATGCTCCGTTTACCCATGTTGGCGTAACCGATCGTAACTACATTATTTCCAAGACGCGCAATGCCTTTCAACTCATCGCCATGAGCAAGGAAGGGCAGGCCGACATGACGATGCGATGGCTTGCCCGTGAAGTGAACCGTGCAGCCATTCATGGCTTTACCGATGGTGAACTGCGCCGTGCCCGACTCAATTATGTGTCGGCTCTCGACAAGCTCTACCGTGAACGCGACCGTTACAGTAATACGGCGATAGCACGCGACTTTGTCAGAGCCTATCTTGAGGGAGAACCTGTAAGCACAATCGAGGTATATCGCGATCTGATGTTGCGTGAAATTGACCAGGTTACTCTTGATGAGGTGAATAGATATTACAATTCTCTAATCAGTCCTACGGACCGCAACGTGGTATTGATGACCTACGCCCCTGAAAAACTGGGTGCAGCAATTCCTACTCGGCAATCGCTCATCGATAGCTTTCATGCTGGCCGTGCTATGGAGGTAACGGCTTGGGTGGATAGTGTGAATGACGGTCAACTGCTCACTGTCGAGCCCGACGCGGGTTCTGTTGTCAAGACTGAGCGGATGCCTGTTTTTGACACTGAGTTGTGGACCCTCTCTAATGGCATGAGAGCAATGGTCAAGTACTCGACTCTCAAGCCTGGTGAGGTGGTCATTGCAGGAGCAGGTCCTGGAGGCTTATCGCAGAACTACCGTGGAGCTGTGGACGGTCCTACGTTCAAGGTCTTTGGCAACGTCGCAGCCACAATGGGTTATGGCCAGTTCTCGAGTAACGACCTCAAGAAGGCATTGGCGGGCAAGGAGGCTTCGATGCGTACATTTGTCAGCAAGACCGAAGAGGGCTTCCAGGGCGCAGCTACCCGTGCCGACCTTGAGACTGCTTTCCAGTTGTTATACCTGAAGTTGACTTCCCCCCAGAAGGATGAACCAGCCTTTAATGCTTATCTTGAGAATACTCGTTCACGACTTGCCAATCAGTTGGCCGATCCCAAGTTTGAGTTTGCTGATTCTCTGTTTGCCAATGTGTTCAACCATCATCCTTTAGGTGGTGAGCGATTAGGCAAGGATGAAGTTGATCGTGTGGATTTAAATCGTGTGTTGGAGGTTTATCGTGACCGTTTTGCCGACTTGAGCGACATCACTTTATATATTGTGGGGGACTTTGATACCGACACTTTGAAACAACTGTTGGGTCGCTATGTGGCTTCATTGCCTGCCAGAGTTGATGGCCGTCATGAGCATCCACGTGACATCGGCTATCGCCTGTATGATCATCACATTGACACTCGATGGACTCGCAAAATGGAGAATCCCCAGGACAAAGTTTATTTCTTCTGGACAAGCGAGTGTGAGTACAATATGCGTAATGCTCTGTTGGCTCGTGTGACTGGTCAGATTTTCACTGCCATCTTCCGACAGCATCTGCGGGAGGACCGTGGTTGGACTTATCATGTTGATACCCATTGCAGTGTCGTGCCTGACCAGAACGGTGACGATGCACCAGTCATCTTCATGCCACTCAATGTCACTGTCACCGTTGGCAAGGCCGACGAGACACGACAGATTATTACCAATGACGTGAACGACGTGGCTTGCAACGGCGTGACTCAAGATCAGCTCGACAAGGTAGTGAAATATCTATGCAAGGTCAACGACGAGGATCAGCAGGACAACACTTACTGGATGTCTATGTTGAAGTATTACGATAAGTATGGTATCGACTTCGACACCGACTATGTCAAGACCCTCCAGTCCTTCACGCCCGAGGATATCCGACAGTTTGTGACCACCTATATTGCTCCCGCGACGATTCTCAACCTTACCATGACTCCCGAGTAAAAGAGTAGGGAACGTCCTTGGCGCCGGTTCCGCGTTCATGGTTGGGCTGGTCGCCCATCATGAAGTGGATGCTGGCGCCTTGCAATAGACGGTTGTGGTCGAGATAATTGTGGCTATAAGGCTTGCCATCGACGGTCATTTGCTGAATGTAAGTTCCAGCACCTTCTCTTGACAAGACGACTTTTTTTCCATTTTGGAGATGCAAGGTCACGTTGTCAAGATAAGGAGTGCCGATGACATACTGATTGCTACCTGGGCATACTGGATAGAATCCTAATGCCGAGAAGACGTACCATGCCGAAGTCTGCCCGTTATCTTCGTCACCGCAGTAACCGTCAGGTGTGGCGCTGTACAATCGGTCCATCACTTCACGGATCCAATACTGGGCTTTCCACGGCTGCCCGGCGTAGTTATACAGGTATATCATGTGCTGGATGGGCTGGTTGCCGTGGGCATAGTTGCCCATGTTCATGATCTGCATCTCACGTATCTCGTGGATGGTGAAGCCATAGTAACTGTCATCAAATACGGGAGGAACTGCAAATACCGAATCCAGCATCTGGCAGAACATCTGTTTGCCGCCCATCAGGTTGATAAGTCCCTGCGGGTCATGGAATACGCTCCAGGTGTAGTGCCAGCTATTGCCCTCAGTGAAGGCGTCGCCCCACTTCAGGGGGCTGAACGGCGACTGGAAGGTGCCGTCACTCAGGCGGCCACGCATCAGCTTGCTCTCGGCATCAAACACGTTGCGGTAGTTCAGCGCTCGCTGGGCGTACACTTCAATCTCGCTCTCGGGTTTGCCCAGTGCCTTGCCAAGCTGATAGATGCACCAGTCATCGTAGGCATACTCCAGCGTCCGCGCCACGTTCTCGCTGATCTTGACGTCATAGGGTATATAGCCCAATCGATTGTAGTATTCATGGCCCAGTCGGCCTGTTGATTTCACTTGGGGATGCACGGCCGTGGTGCCATGCACGACGGCTTCCCACAAGGTCTCGATGTCATAGCCACGCAGACCCTTGAGGTAGGCATCGGCGACAATCGAGGCACTGTTGTTGCCCACCATGCAATCGCGATGACCTGGACTGGCCCACTCAGGCAGGAATCCGCTCTCCTTGTAGGCGTTCACCAGCCCCTCCTGCATCCACGAGCCCATCGTGGGATACACTAAATCCACCAGCGGGAACAGGGCGCGGAAGGTGTCCCAGAAGCCCGTGTCGGTAAACATGCGTCCTGGCAGCACTTGGCCGTTATAGGGGCTGTAATGAACGGGATTACCGTCTTGGTTGAGCTCATAGAAGCTGCGGGGAAATAGCACTGAGCGGTAGAGGCACGAGTAGAAGGTGCGCAGGTGGTCGATATTCTTATCATCGACCTCGATGCGTCCCAGCACGTCGTTCCAGCGCTTGCGTCCCCGCTCCTTGACGGCCTCAAGATCATCCTGACCCAGTTCTTCGAGGTTGAGCAATGCCTGTTGTGGACTGATGAATGATGAGGCGACGCGGGCTGTGACCTGGGTGCCTCGGGGGACATTGAATGTGACCACAGCCTGGGCATGATGGCATGTGACGTGCCGTTTGTCATCATGTGCAATGCTATCCTCCACGGTGACGAAGTGGGTGAATGCTCGGTCAAACGTGATGACGAAGTAGTTCTTGAACCCCTCGGGTACACCACCGCTTTTGCGGGTCGAGTAGCCAACGATGGCCCTGTTGCCTGGCAAAATGGTGATTTCGGAGCCCTTGTCAAAGGCATCGATCACGACGTTGGCCTGGCTGGTCTCGGGGAAGGTAAACCGCAGCAGGGCGGCACGCTCGGTGGGGGCGACCTCGGCAGTGACGTCATAGTCGGCGAGATAGACCTTGTAGTAGTAAGGTGTTGCCACCTCGGCCTTGTGCGAGAACCAGCTGGCGCGCTCATTCTCGTCAAACACTGGCTCTCCCACCGTGGGCATCAGCGAGAACTGACCGTAGTCGTTGATCCACGGGCTGGGCTGATGGGTTTGCTTGAGACCGCGAATCTTGTTTGCCCCGTAGGTGTATTGCCACCCGTCCCCGTTCTTACCTGTCTGTGGCACCCAGCAATTCATGCCCCACGGCATGGCGATGGCGGGGTAGGTATTACCCGTCGATAATTGGAAGCTCGATTGCGTCCCCACCAGCGGGTTCACATAATCTACTGGCTCCATGTCACGGCTGCTTAGGCTCTGCCAAGTCAGCAAGGATGCAATGATGATAATGATAACTCTGTTCATGACTGTTGATTATGGTCTGTTTTTCTTGCTGGTGCCCCACTTGCTGGGCTTCGGCCCCATGGTGAGGGTAAGGGTGCCGCCCTGGACGATGTCGCCGTAGTGGATATAACTCTTGTCATAGCGCTTGCCGTTAAGCGTGGCGCTCTGGATGTAGATATTCTCGTCGCTGTTGTTCACGGCCTTGATGGTGAACGTCTTGCCATCACCCACGTTGATGCTGGTCTCGTCGAACAGCGGCGAACCGATGATGTACTTGCCACCAGCGGGCTCGACCTGATACAAGCCCATCGCCGAAAGGACATACCAGGCCGACATCTGACCCACATCCTCGTTGCCGCTCAGGCCATCCACGCCGTTGCGGTACTGCTCACGCAACACCCGGCGGATATGCGGGGCGGCTTTCCACGGTTGCCCCACATAGTTATACATGTAGATGATGTGGTGGCTGGGCTCGTTGCCGTGGGCATACTGACCGATGAGGCCGCTCACGTCGGGCGAGGCCTCGTCGCCCAGGTCTCCCTCAACGATGAATAGCGAGTCGAGTTTCTGGATAAAGGCTTTCTCGCCACCGAACAGCTTGACCAGCCCGTGCACGTCGTGTGGCACGAGCCAAGTGTATTGCCAGGCGTTGCCCTCACAGTAGTCGTCGTTGCGGTGCTTGGTCGATAACGGGTCAAACTCGCTGTTGTCGCGGAAGTTGCCTTTCGAGTCCTTGCCGCGCATGAACTTCAACTGCTTGTCGAAATAATGCTCGTAGGACTTGCTGCGGTTCTGGAAGTAATTGTAGTTCTCCTCATCGCCCACGAGGTTGGCCACACGGGCAATGCACCAGTCGGCCAGGGCATATTCCAACCCTCGGGCCACGGTCTCTTTCTCGGGTTCCAGATCCCAGGGGATGTAGCCATATTGTTTCAACAATCCCATCGAGCGCTCGTCGCGCATCGCACTGGCAACCATCGCCTTGAGTGCCTTGTCCCTGTCCACGTCAAATCCCTTGAGCACCAGGTCGGCCAGCACGGGAACACCTGGATTGCCCACCATGCAGTCGGTCTCGTTGCCCATCAGGTGCCACACGGGCAGCTTGCCCTGCTGCTCAGCGATGTGCAAGAACGTTTGGGCGATGTCCTGCTGCATGTCGCGGTGGATGAGTGTCATGAGCGGGTGGGCGGCGCGATAGGTGTCCCACAGCGACAGGGTGGTGTAGTTGGTGAAATCACCCTGTCGCACCTGTCCGTCGGCTCCGCGGTACTGTCCGTTCACGTCACTGAAGACCGACGGGGCCACCATCGTGTGATAGAGTGCCGTGTAGAACACCTTGCGGTCATCCTCGTTATCGGTGTCGATAAGGATTTTCGCCAGTTCATCGTTCCATGCACGAGCAGCATTGGCAGCCACAGCACTGAACAACCAGTCGGGATTCTCGGCTTCAAGGTTCTCGATGGCATTCTCGATGCTCACGGCCGACAGTCCCACCTTAACTTCAAGCGGAGTGACTGGATAGAGGTTGGGAGCCGAGATGATGCCCGTGGTGTCGCCATTCAGTTTTTCTAAGGTTACTTCTTGCAGGAAATCCATGACAAAGAAGACCTTTTGATCTCGTGCCCAACCGAGTGAATGGCGGTACCCTGCAATGCGATGAGGTGAGCGTTGCTCCATCATCACTTGTTTGGGTGAGTCCCATCCGATGCCTTGACCCAGGTCGAGCCGCAGCAGCATGGTGTCCTGATCGCCTGTGAACACATAGCGGTGCATCCCCGTGCGCTGGGTTGCGGTGAGTTCCACATTAACGTATGGCCTGCCGTTTTCCCGCAGCGTAATGGAATAATAGCCGGGTTTTACCGTCTCGTCGTCATGGCTGAATACCACATGGCTCTGGTCACGGCTGGTCACAGGCAGCAACGCGATGTCGCCCAGGTCTCCGATGCCCGTGCCGCTCAGGTGCTGGTGCCCAAAGCCGATGAGCACCGAGTCGCTGTCATGGTAGCCTGAGCACCAGTCCCAGCCACGCGTGGGCTCGGTGGGACCCAGCTGCACGTAGCCAAAGGGCACATTGGCCCCCAGGAACACATGTCCATGTCCGCCGGTGCCGATGCGCGGATTCACCCATTTACTATTGATGCCATGACGATTTACTGGTCTCGACATGCCGCATTGCGCGCCGGCAGTGATGCACAGGTTCCCCACGAGCATTATCAGTATAAAGATGATTCTTTTCATAGTTCTTCTTGTGATATATAATTAATGAATAATCCTAATGATGGCAAAACCTATCAACAACGCAATTGAGAAACTGGCAAGGGTCCCTAATAGAACATACTCGGTGATCTTGATTTCGCGCGCCTTGTTCAGGTCGCCGAATCTGAATATGGACTTCGCTGCCAGTAGGAAGCCGACGGCCTCGATATTTCCTGTGATGATAAAAGTCAGGATCAGCACGCGCTCAATGTAACCGATCCACTTGCCCGCATTGGGCATGCCTTGGGCCTGCATTCCATTGGACGGTGTCCACCCCTTGATGAACATGCCGATGAGCAGTGACGATGGCTTGAGCACCAGCATATAGCCGATGAGGGTGGCCCAGAAAGTGCTTGAGTGGGCAATTCCATCGACCCATGCTAAACCGATGTCTTGAGGGGCATACAGTATCCACCACAACCCTATTATGACAGCAATATGCGCCAGTTGGTCAATAAGGAATGCGATGGTACTGGTTGAAAACCACTTGACCTTGGTGATGTCGATGATGAGATGGGTGGTGAAGATGGCAAGTGGAATGATCCAACCCATCCAGTCGCCCACCAGTAGATAGGCACAGGCGGCATGGATGAGCGCATGGATGGCCTGGAAGGCTAAACCATGCAGACCTTCATCACGTTTGCCCTTGCACAGCCAGTCAAACTGGAGAAAGAAGTCGGCTATGACGTGCGATGCCAGCAGTTTGAGTAGAATCAGGAGGTTCATCATGCCGTTGTTGGGTTAAGGTGGTTGGTGATGAGCGTATGGTAACGCTCAATGTATTTTCTGATCAATGGCTCTCGTGCCGATGATAGCACGTTGCGCACGTTTTGGACCGAAGTCCCGATCAATTCAGCGACATTCTTCTTGGGCATGTCGGTCTTGAGCGACAAGTAGATCATGCCTGCCTGCTTACTGGACCATCCCTTGATGATGTCATCGACAAATGCCGTGGATACTTCCAGCTCTTCATCAACGTCATTCCAGGGTGTCTTGATGGCTATGCGCTGGCGCATCTTGTTCAACGTGTCAAGTTGGCGACCGGAATACTGGAATGCCTCGCCATCCGATGTCACGATGCTGTCGGCCATGAACTGGACTTGTCCTATTCCCAACGAGATGCGCGCGTCCCACATCCCGTGCTCCTTGTCTGGTGTACGGTGAATGAGGCCAGCACGCAGCAGAAGGGCAACTTTGAGGGCAGCGGCTGGGTCGTCAATCAGTAGCTGGAAGCTGTCGCCGCGAAACAGTTCCATCTTGAATGGTGATACGCATTGCAACTCTTCCCGCATCGTGTTCAAGCAATTCAGCAGGTTCGCTCGATGCTCTGTCTTGATGCTTGTCGATCCCACGATGTCTCCGGTGATTACTCCTTTTATCATATTTACTATGCTCATTTTTTATGGTTCTGTTTTTTATGGTTCTGTGGCAAAGATAAGTCATATCATTTAAATAGACAACCATTTTTGATTGTTTTCTACAAAAACAACCATTTTTAGTTGTTTTTTGTGTCAAGAGTGGGCAAACAATCGGTAATGGTTGTTTCCGTTAAAAACAACCATTTTTGATTGTTCATGACCATTATGAAAAATTTATAAGAGAGGAATGCATGGTTTTTCTCGCTTGGTTTGCCGCTTGTTGGCAATAAATGATTAAATTTGCAGGTTGAAACATCTGGAAAAACCAATTTAACTATAATACATTAACAGTACAAACAATTATGAAATTCTTCAAGTTAACAGCAATGTCGGTTGCGGCGTTGGCCCTGTTGAGCTCCTCGACCTGCTCCAAGCAGGAGACGGCGGCTCCAGGCCAGGCTCCCGCCACCGAGCAAACTTCCGGTAAAATGGAAAAGAAAGAGTTCACTCCCGAGTTCCTGAATCAACTGGGGCGCGTGGGCGGTCCGCAGGTGTCGCCCGATGGCAAGAAGATCCTCTATGGCGTGACCTATTATGACATCACGACCAACAAGGGCAACTGTGACCTGTGGGTCATGGACATCGATGGCAAGAATGCACGCCAAATCACTAACACGCCCAAGAGCGAGAGCAACTATGTGTGGATTGACGGCGGCAAGAAGATTGCCTTTATCTATACCGAGGAGGGCGAGGGCACCACTCCCCAGTTGTGGACCATGAATGCCGATGGCGGCGGCCGCAACTGCGTGAGCAATGTCGAGAATGGTATCGAGGGCTTTGTCTTCTCGCCCGACGAGAAACGTGTAGTGATGATCAGTCAGGTCAAGTATGGCAAGACGGTACAGGATGTGTATCCCGACCTGGACAAGACCACGGGTAAACTCTATGACGACATGATGTACAAGCACTGGGACGAGTGGGTGACCACCGTGCCTCACCCCTTTGTGGCGGACTTTGACGGCAGCAAGGCTGGCAACGTCAAGGACGTGCTCGAGGGCGAACCCTATGAGTCACCGATGAAGCCCTGGGGCGGCATTGAGTCCTTGGCATGGACCCCCGACAGCAAGTCGCTGGTTTACGTCTGCCGCAAGAAGACCGGTAAGGACTATGCCTTCTCGACCAACAGTGACCTGTATCGCTACAACCTCGAGACCGGTAAGACCGAGAACCTCACCCAGGGCATGATGGGCTATGACACCTATCCCATCATCAACAGCAAGGGCGAGATGGCTTGGCTCTCGATGGAACACGACGGCTATGAGGCCGACAAGAACCGCATCTTCTTCATGGACGCTGCCGGTAACAAGAAGGACCTCACCGCCAACTGGGACTACAGCGTCGATGCCATCGCCTGGTCGCCCGACGAGAAGGCCATCTACTTCATCTGCCCCTTCCAGGGTGTGCAGCCCATCTTCCGCATGGATGTCGCTACCCAGCGTGTTGACACCATCGCCATGGGCGTGTGTGACTATGACGGCCTGGCATTTGCCGAGGGCGGCAAGGTCATCACCTGCCAGCACAGCTATCAGACCCCTAACGAGGTTTACAGCATCGAGCCCGGCAAGGAGCCCGTGCAGCTCACCCACGTCAACGACGAGGCGCTGGCACAGGTTGATCCCATCGGCATCGAGAAGCGCATGGTGCCCACCACCGACGGCAAGCTCATGACCACCTGGGTATGCTACCCGCCCAACTTTGACCCCACCAAGAAGTATCCCGCTATCCTCTTCTGTGAGGGTGGACCGCAGTCGCCTGTGAGCCAGTTCTGGAGCTACCGCTGGAACATGCGCATCATGGCCAGCAACGGCTACATCGTCATCCTGCCCAACCGTCGTGGCCTGCCCGGCTTCGGCACCGAGTGGAATGCCCAGATCAGTGGTGACTACGGTGGCCAGAACATGCGCGACTACCTCGCTGCTGTCGATTACATGAAGAAGGAGCCTTACATCGACGGTGAGCACATCGGTGCCGTGGGTGCCAGCTACGGTGGCTACTCGGTCTATTTCCTGGCCGGCAACCACAACAAGCGCTTCGCCTGCTTCCTGGCTCATGCCGGTATCTTCAATCTTGAGGCCCAGTACCTTGAGACCGAGGAGATGTGGTTCGTGCAGTGGGATCTGGGTGGCGCCTTCTGGGAGAAGGGCAACGCTACCGCCCAGCGCTCTTACACCCAGGCCAACCCCAAAAACTACGTCCAGAACTGGGACACCCCCATCATGTGTACCGCTGGCGAGCTCGACTACCGCATCGTGTTCACCCAGGCTTGCCAGGCATTCAATGCTGCCAAGATCAAGGGTCTGCCCGCGCGTCTGCTGCTCTTCCCCGACGAGAACCACTGGATCCTCAAGCCCCAGAACAGCATCCTGTGGCAGCGTGAGTTCTTCCGCTGGCTCGACA
>CAMVBJ010000026.1 GCA_947165675.1 uncultured Prevotellaceae bacterium
GCCAGTAGGGCTCATCGGTGGTCAACGCGTTCACCATATAGCTCGTGGTCGAGCCTCTCTCGCGGAGGCCTGAACCGTCGTTGATCCAGATTGTGCTGCCGTCACCAGCAGGATATGACGTGGCAAAACCCACGGTCGAGGAAGCCTTGGTGGCCGTCTTGCCCGTCTCGTCGATCTCGTAATAGAAGCTCTGGTTGGCGAAATTGGCGATAAAGCCCGTCTTGGCTTTCTGGACAGGAGTAACAGAGGGCAACTTACTGGTCGAAACCAGGTTGGTGATGGACGGTGAACCGGCAGCGAAATCAATGTTCCTCAGGCTCGTCGAGTCGGCGATGAACAACGATGTCGAGTTGATCGGGTACAGCCTGGAGCCCTTGAAGGAGCCTGAATAATTGGAGTACTGGTTGATGGGATCGTCACTCCCCACGGGGCCATAATAGCATTTCGTGTCCTCCAGGATCACCATCGTGTTACCGATAACGGCAACCGAGTTCACGTTACCCGTTCTGCCCATCACCTTGTGGTTGGCGATGATCGTCTTGGTCGTCTCATCGATGGTCACATAGCCGTAGTCAATCGCCACATAGGCGACTCCACCGGCAAACGTAATGTCATTGATGCTCTTGCCCGTGTAGCTTGCCAGTTCATTCACATGAACCTCTTTGTCGACAACATATTGAAGGACATAATTGCGGACGTCAACCACAATGTCCTTCAGCCTGCTCATGTTGTACACCGTGCCCGTGTTGTCAATGATGTCGAGGTTGCAGTTGAGGTAAGCCACAAAGAGCAACTGGTTCTCCCAGTCATAATAAATCTGGGAAATCCGGGTATCGGACAACACATTCTGCCTGTTTAAGGCAATCGTTTGCGATGTCGCCTTGTCAAACAGGAACAGGCTTCCACAATTCAGGTAATAAACCTTGTCACCGGTATCATAGACGTTCTGAATCTTGGATGTCATATAGTAGCTATGAACTTTCCAGGTGCCAGCGTAACCAGTGACCGTAGCCATCACCAGCAACAATGCGAACAAAAGGTATTTTCTTAACATATCCGATAAGTTTAATTCCATCATCAAACACTTACACTAAACATTAATCATCACTTGATTACCATCACAGAAGCCTGGGGCGTGCCCGTGGTTGAGGGCTGACCTCCCTGACCGGCATAGATGTTGTAGATGCCAGTGGCAACACGCTCACCGTCGGCGCCACTGCCATCCCACAGTGCGCTACCCATCACAGGACCCATCTGCTTCACGATGTTTCCGTCGCGGTCGGTAATGGTCACATAGCTGTCCTCCATCAGGTTCACAATCTTGATCAGACCCGTGAAGTCAGGCTCGATGGGATTGGGGAAGGCATAGACGTTATCGAAGTTGAGCGCGGCAGCGTCACCCTCCGAGACATACTCGGCAAAGCCGTTATCGGTGAAGATGTAAACCCGGTCGTTCTCGGGGTCGCACTCCACCGTGTAAACAACGTCGCTGGGAATATCACTGTTCGCCGTGGTGAAGTGGTTGTAAACCTCAGTGCCGTCAGGTGACACGAAGTACAGGCCATTGACGGTGGCGATCCACTTGTTGTTGTTGCGGTCAACACCGATGTCATAGACCGTGAAACCCTCACACAGGTAACCTCTGCCCACATCAAGATTTTTCACATAGGGAGTAATAGCCCTGGGTATTTCGTCAAAGACAGTCTCGGGATCAAACACGAACAGGCCTGACGACGTTCCCACCCAGATAAGGCCATCCAGATCCTCCTCCATGTGGTACATGTAGGTCCAATTCACATAACGGCTGGTCTGATCTATAAAGCCCCGGATCATCACATATCTATAATTGTCCACAGTGGGATCGACATTGCCATTATCCCAGACGTGAATAAATTGGCAATTGGGATATCTAGAATCATTGTCACCATCACAATAAATCTTGACGTTGTTCTTCTTGGAAATGATAAACCGGGAGGCCTGCATCTTGCCTGTGTTAAGCGATAGCAAGCCCGAGGGCTGGAACCAGTCACTCGTGGTGCAAGAGTTCTGGGCTACCTTCTCCTTGGGCAATACGGCAACCGGGCAGCTCGGATTTCCGAAAGAGCTGACAACCCACATGTTGCCATAGTTGTCAAATGCAGGATGGGCTTTATAGGTTCCAATCTTACTGTTGCTATTGGTGTAATTGAACACTACCGAATTGTTCTTCACCCGGTAAATGCCATTCAGCCAAGTCGTGCGGAAATAAGTCGTCGAATCAGCGGGATTGAACACAAACTGATAGCCCGAACCGTTGGGAAAATAATTCGTCACATTCCTCCATGTCGTGCCATCATAGACGTTTACCACATTAGATGCCATAGCAAGAGGCGAAGTTCTATTCACGCGGTTAAGCGCCGACGTGCAGGCATACAGTTCATTGGTTGCCGTGTTGTACTTGAGCCAATAGGGCTCATCGGTGGTCAATGAATTTTTAGAATAGCTCGTGGTCGAGTCGCTCTTGCGAAGGCCTGAACCGTCATTGATCCAGATCGTACCGTCACCAGCAGGATATGACGTGGCAAAACCCACGGTCGAGGAGGCCTTGGTGGCTGTCTTGCCCGTCTCGTCGATATTGTAATAGAAGCTCTGGGTGGCGAAATTGGCGATAAAGCCCGTCTTGGCCTTCTGGATAGGAGCAACAGAGGGCAACTTACTGGTCGAAACCAGGTTGGTGATGGACGGTGAACCGGCAGCGAAATCAATGTTCCTCAGGCTCGTCGAGTCGGCGATGAACAACGATGTCGAGTTGATCGGGTACAGCCTGGAGCCCTTGAAGGAGCCTGAATAATTGGAGTACTGGTTGATGGGATCGTCACTGCCCACGGGGCCATAATAGCATTTCGCGTCCTCCAGGATCACCATCGTGTTACCGATAACCGCTACCGAGTTCACATTACCCGTTTTGTCCATCACCTTGTTGTTGGCGATGACCGTCTTGGTCGTCTCATCGATGGTCACATAGCCGTAATCCACCGTTACGTAGGCGACCCCGCCAGCAAACGTGATGTCATTGATACTCTTACCTGTGCAACCAGCAAGTTCATTCTTAAGAACCTTTTTATCAACAACATGTTCAAGGACATAATTGCGGGCATCAACTACAACGTCCTTCAATTTGCTCACGTTATAAACGGTTCCCGTGTTGTCAATGATGTCGAGGTTGCAGTTGAGGTAAGCCACAAAGAGCAACTGGTTCTCCCAGTCATAATAAATCTGGGAAATCCGGGTATCGGACAACACATTCTGCCTGTTTAAGGCAATCGTTTGCGATGTCGCCTTGTCAAACAGGAACAGGCTTCCACAATTCAGGTAATAAACCTTGTCACCGGTATCATAGACGTTCTGAATCTTGGATGTCATATAGTAGCTATGAACTTTCCAGGTGCCAGCGTAACCAGTGACCGTAGCCATCACCAGCAACAATGCGAACAAAAGGTATTTTCTTAACATATCCGATAAGTTTAATTCCATCACTTCATGATACTAACTCGCTAATAAATTAGATAGATATGCAAACTGGTCGCATAAATTCCACTCAATCAAATGCTAATTTATATAATAATAACGATAAAAATGTCATTATTATCATATATTCATGTAAGAAATCTATCTTATGAATCGCAAAACACCCAAAAACAGTAGGGGCAAGGATTACACGAGTTACACTCGGCCCTTGCCCCTTGTTAGTGATATAAATAACTATCGTTATTGCTGCTGGTTAGCGGCGGCAGCTTCGACCCACTTCTTGACCTCGTCAACGACAGGCACTTTGTAGCCGAGCTTATACTTCTTGTTGATGTCTAACAAATCCTGGAAGAGTTTGCCAGGCTTCTCAAGTGCTCCAAGAGCCGCCACAGTGAGGAAGCCTGCCTTCTGGATGGGTGCAACCCACTCCTCGGGGACACCGATGGCGGTAAAGGCCTCAACCTTGTCACGGGCAGGCACCTTCTCGGGACGCATCTGCGGGAACAGCAGCACATCCTGGATGTAACTGTTGCCCGTCATGAGCATCACGAGGCGGTCGATGCCGATACCGATACCACTCGTCGGTGGCATACCGTATTGCAGCGCACGCAGGAAGTCCTGATCGATAATCATCGCCTCGTCATCACCCTTGTCGGCCAGGCGCATCTGCTCCTTGAAACGCTCCTCCTGGTCGATGGGATCGTTCAACTCACTATAGGCATTAGCAAGCTCCTTACCGTTGACCATGAGCTCAAAACGCTCGGTCAAGCCCGGCTTGCTGCGATGCATCTTGGTCAGGGGTGACATCTCGACAGGATAATCGATGATAAACGTGGGCTGGATGAATGTACCCTCACAGAATTCACCGAAGATCTCGTCAATCAACTTGCCCTTACCCATGGTTTCGTCAATCTCAAGCTTCAACGCCTTGCACACCTCTCGGATCTCATCCTCGCTCTTGCCCTCCAGGTCATAACCGGTCTTCTCCTTAATGGCTTCGAGAATAGGCAAGCGGCGATAAGGCGCCTTGAAACTGATGACCTGTCCATCGATCTCGGTCTCGGGTTTTCCGTTGACTGCTATACAGATTGTTTCGAGCAACCGCTCGGTAAACGACATCATCCAGTTGTAGTCCTTGTACTGCACATAGAGTTCCATGCAGGTAAACTCAGGATTATGGTTACGGTCCATACCCTCATTACGGAAGTTCTTGCCGATCTCATACACACCCTCAAAGCCTCCCACAATCAAGCGCTTGAGGTAGAGTTCGGTGGCAATGCGCATATACATGGGAATATTCAATGCGTTGAAGTGGGTGATGAACGGGCGGGCGGTTGCACCACCAGCGATAGCTTGCAGTGTCGGGGTTTCCACCTCGGTATATCCCGCATCGTCCAGCACCTGGCGCATGGTCCTGACAACCTGGGCACGTTTTAAGAATGTTTCCTTCACACCCGCATTGACGACCAGATCAACATAGCGCTGACGATAGCGCAACTCGGGATCCTCGAACGCATCATAGGTCACACCATCCTTCTGCTTAACAACGGGCAGCGGTTTCAACGACTTACTTAACAACTTGAGTGACTGGGCATGAACACTAATTTCACCCGTCTGGGTACGGAAGACGAAGCCCTGGACGCCGACGAAGTCACCCATATCAAGCAACTTCTTGAACACGGTGTTATACAAGTCCTTATCCTCGCCAGGGCACAGGTCATCACGACTCACGTACACCTGGACACGCCCCTTGGAGTCCTGCAATTCAAAGAATGAGGCTTTACCCATAATGCGGCGGTTCATCATGCGACCTGCGATGCTCACTTGACGGGGCTCAGCATCGTCACTGAAGTTAGCCACAATGTCATTGCTATAGGCATTTACCACATACTCGTCGGCGGGGTAAGGATTGATACCCATAGCCTTGAGTTGCTCCAAACTGTTGCGGCGGATAATCTCTTGTTCGCTTAATTCAAGTACATTCATTGTTATGTCGTTTATTTAGGATGTTGTTTGTTTTCAGACTGCAAAGGTACTAAATAGTTTTCAGTTTTTGAGTTTTCGGTTTTCAGTTTTTTCTACTGGCGAGACTTAGACTTGCCAAGCAAGAAGGGGAGGTAGCGGTCAACTATTAGGGCAAGCGGATAAAGAGCGACCATGACGAGGACAGCAACACCTATCTTGAGGAGTATGCTCTCATCAAGAATTTCGGGACCTGCTACCTTCTTAACAAGCATCTTGATGATGCCGATGAGGTAGTTCTGCAAGGCAAGGTAGGTAATACTGGTGATTGCGACATTCCAGGCAACACGGCTAACACCATGATGTGCTTCAATCCACTTGCAAACCGCAGCATAGAGCGGTAAAGCAAGGATAACGGCCTCGGGGGCGAGGACATAGGCCACGCCACGGTCAATTGTCAGCGGAGCCACAACGAGGAATGCCAGACCCACCGCGGCAAGCAATAACCATAGCAGTGTCCGTGCCGTCGAGTTAAAGTTAAAACTATCGATCAACGGCTTGCAGCAATTACCCACGGCATAGATAGGCATATAGAGAAACGCCTTATCGAGATTCCAGTAGCGAAGCCAGGGCACATCAGGCAAAATGAGCAATGACAGACTCAATAGCAATGAGACGACAAGAGGCCACATCCCCGGCAGGTATTTCTTGATGGGGTAATAGATGAGCTGCATCGAGAATAACGCCGCCAGAAACCAGAAGGGTCCAAGCACAACATCGGGTGTACCCTGCAAAAATTGCCACAGTGGAGTCGCCGTGTCAATAGCCATCTCCTCGGGACCAGCCATGCGACGCCCCACAAAAAGCCACAAGGCGTAGAATATGATAAAAAATGTAGTATAGGGCACTAAGATCTGTCGTGCCCGATGGCGCAGGAAATTGAAGAATCCTTGCTGCCTGGCAATATTGAAAAGGTAGCCTGCGGCAAAAAAGAACACAGGTGCTCCCATGTTGAATAGCGCCACCTCGCGCGCCGTATCAAAACGTGGCGGCGTGTGGTACACCACCACCATAAACATGGCGATGAACTTGATGTAATCTATCCAGGCTTGCCGTTTCATATCAGGTGTGTGGTTAAAGACTTTAGGCTTTAGGTTACTGGACTCATCTTGCAGGTTTCAGGATATGCCAATATATCCTAAGACCTATATTGAGTCGTACACCTAAAGCCTAAAGCCTATTCAATGTCAATCGATGATATCGAAACCAGTGTAGCGCTGCAGGGCGGCAGGGATGCGAATGCCCTCCGGCGTCTGGTTGTTCTCTAACAGAGCGGCCACAATGCGCGGCAATGCAAGAGCCGAACCGTTCAAGGTGTGACACAGGTGGGTCTTCTTGTCATCACCACGGTAACGGCACTTGAGACGGTTGGCTTGATAGGTCTCGAAGTTGGATACACTGCTCACTTCAAGCCAGCGCTGCTGGGCAGCAGACCACACCTCAAAGTCGAAGGTGATGGCGCTCGTGAAACTCATGTCACCACCACACAGGCGCAGGATGTGCCAGGGCAGTTCCAACTTTTCGAGCAGGCCCTGAACGTGGTCCTTCATTTCCTCAAGAGCGGCATAAGAGTTCTCGGGCTTCTCGATGCGCACAATTTCAACCTTATCGAACTGATGCAGTCGGTTCAGGCCTCGCACGTCTTTACCGTAAGAGCCTGCCTCACGACGGAAGCATGCCGAGAAAGCACAATTCTTCTTGGGGAGTTCCTCCTGAGGAATAATCACGTCGCGGTACATGTTGGTCACGGGCACCTCGGCAGTCGGGATCAGGTAGAAGTTGTCCACTTGGCAGTGATACATCTGGCCCTCCTTGTCGGGTAATTGTCCTGTTCCCAGCCCCGAAGCCTCATTGACAACAAAGGGAGGCTCGATCTCAACGTAGCCGGCTTTTCCTGCCTCGTCAAGGAAAAACTGCGTCAACGCACGCTGCAAGCGAGCACCCTTGCCCACATAGACGGGGAAACCGGCACCCGTGATCTTAACACCCAGGTCAAAATCGATAAGTCCATATTTCTTGGCAAGATCCCAGTGAGGCAAGGCATCATCACCCAGATTGGGCATCTTGCCACCCGTTTTCTCAACCACATTATCCTCGGCGGTCTTGCCCTCGGGCACGCCGCTGTAGGGGACATTAGGAACACTCAACAGGATGTCGGTAATCTCATCCTGAGCGGCAGTGAGGTTATCGTCAATCTCCTTGTTGGTGGTCTTGAGTGCTGCCACCTGAGCCTTGACGTTCTCGGCTTCATCACGATTGCCCTGCTTCATCAAGGCGCCAATCTGA
Organism: uncultured Prevotellaceae bacterium; assembly: GCA_947165675.1. Lineage (GTDB taxonomy): Bacteria > Bacteroidota > Bacteroidia > Bacteroidales > Muribaculaceae > Sodaliphilus. The sequence goes on from CAMVBJ010000026.1 coordinate 7,816, forward strand.
GCAGCCATTTTATTGAGTACAGCGGCGTTATCGTCGCGTTGTTTCTGCAGTGCACGGCGCTGCTTGTCCAGCTCCACGATGCGCATGATGGGCTCACGACCGTCAAACTGCTTGACGGCAAGACGACGAATCACATCCTCGGGATCCTGGTTAATAAGTTGTAATGTCAGCATTATTAAGTTCTACTTTTTTAAGTTTAGCAAGTCGATAACTTGCTCATTGATTAGTGATTAGCGATTAACGATCAGTGATTTGACACTTCCAAAACCGAGAATTATTCCACTATCATTGTTCTCTCTCGATATTTCAGGCGTTCACTCATCTCTAATCCTCAAGTTTCTAAAGTGGTTTGACCACTTTAGAAACTTGAATACATTATTATATATATACTGCGTTTACAGCGCTGATTAATCGCCGAAATCGATAGTCTGAGAATCTCCAGTGCCACTGCCACGTCTGGGAGCTTTAGGCACCTCAACGGGGCGCTCCTGGTTGACAGCTTGCTGGCGCTCCTTAATCTGATTACGGAAGTCGGGTTTACGCTTATAGGTAGGCGTCTTCTCGATCATGTCGATGACATCATCGTCGTCCATCTCGTCGGGCGAGAGCACGATGTAGCGAGCACGGTTCTGGGCCAGGACCTGATCGGTGATGGCTCTCTCACCATATTCACGCACGAGACGGTCGGTAGGATTGGATACCGTAGAGTGGGCGGCAGCGACCTCGCGACGGGGCGAAATCGTGGGTGTGGGAGCTTCCTTGTCAAGCGACACGTTGAAACCGGCAGCCAGTACGGTCACCTTGATCTGCTCCTCGAGCGAGAGGTCGTGGGCAGTACCCCAGATCACGTCAACCTCCTGGTCGAAGTTGGCCATGAACTCCTGAATCTCGTTAAGCTCCTTCATCAACAGGGGTGAACCGCTGTTGGGGTTGAAATAGACATTCATCAGGATCTTGCGGGAACCGTAAACGTCACGGTTCTTGAGCAGAGGCGATTCAAGGGCATCCTCGATAGCCTTGGTCACGCGGCGCTCTCCGGTACCATAGCCCGAGCTAATGATGGCGGCACCACCATTGCGCAGGGTTGTGTTCACATCATTAAAGTCAAGGTTGATAACACCACGCACGGTAATCAGGTCGCTGATGCTGCGAGCTGCTGTGGTCAAGGTGTCATCGGCCTTACCGAAAGCGTTGGTGAAGTCAAGATCGCTATAGATTTCGGTCAAGCGCTGGTTGTTGATGATGAGCAGTGCGTCAACATACTTGCCCATCTCGTCGGCACCGGCAAGAGCCTTGAGAATCTTCTTGGGACCCTCAAACAAGAAGGGAATGGTAACGATACCAATGGTGAGAACGCCCTTCTCATGGGCGATGCGTGCCACGACAGGGGCAGCACCCGTACCAGTACCACCACCCATACCAGCGGTGATGAACACCATCTTGGTATCATCGTCGAAAAGTTGAGCGATTTCATTCTCACTCTCCTCGGCAGCACGCTTAGCGGTCTCGGGGATATTACCTGCGCCAAGGCCATGGGTCGTGTTCGGTCCCAGGAGCACACGGTTGGGCACCGGCGACTCATTGAGCTGCTGACGATCGGTATTGAGAACGACAAACGAGACGCCCTCGATATTCTGCATGTACATGTGGTTGATGGCATTGTTACCGCCACCACCGACACCCATCACCTTGATGATGGTGCGTGATTTCTCCTTATCCTGGAAGCCTGAATTCTGGTCCAGAGTTGACATGATGTCCTGTCCGGGCTCGCGTGCACCGAAAATGTCTTTACTATCTGCCATATTGTGTTGTATTTATTTTAAAATTAAGGGTGAATGAGTTTTAAAGAATTGAGAATACTACTCGTCGTCGTTGTCATCCTCGGTCATCAGGCCCTTGAGCTTCTCGGCCCACTTTGACCACGGCTTCCTGGTCTTGGGCTCCTTGGGCTGCTCGGTCCTGGGTCTGGGCTGCGACGGTTGCTGGGGTTGCTGAACGGGGATATTGCCCTCAAAGACAGGACCATCCTCATACTTGTTCAGTTCGATGCAGGTTTCGCCCTCTGGAATCATGTCGGCAGCCTTAGCCAGCAGCGAGAACACCTCGATGTACTCCATGCGGTTGATCTCGTTGTTGAGGATGTTGAGCGTTGGCGGGTTCTGACCCAGACGCACCTTGATCTTAATGGTCTCCTCAAGTTTCTGTTGCAAGCCTCCCAGATGAGCGCCGCCACCGATGAGAACGATACTCTGAATGCCGTCGGACGAAACACCGGCATCAGCCAGTTGCTGGTTGATGTTAGCAATGATTTCACCGGTGCGGGCAGCGATGTAGTTGGCGGCTTCACGTGCGCTCACGCCCTCAATAACCACATTGCTCACGTTGCTCGGGTCAAGGGGGTTATTGATATTCTTCTTGACGTTCTCGGCCGTCTCCTCAAGCACGCTTAAACCATTCATCACATCACGGGTCAAGTTGCGACCGCCCAGAGGCAGGGTGTTCAAGAAGATGAGCGCACCATTCTTGTAGATGGCAACCGTTGTGGTCTCGGCACCCATATCCACGAGCATGCAACCCAATTCCCTGTCACTGTCTGTCAAAATCTGCTCTGCCACTGCCAGCGGGGTAACAATATAATCCTTGGCGGGAATGCCGAAGGTCATCAGGCGATTCAGATTGAGTTTAAGTGCCGGTTTTGCGACAATGAGGTTCACTTTGATCTTTATGGAAGAGCCAAACTGGCCGACAGGGTTGGTGGTTTCAACCTTATCGACATAATAGGCACGAGGAACGATATCCACCGTGTCATGGTTACGGATTGGGGTACTGGTGGCATCGTGGATAATGCGATCGATCAGCTCACGGGTAATAGGCTCGGTTGAACCCACGCTGCGGTTCACCTCGCTGACACTGCTGTGCAGCGACCTGCCGCTCACGCCCATATAGACCTGGGTAATGCGCCCGTCAACCATTCCCTCAAGATTCTTGAGGATGCGGTTGATGCTGCTCTTGATGTTCTCGACATTCTGCACGATTCCGTATCTCACGCTATTGAGATGTTTCTCTTCTTGTAAGTGCTTTACACTCAAGTATCCAGCCGAAGTCTTCTCGGCAATTGCCCCAACAATCTTGGAGCTCCCGATTTCAAGTGCTACAATGTATTGGTTCTTTTCCATAAATTGATTGATATGTATAATATTATCGTTTTTATTTTGGTTGTTAATTATTCTTCTTGTTAGCGGGTTTATCGGCCTTTGATGACGCCTGCTCCTTAGTGGATTCCTTCTTGGATTCCTCTTGCTGGGCTTCCTTTTTCTTGTCCTGCTGCCCAGTGGCGGGAGCTGTGCCTAAAGCCATCGTCTGCATGTCGGGCGCCTGCTCATCATCCTCGGGATGTGATTCAATGACCTGCTCTACAGCCTTGACACGCTTGGTTGCCACAATCTGATGGTTCCACTTGAGCGAAATGGTGTCATAAGTATTCCATCCCTTGACTGGCAGCACATCACGATAGAACAACTTGAGCTTAGCAAACTTGTTCTCAAAGTCATCAACATCGCCGATGTTGATAACATGACCGCTAAAGTTGGGAACGAGAATGATATTGTTGGTGTCACGCACCTGGTACATCGTGACCAGCGAGTGCAACATTGAATCACCCTCAATATAGTCAATTAGGGGCACTAACCGTGTCGCCGGGTACTTGCGCGTGAAGTGACCTTGGACAACGGGGACGTCACAGTGATAGTAACTTGATGCTGCCATGCGCTTACCGGCACGGTTGACATAGTAGGATGCGTCCCCATCAAACACCCGGAGGACGGGCACAAGCTGGCTGACGCGGATCAGGATGCGCCCATCCTGACATTTCACACAGTCGGCATTCTCCAGATAGGGAGACTGGCGTAATGCCTCTTCAATGTCCGAGGCATCAATATCACCCATATACTTACCCTCAAGTTTAACACCCTGTCCCGCGAGATCGCTCAGGACACCTTGAGGTGTGACAAAGGATGTGCTGTCGGCATTGAGGACCTCTACATCAACCACCGTGCACAATTCACCACGCGACTTATTGCGTGCCCACAGGATACCCGTGGTCAGCGCAATCGCCATGATGATCAGGATGCTATTTTGTATCAGTCGTTTCAACGTCCTTGTTTCTTGAATTCATTGCATATTTCAGGCAGCAGATTAGCGATATCGCCGGCACCCGCTGTCAATAAAACGTCAAAATTACTCAAATGTATTGACTTAATCAAATTTTCTTTCGAGTAAATGATTTTTTTAGCACTTGTTATATTTTCCAGTATCATTTCACTCGTCACTCCAGGGATGGGAAGCTCGCGGGCTGGGTAGATGGGCAACAATATCACTTCATCGGCCAGTGACAGCGCCTCGGAAAAACCCTTCGCAAAATCCCGGGTGCGGGTAAACAAGTGGGGCTGAAAAATCACAGTCAGCCGCCTGCCAGGGTACAGGTCACGCACCGACTTGATACTGGCCTGCAACTCTCCGGGATGATGGGCATAGTCATCGATCATCACCTTGCCGTGCTCGCCAGGCTCCTTGATCCAGAACTCAAAGCGCCGCTTGGGCCCCATGAATGATGCTATGGCATCACGCATGGCATCGAGCGGAGTGTCAATCAATCGACAGGCGGCCATTGCAGCAATCGCATTCTCGATGTTGATGTCAACCGGCACGCCCAAGCTGATATCGGCAAGCGTCTCCCATGGCGTCACCAGGTCAAAGGTGATTTCGCCGTCACCCTTGCGGATGTTGGTGGCATGGAAGTCTCCTTCATCGCGGCTATAGGTATAGGTTTTCACGTCATCCCCTACCCTGGGCTCCATGGCAAGCCCCGTGTGAATGATGAGCGAGCCCCCAGGTTGTATTAGCTCAGTGAAATGAGCGAAGCTCTCCAGGTAGTTCTCGGCTGTGCCATAGATATCGAGATGATCGGGGTCGGTCGAGGTCACCACTGCCACATAGGGGTGCAAGTGGTGGAACGATCGGTCAAACTCATCCGCTTCGATCACCGAGTAGGGACTGGTAGTGGACAATAGGAAATTGCTGTTATAGTTGCGCAGCACGCCACCCAAAAAGGCATTGCAGCCAATGCCCGAACTGTGCAAGATATGAGCCGCCATACTCGATGTGGTCGTCTTGCCATGAGTGCCCGAGAAGCACAAACCACGGGAGTGCTGGGTGACCACACCCAACAGAGCCGCGCGCTTGAGGACGTTGAAACCATGCTCACGGAAGTAGGTTAGCCCTTGATGGTTATCGGGTACCGCAGGGGTATAGACAACGAGGGTACGCTCGGGATCCCGGCAATAATCGGGGATGAGAGCCGGATCCTCATCAAAGTCGATGTGGACGCCCTCATGCTGCAAGGCATCGGTCAACTCGCTGGGCGTGCGGTCATAGCCAGCAATGCACTTTCCCTTAGCCAGAAAATACCGTTCCAGTGCTGCCATGCCGATGCCGCCTGCTCCCACAAAATATAATGAATCAAAATCCTTCATTTCCAGTTCTCGTATTGTATTGGGTTATCCTTATTTACGATTGATGATCTTCTCTACCTCATCGACGATGTGCTCGGCCGCATCACGCAGCGCCATCTTCTCGACATTCACACCGAGCTGCGTCGTCTTGTCGGTATCCACAACGGTATTGAGCATCGTGTCCACGAGCTGAGCTTCGGCATCGGCATCGGTTACCATGATGGCAGCGTCGCGCTTGACCAGAGCCAAGGCATTCTTGGTCTGATGGTCCTCGGCCACATTAGGCGAGGGTACCAGGATGGCAGCCTTGCCAAGAAGTTGCAGCTCTGAAATAGAGCTGGCACCTGCTCGGGAAACGACAAGGTCTGCGGCACGATAAGCCATATCCATGTTACTGATAAAGGGCATCTGCACCACATTTTTCACGCCCGAAGCCCGCAGCGCCTCGCTACACTGCTGGTCATAAAATTTACCTGTTTGCCAGATGACCTGCACGTTATAGGTCTCGCCAATCCGCTGCAAGCCACTGATGATGGCGTTATTGATGGTGCGTGCACCCAGGCTGCCACCGATGATGAGAATCGTTTTCTTGTTGGGGTCCACACCCATGGCTTGACGAGCCTGTTCGGGTGTTGCTCCGCAATCCAGCAGATTGCGCCTGACAGGATTTCCCGTGAGAACAATCTTGTCGGCAGGGAAAAACCGCTCCATGCCCTCATAGGCGACGCAAATGCAGTCGGCATGCGCCGCCAGCAACTTATTGGTCACCCCAGCATAAGAGTTCTGCTCCTGTAACAGCGTGGGGATGCCCTGTTTCTGAGCAGCCTTGAGCATCGGCCCACTGGCATAACCGCCCACTCCGATGGCGATATCGGGCTTGAAATCCTTGAGGATGCCACGTGCCATGCCCATGCTCTTGAGCAGACGGGCGACAACCTTAAAATTGCGCAACAGATTTTTGCGATCAAAGCCACTCACTGGCAGACCAATGATTTTATAGCCGGCAGCGGGAACTTTTTCCATTTCCATGCGCCCCTCGGCACCGACAAATAGGATATTGGCCTCGGGATAGCGCCGGCGCACCTCGTTGGCAATCGACAGAGCCGGGAAGATGTGTCCTCCCGTGCCTCCACCGCTCACCAGCACGTTGAATTGTTGTAAGTTATTATTTCCAGACATTTTTTGGAGGTATTTCAGTTGGGTTCTCGGCATCCAGACCCTCGATAATTGGGGTTTCCTCTGCCTTATTCTTTTTATTTCCGTAATTAGCGATGGTACGGCTCACGCTCAGCATCACACCAAAGGCGACACTGATCACGATGATTGACGTACCACCCTTAGAGATCAGTGGCAAGGGCTGTCCCGAAACGGGGAACACACCCACATTGATGGCCATGTGGAACAAGGCCTGGAACGTGATGAACGATGCCATACCGATAACAAGCAATGATGGCAAGACACGCTTGCTGCGCCGCACGATCATCGCCGCACGACCCAGCAGGGACAGGTAGAGCACTAACACAAAGATGCCACCCACCAAGCCTGTTTCCTCGACAATAATGGAATAGATATAGTCACTGAAGGCCAGTGGCAGACGGCTGCACTCACGAGACTTGCCGATGCCACAACCGACGAGGCCACCGTGGGCCTGAGCCATTCGCGAGAACATTTCCTGCTGGTTCTTGGGCGTAATGGGACGGTAAACCAGCGAGTCACTGTTCCACCACTCACTCAATCGGTTTTTCCATGTACCAGAACGTCCCACCTCACCGTTTGAAGCGGAATTGGCAGAAGACGGAACCATCATCTCGCGCTGATTCTCGTTGAATATCTCTTCCTTCTTGTCGTTGTTATGCTTGATGATGACAAAGAAGCCGAACATGATGCCAAAAATGATCATCAAGATACCGATTTTCTTGAGGCGTGCACCACCAATCAGCAACATCGAGCCACTGATGGCGATGAGCAGCAACGTGTTAGTCAGACCACTCTTGATCATCAATGCACCGTAGATGCCCACGGCAAAGGCTGCCGCCATCAAGCCCTTATTGCTGATGTCCTGATTTTTCTGAGACTTGGCGAAGATATATGACAGGATGGTAACAATCGATAACTTAGCCAACTCGGCAGGCTGTAACGTGAGCAGACCAGGTATAATGGTCATGGCACGACGCGCGCCATTGATGATCTCGCCGAAGAACATCACATATATCAAGCTCATGACAGTGATTACCGCCAGTCCAGGTATCATCAGGTACAAGAACAACGGTTTGTTGTAATCCAATCGTTGAAGCCAGAACACACCGACAGCACCGGCACCCAGGAATACACACTGCTTGATAATGGGCACATAGATACCCTGAGCAGCAACTTCACGGCTCGATGCACTGTAGCTCTCGATGATGGAGATGATGATCAACGCAATGTAGATGCCCCAAATCCAGGGGTCACCATACTTCTGCGAGATCTCAGTATATTTATTTGTCTTTTCGTTAGCGGACATATTTTTTTCAGAGAAGGTGATTGAAATCCATTAATTAGTGTCTAATCGTCACGCTTTCATCTTCTTGACACACGCCTTGAACTGATTGCCACGGTCGGCCATTCCATTGAACAAGTCAAAGCTGGCGCAACACGGCGAGAGCAACACCGTCATACCCTCGTGAGCCAGCTCGCGGCACTTGTCCATGCACTCGGGCATACTGGAAGCATCGGTCACGACGGGAACCTTGCCATCGAAGAAGTCATGCAGCTTGGCATTGTCCTTGCCCAGACAGACGATTGCCGTCACCTTTTCCTTGACCAATGGCTCGATCTGGCTATAATCGTTGCCCTTGTCGATGCCACCCAAAATAAGCACACAAGGCTCATTGACACTCTCAAGGGCATACCAGCAGGCATCCACATTGGTCGCCTTGCTGTCGTTAATATAGCGCACGCCATCGACCGTATCGACATACTCCAATCGATGAGGCACTGCTTCAAAGTCGGCCAGAGCCTCACGGATGATGTCCTTGCGAATATCAAACACCTGGGCTGACAGACCCGCTGCCATGGTGTTATAAACATTGTGCAGCCCCTTGAGTGACAACTTCTCGCGCGGGATATCCCAACGGTCGCCATCGATACTGAAGTTCAACACTCCATCGTGTACCCACGCGGCATTGTCCGCATCATCATCGGCGGTGAAGCTCAACAGGCGTGACTCAAGGGCGTGTTGACGCAGCTGCGAGGCAATAATGGGATCATTCTTCCAGAAGATGAAGGAATCCTCACCCGTCTGATTCTGGGTGATACGGAATTTGGCCGCAGCATAATTCTCCATCTTGAAGTCATAACGGTCCAGATGGTCGGGCGTGATGTTGAGCAATACCGCCACGTTGGCCTTGAACTCATACATGTTGTCAAGCTGGAAACTGCTCAGCTCTATAACGTACACGTCATGATGCTCGGTAGCTACCTGCAATGCCAGACTGCGACCCACGTTGCCAGCCAGGCCCACGTTCAGACCCGCCTTCTTGAAAATGTGGTATGTGAGTTTAGTGGTCGTCGTCTTGCCGTTGCTGCCAGTAATGCAGACCATCTTGGCATCGGTATAACGGCCAGCAAACTCAATCTCACTCACGATGGGAATACCCTTCTCTATAGCTTGAGCCACCATGGGAGCCGTGTCGGGAATACCAGGGCTCTTGACAATCTCATCGGCATTGAGAATCTTCTCGGGGGTGTGACCACCCTCTTCCCATGCGATATCATACTGATTGAGCAAGTCCTTGTAGGCCTGACCTATCGTGCCCGCGTCGCTCAGCCACACGTCCATACCTTTTACCTTACCAAGCACGGCTGCACCAGCACCGCTCTCGCCACCGCCCAAAACTACTAATCGTTTAGTTGCCATTGTTTGTTATGTATAGTCAAAGTTAATCTGTTGTCTAACGTATCTTGAGAGTCACAAAGGTTAAAGCCGCAAGCATGATGCTCACCAGGAAAAAGCGCATCACGATTTTAGCCTCGGGGATGCGGTGATCAGGTATCTTGACCTTGTAGTCCCATGTGATCTTGGCCGGATCAATGGTGAAATGGTGATGCAGCGGCGTCATCTTGAACAAGCGATGACTTGAACCATGGCGCTTGACATACCACACCTGCAAGATGACCGACAGTTCCTCAACGAGGAAGATACCGCACAGCAAGGGGATAAGCCACTCCTTGCGGATGAGCACGGCAAACACGGCAATGATACCACCCAGGCACAGGCTACCCGTGTCACCCATGAACACCTGGGCTGGATAAGAGTTGTACCATAGAAATCCCACGGTAGCTCCGATAAATGCCGCGGCATACACTACCAGTTCACTGCTATCTGGGATATACATGATGTTGAGATAGGACGAGTAGATGACGTTACCCCCCAGATAGCACATGATTGCCAAGGCAACGCCTATAATCGCCGATGTGCCTGTCGCCAGACCGTCCACGCCGTCAGTCAGGTTGGCACCGTTGCTCACTGCCGTGATGACAAAGATGGTCACCAGGATGAAGAGGATCCAACCACCAATCTGCTTATACTTGCCCATCCAGCCCGTAAAGTATGCGTAGTCAAAGTTGTGGTTCTTGACGAAGGGCAAGGTGGTCTTAGTAGCCTTGACGGCCTGAGACTTGTGAATCTCGACAAGTTCGGGAGTCTCATTGCGACTGGTGACATGAACATTCTCGTTCATGACGATTGCGGGACTCAGGTACATGGTAAGGCCAACGATGATACCTAAACCCACCTGGCCCACGATCTTGAACTTTCCTTTCAGACCTTCCTTGTTGTGGTGGAATACCTTGATATAGTCATCGGCAAAGCCCAACGCACCGCACCACAACGTAGAAACAATCATGAGCAACATATAGACGTTGTTGAGTTTACCCAACAGCAGGCAGGGTATCAAGATCGAAATAATGATGATAATACCACCCATGGTAGGGGTTCCCTGCTTGGCCGAGTTGCCACCCAGTTTCTCATCACGCTCTTTGTCACACATCTGGTGACTCTTGAGTCTGAAGATGATGCGACGACCGATCACGATACCAATGAACAATGAGAGGATGAATGCGAAGCCCGACCTGAACGTGATGTACTCAAACAGACGAGCGCCACTGACATGGTGATACTGTTCTAAATAGTGAAAAAGATGATATAGCATATCCTGGTTGTAAAGGGGTTAATAATCTCATTTAGCTTCGGCGGCAAAGACCTCCAGTACCTGCTCACGGTCATCAAAGTGGTGCTTCACACCCTTGATTTCCTGGTAATCCTCATGTCCCTTGCCAGCCACGAGCACCACATCGCCAGGCAGGGCAAGCTGGCAAGCCGTACGAATGGCCTGATAGCGGTCTGTAATAGTCAGCGTCGTCAATCGTTTCTCATCGGGCAAGCCCTCTTCCATCTGGCGTAATATTTCATCGGGATCCTCGTTGCGGGGGTTGTCACTGGTGAGAATCACGCGGTCACTACGCAAGGCCGATTCCCTCGCCATGATGGGGCGCTTTCCAGCATCACGGTTACCACCACAGCCACACACGGTGATGATGTTACCGTTGGTGCCCACGACCTCGCGAATGGTGTCGAGCACATTAACCAAGGCGTCTGGCGTGTGGGCATAGTCCACGATGGCGGTATAACCACGAGGCGAGCGCAACGTCTGGAAACGGCCAGCAACGGGTTCGAGCAGGCTCATCTTGACGAGAACTTGATGGGGATCAAAGCCCAACAAGAGCGATGCACCATAGACCGACAGCAGGTTGTAAGCATTAAAGCGGCCCGTAAACAACACCTCGACCTGATTGCCATTGAGTTCCAGCGTAGTGCCGTCCAAGCGCGACTCCACAATCCGCCCTTTATAGTCGGCCATAGAGCGCAAGGAGTAATGATACTTAGCGGCACGGGTGTTCTGCAACATCACGTCACCCACCTTGTCATCGGCATTGACAAGTGCAAAGGCACCTTCGGGTAGCATGTCGAAGAACATTTTCTTGGCCGCGATGTAATTGTCCACCGTCTTGTGGAAGTCCATGTGGTCACGGGTAAGGTTGGTAAATATACCTCCTGCAAAGGTAATACCCTCGATGCGGCGCTGCACACACGCATGTGAACTCACTTCCATAAAGGCATACTCGCAACCAGCTTGAACCATCTCGTGCAAGAGGCGGTTAAGGGTCAAGTGGTCGGGCGTGGTCTGCTTGGCAGTCTCCTCACGGGTGTCGATGATGTTCTTGACGGTTGAGAGCAATCCAGCTTTGTGCCCCATGAGACGTGACATCTCGTAGAGCAACGTGGCGGTTGTGGTCTTGCCGTTAGTGCCGGTGACGCCCACCAGACGAAGGTTTCTTGACGGATGGTCAAACCACTCGTCGGCAATGTGAGCCAGAGCGACAACGCTGTTATCCACTTGTACATAGGTGACATAATCATGCATCTTGGCCGGTAATTCCTCGCACACGATAGCACGGGCACCAACGGCAATCACATCGGCAATAAAGCGGTGAGAATCCACGGCAACGCCCTTGACGGCGACAAACAAGACGCCATCACGAGCCTTACGCGAGTCATTGATGACATCCTGGATTTCAATATCGGTGTTGCCCACCACCTGGATGGGCTTGATTGACATGAGCAGTTGTGATAATTTCTTCATGTTGTTTTCAGTAGGTTAGGAATTTCTTAATTTTAAACTAATACGCTGACCACGGGCATAGTGTGAGCCTGCCGAAAGGCTCTGGCTGGTGACCATACCCGACCCTGTGAAGTTCACGACGAGACCTGCATCTTCAAGTATCTTGATCGCCTCACGGACACTCAAGCCGATCACGTCGGGCACACCCTTCTCAATCTTGGCAGGACGGGAATAGCGGTGCGAGGTCTTGACAGACAGACCCTGCTTAACGTTGTTGGCCGAACGGTCATTCATCGAGGCATAGAACGTGGGATAACTCTTCACATCGTTGGCGTCAGCCTTGACGTTTTTGGCGTTCTTGCCTCCTTTATTCTCGGTCCGGTAGTCCGAACTGATATCGAGCAGGCCTCGGGCATACATCTTCCGGGCCACGTTTTTCAACACCATGCCACTGCTGGCTCCAGCTCCACGGTCAGCTCCCAACATGAGCACGATGCAGGAGTACTTGGGCTTATCGAAGGGGAAGAAGCCACAGAAAGCAAGCCTCTTCTTGCTGCCATACTTGCCACCGACGACGTCATATGCCGTGCCTGTCTTGCCAGCAATCTCCACCTTGTCGTCCTGTACCCAGTGACGTGCGGTACCATGATCACCCCACACCACGTCGTGAAGCATGGTGCGCAGCTTGCGGGCATTCTCGGGAGAGCACACTTGCTTGCGGATGTAGGTCACAGGGATAATCGAGTCGGGCTCTCCTTCACGGGAAAGCTTCTTGAACAGGTGAGGACGCACATACTTGCCATCATTAGCAATGGCATTGTACATCGCCAGCGTGCACAATGGCGGGATGCGGGAACCGTATCCGTAGGCCTGACGCGAGAGCGTCACGCGGCCACCATTAGCAATGGTGGCATCCTGGAACCAGGGTGTGGTCTCACCGGCAATACCCGAGTGGAACGGCTCAAAGAAGCCCATCTCCTCAAGGCGCTTGCGGAACCCCTGGGGATCCTTGTCATATTTCTTGACGATAATCTTGGCCATGCCGATGTTGGACGAGGTCTCGATAATCTGTCGTGGCGTGCGGGTAGCGCCACCATGGCTGTCGGTGATGGGGTTACCACCTGCATAGGTCCATGACGAACCCGTGACAATGGGTTCATCGATATTGCTGATGATGCCGTCCTCGAGGGCCACCATCATTGAGATGGTCTTGACCACAGAACCTGGCTCATAGCCCAGCACAGCGTGATTCACACCCTCGACATAGTTGCCCGTCTTGGAATCAAGTTCCAGATTACTGATCGCCTTGATTTCGCCTGTTGCCACCTCCATGAGCACACAGGTACCCCACTCGGCACCCGTCTCGAGGCACATGTTATTGAGCTCATTTTCCACGATATCCTGTATCTGGACATTGATGGTCGTGGTGATGTCATATCCCTTGACAGCAGGCACACTCTCGGCTCTGACGATGCCGTTGGTGAGCTGGATGTTGCGGGCCTTACCCGGCTTGCCATAGAGCAGAGAGTCCAACGCCATTTCCAAACCCGAACGGCCACGGATGCAGCTACTGAGGGAGTCCTGACCTACAGTGCCGATACTACGGGCAGCCATGTTACCGTAGGGCTTGATGCGACGGTTGTGCATCTCGTAGTAGAAGCCGTTCTTGTTCTTGGCACGGCACAGGAACGGGAAACGACGAACGCGCTCATACTCCTTGTGTGTGAGCATGCGAGTAAACAGCTTGTAGGCACGGTTCTTCCTGGCCTTTTTGCCAGGAGCCGGATTCTTGGCTGCATCCAGGATGCGCTTGCGATCCTCAAGAATCTTGGACTTCCACTGCTCGGCCGTCATCGTGTTATCAAATACGGCAAGGCTGTCGCACAACGGGCCGATATCCTTCATCAGCGTGTCCTCCTTAATGCCATCGGTAAACCAGTCGATGCGGGGCACATAGTATTGCAGGTTAGCAGCAAGTACCGTCCCATTATCGGCGAGCAGCTTGCCACGTTCAGGCTCAATGGGCGTGGTGATGGTCAAGACCGAGTCTGCCTTCATCTGCCAAGCCCTGGCCTGGATAGTGGTGGTTTTAAACAAGTTCCACACAATCGTGATGGAGAACAGGAGCATGAATCCTACAACGATTCCATACCTGACAAGAATATGTCGCTTATTATTCTGTTTCATTGCCATAGTGGTTCGGACATTAGATGGGACTACTGATTACTTACTTGGACTTCAATTCATAGGGGGGATCGTCAGGAGCAGTCAAGCCCAGATGCTTCTCTCTCATGAGCTTGGTCATCTCGCTCTCGAGAATCATCGAATTGTAGTCGGCACTCGCATTCACGAGGTCGGTTTGGGCATTGGCAAGTTCCACCTTGAGATTCAAGACTTCCTGCATGCTGCTCTGGCAAACAAACTTATTGGCAATATAGGCCAGCGTCATCACCACGAGGGCGATGATGTACACGGCATTCCGCTTGAAGAAGTCAAGCGAGAAGAATCGGCCCTGGATGATGTCTTTTCCGGCCTTTTTCCCATTGATTGCTGAATTATTCCCTTTCATAGTTCTGTATCAATACTTTATGGGTAAAATCACTTGTCATTGATGCCTACAAACTCGGCGATGCGCAGCTTGGCACTGCGCGAACGGGGATTGCGAGCCACCTCCTCGTCGCTGGGAGCGATCACCTTGCCCGTGATCACTCGCCATGGGGTGTTGACACGGCCATAGAAGTCCTTCTCCTGCTTACCCTCGATGTTGCCAGTGCGCATGAAGTTCTTGACCAGCCTGTCCTCCAAGGAGTGATAGGTGATGATGGCAAGCCTGCCACCAGGATTGAGCACATCCATCGACTGGGACAACAATTTACGCAGGGCATCTAACTCGCCGTTGACCTCGATGCGCAAGGCTTGGAAAACCATCGAGAGCTCTTTCTTCTCCTGGGCAGCCTTGAGCAAGGGACGCAGGACCTCGACCAACTGTCCTGTCGTTGACAGCGGACGGGCCTTAACGATGGCTGCCGCCAGGCGACGGGACTGCCGCAACTCGCCATACAGGTAAAGGACATCGGCCAAGCGGTCCACGTCATAGCTGTTGAGCAGTTCACGCGCGGTGAACGATGCGCTGCGGTTCATGCGCATGTCCAGTGGCGCGTCAGCCCGGAATGTGAAGCCGCGTTCCACATCGTCAAAGTGATGGAACGAGACACCCAGGTCGGCAAGAATACCATCCACGCCATTGATGCCGTAGTAGCGCAGGAAATTCTGGAGGTAGGCAAAATTGCCGTGTGCAAATGTAAACCTCGGATCCTGTAAACGGTTGGACCAAGCATCCATATCCTGATCCATCCCCACGAGACGACCATTAGGACCCAAGTGCTCCATGATGGCACGGCTGTGACCGCCACCACCGAAGGTGACGTCCACATAGGTGCCATCCGACTTGATGGCAAGCCCAGCTATCGTTTCGACGAGCAGGGCCGGGATATGATAAACTACTTGTTCCATTGCTTTCTCTTGGTGTGTCAACTTTTGCCTCGCTTTTTTGAGGACTCCAAAGGTACTACTTTTTTTTTGATAATTTACAATCGCAAAGCCATTAATTTGCAATTTTAAAAGAATATTTTTCAACACCCCATTGTTGATAACTTTATAGCCATTGGGTTTCAGCATGATATATTAAACTTGTCAATAATTTACAACTGCAAAAAGTTCTAAATTGGGCCCGATTGAAGCTACGCTCCCATCACGATTGGCTCATTCCCGATTCCCGTCTAACACAATCTACCTCCAGAAAATCACCATTTTTGCAGTATTTATGATTTATACACATTTTTTTAGAGATTTTTTTAATACTTTTGCCACATGATATCAGAAGGCCGTCTATAAGACGGAAACTTAGAATAATCGTTGATTTAAGAGATAGATGGCACACAACTCAGAAGGCATGTGCCATTTTTTGATTTAAGGATTTATTAGCAAGATATTTGTATGCTTGACACATTTAATCAACACGGATTTGCGATGGATCTTGTCGAGAAGACCCCAACGCCGTTTTACTACTATGACATGGACGTGCTGCGCTCCACTATCGACGAAATCAAGCGCTGCACCGCAGGCTTTCCGTTCAAGGTGCACTATGCGCTCAAGGCAAACGGCAACCCTCACATCATCAACGAGATAATGCATCATGGACTGGGAGCGGACCTGGTGAGTGGCGGTGAACTTAAAGCGGCTATCGAAGCAGGGTTTCCGACCCAAGACATGAACTTCTCGGGCGTTGGAAAAACCGACTGGGAAATCCGTTTTGGACTGTCCTACGACATCGGGTGCTTCAACGTGGAATCAGTCCCCGAACTCGATGTCATTAACCAGCTTGCTCAAGAAATGGGTAAGACCGCCAACATTGCCTTCAGAGTCAATCCCGACATCGATGCCCACACCCACAAGTATATTACAACAGGAACAGCCGACAACAAATTCGGCATCAATATCGAGGTCCTTGAGTCGGTTATCAATCACGCTCTGGAACTTCCTAACATCCACTTGCGCGGCCTGCATTTTCACATCGGTTCCCAGATTACAATCATGCAGCCTTTTGTCATGCTGTGCGACACCATCAATGGGCTGCTCGACCATTACGACAAGCGCGGAATCCACTTTGAAATCATCAATGTGGGGGGCGGTTTAGGCATCGACTATTCCACTCCCGACACTCATCCTCTACCCGATTTTGAAAGTTACTTCAACACTTTCAAGAACCACCTCAAACTGCGTGATAATCAGGAACTACACTTTGAGTTGGGCCGTTCAATCGTGGGCGAGTGCGGCACGCTGATTACCCGTGTCACCTTTGTCAAGGAGAGTCGTAACAAGAAGTTCGTCATCCTCGATGCCGGCATGACCGACCTCATCAGGCCAGCGCTCTATGAAGCGCATCACGAAATCCAGAACTTGACATCCCGCGAGAGCACCCAGGCGGTCTATGATATCGTCGGCCCTGTCTGCGAGTCAAGTGACGTATTTGCCCACGACCGCAGCCTGCCCGTGACCCACCGTGGAGACCTAATTGCCATCCGTTCAGCTGGAGCCTACGGTGAGTCCATGGCATCGAGATACAACATGCGAGCCCTGCCTCACAGCGTCTTTCATACCGGCAATTAATTTATTAAGCCAATAGCCTGACAACTCATTCTTCCGTGCTCAATGGTGCGGACACACTTAATGTTGCCCAAAATCCGCATTTAGGCTCCACTTTTTAAAAAACACATAATCATTTATATTACAATCAATTAACCGAAAAAATAGTTTTTTTTTGAAAAATATTTACCGAAACCTATAGCAACATGAAAAAAAATGGCTACATTTGCAATGTGATATAAATCTCTCACATCATGGAAAAAATTGATACTCTGGATAAGAAAATTCTTGAAATTGTAATGAACAACGCGCGCATACCAAGCAAAGACGTTGCCCAGGTATGCGGAGTATCACGCGCAGCCGTTCATCAGAGAATCCAGCGTCTCATCGATGATGGCGTCATTACTGGATCGGGGTATAATGTGAACCCCAAGCTGCTCGGATATTCGACCTGCACTTTTATCGGATTAACACTGGAACGTGGCTCCATGTACCGCAATGTGGTGCCCGAGTTACTCAAAATCAAGGAAGTAGTCGAGTGTCACTTCACCACTGGACACTACACTATGATGATTAAGGTTTATGCCCGTGATAATGAACACTTAATGTCACTGGTCAACGACCGCATTCAGCACATCGACGGCGTAGCTGCCACCGAGACACTCATTTCACTGGAGCAAAGCATTAGCCGCACGTTACCCATTTATTATAATGAGTAACTGCAGGGTCATTAACTCATAGCTATCACCAAGGGGGCAAGCATCATGATGTTGATTTTGCCCTCTTGGCACTTTTTTCTGGATTCATGGTGCAATGGCACCACACTCATGCATGGATGGACTGAAAAAAATGCTCAGTAGTTAGATGCTATCTGATTTTATTTGTACCTTTGTCTGCAACAATAAATCACGATACAACCAATAACGATTAAAACAGAGAGATATCACAATGAACGACAACCGATATTGCGTTATCATGTGCGGCGGTGTGGGAAGCCGTTTCTGGCCCTTTAGCAAAGTGGAAAAGCCCAAACAGTTCCTGGACTTCTTTGGCACTGGACGCAGCTTGTTGCAGATGGCGTTTGACCGCATGCAGGGCATCGTACCCGTTAACAACATCATCCTCATTACCAACGAGATGTATGAGCCACTCATCAAGGAGCAACTACCCGATATCGCTGCCAGCCAGATTTTGCTTGAGCCCGTTCGCCGCAACACTGCGCCGTGCATCGCATGGGCAGCCCATCACATCAAGGCCATCAACCCTGAGGCCAAGATGATGGTCGCTCCCAGCGATCATCTCATCCTGAACGTGGAGCGATTCCGTGAAAGCGTGGTTAAGGCATTTGAGTTCATCGAGACGCGGGACGCACTTGTGACAATGGGCATCAAGCCCAGCCGCACCGAGACCGGTTATGGCTACATCCAGGTGGGAGAACAAGTTGAAGGGGACTTTGCGGCAGTCAAGACGTTTACCGAGAAGCCCAACGAGGAGTTGGCACGCGTGTTCATTAAGTCGGGCGAATTTTTCTGGAACTCAGGGATGTTTTTCTGGAGCGCCGACAGCATCCTCAAGGCCCTCAACCATTGTTCACCCGAGGTCAATGCGGTCTTTGAGAGAGGCCAGGAATACTTCGGCACTCAACAGGAACAGCAATATATCAATGCCCACTTTGAGGAGAGCCCCAGCATCAGCATCGACTTTGCCGTAATGGAGAAAGCCCCCAACGTCTATGTTGAGACCGTGGACTTCGGCTGGAACGACTTGGGCACCTGGAGGTCACTCTATGACCACTCACCCAAGAACCGTGATGGAAATGTGACCCAGAACTGCAAGGCGCTCATGTTCAACAGTCACAACAATATCGTTGCCATAAAGGGCGACAAACTGGTGGTAGCATCGGGGTTGGAAGGCTACATTGTCGCCGATGTTGACGATGCGCTACTCATCGTTCCCATGGAAGAGGAGCAGAGGATCAAGCAGTATGTCAACGACGTGAAAACCAAGTTTGGTGACAAATTTCTCTAATTGACGTTAACCGCCAATACGGGCGAAACAATACACGGGATTCTTGATAGACAAGGATCCCGTGTTATATTATACCAGTGGTTATCTTATTCGATTGATCAGAATGGGGTTCCTCCGTTCTGATTGCCTGCGGGCTGTTGGGGTTGCTGAGCCTGTTGCTGGGGCTGCTGAGGTGAGTTGGCAGGTCGGGCAAGCAATTCAAAGGTGTCAACATAGATCTCGGTGGTGTAACGCTTCACTTGATTGCGATCCTCCCATGCCCGTGTGCGCAGGCGACCTTCAAGGTAAATCTGGGTACCCTTGCGGATGTAGCGCTCGGCTACCTCGGCGTTCTTTCCCCACATGACAATGTTGTGCCACTCAGTGCGTTCGGGGACCTGAACACCATTAGCGTTGGTATAGGCCCTGTCGGTAGTGGCAAGTGTAAACGATGCTACGGGCTGATTTTGCGCTACATAGCGCACATCGGGGTCTTTGCCCACACGCCCCAACAGAATGACTTTGTTTACTGACATAATACTTAATGGTATTGGTTTTACAATCTATATATAAATAATGTATTGTCTATTAACAACCGGTTGCCTTGAGATTCAATCCCACCCGTTCATGTAGGCCGAATAACAGGTTCATCACATGCACAGCGGTGCCAGCAGACCCTTTTAGCAAGAGATCCATCACGGCATGAATCGTGAGCATCTGGCTGGAATCATCCTTCTCAAGATAGAGAAGGCACTTGTTAGTATTCTCCACATCAGCCGTAACAATGGGACGGTCAACCAGGAACACAAAGTTATGGTCGTGGTAATACTGCTCATAGAGCTGCCTCACCATCTCCTCGTCCACGCCACAGGAGAACCGCACATCCACAGCGAGCGTGCGATGCTCGGCATGCGGTGTGATGCTCATCTCGACGGGCTGGTTAAAACTCGACTGACACTGAGTCAATGCCATGACCACTTCTTGACGCTGCAAGTCCATCCACTGCTGGGCATCCATGCCGTCGAGAGTGACAGCACGATCACCATCGCAACAGGGAAATCCCAATGAGCCCATTGCCACATGCAGGGTCAGCGGACTATTAAGCAACAGGTTGCGAGCCATCGGCATCAATGCGACTAACGATGCCACAGCTACATTTCCAGGCACGGTCACTTGTCGTGCATCATGCACCAGTACCCGTCGTTGCATTTCGCTCAGTCCATAAGTCCATGGCTTATTCTCGCCATGATCAAGGTTATGGCTGCCACTCATGTCGATGACACGGGTATCGGCTGGCAAGGCCAGTTCGTCAAGAACCCGAGCTTGACGCTCACGCGGGTCGCAAGTGAATACCACATCCACGCTGTCGCGTGGATGCTCGTCATTGACCATGAGGTCACACTCCCCCACAATACCGGGCACAATATGATCCAGGCGGACGGCACTACCCGTGGTATTGGTAGCCCACATCAGCTCCACATCAGGGTGGTTGATGAGCAACCTCACCAACTCGGCAGCACGCAAGTTTTCACATCCAGTTATCCCAACCTTTATCATCAGCACTTGTTATTGGGCTGAGGTGGGCACGGGAGAATTCTTGGGCATAAATTGCTCAAATGCGGCTCTTGCTTGCTCATGCGTTACCCCCTCGGCAAGAATGGCTACGACTGTGTCTGCTCCAGCGATGGTGCCGACCACCTCGGGCGGACGACTCATATCAATATCGTAAGCCAGACCAGGGGCATAGCCATTGCGCGTCTTAATCACGGCAATGTTGCCCGAGAAGGTGATTGAAACCAGCCCCACCTGCTTAGCGGCATGAGCATCGGTCTGACGCATACTCAGCAATCTATCCTGTAACTGATTGCTATCAGGAATGATATACATGTAAGTGTTGCGATCGGTAGCCACCTTAGAGATTTTCAGCGCCTTGAGGTCGCGCGACAATGTCGCTTGAGTCACATTAATATTGTGCTCACGCAACATGTCGGCCAATTCACTCTGACTGCCGATGCAATTGGTCTTGATCAAATCTGTGATCAATTGTAAGCGGTCACGTTTTCTTTTCACGAGTACTTTCTTTTTTCTTGGTTTTTTTGTTAATGTTGTTGTCTCCATCTAACTATATACTTAAAAATTGGTTCACCATGCAAAGATAGTAACATTCTGCAAACAAGACAACATATTTATTGATTTTTTTCTCAACAAAAACGCCCTTTAGGTGAATTAAAATAGAATATTCATCATTATCAATAGTCCCACATCTCATCCGATGCGCTAAGGGGGTCAAGAGCGTGCACCTTGAGGCACCATCCAGCAGGGGTCTTGCTGAAATCGTTGCCAGGCCGCGAGCAGTTGAGGTTTACAAGAGATGAGCTGGCGATGGGCTTCGGTGAGATTGGTGGGGTCTTTTTCAATCTGTTCAATATACCGCAGCAGGTTATAGCACATGGTGTACTGACCCGCTGACATCAATACCCGTGGCATGCCTGTAGCCTTTTCCTCAGCAGTAAACCACAACGTGGTGCCCATGCTGGCGGCACGGGCGCTATTCTGCTGCATGGCCTCGCTGGGAACGAGGTATTCAGGCAGGGTTCCGTTCTTGCACATGCTCTCCCAGCGTTCTCCGGGACGCAATTCATATACCGTACTCGTCACCACACGATTGTGCCATGACTTGTCATTGTAGATTGAATCATAATTCATCTGGCGCAACCGTTTGAGAAACACCTCACTACTCATCATGATCACCGACTTGGCACGGTTCATCACCATCGCTTCAAGCGTGGCAAATTTCAAGTGGCTGATAAACGCGGCCCTATCGCCGACGAAGGTTTTACGGATGGCATCGAACATCTTGGTCTTGAGCAGAGCGCCAGCGACATTGACCACTGTCACAATCGCCAATACAACCGTCATCACTCCCAGCCAGAAGTTGCTGCCCAACACCAGAGCCAAGATGAACAGGACAATGACAATCGCTTCAGTGATCAGGCCATAGTTGCGCAGTCGGCCTAAGGTCAATCTACCGATGCCTGGTGACATCATCTGCTCACTTGGTTCATACCCTTCCATGTAGGGGCTTGCCACGTCGCTGACGATAATCAGGTCAAGAGCCTTGTCGGTGCGCGATTTGTCCTCGCGGTACTTATTCATACGCTGCTCGGCGAGCAGGATGGGTTCAATGCCCTGGTTGTCACTCAAGGCGCCATCCATGAGACCAAAGCGCATGCTGATGTCTGCGACAAGATCGGGATTCTGTGACAGCTTGAAGTCATCAGGATACATCATTGGCTCAAATCCACTGGGGAAACACGACGAACATGCCAAGGCTTCGCCTGGCGTGATGTACGGCACCACACTGCGACCGATACTGTGCTTCTGGTTGCCAAACACGCCGTAAGTCATCCTCGCACCGTCGGTCATGCGTCCCTCGGTCAAGCGGAAGCGGAAGGGCAACGAGTTGTCAAAGTCGGTAGCAAGAGCCGTGTAGTCCTTAACGGGGATACGGTCAAAGTGTTCAATAATGTCGGCCATCGTGGCGTTTCCAAACAAGAGGTTGTCATAGATGCCTGCCATGATCTTGATGCTCGAAGCATCGCGGTTGGCCTTCTCGTCGCTCAACCGCTGCAATGCATGGGTCATCAGGTCTTCGTTACACAGGAATTCGTACAATTCATTGACCATGTCATCGACCTTCTGGCCACGCGCCCGCGCCAGCATATACTTCATTGCGGTGATAGTTCCCCCCGAAACCGACGACAGCGCCGATACACAGTCGAGCAATGTACGCCCGTCTTTAAGACCGATCGAGTTCAGAAACGACAAGGAGCCTAAGTCAAATGTCGCAGCCCTGTAACCGCCACCCGAAAATGACATACCGATATTAAATCCTTTTTCCATATCCCTCAGACATTGATTTGATTATTGACAAAGGTAGTTAAATTCAGTGAACTCACCAAATACACACATGAAAAAATGGGCAAGTCCCAACGATTAGAACCTGCCCACGTCATGTGAATATCCTGACTCTATTTACTCGGCGTTGCCACCCAGCAGCAAATCAATCAGGGCTGTTACATCAGCAATCGTCACATTGCTGTCACCGTTCACATCCCCCTCGGCAGGAGCAGCACTGCTGTCCGACAACAGGTAGTCGATGAGCGCCGTAACATCGGCTATCGTCACGTGACCGTCATGATTCACGTCGCCCACCTGATAAGTGGGTTCCTCCTGGCCAGCAAGAGTCACAATGACAGTGTACAAGCGCACCTGGGCATTCACCTTGAAGGCCACTTCCTGAGCATTGCCAACCCAAGTACCCTCCTTGCCACTGGTGGTGTAGGTGCCATTCTCGTTATCGAGCAATGACAGGTTGCTGGGGGTCTGGCTTGCGGTGCCGCTGCTCAATTCAATCTTGATGATGGGGGCACCAGCCGATGTGAATACAAAGGCAGAGCTGTCATTGGGACCATAGATGCGGTAGTGGTCACTGTAAACAGTACCATCACCCACATACATGGTCACAAGATCCTTGACCACCGTGTAAGAGTGACGGGTGGTGCTGCCGTTACCCGGGTCAACAGCAGCGTCAAAAGTTACTTCAACAGTGGTTTCGGGCAACTTGGTGTAGGTAGCGCTGACTACCTCACTCTCAATGTCACCAACAACGGCCTTGGCCCAGATGGTGAGGTCATCGGTAACAGGAATAGCTCCTGTGTACTCGCTCCACATTTCGTTATCCAGACTGTAGAAAATCTTGGCATTGGGAGTTGCACAGGACAGCGTTACCTCAAAGGGATCACTGAAACTGCACGATGCAGGCGAGAACACGGGAGCGTCAACGGTCTGTTCAACCTTGGTGAAGGTGACGGTAACATAGTCACTCATGTCGCTACCCTTCATCGAGACTGCGGTGTAGGTTTTGGTGTCGGTCACATAGAACGGACCATTGTAGTAAACCCACTCGCTCTGCTCTTCCTCAGTTCCTTCCCAGTAATAGATCTGGGCATTCTGGGTAGCACAGGACAGTGTCACTTCCAGGCTGCCACTGAACTCGCCACCGTTAGGGGTAAACACGGGAGCGACAAGCTCGGTAACAACGTCCTCGGCAATAGTAACTACAATCTTGCTGACACGGCACTGTGACGCAGCCTTCAGGACAATGGTTTCGGCCTCGCCTTGCCAGGTGCCCACGTTACTGCCCGATTGCGAAGAATAGCCATCGCCATACAACTGATTAGGTCCATAGCTCTGGCCATAGGATGCGGTGCAAGTAAACTCAATCTTCTTGATTTTTCCCACTGTTGACGTAATCGTGGTTGTGCTACCGCCGCCAAATCGATACTGTGCCGCAGCAAACGCTGCCGTCGTGCAAGAGAATTTCACGCCATCGAGCGACATTTCATCAGCAGCCGTCGCTGTCGTGTTGCTGCCGACGGTTTCTCCAGGGATAAATGTTACAGTCGTGTCTGCCCAAGCCGACAGTGCCAGCAGGGCAACAAAGAGGAGAGATAAAACTTTTTTCATAAATAAACTCTTAATTTTAATGAGGTGAATAAAAATGAAATATCAATCTGGAGTCATTTCCAATAGACTTGGAAAAGGAGAATTATTATGCACTTCAATTCATACTACAAAGGTACAACAATTCTTCCACATTCACACACACTTTTTGCGACAATTATTGATGAAAAGCCATGTGAAAATGCTCCCGAAAGTCATTGTCTGACTTTCGGAAGCACTGTGCTGGAGGATTTCTCGTTCAACGGTTTACTGGAAAGCGTTCTCGCTCAGCCCCTTGCCTCCGATGGCAAGGTCCTTCATGTAGGCGGGAACAGGCTTGCCCAGATACTTGTCCACATAGAGCTTGGCAAGGTACTGGCCAAGCATGAAGCCATGACCACGCAAGCCAGTCAACAGGCCGACTTCGGGATCAATG
Source organism: uncultured Prevotellaceae bacterium (assembly GCA_947165675.1). Lineage (GTDB taxonomy): Bacteria > Bacteroidota > Bacteroidia > Bacteroidales > Muribaculaceae > Sodaliphilus. The sequence goes on from CAMVBJ010000026.1 coordinate 33,081, forward strand.
ATGTAACGTGGCTCAATGTAGTAGCCAGCCCACACTGCATGGAAGCCGACGGATGCCAGATTGGGAATCCAGTGGGCAAACATCTCGCTCACCACCTTGAGGAAGGCTTGACTGTTATACTTCAAGTTCTGGCGTGCCTCATAGGGGTCGCAGTCGGGTGACGCGCAACCGATGATTTGGCCGGTGTGCAGGAACTGCTGACCGTAAACGGCGTTGAAGCCCTTATAGTGGCGACGATCGATAATCATGTCGAGCGAGTCACCGTTGACGCCCAAGTTGGGCAATCGACGGGTGATGAACGCCTGGTGCTTAACTGGATAGAGCTGGGTGTCGATGCCGAGCATGTCGGTAAACTTCTCGGAGCCCCAACCCATGGCGTTGACAAAGTGATCACAGGTGTATTCCACATAGTGCTTATCGTGGCGACGAACCAGCACGCGATACTTGTCGCCGGCACGCTGCACGTGCAGCACCTCGCAATCCTCGAGCACTTGTCCACCGTGCTGCTTACCCACCGTGCGCACATAATCAATGGTGCGTCCAGGCGTGGCTTGCCAGCAATTCTCTGAAATCAAGGCGTGGCTGTAAACGTCATCATTGGGATTCCAGTAAGGCGAGATTTCCTTGGTGAAGTCCTTGCGGTCAATCATGTAGGCCTCGCTCCATGCGCGTGAGGCGTCCAGGGAACGGTAGGTGGCATCGTCATGGACCAGGTTGACATAGCGGGTCATCTTCAGGTCGATGTTGCAATGTTGCTGGTCATCGCGGAAGATTTCCAGGTTGTGCATCGCGATGTCGCTAATGTCGGGGTTGGAGAAGGCGGGGCGACCGCCACCGATGCAGCGCCACGTCGAGCCACGGTCATAGTTGACCAGGACTGTGCGCTTGCCTGCCTCGGCAAAGTAGCGGAATGCCGCACTACCTGCCATACCACCGCCGGCGACGAGAATCTCCGTTTCGGCTTTCTCAATGACCGATCCATGCTCAAAGATGAAGGTTTCCTGACTCTCGCCATTGTACACGTCGCCCAGGGTGACCTGGTTGGCCAGCGGGGCACGCGGGGTGCTATCGCCAGTCACCTCAATGCCATGGGCACGCAGGATCTGCTTGGCGCGCGACACGCAACGCTTGCCGCGGCAGGGACCCATGCCCATGCGGGTGGTGTGCTTGAGTTCATCCACCGATATATACTTGCGGTCGCCTATCACTGCGAGCAGTGTCTTCACGTCCACATCTTCGCAGTGGCAGACAAAAGCCTTGCCCTCCTCGGGATGAGTGAGAGGACGCAGGTTCAAGGGCTCGGGATAAAGCTCCTTGAGGATAAAGCCCTTGACTTGGTTGAGGTCATCGACCTGGGTAGCCTGCACTCGGGCCACGTTGGTCTTGTTGTCTTTCTTGAGGACTTTCTCGATAACACCCTCGCCCACCTTGGCGCCGTTATCATCGACCAGGAACACTTCCTTGCCCTCGCCCACCTCATACTCTACTGGCAGGAATACCACATTCTTGCGCTTGTCGTAGCCGAAGATTGCCAGACCAGGACAGTGGTTCACACACTGCATGCAACCGATGCACTTGTCATAATCGACGATGGGTACCGACGATGTTGTGGGCTTGGTGATGGCTCCTTGCGGACAAGAGAAGGTGCAAGGATTGCAAGCGAAGCCATAGAGGCAGTTAATCTGGACATAAGGCTTGAGAGCCATACGCTCCTCACTGGGAATGCGTGGTTCATCGAGCAGGCGAACGGGGCGCTGCTGCGAGTCGATATACTGGCGGGAAACTTCCAGATAATCCTCGTAGGGGAAACGGAGACCCAGTTCCTGAGCCACCTCATAGGCCACCTGGCGACCTCGCAGCACAGCGCTGGTGCCCTCGCCGATGCGGACGGCATCGCCAGCACCATAGACGTTGCGACCGAATACCGAGCGCCCCTTCACGAGCAACTGGTTGTCTGGGATGAGGCCCGTACAGATGTTGATGATGTCGATATCGTCAATCACGCGCTCGGTGCCAGGAATGGGCTGGAAATTCTTGCACTCGGCAATCACGGCACCGGTAACGCCGGTGTAGTCCTCGTTGGGGATAGCACGGATGAGCACATGTGAGGTCATGATGGGAATGCCCAGACGGCGCACACGGTTGGCCTGAACGGGGAAGCCGCCCTCATGGTCCATACCCTCGATGATGGCCTTGATGGTCGCTCCGGCCTGCATAGCCTGATAGCTGGTCAAGTAGCCGATGTTGCCTGCACCCACGGTGAGCACGCTCTTACCCAGCAGGGTGTGTTCCTGGTTCATCATCTTCTGGAACACGGCAGCGGTGTAAACGCCGGGCACATCATCGTTCTCGAACACGGGCATGAACGGTACGGCACCCGTGGCCACCACCAGATGGTCCGCATCAATGTAGCTCACCTCCTGGGTAACAATATTCTTCAGGGCGATGCGGCGGCCTTCCAGCAGGTCCCACACGGTGTTATTGAGCAGGATGCCGTCATGGTTATCGCCGGCGAGCGTCTTGGCAATGTCAAAACCACGCATACCGCCAAACTTCTGCTCCTTCTCAAAGAAGAAGAACTGGTGGGTCTGCATATTGAACTGACCACCCTCGGTGGCATTGTTATCGACAACGATATTGGGGATGCCCAGTGCCGTGAGCTGCTCGCGGCAAGCCAGTCCGGCAGGACCGCCACCGATGATGGCAACCGTGGTCTTGTATATCTTGGTCCCACTGACTGCACGGGGCTTGCCATTGGGCATATAGTCCTTGGGGATCTCACACACCTCCTTCACACCATCAACGCTGGTGATGCAGATGCGACGCACCTGGCCGTCAACGAGCATTTCACAGGCACCGCACTTGCCGATGCCGCACTCCAGGCTGCGATTACGACCCGTGGTGCTGTGGCTATGTACAATTAATCCAGCCTGATGAAGGGCGGCAGCAATGGTTTTGCCTTTCTGGCCGCGAACGGTTCTCCCTTCAAACTGGAATTCCACGTATTCTTCTTTAGGTAGATCAATAATAGGATGATTCTCAATTTTATACATAATGTAATGACTGGTTTATTATGGTTATTGTTTCTAATTGGCTACTCAACCCCCATCAGGAGGCAAACTATAATCCTTGACTTCATCACCCACACCCGATAGGCAGGAGGGTATTGTCATTTCAGAGACTTCACCCAATACAGTGTTAAAACAAGAACTCTGATGACAGGGCAAATTTAGTTATAATTCTTGATTCGTAAACCAGTCAAGGTAAAAAAAGTGAATAAAATGTCAAATATTCTTACGATTATATCACAAGAGATGCCACGTCACTTGAGTGACGACGCATCCATGGGACGCAGCAATCACATGCCACCGGCTCATCTGTTCATCCATTTCACATGTGCATGCGCCTATAGTGATCAACACATTTTTGCGACATACAATGGTTTTTCTCTCGAAGGATTTGAGCGATATTGCGATCGAAGTTGCTGCCGTATGCGATCATTATATGGTGGCATCTCCTTTTTTATATGATCCATCCCATAAAACATATCCCCCACACCCGAGAGAGCATGAGGGATATACCTTGGCGTTGACTGATGATTTAGTTCCAGGCCCCACCCAACAGGAAGTCGATCAGTGCGGTCACATCACTGATTGTTACATCACCACTCTGGTTGCAATCAGCAGCGGGGTTATCAATAGTGCCACCGCCCAGCAGCAGGTCGATGGTGGAATTGCACTTTCACGCTACAAATTTAGATAAAGAGTTGTGACAATTAACAAAAGATGTCAATTATTTTATAAATAATTATTAGCGACCGCTTAAAGCCCTCACGCCCCACATCGTAGCAACGGTAAAACCCTTGATACACAAACCCTCGGCATCCGATTTTTGTATAGTTTTTGTTTTTTTTATAATTTTGTGGCCAATAACCATATAATGACCAGTTACTGATGAAGCAATATCTTGACCTTATACGCCACGTGATGGAGCATGGCGTGGACAAGGAGGATCGTACGGGGACGGGCACGCGCAGCGTTTTTGGCTATCAGTTGCGTTGCAACCTGGCCGACGGTTTTCCCTTGCTAACGACCAAGAAAGTCCACCTCAAGTCAATAATCTATGAGCTGTTGTGGTTCCTGCGCGGGGACACCAATGTGCGCTGGTTGCAAGAGCATGGTGTGCGCATCTGGAACGAGTGGGCCGACGAGAATGGCGACCTGGGTCCCGTTTATGGCAGCCAGTGGCGTGCATGGCCCGACGGCAACGGTGGCACTATCGACCAGATTGCCCAAGTTATCGACCAGATCAAAAACAATCCTGACAGCCGTCGCATCATGGTGAGTGCATGGAACGTGGCCGAGGTACCCACGATGAAACTGCCACCATGCCACTCGCTATTCCAGTTCTACGTGGCGCAGGGCAAGTTGAGCCTGCAACTGTATCAGCGCAGTGCCGACCTGTTCTTGGGAGTCCCGTTCAATATCGCATCCTATGCCTTGTTGCTCATGATGGTGGCCCATGTAACAGGTTTAGAGCCAGGCGAATTTATTCACACCTTCGGTGACGCGCATATTTACCGTAACCACTTTGATCAGATACGGGAGCAACTATCACGTGAACCACGACCGTTGCCGCGCATGGTGCTCAATCCCGAGGTCAAGAGTATTGACGATTATCAGTATGACGACTTCACCCTCGAGGGCTACGATCCATGGCCCGCAATCAAGGGCGTAGTCTCGGTATAAATGAGAAAATGAAATCGATACAAGCCATAGTAGCCGTAGCCAGCGATTGGGGCATCGGTCGCCAGGGCGACCTGTTGTGTCATCTGCCTGCCGACATGCGCCACTTCAAAGAAATCACCATGGGCAACAGCATCGTCATGGGGCGCAAGACGTTTGAGTCATTCCCGCGTCGTCCGTTGCCGGGCCGCCAGAATATCGTGATCACGCGCAACGACGGTTGGCAATATCCAGGGGTCACGATAGTGCACAGTCTGGAAGAGGCCATCGCTGCCGCCCTGACCGATACCGTATTCATCATCGGCGGGGCACAGATCTATAAGCAAGCCCTTCCGTTGATAGATGTCCTGCACCTCACGTTGATTCATGCCCGCTGGGCGAGTGCCGATGTCTTTTTCCCCGCCCTCGACATGAACCAGTGGCAGGAAGTGAGTCGAGAGCATCACGCGAGCGACCACAAGAATGCCTATGAGTTTGACTTTATCACACTAAAACGCAGATAGCCATGAAATACTTCCTTATTGCCGGTGAGGCCTCGGGCGACCTGCATGCCTCACATCTGATAGAATCCATTAAACAACTGGATTGTCAAGCAGAATTCCGCTTCTTGGGCGGAGACCTCATGTCAAATCAAGCTGGCGTGCAGCCCATCATCCATTACAAGGATATGGCTTACATGGGGTTTGCTGATGTATTGAGGCATTTGGGCAAGATACTTGGTTTCCTGGGTACTGCCCGTCGCGCCATCGACGAGTGGCAGCCCGATACGTTGATTCTCGTGGATTATCCGTCGTTCAATCTCAAGGTGGCCAAGTATGCCCACAATTTAGGTATCCCTGTACATTATTTCATTTCGCCCAAGGTGTGGGTGTGGAAGGAATGGCGTGTCAAGGACATCCGCCGTTATGTGGACCACATGTACTGCATCTTGCCATTTGAACCCGACTGGTATCTGGAGCGAGGCTACAAGGCTACCTATGTGGGCAATCCCACGGTGCAAGAAGTGGCTCAAGCCAGTAAGGATTTCCCCGATTTTTCCCATTTCATCGACCGATTTGACCTTCCCGACCGTCCCATTATCGCCCTTGTGCCAGGGAGCCGGGTGCGTGAAATCCGCGATAATTTGCCCCTCATGCTCGATGCGGCATCACGTCATCCCGAGTATCAAACAGTCATCGCCGGTGCACCAAATATTGACGACAGCCTCTACCGCAACGTCTTGGCGGGCAAGAGCGTGCCTGTGCTGCGCGATGCCACCTATCCGCTCGTGCATCACGCCCGTGCGGCATTGGTCACCTCGGGCACAGCGACACTTGAGACGGCGCTGCTGGACACTCCACAAGTCGCCTGCTACCGTTTCAACGGCAGCAAGTGGTCCTACAATTTCTATCGTCGCTTGTTAACAGGTAAATATGTAACTCTGCCCAATCTCATCACCGACGAAGCCATTATTCCCGAACTGTTGATGCACCTGTGCACCGTTGACAGCATCGACCGTCACTTGACCGCCCTGCTCGACGACACCCCGCAGCGCACCGCTATGCTCGATGGCTACAGCCGCTTGAAAAAGCGCCTTGGCACCGCTGTATGCACCACCACCGCAGCCCGCTTGATTACTGGCAAGTAGTGGATTCGTCTTCGGTGAGGCAGGCGGTGAAGCCCATTTCACGGGAACGGGTTTTGTCAAACATGCAGTAAGTGACATCACCCTCGTCGCACAAGCGGCCCTCGCTGTCGTGAAGTGTGACGTGCACGGTGTAGTAGTTGCGCACGTTTCCTGTCAGGTGGCCACGCAGGGTGATCTGTTTGTCAAGGGTTGAGACGGGTCTGCGGTACTTGACTTCGAGTTTGGTGGTGACACCAGCCGTCTGCAGTCGGCGTGACAGCACCCAGTTGGCGACCTCATCAATGAGGGTGCTGATGATGCCGCCGTGCAAAGTCTCTACCCAACCATCATAGTTGACATTGGGGGACCAGGTGACGACTATATCTTCACCGTCCTCCCAAAATTCCAGGTGAAGGCCTATGGGGTTCGTCGGGCTGCAACCGAAGCAGTTGTAGCCCTCCTTGTTGAGGTATGGATTGATCAATTTCTTCATTCTCTCCAGTCATCTAACTGTTTGTATTTATTGTTTGCCTTTTATCCCGCCTGTCTGTTGTCGTTCGGTAATTTTGCGATGGTGCCAAATCTCAAGGCTGTTGATAGCGTTCTGCCACAGGATGTAACAGCCTGGACCAGCGACTGATAGTGGACTCAGGTAGGTATAGGCAATCCACACGGCAAAGGCGGTGTTCTTTTGTCCCAAGCCCTGGCCGCTCTCGATGACGGTGCCGAAGAAGTGGCCGATGTACCTGCCCACGGCAAACTGCGCCAGACAGATCAACAGCGATACTAAGGCAATCGTGACAAGGAACATGACGGGAGCCCCGCTATTGATGATGTTCTTGACGGTGCAGCCCGTCACAATGGTCAGCGACACGCCCCACATGTAGAACGACAGGTCCTGGATGGCCACCAGCCGCTGCTGCACGCGCGGCAGGTAATGCTTGACCAGATAGGCGGCGATCAACGGCAGCACCAGCACAAGGAACACCTTGTACATAATCATCCAGAAGGCAGTCCAAAAGTCGATATCAACCCCCTTGTCGATGAGCGGGAATACTACGGGCACGGCGACCACGGTGACCAGGTTGGACAAGAATACATAGCTGGTCATCGTCTCCAGGTTGCCGCCCAGCTTGCCCGTGACCACGGGAGCCGCACTGGCACCAGGACAGATGACGCACGTCAAGATGCCCTCCATCAATATTAAGTCCTTGCCCTGCATGTCAAAGCCCAAGATCAATGCCACCAGCAATGCCACCAGCACCACCTGGAAAACCGATACCCACAGATGCCACATCGCTGGACGCATCTTGTGGAAGTCCACGCGCAAGAATGTCGTGAACAGTATCAGGCTCATAAACAGCGGCAGGATCGTGTCGAATATCGGTGCCATCACCTCGCTAATGGGGTCAAGCGCCGGTATCCAATAGAATATCAGATAGATGACCGTACCCGCCACAATCGCGCTGGGCAGGGTCCAATTCTTCAAAAAAGTGATAATGGCCTTCATAGCGACTGCAAAATTACTGCAAACTGCCCGCAACGGGAAGTGAAAAGCGAATAATTTGTTTTGTTTTATCAAGATTTCTGATCTGTCAAGGCAACGGTGACCCATTAATTTGTTCCTTTTTATGGCAATCATTGAGACGGGCATTTGTCTGTGACGTGAAAAAGTTGTACTTTCGCAGTCGCTAAATGAAGAAAGTTCTCAACCATATAGCTTATTGGGCACTGGCAGGAACGTGGTACGCATTGTCACTGCTCCCCATGTGGGTGCATTACCTGTTCAGTGATATCCTGTACCTGCTTGTAGCTCACGTGTTGCGTTACCGTCATCACGTGATCTGGAAGAACCTGTCCAATGCTTATCCCGAGAAGAGCGAGCAGGAGCGACGATGGCTGCAACGGCAGTTCTACCGCCACTTTTGCGACATTCTTGTCGAGACTGTCAAGTCAGCCACCATCAGCCGTAAGAACATGATGCGGCGCATGACCTTCAAGGGTGCTGACCAGGTTGAGGAAATCCTGAACAGCGGACAGTCTATCGCCTTGCTGCTGGGCCATTACGGCAACTGGGAGTGGGTTACTTCATTTGCCCTGTGGCTGCCACCGTTGCAGCACGAGGCCGCATTGGGGCAGATTTACCATCCTCTCGAGAACTCGGTGTTTGACCGTGTGGTTCTCAAGGTACGCAACCGCATGGGACCTGTCTGCGTTTCCACCCGCGACACCCTGCGATGGGTCATCGGCAACGAGCGTGAGGGCCGGGTTACCATGCTGGGTTACATCAACGATCAAGTGCCCACCTGGCATAACATCCACCACTGGCTTACCTTCCTCAATCAGGATACCCCTGTGTTTACTGGCGTTGAACGCATTGCGCGGTCGCGCAACCAGGCCGTGGCCTATCTTGACGTCAAGCGTGTCAAGCGCGGTCACTATGAGTGTGAGATGCAAGTGATCACCCGTGACCCCGCGTCAATGGGCGAATATGAACTGAGTGACCTCTACTTCAACCGTATGGAGCAGACCATCAACCGTGCGCCACAGTACTGGCTGTGGAGCCACAACCGATGGAAAAGGACGCGCGAGGAATTTGATCGCCGCTTTGAGGTTATCAACGGCAGGGTGATAGAGAAGGTTCATGAAAATTGAATGAAATTTTTTTTTTCAAACAAAAAGCCTTACCTTTGCAGTAGTAACGAACTAATTAACTTAAAACCAATAAAAAGCAATGAACCGACTTTCGGACCGAATTAACGCACTGGCACCAAGTGCCACTTTAGCTATGTCCCAGAAGAGCAGTGAGCTGCGTGCTCAAGGCGTGGACGTGATTAACCTGTCGGTGGGAGAACCCGACTTCTTCACCCCTGACCACATCAAGGCCGCGGCCAAGCAGGCCGTTGACGACAACTTCTCATTCTATTCTCCCGTTCCCGGTTACCTGTCACTGCGTCAAGCCGTGTGCGAGAAACTGCGTCGTGAGAATGGATTGGACTATGCACCTGACCAGATAGTCATCGGTAATGGTGCCAAGCACGAGCTATGCAACGTCATCATGGCGCTGATCAACCCAGGCGATGAGGTCATCATCCCCACTCCGGCATGGGTAAGCTATGTGCAGATGGTCAACCTGGCTGGCGGCAAGAGCGTGCTGCTGCCATCGAGCATGGACAAGAACTTCAAGGTGACCGCTGCCGAGCTTGAGGCTGCCATCACACCTGCGACCCGCCTGATCGTCATCTGCTCTCCCAGCAACCCCAGTGGAGCAATCTATACCCGCGACGAGTTGAAGGCCATCGCCGACATGCTGGCCCGTCATCCCGAGGTCATGGTGATTGCCGACGAGATCTATGAGCACATCAACTATGTGGGCCATCACGAGTCGCTCGCCCAGTTCAGTGACATCAAGGAGCAGGTGGTGATTATCAACGGTGTGTCCAAGGCCTATGCCATGACCGGATACCGCATTGGTTACATCGCCGCACCATTGTGGGTGGCCAAGGCCGTGACCAAGATGCAGGGCCAGTACACCAGCGGTGTCTCGTCAATAGCCCAAAAGGCTGCCGAGGCCGCCTATAACGGTCCGCAGGAGTGTGTCGAGGAGATGCGCGTGGCTTTCCAGCGCCGTCGTGACCTCATCGTCGGCCTGCTGCAAGAGATTCCCGGCATCGAGCTCAATATGCCCGATGGCGCCTTCTATGCCTTCCCCAAGATCGACTCCTATTACGGCAAGCGCTGTGGCGACATCGTCATCAACGACGACAACGACCTGGCCCTCTATCTGCTCAACGAGGCCCACGTTGCCACCGTGGCTGGTACGGCCTTCTGTTGCCCGGGCTACATCCGCTTGAGCTATGCCACCAGCGACGAGAACCTGCGTGAGGCTGCCAAGCGCATCGCCGCCGCCCTGGCCAAGCTCGCCTAAAACAAAGGGAAGAAAATAAATACAACAAATACAAGGACATCCGCGCTCTACAGGCCGGATATCTTTGTATTTGTTGTATTTATTATTGTTGTCCTTTTTTAGTTGCCCTTGATAGTCGATGTCGTTTAGTTGTGGTCGTTTAGTTGTTTTACGGCATCGGCAAGTTGTTCCATGCCCTGCATGAGGACAGAACGTGGCACGGCCACGTTTAAGCGCATGAAGCCGTTACCTGCCTTGCCAAACATCGCGCCGTCGTTCAGGCCGATGCGGGCCTTGTTGACAAACAGGTCGATGAGCGCATCATGTTCCAGCCCGAGTCCCGTGCAGTCGAGCCACACGAGGAACGACGCCTGGGGCTTGATGGCCCTGATACCGGGGATGTGGTCACAGCAATAGTCCACCACAGCATCGATATTGCCCTCAATATATTCCAAACATTGGCTCAGCCACTCGCCTCCGTGGCGGTAAGCGGCACGCGTGGCTGTCATCGACAGGAAGTTGGGCGAACATTGTTCATTGGCCTCCAGATGATGGAAGAAGGGTTTTCTCAGGTCAGGATTCTTGATGACACACCAGGAGCTCACGATGCCAGCAATATTAAAAGTCTTGCTGGGAGCGCCCATCACCACGCCCACAGCGCGTGCGTCGTCGCTCACGGTGAGGAACGACGTGTGGCGGTGCCCCTTGAGCACCAGGTCGCCGTGTATCTCGTCGCTGAAGACCACCACCTCATATTTTCTGGCCAGCGCAGCCACTTGCCGTTGCACATCGGCGGGCCAGGCGATGCCGATAGGATTATGGGGGTTACACAGCACCATCATGGGCGGACGCTCCTCCCTGAAGATGCGTTCCAGGCCCTCAAGGTCCATGCGATAGAAGCCGTCGCTGGTGCGCACCAGCGCATTATTGACCACCATGCGGTTGTTGCCCGTGATCAGCATCTTGAAGGGGTGATACACCGGCTCCTGAATCACCACCTTGTCACCAGGACGCGTGAAGTGGTTCAGCGCCAGCCCGAAGCCGTTGACGATGCCTCCGATGAAGCACGCCTCCTCCTGAGTGAACTCGAGTCCGTTGCGCTCGCGTTGCCAGTCGATGATCGATTGCCAGTAGTCCTGCAGCGGCACCGAGTAGCCATAGATGGGGTGCCCCGTGATGCGCTCGGCCAGTGCCTGGGTGATATCAGGGCAGGCGGCAAAGCCCATGTCAGCCACCCACAGCGGCAACACATCCTCACGCCCGAACATCTCCTTGCAGCGGTCATACATCACACTGCCGGTCCCCCGGCGGTCTATTACACGATCAAAATCATATTTCTTTTCCATAAGTCATCGGGTTTTATTTCCGTTTTACCTCACAAAATTAGCAATAATACGCTAAACCTGCAAAATCGGTCCATTTTGTCCGTTTTTGCAAATAAAAGATTTTCAACCAATTGCGATTCTTGCCAAAAAATCATGTCGGAAAAAATACATTTTTTTTAAAAAAAATCCGCCAAAATTGTTGGCGGTTTGAAAAAAAGCAGTACCTTTGCACCGCAATTGAATGAGCGATGACTCCGTAGCTCAGTTGGTAGAGCAATTGACTCTTAATCAATGGGTCGTGGGTTCGAGTCCCACCGGGGTCACGATATTGAATGCCAAATGGTTAGTAATGAGCCGTTTGGCTTTTTTGTTGTACCAATCATTGGCTTTTTCCCTGCGGGGCTAATGCGAACCTTTAAATCGGCGAAGCCAATTACGCGAATTATATGAATTGATAGAAAACAATAGTCCAAGGCATTGCCGCTGCGTGCCAAAGGACGTTTCTTCGAGGTGGGATTGCCCCAGTCCTTCCTCGAAACATGCGATTAAATGAGTGCAATGCCATGCTTGCATGAGCATTGTCGAGGGAGAACGATTTATCAACCACCTAAAAAAGTGGAGAAAATGAAGTGTTTGGCAATAATATTTTCTACCTTTGCAACGCTCAATGATATATAAACAAGACATCACTTAATTAGAATTCACAATTTATTATTTTATGATTCACACAATGAAAACAATTAAGCTATTGATTTTATTATTGTCGTTTGCTGTAGGGCTGGCATCTCTTACATCATGTAGTGATGATGGGCCAGAGCCAACGCCCATAGCTGAGGCTCCCGTTTTTGCAATGAACGAGAACTTTGAAATCACAGCAAAATGCGCCAATCCCTATAAAGCCTACGTTAATGGTATTGAAACAATTCTACCTTATACGATTACTCAAACCTACAAGCAACAGACCATTGTAGTGTCGGGTTACGGCTATGGCGTCAATTTGCAGAATAGTGATACGGTTGAGCAGACCTTCGTAGTACCTGCCTTAGAAGATAATCATGAATATGTTGATTTAGGGTTGCCTAGTGGCACACTCTGGGCGACATGTAATATCGGTGCAAACGCTCCCGAAGAGTACGGCGACTACTTCGCCTGGGGCGAGACCGAACCTAAAGACAACTACGACTGGAACACTTACAAGTGGTATGACCACGACCACCGTAGTTTTACGAAATACCATCTGGATGAAGCGTATTACGATGACTCGGGCAGTTACATTGTACCAGCAGATGGCAATACGGTGTTGGATCCTGAGGATGATGCGGCCTACGTCAATTGGAGCCCGTTTTGGCGCATGCCGACCAGTGATCAGCAGAAGGAATTGGTCGAACATTGCACCTGGACATGGACGACCCGTAACGGCGTGTTCGGTCAGTTGGTAACCGGGCCGAATGGCAATACCATCTTCTTGCCCGCTGCTGGCCGCCGCTTGGCCGATTCGCTCGACAACGCGGGCACCGGCGGCTTCTATTTGTCGCGCATGGTACTCTCGAACTTCCACGCTTTCTTCCTGTACTTAAATTCGGGTGGCGTGTCTTGGAGCGATTGGATGCGCCCCCACGGGGGCTCCGTCCGTGCTGTGCGCATGCCTGAAGAGAATCATGAGTACGTTGACCTGGGCTTGCCCAGCGGCACGCTGTGGGCGACATGCAACATCGGCGCCAGCGCCCCAGAAGAGTACGGCAACTACTTCGCCTGGGGTGAGACCGAGTCCAAAGAGACCTTTACATGGGAAAACTACAAATGGTGCGAGGGCCGTTTCGACTCCATGACAAAGTACTGCACAGATAGCGGTTATGGTTCCAACGGCTTTACCGATGGCAAGACGGAGTTGGACCCTGAGGATGATGCCGCTTATGTCAATTGGGGGCCGTCGTGGCGCATGCCGACCCAAGAGCAGCAGCGGGAGTTGGTAGAACAGTGCACCTGGATAGGGCATACCCTTGTCGGTGTAAAAGGTCAGTTGGTAACCGGACCGAATGGCAATACCATCTTCTTGCCCGCCTCCCGCAGCAGCGTTCAAGAGTCGCCCTGGGGCACGGGCACCTGGGGCACCTGGGCCTTCTATTGGTCGCGCACGCTCCGCACGAACCAATCCGACAATGCCTCCGACCTGTTGTATCCGGCTTATCCGGCTAACGCGACCTGGGACCACTACAACGATCGCTACATCGGTGAAGCCGTCCGTCCTGTGCGCCTGCCGTAGAAGAAAATGGGGACGGTTCTTTTGATGTGATTTTTGGGCGTCAAACGGCGTCCCCAAAAAACGGTTGTCAAAAATGACAACCGAGATTGACACCCGTTGACACACGATGACATAGTGTCAGTATAAGAATTTCATGGGAATCAGGCGGTTATAGTGTCAATTACTGTCATGGTGCGTTATGAATCAGAGCCCATCGGGGTCACGAATCGAGTAGGTCGGGGAGCGAGAGTTTTGGCTTTCGCTCCCTTTCCTCTCACAC
>CAMVBJ010000027.1 GCA_947165675.1 uncultured Prevotellaceae bacterium
GGCGGCGCCTCAGCAAATCGAGCAAGCTCGTTTGCTTTCGGCTTGCACAAGTTTTTATGCCCTTGTCGCCGGTCACGGTGTTGACGGTGACAAAGGGCTCGTCCAATCGCTCGTTGAGACGGGCGATAGTCTCTCTCAAGTCTTTGCTCTCCTGGACTATCACCTGCGGCTGGCTCTGTGCCAAAGCCATCGGCGCGGTGATTGACCTGGACACGTCGGCTCCCTTCAGAGAGCCGATCGTGTTGGTGCGCTGCGCGTAGTCCAGGGCCTCGATCAGAGGACGGGCAACGGGTGAAGCGACCAGTTTCTGACTCGCCACCCATTGGATTAACTTGGCTGCGCCTCAACAAATCGAACGAGCTCGTTTGCATTCGGCTTGCACCAGTTTTCCGTTTATCGTCAGTATCATAAGAATAGCGGTTGATTTACCTTTGCATCAAGTAAATCAACCGCGTATAAATGGAAAAGACGTTGTCAATCTATGCCATTATTACGGCCTGAATGTAGTAGATAACGGCACACACAGCAAGAATGACGCCTTCAAGTCGAGTGATGTGGTGATACTTGCGTCCAAACCGACAGAACACCCATATCAGTGCTGCACCGAGTACAAGCGTGATGAAGTCAATCATCCCGATATTTCCCCGTTGCAACGGTGTAATGGTCGCCGACGTGCCCAGAATAAAGAAGATGTTGAAGATATTGCTCCCGACGACATTGCCGAGAGCCATGTCTGTATCCCCTTTGCGGGCCGCGATGACCGATGTCATCAGTTCCGGGAAACTGGTGCCGGCCGCCACAATGGTCAGAGCAATGATGCTCTGGCTCACGCCCATGTGTGCGGCGATGCCCGAGGCGCCATCCACCATCCATTCTCCGCCGACAACAAGCCCTGCCAGGCCAACGAGGAAAAGCAGTGCCGATTTCCAGAGAGGGGCCACTGTTGATTGCCCTTCATCGTTCACGCCATTGCTTGAGTTGATGCCAAGCGTGATAGAGTATGCCATGAAAACAGCCATGAAGCAGAGCAGGACGATGCCGTCGCTACGGCTGATCACATCCCCGCTTGAGCCAAGCAACGAGTCGTTGGCCATCACGAAAAGCACAACCGAAGCCAATAAGCATAAAGGCACATCGTAGCGGATATTGCCCTTGGAGCAAGCAACGGGACAAATGATTGCTGTGACCCCGACGATGGCCAATGAGTTGAAAATGTTGCTTCCCACCACATTGCCGATGGCAAGGTCGGCTTGCCCCTTGACCGCCGAGATCACACTGACGACCAATTCGGGTGTCGATGTGCCGAAAGCCACAATCGTCAAGCCGATAACCAAGCTTGAGACGTTAAAACGCCGGGCAATATCAGACGCACCATCGGTGAGCCAGTCGGCCCCCTTGATGATGAGCAATAACCCGACCACGAATTTTGCTATCAATAGTATCATCTTGATTGTACAGGAGGAAGCCAACACACTTGCTGGCATCAGTCCTCATTAGCGGGTTTATAACTTGATGGCCGTCAGAATCTGGCGGGCGTCTTCACCTTCGGCCACGACAAGATCGGTCATGGGCTTGTAAAAGAAATCCACAAACTTTTCCATCTGCATGGCGACGAACTCGAAGTCCTTGCTGTAGCAGATGTTGAGCTGCATGTTGCCGATATTGACGGGTTCGGGCAAGCCTTTGACCTTGAGCCCCTTTTTCAGACCTTCGGCCCCGAGGCTGAGCAAGCCCTTAATGGCGTCGCCATCACCCGGATTGTAGCTTTTCTGAACCACTTTGATTTTGCCGCCAGTCGGGGTGTAGATATAGTCAGTGACCATTCCGAAGAAAGACTTGCGGACCGAGATATGCGGATTGGCGAGAAGTTCCTCGGCCATTCCAAGATTTTTAATTTTAGCCATTGTTTAATTGATTGATGTTAGGATGTGAAAACACTTATCACCTCCTGCGACAGAAGGCGATATAAAACGATCGGGAAACAAAACAACGGCTAACGGATGATGCGCCGCAATGCGATGACATAGTAATCGCATGGGCATGAGAAATGGAAAGGTGCGGACCCTATGCGAAGGGCATCTTTCCACCGCTTAAAAGTGAGAAGGTTGTTGTATGTCTTGAAGAAAGAGCCACTGCAGCATCTCCATTTAGCCGTCCCGTTAGAACTTGGTGTCCTGAAGGTCCGTGTGCTGATGGTTCTAACATTGCTTCTATGGTTGTTTATTATACCGGACTGCGGCAGAGCCACATTGAAACTGCCGAAATCGCTCGACTGATGATGATTATTCTCTATGGGCTCAATATTACCAACCGTTTCAGCATGATGCTCCACGACGGTCGATGGCTGGGAACTGAATAAGAACCCAACAATCAGTAAAGTGAGTATTTGGAGTAATCTGAGCATGGATGTCCGTTATTGAAATGCAAAGTTAGACATTTTTTCGCCCTAAACACCTATTTTCTATTAGTTTTCGCTGGTTTATATCAATCGTTATCACTTGCCAGGAGGAAAAAGGCTGAGGGTTCTCAATCGTTTTTTTATGCCGAATAATACATTTTTAGTCAACATTTTGGCAAATTAATATTAATTTTGTACCTTTGTCGTGAAATATGATGTCCAGAATCTGTATAAAAGGGCTGTTAATCGTTCTTCTGGATGACGATTTCAACCACAATTACCGAATAATTACTATTATACTTTTTAATAACCATTTTAATAACATTATTTTATGAAAAAAAGCTTGAAACTCTTTTCTGCTTTAGTAATGGCACTTGCCGCGTTCATGCCTGCGAGCGCCGTGAATGTGTTGACCGTGTTTGATGGGGACGAGTACGGCTACTCGCCCATTGACAATTCTTATATTGACGAGGTTGGAACCCGTGGACAGGTCATCTACCCTGCCGCCAGTCTGGCAGAGATGAATGGCGAGGTCATCAACTCCATCACTTTCTACACATCGGAGGCCACTACTGAGAGTGGTGGCAGTATTGACATCTTGATCGGTGAGACGAGCAAGACGGCATTTGCAGGCAACGACTATGTTGAGGGTCTGACCAAGGTTGCAACGATCTCGATGACAGCTGGTGTAACCGAGGTGAAAATCGTTTTTGATACGCCTTATCTGTACCATGGCGGAAACCTGGTTGTCGAGGCCATCGTTACCCAGGCGACCAATTACATGTTTATCCCCTACGTTGGCGATAGACCCCTGGGGTACACAGCTATCACACGTGGAGAGATTTCCAAGTTCTTGCCTAAGACCACGTTTGACTATGGCACCGCAGCCGAATATGCTGCCAAGGTCATTCCCACAGAGCTGACTTTCAACACGATTAGAGCCGAGCGTGAGGACGTGCAGATCGTGACCCTCAAGAACATTGGCCAGAACAGTTTCACCCCTGTCGTTAGCACAACAGCACCGTTCAGCGTCAGCCAACCCAATGCCGTGCTCCTTGCCGAGGAGAGTCTTGAGATTCCTGTGACCTTTGCCCCTGCTGCCGAGGGCACTTACACTGGCACACTCACCATCGATTGCGGCCAAGCAGGCATCCTGGAAGTTGCCCTCAACGGCACTGCTCTTGAAGCCGCCGAGGAGCTCATTGTGGGTGACGAGACTGATTATGCAGGCTATGTGCCCATCTATGGCACCGACATTGACATCGTGGGTACCCGGGGCCAAATGATTTACCCAGCGGACATGCTCACCGACATGGTTGGTGGCAACATCATCGGTCTGAAGTTTTTCACTAAGGATAATGTGCAGATGGACGGCGGTGTCATCCAACTGTCGCTCAAGGTCGTTGACCAGACCGTGTTTACCGAGACAGTTGCAGCTACCGACCTGACTGCGGTGGCTACCGTAAGTCCCGAGCTGAACGGCACAAATCTGGAGTTCATCTTTGACGAGCCCTACAAGTACGATGGCGGAAATCTGCTTGTTGAATGTCTCATAACCGAAGCTGGCACCACCACCTACAGGCAAACCTTCTTCTGGGGCACACCTGTCGAGGAGAACGTGTCATTGAGCACCACCTGGGACTTCAATGAATGGTTAACCGAGTTCGTTCCCTTCATGCCCAAGGTTGACTTCACCTACCAGAAAGGCGAGGTTCCCGCTGGTAAGCGTGGTGACGTGAACAAGGACAACAATGTAACGATTGCCGACGTTACTGCCCTGATCGATTACCTGCTGAGTGGAGATGGAACCAACATTGACGTGAAGGCCGCTGATTGCAACGTTGACAACAATGTAACGATCGCTGACGTTACTGCTTTAATCGACTATCTGCTGGGTGGTAACTGGACTAATTGATTGAAGTAAAACCCACATTATTTTTTGTGGAAACTTTATAGCATGAACTCCGATAGCTGAATATCGGCTATCGGGGTTCAGTTCTTTTTTTTGATCCAAATGATGCAATATTCCGGCTAATCAGCGTTTATACTATGACGACCAATAATTAATTAAAACGATGAAACAGATTACAAGTGTATTACTACTTCTCGCGGTGCTGGCAGCGACAAGTTTAGTGTCTAGTTGTGATGAGCCCGATGGCAGATGGGATAAAATGAAATGGATTGACCATAGCGGCCTCAATCAAGAAAACGGCACCTATCTTGTTCCTGCCGATGGCGGCGAATACACATTTGAGTGCAAGAACTATAAAGCGCCCTGGTTATCAAGCATCGGCGTCAACGGGGAATATGTATATCCAAACTTGGCCAGCATGGACGAATTCCATTCATTCACAGGAGAGTGGTTCAGTGTCAAGTGCGACGGTGCTGATGTCGTCATCAGCATTGACCCTCTTGACGAATCGACCGCAACCCGCAATCTCTCCCTTACGGTGACCGCGGGCGACATTTTCGACTCGTTCAGCTTCACTCAGCAACGATAGAGGTCACTTCTTCATGGCCCAGGTGTTGGCAAGATACACGACGATAAAAGATGATACCATTATGATGACAGCATAGGCAATACTACCCATCGGTTCAAGTGCCAAAAAGGGCATCAGCACTCCAGACATGAACAGCAGAATGGCAATCAACAGCCTGAGTCGCTTGATATTAATCTTGTCACGCTTCTCCTTGCCCGCAGTGTTATAACCAGCTATCAAGAAATCACCCTTCCCAGCCAAAATGACAATCCCAAGCACAATGAACAATGCCAAAACGATGTAATGTATCGTATTCATAACAAAAACACTAAACTCTTGATAATATAACCATATTGAAGAATATGGCCTGCTTCATTACAAAAAACACATTTGTCTCCCAATATAATTCACACAAAAGTAATCAATGTGGATAAACAATCAAAATGAATTGACAAGAATCTGTTAAAAAAGTCAAATATCTAAACTTATCTATTGATTTTCTTTTTACACTATCAAGTTATTTTATATTTTTGTCGTGTCAAGCATGGCTTGACACGACATCGCTGGAAAGAAAAGAAGCGTTATGCTTATTCTTGTAAATTGAGAACCTGAGAAATTTTCATAAGACTACAAGAGGAAGGCAGGGCGGCTTCCACGCTATCTGCGTGGACTGCATTCATTATACACCTTTTTGTAGTCAGGTTTTCTCAGGACCTTCAATTTACAAAGCGTGGCATAGCAGTTCACGCTTCTTATTAGTTATAAATTTTTCTCCACGCAGAACTGCCATGGAACCTTTATTATTAACTTTTAATCTTTAAAACTATGATTAAATTAACAAAACAAGGGCTACTGTTTGCCCTCATGTGTGTCACAGGAATCCTTGGGATGTCTGCTCAAGAACTGGACTATAACCCAAACCCCTCTGTTACTAAAGACTTACCATCGGCAACCATTAATGCAGCGTACACGTCATCGGCAACCCATGATAAGTCATGGTATGAGCAAGAAAAATTCAATTACAATTGGACAGATGCTAATGGCGCATCACACACTTCAAAATTCACAGATATTGCAACAGATCCATATCAGATTTACGCACTGTTACGTATGGCATACTGCAATCCTAATGTTCCAGGCATTAAGTACTCTGGACAATTCGGAAAATCTGTTTACTATGGCTCCATAGGTACAGGATGGGGTATCAGCTCTAGCGAAGTATCATCACCCATAGAAGATGGTCATACATTATTCATGATCGCACTGAAGAATTATAATGGAAGTAACCCCTCAAGCATAAGTAATAAGAGTGCATTAATCAATTACATTTCAACTAATATAGAATCAGTCGAACTGTTGACGAACGGCATGAGAATTGGTTCAGATGAAAATGAAGGTACCGTTTTCAACATCTCTGGTAACTATAATAGATTTTTCATTATTGGAAAAGGAAAATCATATAGCGTCTATTCACCATCAGCAAATAATGGTGGCGATGGTTATGCTCCATTTGATGTGATGTTTGAGGAATACAGCCCAACAACTACATCAGCCAGTGCACCTATTGCCGACTTTTATGCAAAAATGGTTGCTGGAGAGATGTATCCCGTCATTCATGATTGCCGTTCGGTAATCTATTTCAAGCATTATTTCTCTATGACTGGCCAAAGCGGGATTGAAGAAAAGTCCATGACGGGCCTTAACATCTTCATCCCCGACAGTCGCAATGTCTATAACGCAAGAAATTACTCAACCAGCCACCAGCCGCAAGTGGGTCTTTACACCATTAAACTTGGAGCCTCAGCTTCATTAGGCACAAACGAAAGCACTTGTGACGTCACACTCAGTTGGACGTCTTCACTTGATCAGATGGCCAAGGAAACTGTACCTCAGAACTACACCGTCTATGTTGTTCTGACCGATGAATTCGGCAATGAAAGTTACCAAAAGCTTGAGGTGACACCCAATCCCACTGGTTCAACAACAATGACTTATACGGTTCCCCGCACACAAAACAGCTACACCATCAACTACATTGTATCGGGAACGCCCAGCGATGAGAATTACAGTAATTTCTTCACCTGGAGCAATACTGCAAGCGTGGTTATTCCTGGCATGAGCGCCAACGAAATTCTGAGTCTGTACGTGAATCACTATGAGAGCGACTATAAAAGTGATGAGGAGCGTAACTACTATCGCAACATGTTTAATGTAAAAAATGAGAATATCGCCTACGGTCTCACACCTGCAATGATTGCTGCTGGACACAACCAGTTTGACATCATCCGTTACAACAACGGGAACTATGGTAATTCAACTGTTGTAGGGCACCTCACATTGAGCTTGAGCGGAAGTACAGTTAGATACAACATTGATTATATTAATCAAAACATCTTGCCTGGTTATCAACTGAACAACCTGGGTATTGCAACTAATGGTTCACTTGGAAATTATGCCAACGATGCCATTATTAACATGAACAGCATTGTCATTTGTGATCAATTCAGCACTGAAACCAATGACAACATGCATCCCTCACGCTATGAATATATCCTGCATGAAAATGCCGAAAACGATCCAATCTTCAGCAACATGGTTGTTATTCCTGTATTCAAGACAACCTCTACCATCGACGGTTACTACACGCTCAATGAAATCATGGATGATGTTGATGCCACTCTTACCACGAATGTATTAAACACTAATGTCGAAATGCAGCTTTCTAACAATCCAAGCGTCTATTACTACACTCTCATGCGCGGCACCAATTCGACTCCAGACCAAATCATTTCTAAACTTCAACGTCGCACCGATGGAAGTTTCCTTGAAATGCTCAATGTCCTCGACTATGATGGTCAAGTGATTGACATGGAAGGCCAGGCAACCAAGGTTATTGACCGTCTTGACAACAACATCGTAACCGGAGATGCAGATAACTATGTTAGCTACCAACCCATCGTCTGGACATTCGGTAATGACCGTATCAAGAATGATGGCGAGAACAGCTATGGTGCACCCATCTGGAAAACCCGTTCTGGAAATGTGGAAATACAAGGTAACAGACCACATCATCAGGGTGAATGGGTTGACGAAAACGGCGAACTTTGTGGTGTTTACAATCCACTGCTTACAGTAATTGGTAATGTACCCGAGATTGAGGGCGCTGAATATGAACCCTACATGTATCGTGTATGGAGACTCTGCGACAATGTTCGTGGTTACGTGTATAACAACCTGACTGGCAAATACACCAATGATCCTTATGCAGACCGCTCAAGTGTAAAACTGGTTGCAGAAAGAATTACAAACGAGCCTTCGGCTACTTTTGGTGAAGATGGCAGTCTTGACTTTGGAGCAATCACTGGTTCTAACATCAAGTTCATAGTGCGCTTCTACTATGTCAAGAAAGACCAACAAACTTCAGAAAAACCCATGTTCTACGTAGTTAGCCAAGAAATCAGCTGGGATGCAACAGGAATTCAAGAAATTGACAGCGAAAAAGTTGCAAGCAAGACCTATTATAATTGCTTAGGCGTAGCCTCAGATACACCCTATAACGGCTTAAACATCGTAGTCACTCAATACACCAACGGCAAAACGAGCACAGCCAAGGTTATACGATAACATCAACCGTTCATTTCAAAGTCGCCTGAAATGAACTCCGCACAATCTTTGAGGACCCAGCAGAACTGGGTCCTCGCTTTTTTCATACCTAATATTTAATGAAATATTATCATCAAATGACAATAATTTGAGAAAATGTGGTACCTTTGCAGTTAATCACATTAAAACGAAATTAAATCAAATATTGAATTATGGCAGACAAAACACCTACTCCACACATTGGCGCCAAGTATGGCGAAATTGCACCCGTCGTGATAATGGCCGGCGACCCCCTGCGTGCCAAGATGATGGCCGAGCGCTATCTTGAGAATCCCGTGATGTATAACCAGGTGCGCGGCATGCTCGGCTTCACCGGCATGTATAAGGGCAAACGTGTGTCGGTTCAGGGTCATGGCATGGGCATCCCGTCAATCGGCATCTACTCTTACGAGCTGTTCAACTTCTATGACGTCAAGACCATCATCCGTGTGGGCTCGGCTGGATCGATGCACCCCGACCTGCATATTGGTGATCTGGTGATGGCAATGGGTGCCTGCACCAACAGTGCCTATGCCATGCAATTCCACCTGCCAGGCGTTTATGCCCCGATTGCCGACTTCGGTCTGCTGCGTGCAGCTGTCGAGAAAGCCGAAGAACTGGGCTACCGCTACAAGGTGGGCAACGTCTATTCGTCAGACACCTTCTACGATGACAGCCCAGCCACCGACCAGTGGCAGAAGATGGGCGTACTCGCCGTCGAGATGGAGGCCCCAGCACTCTACATGAATGCAGCCCGCAGTGGTGCCCGCGCCCTGTGCCTGTGCACCATCAGCGACTCGCTTGTGACCGGAGAGGTTACCACCGCCGAGGAGCGACAGAATAATTTCACCCAGATGATGGACGTAGCCTTTGGCATTATATAATTGGGGCTTTAGGTTTTAGGCTATAGGCAATTAGGTGTTAGGGCTTTGCTTGTACAGTTTCTACAGATAATTGCTACAAGTCAATAATGAATTGCGAAACAACGATCTTAAGTTATGGCTATGAAATCAAGAATCACCGAGTTGTTCGAAATTGATTATCCCATCATTTCGGGTGGCATGGTGTGGTGCAGCGGATGGGAACTCGCTGCTGCTGTGAGCAATGCAGGAGGACTGGGGCTGATTGGTGCCGGATCGATGACACCCGAGGTACTGCGTGAACACATTGTCAAGTGCCGTCAAGCGACAAGTTACCCATTTGGAGTGAACGTGCCACTGATGCGACCGCAGGCTGCCGAGTTGATGGAAGTCATAGCAGCCGAGAATGTACCTGTCGTGTTCACCTCGGCCGGTAGTCCCAAGAAATGGACGGGCTGGCTGCACGAGCGCGGCATCAAGGTTGCCCATGTCGTATCATCGTCGGCATTTGCAATAAAATGTGAACAAGCTGGCGTCGATGCCGTGGTGGCCGAGGGCTTTGAGGCTGGCGGTCATAATGGCAAAGAAGAGACCACCACCATGTGCTTGATTCCCGCCGTGAGACGCGCCACAAGCCTGCCTCTCATCGCCGCCGGTGGAATTGCTACCGGTGATGCAATGTTAGCGATCGAGGCTATGGGTGCCGACGGCGTGCAAATTGGCACTTTGTTTGCCCTCACCCAAGAGAGTTCGGCCCACGAGGACTTCAAGCGCTACTGCCTAAACCTCAACGAGGGTGATACGCTCTTGCACTTCAGGAAACTCTCTCCCACCCGTCTGGTCAAAAATGGTTTCCAAACCATAGTACAAGAAGCCGAAGACCGTGGCGCGAGCGGTGACGAATTGCTCGACATTATCGGCATTGGGAAAACACGCACGGGCATCTTTGAAGGCGACGTCGAGAACGGCGAACTCGAGATAGGCCAGGTAACCGGCCTGCTCAAGGGCCGCGAAATAGAACCCGTCGAGGTGGTGATGAATCGCTTCGTGTCGGAGTACTATAGTGCGCGCAGGCAGCTCATTAATCAAGCATTAGATGAGCAAATTTCAAGAAGAACTTTAATATAATCAACAAATATAAACTATCACTTTAAAAATACAGAAATAAATAATTATGTCACAGTGGTTTGAATGTAAAGTAAAGTACGACCGCATGATGGAAAACGGTGCAATGAAAACCGTTTCTGAGCCCTATCTTGTTGATGCATTGTCATTTACAGAAGCCGAGGCTCGCATCACCGACAAAATGCAACCCTATATCTCGGGTGAATTCAGTGTTGACACAGTCAAGCGCGTCAAGTTGAGTGACATTTTCTATAATGAGGCTGGAGACCGCTGGTATAAGGTAAAAACCAACTTTATCACCATCGACGAGAAAACAGCTGTAGAAAAACGCACCGCCAGCTTCCAGATGGTGCAGGCAAGCGATTTCAAGGGGGCCCTTGCAACCTTCATGGAAGGTATGCACGACACGATGGCCGACTTTGAAATCGCCTCAATTACCGAGACTCCCCTTATGGACGTATTCCCTGCCGACCTTGACGAGACCCGCGCTGACCGCGAGGCACGCCAGAAAGCCCAGAATCAGCAGAACAATTAATCGTCATAACACCAGCAACAGCCATGTCAAGCATCAAGGATAATCTCAAAAAAGTCACAGCCCAACTCCCCGAGGGCGTGCGACTCATTGCCGTATCCAAGTTTCATCCTGTCGAGGAACTCGCTGAGGCTTATGAAGCAGGGCAACGACTCTTCGGCGAAAACCGAGCCCAGGAACTTGTCGCAAAAGCTCCAGAATTGCCTGGGGACATCAGATGGCACTTCATTGGACACTTGCAAAAAAACAAGGTGCGCGCCATCATGCCACATGTCACAGTAATAGAGAGTGTGGATAGTGTGGAACTGCTCCGCCTCATTGAGAAAGAAGCCGCCCGCATCGACCGCACCGTCGACGTGCTGTTGCAACTGCATGTTGCACAGGAGGAAACTAAAAGCGGTTTCAGTATTGACGAGGTGTTGGCTGCAGCCGATGCTGGCGAATTGACCGAGAACTTGCCTCACGTCCACGTGTGCGGAGTGATGGCGATGGCCTCGCTCACCGATGACATGGAGCAGGTGGCAAGGGAGTTTGATCAGGTTAGGCGCACCTACCTCACGTTGAAGGATGGCCCGTTTGACGAGAGTGAATACTTCAACGAGTTGAGCATGGGCATGAGCGATGACTGGCCTGTCGCCGTCAAGTATGGCGCAACGCTGGTACGCATCGGTACAGCTATTTTCGGTCCAAGGAGATACTGAACCTGCAAGCCAATTAAGTCTAATAAATGAGCAATGAACTGGCAATTTTTCGTCATTTTGTTGCTCATTTTGTTATAAATGTGTAATTTTGACCAATTTTTCAAAAGAAATTCAATTATTAACTACACAAAATTATAGAAATGGCTCAAAAATCAAAACAATGGGCAGCGATTATCATGATGATCGCGCTATTCGCAATGATTGCCTTCGTGACCAACCTGTGTTCACCCATGGCAACCATCGTTAAGAACCAGTTCGGTGCCTCGGAGGCTGCTGGACAGATCGGCAACTACGCCAACTTCATTGCTTACCTGTTGATGGGTATTCCCAGCGGTATGCTTATCACCAAGATGGGTTACAAGAAAACCGCCCTTGCCGCCCTGGTGGTGGGAATCATCGGCCTTGTCCTTGAGTATGTCAGTGGTCAGGTAGGTGGCGCCGGTGCTTACTGGATTTATCTGCTTGGTGCCTTCATCAGCGGTATGTGCATGTGCATGCTCAACACCGTTGTCAATCCCCTGCTCAACGTGCTGGGCGGTGGCGGCAAGACCGGTAACCAGTTGATTCAAATTGGCGGCGCCTTCAACTCGGCGGCTGCCGTTGCTGTTTACATCCTGATGGGTGCTCTCATCGGTGAGGTGACCAAGGATACTCAGATTGCCGACGCCACTCCCGCGATGTTTATTGCACTGGGCATCTTTATTGTAGCCTTTGTCGTGCTGTTGTTCACCACGATCAAAGAGCCCGAACAGGCTCCCATGGAGATGAGTCTGATTCCTGGAGCGCTCAAGTTCCGTCACTTCTCGCTCGGTGCACTGGCCATCTTCCTGTACATGAGCGTGGAAGTGGGTACTCCCACCTACATGATTTCTTATCTGCAAACACCCGAGGTGGGTGTAACCGCAGGCGTGGCCGCATTAATTGCTTCGGTTTATTGGCTGATGATGTTTATTGGTCGCACCATTGGCGGATTCATTGGCGGATTCGTGAGCAGCCGCGCGATGGTATCGACAGTTGCTGCCGTTGCCATCATCCTGTTGCTGTTTGGCATGTTCGCACCCACCGACATCAGGGTGAATGTTCCTGGCATTGATTGGGGTAACCTCAGCCTTATCTGGACCCCTGTTCCTATTGGCGTATTTGCCTTCATTCTCGTGGGTCTCTGCACCTCAGTCATGTGGGGTGGCATCTTCAATATGGCTGTTGAGGGCCTGGGCAAGTACACTGCAGCGGCCAGTGGTATCTTTATGACTATGGTATTTGGCTGCGCCGTGATGGTGGCTCTGCAAGCCGTCATTGCCGACAAGGTGAGCATCTTGTCAAGCTACTGGATTCCCGTGGCCTGTGCTGCCTATATTCTGTTCTATGCCCTGGTCGGCAGCAAGCCCTCCCAGAAAGCAGAATAATATTCGCCATCTGATAATCACTAAAAATAATAATATGGCCTCACCAAAATAGGCGAGGTCATATTATTTTTTTTGCATTTCTGCTACAGATTGGGAAAAAAGCTGTATATTTGTAGATTAAATACAAGAAGTAAAAAAACCTCAATAATAATATCAAGAATTATGATCGATTCCAAATTAATGACACGCGCGGCAGACAATATCCGAATCCTTGCCGCATCAATGGTCGAACAGGCCAAGTCTGGTCATCCAGGTGGCGCCATGGGTGGTGCAGACTTTGTCAACGTCCTATTCTCCAAGTACCTTGTCACAGACCCCGACAATCCCTCATGGTTTGCCCGTGACCGTTTCTTCCTGGATCCAGGCCACATGTCACCCATGCTATATAGTGTGTTGCATCTCGCTGGTCGCTATACAGTCGATGACCTGAAGGCCTTCCGTTCCTGGGGCAGCATAACCCCTGGACACCCCGAGCTCGACGTGGAGCATGGCGTGGAGAACACATCAGGTCCTTTGGGCCAAGGTCACGTAATGGCCGTGGGGTGTGCCATTGCCGAACGCTTTATCGCCACCCACTATAGTGAAGTGTTCGCCCACAAGACCTATGCCTTTATCAGCGATGGCGGAATACAGGAAGGCATCTCACAGGAGGCTGCCCGCATCGCTGGTTATCTGGGTCTGAACAACCTCATCATGTTCTACGACAGCAACACGGTGCAACTCTCGACCGACTGTGACGCCGTGAGCAACGAGGATACCGCCATGAAGTACCGCGCGTGGAACTGGAACGTCATTGAATGTGATGGCACCGACCCCGATGCCCTTGCCAGTGCTCTTGACAAAGCCATCGCCGAAACCGATCGCCCCACCATCATCATTGGCCACACCATCATGGGTCGTGGCGCTGTGACCGCTGAGGGTCAAAACTTTGAGGGCAAATGCAGTACTCATGGTAACCCCCTGAGCAAATCTGGTGCCGACTATGCCAAAACCATTGAGCACTTGGGTGGAGATCCCGAGAATCCATGGATTGTATTCCCTGAAGTGGCAGAACTTTACAAACAACGCGCCGAGGAGCAGCGCAAGTTAGTCGCCCAGCGACAGCAATCCATAGACGCTTGGGCAGAAGTTAACCCCGATTCCATGCAACGCCTGCAAGGATATATCGACGGTAAGGTTCCCGAGGTGGATTATGCCGCCATCATCCATAAACCAGGAATCGCTACCCGCGCGGCATCGGCTAACGTGCTTGCCGCACTGGCCGAAAAAGTCGAGAACATGATCGTATCATCGGCCGACCTTGCCAATAGTGATAAAACCGATGCATTCCTCAAAGCGCGCGGAGCATTCAAGACTCATGACTTCAAGGGTGCCTTCTTACACGCCGGTGTATCGGAGCTCGCGATGGCTGCCATTATCAACGGTATCGCCCTGCATGGTGGCATGATTGCGGCTTGTGGCACATTCTTTGTCTTCAGCGACTACATTAAACCCGCAGCACGATTGTCCGCATTGATGGAATTGCCTGTCAAGTTTATCTGGACACACGACGCCTTCCGTGTTGGAGAAGATGGTCCCACTCACGAGCCCGTCGAGCAAGAAGCACAAATCCGCCTAATGGAAGAACTCAAGAACCACCATGGTCGCAATAGCATGCTCGTGCTGCGTCCAGCCGATGCCGCCGAGACCTCGGTCGCCTGGAAAATGGCTATGGAGAACAATCTCACACCGACGGCACTGATTCTGTCACGCCAGAACATCGATGACCTGCCCTCGACAAGTGGCAACCGCTATGCCGACGCCCTTGGCGCTGAACGTGGAGGCTATATAGTCATTAAGCAGGATCAGCCTGATATTACCCTCGTGGGTAATGGCTCTGAGGTAGCCACCCTTGTCGCCGCAGCCCGCATCATCCAGGAGAACGGCATCAAGGCGCAAGTCGTCTCGATGCCATCCATCGGTCTATTCCTCGACCAGGACGCCGACTATTGCGACAGTGTGATTCCCGCCAATGTGCCCACATTCGGCCTCACATCCGGATTGCCCAGCACCCTGCGCCGAGTGCTTCCCACTGGCCCCATCTATGGGCTGGACCACTTTGGAGCCTCTGCGCCCTACAAGGTTCTTGACGAGAAATTCGGCTTTACTCCAGATTGTGTAGCGTCATGCATTATGGCACTGTTAAAATAATTATTTTTATTTAATAGTAAATTTTTGGTGATTTTTTTCTTTGAAATCAAAAAAAAGCTTAATTTTGCACGATAAAAGCAACAAACTATTTAAGCCAATCTTGATAATAAAAAAGTTTAACAATAAAAATACTAAGTAATTATGAAAAAATTAACTCTATTAGTGCTTCTGTGTGTGTCGTATTTAATACCGACTATGACGAATGCGCAGGAAGTTACCTATGTGGAGGATCCTTCACAAGGTTATCTGTTTAACCGCATGAGAGACAACTGGTTCATCCAGGCTGACGGTGGTGTCGGCTTGATGATGTCATCCTATGACAAGCACGAGAAGTTTGGTCACCGTTTAGGTGCAAAGGCAGACTTGTTCATTGGTAAATGGTTCTCTCCGCTGCTGGGTCTGCGTGGTGGTTTTGACTTCGAGCAGATCAAGGGTGCAACCTGGACTGGCAACTATGCTGCCCTGGGTTATCGTAACTGGCCTCGCCAGCTCGATGGTGGTGCATTCGTACCCCAGCACTTCAACAACTTCGGTCTTGTTGGTGACGTGATGTTTAACGTATCCAACTGGCTGTGCGGTTACAAGCCCTATCGTTTCTACAATGCAATCCTCTATGTGGGTATGGCAGTTAACTGGGTATATGCCCGTGACGGTGCCCGTCCCGTATCTGATGGCAAGTGGAAATATGGTGCAAACGACGACCCCAAACACAGCCGCAACTACAGCATGCAGATTGGTTTGCTCAACAGCTTCGCAATCACTAAGAAGTTAGACTTCAACGTTGACCTGCGCTTCGACCTCATGCAAGAGCACATCGACGGTGCCGGTATGGGTTATAGGACCTGGAACGAGTATCCCGGTATCCTCCTCGGTCTCACCTACAAGTTGGGTAAGAGCGAGTGGAACGCACCTGTTACCGCCGTTTGCCCGCCCTACAAGTACACCGATGCTGAGGGTGACGCACTCGTGGCCAACCTGAATGACGCCAACCGCAAGATTGCTGACCTTGAGAATCAGCTGCGCAAGTGCCTTGAGAAAGCTCCTGCTCCCAATGCCGATCCCGCTGCTGGCGAAGCTCCCCTTGCAACCGTTTACTTCCCCATTAACCGTACCGAGGTTCTGGGCGTACAGCGCAATGTCATTGAGGCTGTTGCCGAGGTCATGAAGAACGAAAACCGCAACTACATGCTTACCGGTTGGGCTGACAACTACACTGGTAACGACCAGATCAACGTCCGCCTGCGCAAGGGCCGTGTTGCTACCGTCAAGAGCGAACTCGTGAAGAAGGGTGTTGCTGACAGCCGTCTCGAGACCCAAATCAACAATGGCGAGCTGACCAATTATGGTCCCAAGGCCGCTTCGCTCGACCGCGCCGTTACTATCCACCGCAAGTAGTTTTTCATAACAATAATTCATAGTTTTTAGTAAGGTGTTCCACTTTCTATGGTGGAACATCTTTTTAAATAACCCAAATACTACATTATTCTAATATATATTAAGAAATTTCATGTCACATCGAGCCGACAAGGATTCATTATTGCTGCTCATCCGTGAGAAGAAGCCGTTGTCTTTAAGACAACAATTACAACTCACGTTCACCTTGAGTATGCCCGCAGTGCTTGCCAATGCATCAGCAATGGTGATGCAATTTATCGATGCAGCAATGGTGG
The DNA here is from genome assembly GCA_947165675.1 of uncultured Prevotellaceae bacterium. GTDB lineage: Bacteria > Bacteroidota > Bacteroidia > Bacteroidales > Muribaculaceae > Sodaliphilus. The sequence continues at coordinate 17,005 of CAMVBJ010000027.1, forward strand.
GACAGCTGGGAGCAGATGACTCAGCATCCGTCGGCTTGATGGGCACGACCTCCTGGCTGTTTGAGGGCGTGCTTAGCGCTTTCGCCGCTGGCTATGCAGTACAGGTTGCCCACCTGCTGGGAGCTAAGCGCAATGCCGATGCCCGTCAATTGGTGCGTCAAGCTATCGTTGTCTGCTTGTTGTTCAGTTTCATGATGGCAGGACTTGGCGGATTGCTTTGCAAGCCGTTACCAGCATGGTTGGGTGCAGAAGAACACATCAGAGCTAATGCCACAATCTATTTCGGCACCTTCATGCTGTTCGTCCCGTTCTTCATGATTGACATTGTGGCAAGTTCCATGCTGCGCAGCAGTGGTAACATGCGCATCCCAAGCATTCTCAACATCTTGATGTGTGTGCTGGATGTGTTTTTCAACTTCCTGCTCATTTTCCCCACCCGCGAAATCACCATCTTGGGGCGCTCGATGACTATGCCTGGCGCCGGATTGGGGGTTATGGGGGCAGCATTAGGCACGGCTTGTGCCGGACTGGTTATTTCCCTGCTGATGGCCTACTATCTCATATTCCGTTCCGACGAACTGCGACTCACCCTTGACCGAGGGAGTTTCAGACCCAGCCTGAAAACATTCAGAAAAGCCATTCACATCTCCACCCCGATGGGACTGCAACACATCATGATGTGCAGCGCCTCGATTGTCATTACTGGCATCGTGGCTCCGCTGGGCAGTATAGCTCTTGCCGCCAACTCGTTTGGCATCACAGCCGAGAGCCTGTGTTACATGTCGGGCTACGGCATTGCCGACGCAGCCACAACACTCATCGGCCAAAGCTTGGGTGCAGGCCGCAAGAAGTTGACCCGTAGCTTCGCATGGATCACAGTACTGTCAGGCATGACCATTATGGGCTTGCTGGCTATTCTTATGTTCGTGTTTGCTCCTCAATTGATGGGCCTCATGTCACCCGTTCCTGAAGTTGTTGAACTTGGTGCACGGTGTCTGAGAGTCGAGGCCTGGGCCGAACCGCTGTTCGCTGCTTCCATCATCAGTTATGGAGTGTTTGTGGGAGCCGGATACACGTTGGTACCATGCGGCATCAACCTCGTGAGCATGTGGATTGTGAGACTTGGACTCTCGGCCATCATGGTGTCCACGATGGGCTTGTATGGCGTGTGGATGGCGATGGCTATTGAGTTATGCTTCAGGGGAGCGGTATACCTCTTGTGGCTCTCGTCCAAGCGATGGATGAGAAGTGTTATTGATTGACCGCAGGCTTGCGCTTAAACTTCTCGGCAATAATCACACCGGCCAGGATGAGCGTACAGCCAATGTAAGCGACCACTGTCGTCCGTTCTCCGAACCAGATAGCAGCAGCTATCATCGATATGATAGGGCTCAAGTAGAAATAATTGCTGGCACGCACGGCACCAATGCGCTTGACAGTGATGCCCCAAATGAAGTATGCCGCCAGTGAGCACACTAAACCAAGATACAGTAGATTGCCCCATACCTCAGGCTGACGGAATACACGCCAATCGATCTTTGATTCCTCCATCAACAACAGCGGCAATGCCGATAAGACGCCATAGAAGAAAAGCTTGCGGGTAATAAACAGGGTAGAATAAGTTTGATTCAACTTTTTGAGAGCCATAGAATAGAAAGCCCAGACAAACGCAGCCAGCAATGCCAAGAGGTCACCGACAATGCTGTCACCCCACACCAATCCGTCCTTTAACGCCAGCATCACCGATCCAACGAAGGCGATAATCATACCAACGAAAGTCATCCACGTGATTCGCTCGTCGCGGTAGAAGATAGCTCCCATTAAGGCCGTCGTCAAGGGGGCTGTGCTCACCAAAACCGCAACATCACTTATCAAGGTGAGTTCCAGCGCAGTATTCTCGGCAATAAAATAGGCCGATCCACCAGCGACGCCACACACCACAAACAGCAATTCATCACGCCAGCCCGTGTAACGCATCTTAAAACCGCTGGTGACCAACAACGAAACATAGGCTATGGTGAAGCGGGCCACAAAGATTTCGGTGGGTGTCAGCCCAGCATCAAGTAATACACGCGTGTTGAGGAATGAGATACCCCACACCAGAATCATGGCGAAAGCCGCCACGTGATACCAAAACTCGCCTTTCTTGTTTTTGTTCTGTCCCATGAGAAAAAGATGGTGCAAAGGTACAATATAGTTTGCAGTTGTCAGTTTTCGGTTGTCAGTTTTTTTACTCATCGACCGACGTTCAATAAAGAATTATTGCTAACGAGGCAAAAAAAACATTACCTTTGCAACAATGAATCACGACGAATTTATTCAACGGATTGCCCATGCCAAGCAAGAGCCCGACATCAACGGCAAGCCTGTGCTGGTGGCATTGAGCGGTGGCGCCGACTCGGTGGCACTACTGCGGGTGCTGCTGGAGCTTGGCCATTCTTGCCGCGCAGCCCATTGCAACTTCCACCTGAGGGGAGATGAGTCGGTTCGCGACGAGCAATTTGTACGCCAGTTGTGCAAGCAACTTGAGGTTCCATTGACAGTCAAGGACTTTGATGTCGCAGCATGGCAGCATGAGCATGGAGGTTCGGTAGAGATGGCCTGTCGTGAACTGCGCTACCATTGGTTTGAACAAGAACGCATCAAGCATGGTTGCGCCTGCATTGCTGTCGCCCATCATGCCGACGATCAGGTCGAGACCTTCTTCCTGAATCTGATGAGGGGGACAGGCCTTCGTGGGCTCACAGGCATGGAAAGGCTTAGCCACAAGATATGGCGCCCGTTGCTCACTGTGAAGCGCGCCGATATCCTTCACTACCTTCAAGCGATTGGGCAAGGCTATGTCACCGATAGCACCAATGCAAAGAATGACTACCGACGCAATCAACTGCGCAATATTGTCTTGCCTGCCATCAAGAGCCAGTTTCCACTTGGTATCGAGCGCACTCTCGACACCATGGACAACCTGTCTCGCGACCTCTCTTTATTGACAGCAATGGTCAATGAGGCCATACCAGACGAGCAACACATTAACATCAAGTTATTGCTCGCTCATCCCCATGCATCCACCCTACTCTACCATCGCATTCGTCACTTGGGTTTCAACCATAATCAATGTGTCCAAGCTATTGAGTCAGCTCGGTCAAATCATGTAGGACGTCAATTCATCGGTCAAGGCCACTTACTTATTGTGAACAGGAAAACCATCGACATCGAGACGGTTGACAACAAAAGCGACATCGAGATTCCCATCAAGTTGACAGACGACGTGCTCTCCCCAGTCCACATCACTATTTCCAGCAATAATCCTCCCTTCTCGCCCCGGATGTGTGATGGAAAAAGAAAGGTGGCATTCAACAGGCTAATCCTTAACAGCCAACACATCGTGCTGCGCCATTGGCGACAAGGCGACCGATTCAAGCCATTTGGCTTGCAAGGCTCAAAATTAGTAAGCGACCTGTTTGCTGATCTTAAGTTTGATCACGCCGCCAAGTGTAATACATGGCTCATGGAGGCCGACGGCAACATCGTGTGGATTTTGGGTTATCGTTCATCGGCATTATTTCCAGTGGATACAGAGGACCAAGAGTACCTGATGCTCAGCCTGTAACGGCACATTATTCCATATTCTGTCAAGTAAGTTTAAAAACAAAATTCAAAAAAATCGCCGAAAAGATTTGCATAAAAAGAATTTTGGCAGTACCTTTGCACCCCAAATGGGCGGGTTACGTACTCGTGACACGCTTTCGGAGAGATGGCAGAGTGGTCGATTGCGGCGGTCTTGAAAACCGTTGAGGCTAACTACCTCCAGGGGTTCGAATCCCTTTCTCTCCGCATTTTTTTTGCATATTGGTCCCATTTTGGTATTGACCAACTATTTGGAAGGTTCCGTAGCTCAGCTGGATAGAGCAACAGCCTTCTAAGCTGTGGGCCCTGGGTTCGAATCCCAGCGGAATCACGCTTCCAATTTTTGAGTCCCCGCAAACCATGTATTTGGTTAGCGGGGACTCTTTTACTCACCTCCCTCAAAAGAAAGGAGGCTAATATCATTGATTCAAGTTTTTAAAGTGGCGCAGTTACTTTAAAAACTTGAATTATAATAAAACTTCAGCCTTTTATAACTCAGGTATAAATTCTTTAACCGATTATACCTTGAGAATACTGCACCTGGGTTATTTTTGGGAAGCACGCACGGCGCGCACAGTGTTGCCGACATACCGGGAATCATACCAGACTTGCTGATCGCCCCAATAATTAAAGAACAGGATATATGCATCTGCCTGGTCAGCAGCCTCAATAGCGAGCTTCTCACGGGAACATAGCGAGCGCGACCAGTAGTAAGCGTATTTTCCATCATAATACAGATGACTTGAGTAGCCACCCGAAGTCGGTAGGAATATGGAGTTACCGTTTGGCCCTGTCACTATATAACCATTCACATTGTCCTTCTGAATCCATTGCCAGGTACATTTTTCCAGGAGCTCTTGCAACTGTTCCAACGTCGGCATGCGCCACCGTGGTCCCCAGTTCACGTATGCGGCATCGTCTTCAGGATCAAGTTCCATCTTGCCATCACCCTTGACAATGCCATCATCTGTCCAATTACTCATATAGTACTTATACCACGTCTCTTCTATAACATGATAAAAATGATCGGTAATGGTATCATATTGCCAATGGGCCCACTTGTAGTTCCACCAGTCATATTCTTCCTTGGTAGCGGTCTCACCCCAGGCAAAGTAGTCGCCATAGTCCTCGGGGTTGTCGGCACCGACGTTGCACGTTGCCCACAGTGTGCCGCTGGGCAGACCTAAATCAACACACTCATGGCCATCAGGGGGTAATGGTTCATCTTTATCGTCATTACATGAGATGAAGGCAAGAGAAAATGCAATGGCCAATAAAAAAAGTATCTTTTTCATAAAATTCAATTAAATGTTCGTTGCAAAGATATGGCGTTTCAAAAAGAGAAACAAATAATGGCTCACAAAAAATGAAAAATATCTTAACTTTCGCCCAGATGTGTCCAATATTTTTACACTAAGTTTTCGGCAAGAACACCGATGCCACTCTCTACGGTCTTAGGGCAGTGTTCTACATGAATGTTTGGGGATGTTGGGGAAATTCCGTATATTTGCAGAAAATACTAAAGATCCATTGATATGAAAAGGACGATTATCTATCTGATGCTGATGTGCCTGGGATATCCGTTTCATGCTCAGGCGAGTGACGAGATTGTATTTACCACAGTGATGGAGAACCCCATCACACCGGTGAAGAACCAGAGCCGAAGCGGCACGTGCTGGTCCTATGCGACCATTGGCTTTATCGAGGCTGAACTGTTGCGAACAACGGGTAAGACGTATGACCTGAGCGAGATGTTCGTTGCCAGCAAGGATTATGTCGATTGCGCTGAGTATCACGTCAGGATGCACGGATTCAGCCGTTTCTCAGAGGGTGGCTCAGCCGATGATGTATTCGAGGTGATCAATCGTCACGGCATCTGCCCCGAGGAGGCGATGGCACGCCCAGGATCGATGATCGGCGACACGCTGGCCAACTTCACCGAGTTTTTTGCCACACTGGAGCCCTACGTGGCATCCATCGCCAAGGGTAACAGCACCAAGCTGACCTCTCAATGGAAGGTGGGCTTGCAGGGCATCCTGGACGCTTACCTGGGACCTTGTCCTGAGAAGTTCACATACGAGGGCAAACAATACACTCCGCAGAGCTTTGCTAAAATGCTTGGCATCAACAAGAGCAACTACGTGAGCATCACGAGCTTCACCCACCACCCGTTCTATGAGCAGTTTGTCATCGAGGCACCCTACAAGTGGCGTCCACGCCCCAGCTACAACGTCACCCTCGACGAGATGATGGCGACCATCGACAACGCCCTGCAACAAGGTTACACCGTGTGCTGGGGCGGTGACGTGAGTGAGGACGGCTTCACACGCACTGGACTGGGCATCGCCGCCGACATCGAACATGCTGATGACCTCACGGGCAGTGACGCCGCACGATGGCTCAAACTCACCAAGGCCGAAAAAGCCGAGTCGTTAAAGAAACTTGGCGCCCAGACACCCGAACTCGTCCCTACTCAGGAATTGCGCCAGGAGCGATTTGATAACTGGCAATCGACCTATGACCACGTGATGGTCATCTACGGCATCGCCCGCGATCAGAACGGACGCGAATACTACAAGGTGAAAAACTCGTGGGGCAAGACAGGCGACTATCAGGGAATCTGGTATATGTCCAAGGCCTACATTGCCCTGAATACGACCTACATATTCGTCAACAAGGATGCCGTGATGAAGGACGTACGCAAGAAGCTCGGCTTTTAAGCCAACCGCTGCACCATTACCACAAGAGCAGGAGCCTCGATTGGGGCTCCTGCTCTTGTAATAATGGTTTATCTTACTGGATTACATGTTCATGCCGCCATCGACCTGGATGACCTGACCGGTCACATAGGCCGACATGTCGCTGGCCAGGAAGGTGGCCACGTTGGCGATGTCCTCGACGGTGCCGCCACGGCGCAGGGGGATGCGCTGACACCACTCCTTACGCACCTCCTCGCTCAGAGCCTGGGTCATGGCAGTGTCGATAAAGCCCGGAGCGATGGCGTTGGCACGGATGCCGCGGCTGCCCATCTCCTGGGCGATGCTCTTGGCCAGGGCGATGAGGCCGGCCTTGCTGGCGGCATAGTTGGCCTGTCCGGCATTACCGTGTACACCCACTACCGATGCCATGTTGATGATGGAACCGTTGCGCTGGCGCATCATGATGGGCACCAGGGCGTGGATGAAGTTGAATGCACTCTTGAGGTTCACGGCAATTACAGCGTCCCACTGCTGCTCGGTCATGCGCAGCATGATGCCGTCCTTAGTGATACCGGCGTTGTTGACCAGGATATCAATGTGGCCAAAGTCCTCGTGGATCTGCTTCACGACAGCCTCGGTCTCCTCAAAGTTGGCAGCGTTGCTGGCATAACCCTTGGCACGTACGCCCAGGGCTGCGATTTCCTGCTCGGTCTGCTTGCCGTTCTCGTCAATCACGAGGTCGGTGAAGGCGACATCAGCGCCCTCGGCAGCAAACTTCAGGGCGATGGCCTTGCCGATGCCCCTTGCGGCGCCAGTGATGAGCGCCACTTTTCCTTGTAACATGTTCATTTTCTCTTTCTTATTAATTATAGTAGTTAACTTCAATCAATTGGCCTGCAAAGGTAGTAAATATTGCTGACATCACAAAATATGCGAGCTTTGCTCGCTTTTTAGGCTATAAGGTTATAGGCTATAGGTTATAGGCTTGAGCTATTTCTTGCGAACGTCTAAAGCCTTTTAATAATTACCGCAAATATCATCACTTCTCTGTTAAGATTCAACAATTTTGACAAAAACTTCGTGACGAGATAAAAGCATCCGCACTCTCATCAATTAGAGTACGGATGCCATCTTAAAGATATCTTAGTGCCTTCGCGACTTAGCGTGAGGCTAAAGAGATCGAGGGCTTACCAGGCGAACATGGGATAGTCCTTCATCATCTCGTTGACCTTGCCACGAACGGCGGCGATCACTGCCTCGTCCTCGGGAGCACGCAGAACGGTGTCGATGAGCTCGACGATGTCGCCCATCTTGTCCTCCTTGAGGCCACGGGTGGTGATGGCGGGGGTGCCCAGACGCAGACCGCTGGTCTGGAAGGCGCTGCGGTCGTCGAAGGGAACCATGTTCTTGTTGACGGTGATGTCGGCAGCGACGAGGGCAGCCTCGGCCACCTTACCGGTCAACTCGGGATACTTGGTGCGCAGGTCAACCAGCATGCAGTGGTTGTCGGTACCGCCTGAGCAGATCTTGTAACCCTTGTCGATGAGGGCCTGAGCCATAGCGGCGGCGTTGGTGCGCACCTGGATGGCGTAGTCCTTGAACGAGGGCTGCAGGATCTCGCCGAAGGCGACAGCCTTAGCAGCGATCACGTGCTCCAGGGGACCGCCCTGCACGCCGGGGAAGACGGCGCTGTCGAGCAGCGACGACATCTTGCGGATGACGCCCTTCTTGGTGGTCTTGCCCCAGGGGTTGTCAAAGTCCTTACCCAGCAGGATGATACCGCCACGGGGACCACGCAGGGTCTTGTGGGTGGTACTGGTCACGATGTGGGCATACTTCAAGGGGTTCTTCAACAGACCGGCGGCGATCAAGCCAGCGGGGTGAGCCATGTCGATCATGAGCAGGGCGCCGACGCTGTCGGCAATCTTGCGCATACGCTCATAGTCCCACTCGCGGCTGTAGGCGCTGGCACCACCAACGATCAGCTTGGGACGCTCGCGCTGTGCCACCTCTTCCATCTGGTCATAGTCCACCAGGTTGGTGTCGGGGGTTACATTATATTCGCAAGCCTGGAACATCAGGCCCGAGAAGTTAACGGGGCTACCGTGTGACAGGTGACCACCATGAGCCAGATTCAGACCCATGAACTTGTCACCAGGCTTGAGGCAAGCCATGAACACGGCCATATTGGCCTGTGCGCCCGAGTGGGGCTGCACGTTAACATACTCGGCATCAAAGATCTGTTTCAGACGCTCGATGGCGACATTCTCGCTCTCGTCAACGCACTGGCAACCGCCATAGTAGCGGTGGCCAGGATAACCCTCGGCATACTTGTTGGTGAGGCAGCTGCCCATAGCCTGCATGACCTGGTCGCTCACGAAGTTCTCACTGGCGATGAGCTCAATGCCGTGTTGCTGACGCTGATGTTCACGCTCGATGATGTCAAAAATCACTTTGTCTCGTTCCATTGATTTTTTAGTTTAATGGTTAAAGTTTAATGTTTAAAGATATATTAGTTATTTTTTGGGTTTCTTGCGGACCGACCAGCCGAAGTGACCTAATTCCTCACCCAAGCCATAGTAGTGGCCATGGCAATAGGTGATCAAGTCGGCAGCCTTGAGGTCGAGGGCACCAGTCTGGGGGTCGATATAGCGGTCGTCGGCGATGACGTTCATCACCTCGCCGATGAACATGTCGTGAGTACCCAGGCGCATGATGTCCCTAACGCGGCACTCTACACTCACAGGCGCCTCCTGAATGTAAGGAGCCGCCACGGTCTCGCCCTTGACGGGAGTGAGCGCCATCTCGCGCCACTTGTCATAGTCACGCCCCGAACGCACACCACACCAGTCGGTGGCACGCGCCAGGTCACGGGTTGTCAGGTTGAGCGTGAAAGCCATGTTGCGCTCCACAATGCCGTGGCTGTGGCGCTCGGGCCTGATGGAAACATAGCACAGCGCCGGATCGCTGCAGATGGTACCCGTCCATGCTGCCGTGAAGACGTTATATTCCTCGGGCGATGCCCCGCAACTGACCAGCAGCGCGGGCAGCGGGTATATCATGGTTCCAGGTCTCCAGTTCTGTTTCATGCTCAATATGCAATTTGCGGCAAAGGTAATGCTTTTTTTTAGATAATAGAGAAAAGTGAATAGAGAATAATTTTTAATTTTTCAAGTCAGTGAAAAAATGGCAAGGTGTTAATAACTTTCTTGATAGTAATGATTGCCACAGTGACAAAAAAGCTTAATTTTGTGGTTTGTAAAACAACCTATCAATCAACTGAACCGTGCACATCGTTATAGCAGGAAATATCGGGAGCGGAAAATCCACCTTAGCCGAGATGCTTGCCAAGCATTATGGTTGGGAGCCCTTTATGGAACCCGTGGTGGATAATCCCTACCTGAGCGACTACTATCAGGACATCAAGCGGTGGTCGTTTGCCCTGGAGGTGTTCTTCCTGAAGCAGCGCTTCAAGGACATCCTGGGCATCAACGCCAGCGACAAGACCATCATCCAGGACCGCAGCATCTTTGAGGGCGTGTACATCTTCACGGCCAACAACCACGACATGGGCAACATGGATGACCGCGATTTTGAGACCTATATGGAACTGTTCGAGCAGATGATGACCATCGTGCGTCTGCCCGACCTGATGATCTACCTGCGCTCGAGTGTGCCCCACCTGGTGGACAACATCCGCAAGCGTGGGCGCGACTACGAGCAGACGATGCCCCTAAAGTACTTGTCGAACCTCAACGAGCGCTATGAGGAGTTTGTGATGCAGACCTATAAGGGCCGCAAACTCGTCATCGACGTTGACGACATGGACTACAAGAACCGTCCCGAGGACTTTGCTGCCATCGTCAATAAAATCGACGCGACGATGTTCGGCATCTTCGGGCCACTGGACTAAGGTCTTTAAGGACTTTAAGGACTCTAAGGACTCTAAGGACCTTAAGGACCTTAACAACAGACGACTGAAAACTGACAACTGACAACTGACAACTAAAAAACTAAAATATGCATATCGCAGTAGCAGGAAACATCGGCAGCGGCAAGACGACCTTGACCAAGCTGCTTGCCAAGCACTACGGGTGGAGCCCGCGGTTTGAGCCAGTGGACAACAACCCTTATCTGGAGGACTTCTATGCCGACATGTCGCGCTGGTCATTCAACTTGCAGATCTACTTCCTGAACAAGCGCTTCAAGGAAGTGGTCGAGATCTCGCAGAGCGATGCCAACATCATCCAGGACCGCACCATCTATGAGGACGCGTGCATCTTTGCGCCCAACCTGCATGGTCAGGGCCACATGAGCGACCGCGACTTCAACAACTACAAGGACCTGTTTGAGCTGATGATGTCGCTCGTCAAGATGCCGGACTTGATGATTTACATCCGCTCCACCATCCCCAACCTGGTGCAGCAGATCCAGAAGCGTGGCCGTGACTACGAGCAGACCATGCGTCTGGACTATCTGGAGGGCCTGAACAAGCGCTACGAGGAGTGGATAGCCGACTACAAGGGCAACCTGGTCATCATCAACGGCGACGAAGTCAAGTTTGGCGACAAGCCCGAGGACTTCCAGCTCGTGTGTGACAAGATCGACGCCAACCTCTACGGCATCTTCTCCCCCTTCAACCAGCAACGGTAAGGGCAGGAAGCATGGTCTAAAACCATTATTTTTGACCGTTCCCGTATATTTTTTTATAAAACTGCGGGAAAGCAGAAACATTTGCTTAACTTTGCCATCGCATAGAAGGCGTGGCGGAAATATCATCTGCAACAAACGTTGACGCGCGTTGCAGATTTTTTGTGCCACGTTAAAGTGCATGATGACTACAACCCAATGTTATAACTACCGCATTATGAAGAAGATTCTGTTTCTCTCCACATTGATGCTTGCAGCGATGCAGGCGATGGGTGCCGACGTTGACCTGGCTACCGCCCAAGAAGCTGCTTGGCAATTCGCACAAGGCAAAGCCGTCAAAACGGGCGGCCGACACATGGCACCCTCGACAGCCAGCCATGTGCAATTGATCCACGCCGAACGCAATGCGACAAACGCCGGCAAAAATGCCTACTACATCTTTAATACCGACGATAGCTACATCATTGTGGCAGGTGACGACCGCGCCCAGGACATCCTGGCGTGGGGCGACAAGCCACTGGACATGAACAATATACCCGAGGCCATGCAGTTCTGGCTGGATGGCTACAAGCAGCAGATGGAATACTTGCAAGCTCATCCCGGAATGGTGGTTGAACAGGGAAACAAACCCGCAACCGCCGGGCGTGTGGGCGACATCAGCCCGCTGCTCACCGCATTGTGGGACCAGGGCTACCCCTACTACAACCAGTGCCCCGTGAGCAACGGCGAATACTGCTTGACGGGTTGTCCCGCCACCTCGCTGTCGATGGTGTTCTATTACTGGAAATACCCTACTGGCCCCACCCCAACGATCCCAGGTTACTGGACGAGTAGCCTGAACCTGCACCTGGACGCGCTGCCCTCGACGACATTTGACTGGGACAACATGCTGGACCGCTACCGTGGAGGTTACAACACGACTCAGGCCAACGCTGTGGCCAAGCTGATGCGCTATGTGGGACAGGCCGAGGAGATGGACTACACGCCCAGCGCCAGCGGCTCCTATGGCGAGAACATCCTCGAGACGGTGAAACTGTTCGGCTACGACCAGGATGCCCGCATTATCTACAAGTCATACTGGGGCGGCAGCGACATCTACAGTGACGACCAGTGGGCCGCCATCATCCAGGACGAGCTGGACGCCCGCCGACCCATCGTGATGTGTGCCTACGGTCCTGGAATGGGCGGATTGTCGGGACATGCGTTCAATATCGACGGCTATGACACCGACGATGACACCTATCACATCAACTGGGGATGGAGCGGCTCGGGCAACGCCTACTTTGCGCTCAACGCCTTCAGAGGGGGCAGCACCACTTATAGTATGTACCAGCAACTGATATTGGGCATCGAGCCACCTGCTACAGTACCCACCATTAAAACAAACACCACCAAGGTGAAGATGCCGGGCGTCGTCGAGAAGAGTTCTAAGTCATCCTTCACCGTCAAGGGAAAACTACTCACCAGTGGAATCACCCTCAAGCTCAATGACAATAGCGGAGCTTACAGCCTGAGCACCACCAACATCAGCAGGAATGAAGCCGCTTACGGCAAAACCGTCACCATCACCTACAAACCCACTGCAGTGGGCAATCACTCGGCTACCATCACCCTGAGTAGCGAGGGGGCTAATGATGTGACTATCAACGTCAACGGTACAGCGAGGTTAGAAACCTATAACCCCATCTTGCTGGAGGCCACCGACATCAACGCAAATTCGTTCAAAATCGGCTGGAACGATGCCACTCCCGCCCACAATGTAGATTGCTATTGCGTGCAGATGATCCCTGTCGAGTTCAGTGAGGTGAGGTTGCAAGACTCGTGGACCGGGATTGAGTCAACAAGCAGCAATCCCCAAGACATGGGCAAGCGTCTGGACGAAATTACTGCCGTCGATGGCTGGACGGGAAGCAAGGTATTCTGTGGCAACGGATATCTGCGCCTCGGCAATGGCAATGCTAAGGGCTGGATTGAGACACCTGCTATCGATGTCCATGACAGCAATGGCCATATCACTGTAAAACTGCACGCCAAGGCTGCCGGTGCCGACATCAGTTCGCTCCTGAACATCACTTGTGGCGACAACGACACGACCGTGGTGATTACTGCCGACGTAGAAGAGTATTGCGTGATGCTGCCCTGTGACTCCTATATGCCCGCCAAGGTGCGCGTCGGGAACGTCGTGAGCAGCAAACGCGTGCTGCTCTATGACATGGAAGTGCTGTCGGGCAACGATTACACCCCGCTGGACTACAACAAGGCGGTCTATTATGAAGGCATCACCGAGAAGTCGCTTGAGCTGAACAATGTCAAGCCCATGAGTTATGCACTCAGCGTCAAGGCCACCTATGCCGACGGTACGGAATCGGACTGGAGCAACATGGTGCGCGTGAATATCAACTGGGCAACTGGTGACGTGAACCATGACGGCGAAATCAACATCGCCGACGTCAATGCAACGCTCGACCTGATCATGGGTGGGCATATTTCAGCATCAAGCGTCGCCAGCAACGACGTCAATGGCGACGGCGAGGTCAATATCGCCGACGTCAATGCAATTATTGACCGCATCATGCAATAATCCACTACCAAGCCAAGACGATCAACGGGGCGGGACATCCATAAAAGTCCTGCCCCGTTTTGTTGGGCAATTCGGAGTTTTGTGGTACTTTTGCGCCGTGATTGGCAAGAAGGCAATCGGGCTACTGGCGGCGATGGCAGTGAGTGTGCTGCCTTCACTGGCCCAAGTGAGCATCGACCACTACAGGGACGACGGCTCGCGTTACGTGTGCTCACAGCAGGAGGTACTGTACGATGATTTCTTCCACACGGCACGCTTTGCCATTTCCGCTACCGCTAATCCCGGGGGACTGCTGACCTTTGCCCTCGAAGTAACCTATGACGAGGGAATGCTCCACGTGAATGAGGGCGACAGCCTGACGCTCGTGCTGCGTGGCGGTGCCCACATCGTGCTCAAGACCGACCACGACGTGACCCGGTCGGACATTGTCAAGCGCCACTACCGCACCTACAACGACTACTACATCACCTGCCACTACCCCATCAACAATTATGACATCCAGCGCATCACTCGCAACCGAGTCACCAAACTGTCGGTCCAAACGCAACAAATGACGTTTGACCGCAAGCTGGACAAATTCCAGGATCGGTTCAGGCGTCAGTTCACCGCACTTTACCGATACTTGATGGGGAATTAAACGTCAAGGAGAAAACAATAAGTACAATAAATACTAAATCACCATCTTTGGCAGATTAGTATTTATTGTACTTATTGTTTTCTCTTTACCTTCTACGGGTCTCGGGTGCAATTACTTGACGCGGAGAACCTTGCCAGCAGTTACGTTGTCATCAGTCATGCCGTTGAGCTTCTTGAGTTGGGCAACGGTCATTCCATTTTCCTTAGCAATCTTAGTTAGGTTATCACCCTGACGCACCTGATAGGTCGAACGGCTGTCGTTGCGGCTCTCCTTGGTGGACTTGCGGGTGCTTGCCACGGGGCGGTCTTTCTTGTTGTCTCGGGCCTTCCTGGCGGTCTCTTTTTCGTCGGCTTGCTCGCTCCTCTTAGCAGCGGCATAGCGCTTGCTGGGAGCATAATCGCGAGCCTTGGTATAAGAGCTTTTAGAGAAGGTGTAGCTATCGGTGTGGGTGCAGCGGTTGTCGAAGTCGAAGATAGCCTCAGGGTTGATGGCATATCCCATAAAGCGGGTCTCGAAGTGCAGGTGCGGTCCCGTGCTGCGACCCGTGTTTCCGCTCAATGCAATGGGCTGACCGGCCTTGACATACTGATCGGGCTTGACGAGGAAACGTGACAAGTGACCATAAACGGTCTCCAGGCCGTTCTCATGACGCACGATCACATAGAAACCGTAACCGCCACGCTCAAAGCGGGTCAGACGCACACGGCCGGAGAATGCCGAATAAACTGTATCGCCTATTGCCGAGCGCAAGTCAACACCCTTGTGGGTTCGACCAAACTGGGGTCGGTAACCATAGTGGCTGGTCACATAGTTACCCCTGATGGGCATTACGTAGTGACGAACGTCAAGCACCTTGGTGTTAGGCACATTGGCATCCTTATAGCAGTTAACGAGATTGCTATCCCAACCCTCGGTGTAAATATCGGGCTCAGGCTCGCATTCCTCATAAAGGTCGGCAGCATATTTCTGAGCTTCCTGCACACGAATCTGGTCTTTCACGCGATTCTGTTTAGCGAGCAGGTTGCTATGCATCTTGCTGTAGGTTGAGGCAGACTGGAGATTCTGAGCAGTCGTGCCAAACGCACAAAAAGTTATCGCCGCCAAGGCGACATATAATTTCTTTTTTATATTCATTCTTAGGTAATTTTCTAAGTCAGTTGTTTTTAAGAACGTTCAAAGGTAGTCATTTATTTTGGAACGACTTGACTTTACTGTGCTAAAAAGTGTAAAGTATGGTTTCGATATCTAAACAAAATTACACAATTATCTAAAAATCAACCAACTAAAAAATTCACAAATGCAAACAGTTTTGAATCCAAAATTTAGGTTTCTCCCACTTATAGGGCATCAACTGACGCAATAGAGCCACGGCATGGCGCCACACGCTCAACCCGTCAATTCCAGGAGTTGGACGTGTTGATCACGTTGGAGGTGCCACTGGAAGAGACAGGGCGCGAAATGGAGGAGCCATAAGGCAAGGTATTGCCCACAATGATCACGTTACCGCAACTGGAAAGGTTAATGAGGCTGGAAGGAGACTGGGTGATGCTTGTCACCTTGTTGTTCAGGAGGACAATGTTGTCAATCGAATAGCCAGCAAACATGGCAGCCTTGAGTCCCGAGATCGTGTTACCTGAAATCTGGAGTCCACCACCTTCACTGTAATAGTCGCCAGTCAAGAAATCAAACACATAACTGGTGATATCGTTAAACTGGTTATTGCGGATGATGTTATAGGCTGCGGCGGTACCATATTCCTCATCACTGCAACCGTGGTTGAATGATGAAATGATGTTGCCGTCGATAATGGCATTGGTCACATCCTGACAGAAGAACACTCCAGCGCCACGCACACCATTGCCTGTCATCGTGTTACCCGAGATAATGGCATTGGAGAAGACGGTACCCATGTGTACGCCATGCATTGCACAGTTCTCGATGGTGCAATCCTTGACATAGAGTCCACCCTCACCTTGATCACTGATTCCGTCGAAGGATGAGTTGATGATCTTGCAGCGTTGCACGATGTGATTGTAAGAATGCTTGTCGTAGGATATGCCATTCACCTTGCTGGTGCCATAGGCATCAAAGTGAATGCAGCCATTGGCCCACTCCATCGGCTCATAGGTCACGCCATTGTAGGTAGGACCATTCGTTTGACGATTGCCGTCAAGGCAGATGTCATGGATATAGACATTGACACACTCGTCCTTGAATGACCATGAACGCAACAGCGGAAATGACGTCGAGAGGAAAGTGCCTGCCGCATGTCGATAGACGACACCATGCTTCTCGCTATCATAGGCGCTCTTGAACTTGATCTCATACTTGCCCTGGGAAACCGGCACCTCGTTGATTGCTGCAATCTCACCATAGGAACAGTAACGCGCCTTGGCATTAGCAGGATCAAAGGGGTTGGTTGAATAGGAAATGTAGCAATGGTCGCCCACATGGTAACCGCTGATGCCATCGACCTTGATCGTGATAGTGTGGTCCTCGTCGTTGTTATAGACGCCAGTATTGACGGCATCGGTGAGCTTGTGCCAAGCAGCGGGAAATTTCTTGAGCACAGAACTGTTGCCTTCACCATAGATTTCCATACCACTCATGATCGTCAACGGGCGACGGATCATATAGGTACCCGAAGGGAAATAAATGGCTAAATGACGCTCGGCAGCAGCGGCAAATAGGCGTTCCAGAGCCTCAGTGTCATCGGTAACGCCGTCGCCAACGGCACCATAGTCACGTGCTGACAGATAGCCCTTATACCACGTGGCTGTTCCCGTGCCGGAGGCATCGCCTGACAGCAAATAATCAATCAAGTCGGTCACATCACGAATCGTTGCCGCTCCATCACCATTCACATCGGCAAACACTCCCTGCGCTTTGCATGGCACCCAAGACAATGCCAGCACTATCATAACGCTTGATAACTTAAGATAGAATCCACTTTTCATACTCAATAGGTTTTTAATGCTATATATTCATCGGTTACTATTAATTAACTAATCAGTCCCCAATTGGTCTGCTTGTCAAAGATTTCGCGGATGTGGGCAGCCATCTTGCGGCCCCAGGCGGACTCCATCTGGGGATCATCCCGCAGGTAGTCCTCGGCAGCGTTGCGAGCCATCTGGATGATTTGGCCGTCCTGGGCAAGGTTGGCGATGTGCAGGTTGAAGGCGATGCCGCTCTGCTGGGTACCCTCCATGTCACCAGGGCCACGCAGTTTCATGTCCTCCTCGGCCACGACAAAACCGTCGTTGGTCTGAGTCATCACTTGCAGGCGGTGGCGGGTATCACGGCTCAAGTCGCTGCGCGCCATGAGGATGCAATAACTCTGGTCAGCGCCACGCCCCACCCTGCCCCTCAACTGGTGCAACTGTGACAGACCGAAGCGCTCGGCGTCCTCGATGACCATAACGGAAGCGTTGGGCACATTCACGCCCACCTCGATGACCGTCGTCGCTACTAAGATATGTGCCTTGCCGCTGGCAAAGAGCATCATCTGGTGATCCTTCTCGGCAGGCTTCATGCGACCATGGACCATCGCGACGTTGTAGTGCGGAAAGACATCGCGCACCTGTTCGTAACCCTGTTCCAGGGCATGGAGGTCGAGTTTCTCGTTCTCCTCGATGAGGGGATAGACGATATAGGCCTGTCGGCCTTGCTTGAGTTGGGAACCGACAAACTGGTACATCTTGAAGCGGTCAGGCTCGTGACGCAACACGGTGGTCACGGGTTTGCGACCCGGGGGCAACTCGTCGATCACCGACACGTCGAGGTCGCCATAGACGGTCATTGCCAGCGTCCTGGGGATGGGTGTAGCGGTCATGACCAGCACATGGGGCGGTGCCACACGGTTCTTGCTCCACAAGCGGGCACGCTGGGCCACGCCGAAGCGGTGCTGCTCGTCGATGACAGCAAGACCCAGGTTGCGGAACTGCACCGTGTCCTCGATGAGCGCATGAGTGCCGATGAGAATCTGCAATTCCCCATTCATCAACGCCTCGTGAATCACATCTCGCTCGCGCTTGCGGGTTGAACCCGTCAAGAGGGCAACCTTGACGCCGATGGCGTCGGCCAGCGGCTTAATGGTTTCCAGGTGCTGACCAGCCAAGATCTCGGTGGGAGCCATGATACAAGCCTGGTAACCATTGTCGAGGGCAATGAGTGCAGTCATGAAGGCCACGATGGTTTTACCGCTGCCCACATCGCCTTGCAGCAGGCGGTTCATCTGCTTTCCGCTTCCCATGTCGTGACGCATCTCGCGGATGACGCGCTTCTGTGCCCCAGTCAATGGGAATTGCAGAATGTTATTGTAGAAGTCGTGGAAATAGGCACCCACCCGGCTGAACACATGTCCCACCAGACGACGGGTACTGCCTTTTATATAATGAAGGATATTGAGCTCCAAGAAGAACAGTTCTTCAAACTTAAGACGGAACTGTGCACGCTGCAACACCTGCTGGTCACTGGGCAGATGGATGTTACGCAGGGCATCAGGCAGAGGCATGAGATGATAGCGCTGCATCAACTCGGGCGGCAGCGTCTCGTCAATGTGCTGCACGGCAGGTGTTTCGAGCAAGGTAACAATGAGCTTGTGTATCGCACGTGACGTGAATGAGCGGTTACGCAGCACTTCGGTAAGGTTGTACACGCCTGTAAGCCCTTGAGCAACATTCTCGGTGGTGACCACGTCCACCTCTGGGTGAACGATATTCAAGTGGTTGTTGAACATCGATGGTTTGCCGAAGAGGAGGTACTGCGTGTTGGTGTTATACGTCTTCTGGATCGAAGCCACGCGATTAAACCACACGACCTCGATAGTGCCTGTGCCGTCGGTGAACAAGGCCTGAAGGCGGCGCTTGCGCCCCTCGCCAGCCGTGTTGAACGTCAGGAAACGCCCCTTCAACTGAATGACAGCCTCGTCACCACGCAACTCATTGACATGGTTGATAACGCTGCGGTCGATGTAACGAAAGGGGAAATAATACAATAGGTCATAATAAGTCGAGATGCTCAATTCCTTCTTGAGCAGTTCGGCACGCTTGGGTCCAACGCCATGCAGATACTGTATGTCGGTGTGGCGCAGGTCAGGCATTGTTCAGCAAGTATTCGGCTAGAGCCAGGTCCATGGGACGGGTAATCTTCAAGTTCGTCGGGTCACCATCGACCAGAGTGACGGCATGACCCATACGCTCGACAACCGAGGCGTCATCGGTAAACGTTGGCTCAAATGGTTGCTGATAGGCATCCAACAGCAAGCGGGCATCAAAGGCCTGTGGCGTCTGCACAGCTCGCAATGTCGAGCGGTCCAGGGCATGGCTGCAATCACCCGTGACCTGCCTTACCGAATCGTTGAGTGTCACAACGGGGATAGCAGCCCCATCACGGCGAGCCGCCTCGACCACACGGTTGATGAGCGAAACGCCGGCTAATGGACGCACGCCATCATGCACAGCTATCACGTCGACGTCGGCTGGGTCATCGATACTATCCAGCGCATTTTTAACGCTGTGCCAGCGGGTCTCTCCACCAGGCACGACACGATGAGGAACAGTAAAACCATACTGCTCACACAGGGCGTGCCACAGCTCCATCTGGCTTTCAGGAAGGGTGACTATTACATCAAAAGAACCGTCCCTATTTTCCCCAAAGGTGCGGATGGTGCGCATGAGGATGGGGATGCCGTCCAGTTCCAGGAACTGCTTGGGCACTTGGGCCCCAAATCGGGTACCACTTCCCCCAGCTACAATAATCGCTATCGTCTTCATAACAACTCGGATTTATCGACTACAAAATTAGTGAAAAAGTTTGACCCGCTACAAAATTTAAAAAGGAACCTTAAGCCTCAGCTTAAAATTCCTTTTTAGGTTTCAAATAGGTAAAATTTCTAAGGTAAAAAAGATTGTTTCAGGTTTATGGTGCAAAAGTATAGTGATTTTTTGAACCATGAGCAGAAAACAAATATGTTTTACAACATGTTTTTTTCAATTACCCTTAGAAAAACCAACCTATCTCTCTGAAAATCAACAATGCAACCGTTTTCAAGATTTTTTTACTTTTCGTGGTAAAACTTGAGTGAGAAGCAACCTTCGGGATCCAAAACCACATAGGAGTTGATTGAAATCCATTCGCCCAGGAAGATGACAGGCGGTATGCCATCACTTGCCTGGTTGAGGCGAGCAATGTGGATGTGGCCATAGACGAAGGCATCGACCTCGGGATGCTGACGATAGTAGTCACGGGAGAAATCAAGCAAGTGGCTGGCTGCACGCTCTGAAATCGCAACCTGCTCTTGCGGATTGCGACGGGTGCGATTCTCGCTTGACCAACCAGTGGCAATGGGATAGGTCCAACGGGGATGGATTGCAGCATAGAGCCACTGGCACACTTTATTGTAGAAGCACCAGCGTGTAAAGCGGTACATGGCAGGCTGGACGCCCACGTCATCACCATGGGAGATGAGAATGCGCTTGCCCTGTGTCTCGATGACAGTGTGACCATTGAGGACCGTCATGCCAAGCTGGTCACGCAAGTAATCGAACAACCACACATCGTGGTTGCCAGTGACCCAGGTAAGGCGGATGCCGGCATCCGAGAGTTCTGCAAGCTTGCCCAAGAAGCGAATGTAGCCACGAGGGACTACATACTTATACTCGTACCAGTAGTCCAGGATGTCTCCCAGCAGGTACAGCTCGGCTGCATCATCCTTGATAGAGTCAAGAAAACGGCACACGCGCCGCTCCCGCTCCAGCGGGTCCCGCATGTACTTGGCCCCCAGGTGCAGGTCGGAGATAAAATATGTATTCTTGCCAGCCATCAATCCTGATCGAGTTTTGTGCTGCTGGATGTCGCGTCACGACACCCGGCTATTTTACAGCATGCCAAGCTCAAGCTTAGCCTCTTCAGTCATCATGCGCGGATCCCACTCGGGTTCAAACACCAGGTTGACGTTGGCGCTGGTGACACCATTGACGCTCTCAACCTTCTGCCTGACGTCCTCGAAGATGAAGTCGGCAATGGGACAGTTAGGGGCTGTGAGAGTCATGTCGATATCAACATGACCGTCGTCGCCCAGGTCAATCTTGTATATCAGTCCCAGGCTGTACACATCGACGGGCAATTCAGGATCATAGACCGTCTTGAGCATCTTGATGATGTCTTCCTCGATTTTTAATTTCTGTTCTTGTTCCATAACTGGGCGCAAAATTAATCAAAAAGTCCCAACAAGCATCCAAAACCGACACCAAAATCCAGGCAGAAACTCAAAATGAGCCCAAACACGGTCTAACTCAACCCATAATCATCGTTTCAACAGTTTGCTGAGGACTCCAAAATGGAGACTCATCTGATTAAGTCAAAAATAAATTTTTTTTGCAAAAAATGCTGAATATTAGCGCTTAATTAGAAAAAAATGCCGATATTTGCAGTCGCAAAATCGACAAGGCTCAACTGTGAGCGCTTTTTCGCTGTCTCCACAACATCGAAAAATGCGCTTAACTTCTTGACGATAAAGCAATTATAATGAAATTTATTTTTTACATTAACAAGAACAATAAAATTTAGCAAAACAATGACTAAAGCAGAAATCGTAAGAGAGATTGCTAGTTCCACCGGTCTTGACAAGGCATCGGTTCTGGAAACTGTTGAAAAATTCATGGACACCGTTAAGGACTCACTGGCTAATGGTGAGAACGTTTACCTGCGCGGTTTTGGCAGTTTCATCGTGAAGACCCGTTCACAGAAGACCGCCCGCAATATCAGCAAGAATACCGTCATCATCATCCCCGAGCACAAGATTCCAGCCTTCAAGCCCGCTAAGGTGTTTATGGAGCAGGTGAAGTAATACTTGACGAATAGATATAGCTGCACATTATTAAATTATTTAATTAACTAATATATTTACGACTATGCCAAACGGAAAGAAACGTAAAGGCCACAAAATGGCAACTCACAAGCGTAAAAAAAGACTGCGCAAGAATCGTCACAAAAACAAGAAGTAATCGCGTAGTCAATCTGTGACGACTGTGAAATAGCGGGAACAAACGAATTGACACGCACGAGCGCATCTCAAGAGAACTATAACCGGCAGTCCAAGTCTGCCTGCAATAGCCCCAACGAGGTCACGCATCGCGTCAATTGGTTTGTTCCTGGCTTGCTTTTTAAAAGCAAGACCCGATCCAGCAGCGAGAACACTCCTACCGAAAAGTTAGTGCATTTCTCCTGCATCCTCGCACAACCAGGCGAGCCCGTGTCCAGCGGGACACGACCGTCGAGCCGCCCGCGAAGTGCCGTTTTATATATTACATTATTAATTATATATAAATCAGTAGAAATTTTATTGTATTCATCCACCTTCTGCGATGAGAAGTGAATTAGTAGTTGACGTCACGCCCCGAGACATGACGACGGCGCTGCTCGAAGATGGCCGCCTCGTGTCGTTGCAACGGGAGACAAGAGATGCCTCCTATGCCGTGGGTAACCTCTACCTTGCCAAGGTGAAGAAGCTGATGCCAGGACTGAACGCCGCGTTTGTCAACGTTGGACATTCCAAGGACGCATTCCTTCATTACCTTGATTTGGGTTCACAATTCAACACTTTTTCTCAATACATCAAGACGGTACGCGAGAATCCCAACAAGCGGCCAACAAGCATCAGCAAGATCAAGAACCAGCCCGACACCAATAAACACGGCACCGTGAGTGACGTGCTCACCCAGGGTCAGGAGCTGCTCGTACAAATCGCTAAAGAGCCCATTTCAACAAAGGGGCCGCGATTGACAACCGAAATCACCTTTACTGGACGATTCCTGGTGCTTACCCCGTTCAACGACCGTATCTCGGTTTCCCAGAAAATCAAGGACCACGCCGAGAAGACCCGCCTGAGGCGTCTGATAGAAAGCATGAAGCCCAAGAACTTCGGCATCATCGTGCGCACCTCGGCCGAGAACAAGAAAGCCGCCGAGCTCAATACCGAGCTCCGCACACTGCTAAAAGCCTGGGACGACGCGATAGCCCGAGTCCAGCAGGCGACCCCTCCCACACTCGTTTATGAGGAAGAAAGCCGTGCCGTTGGCGAAATCAGGGACATCTTCAGTCCCGAATTCGAGAGCATTCAAGTCAATAATGCCGATGTATATGAGCAAATCCACGACTACGTGAACCTGATTGCCCCCGACCGCAGTGAAATTGTCAAGCTGTACAGCGACGACATGCCGATCTTTGACAAATTCGGCATCACCAAACAGATCAAGTCGTCGTTTGGCAAGACCGTATCCTTCAAGTCGGGCGCATACATAATCGTAGAAAGCACCGAAGCCCTTCACGTGATAGACGTGAATTCAGGAAACCGTTCGCGCACGAGCACCGATCAGGAGAGCAATGCGCTGAACGTGAACCTGCTGGCCGCCGACGAGATAGCCAGGCAACTGCGCCTGCGAGACATGGGCGGCATCATTGTGATCGACTTCATCGATATGGCCAAGTCCGAACATCGACAGGAACTGTATCAGCACATGCGCGAAGTGATGCAAAAGGACCGTGCCAGGCACAACATCCTGCCATTGAGCAAGTTCGGCTTGATGCAGATCACCCGCCAGCGCGTGAGACCGGCACTCGACATCGCCACAGCCGAGACTTGCCCATCATGTGGTGGCAAAGGCGAAGTGCAACCATCATTGCTTTTTACCGACAAGTTGAAAGACAAGATTGATTACCTTGTCCACACGTTGAACGTGAACAACTTCATTATGTATGTCCATCCATTTGTCGACGCTTACCTCAAGAAGGGACTCGTGAGCGAGTACTGGAAGTGGCGCAGGGAGTACAAGCGCAAATTCCGCATCCTGCCCGACCAGTCACTCAATTATCTCGAATATAAGGTCGTCGACAAAGACCGCAACGAGATTGACCTTAAAGAAGAAAAAGACACCAGCAGTAGCGAGACGAGCAAGAAAGAACGCCGCTCTAAAAAACATGCTGCCGAAACCGAAGACGACAACCAGCCGTGACAATCCATTGTCAACTGGTCGACAGATATCAAGGCCGCCTAACGCAATACCAGCGAGGCGGCCTTTGTCATTTCTCCCAATGCCCGTGTAGAAAACTTGTGTGCGTTAAATTATGTAAAACCATTATGGAGTTTCATATTTATAAATTATATTTGCAACCAGAATTTATCTCTTAACATTAACTTTATAACAAACAAGACTGAATCAATGAAAAAGACATCAGTTAAAGCTACAAAGAAGGATCTCAGTAAGCCCAATCCCCTGGGCGCAAAAACCAAGAGTTACATCGCAATGGAAGAACGCTACGGCGCTCACAACTACCATCCACTGCCCGTTGTCCTGAAGAAAGGTAAAGGCATCTACGTCTGGGACGTAGAGGGAAAGAAATACTTTGACTTCTTGTCGGCCTACTCGGCTGTCAACCAGGGTCATTGCCATCCCCGCATCGTCAAAGCCCTCAAGGACCAGACCAACAAGTTGTGCTTGACCTCGCGTGCATTCTATAACGAGGCTTTCTGTGAGTATGAGAAATTCATGCACTCCTACTTTGGCTATGACAAGGTGCTTCCCATGAATACCGGTGCCGAGGGCGTTGAGACCGCCTTGAAGCTCGCCCGCCGCTGGGGTGTTGTCAAGAAAGGTATTGCTAACGACAAGGTAAAGATCATCTGCTGTGAAGGCAATTTCCATGGTCGCACGGTGACCGTCATCACGATGAGCAATGATCCTGACAGCTATGCCAACTACGGCCCGCTGACCCCTGGTTTCATCCGTATCCCCTATAATGATCCAGCAGCCTTGAAGGATGCCCTGGACAAATATGGCGACGAGGTTGCCGCCTTTATCGCTGAGCCCATCCAGGGCGAGGCTGGCGTGTTCGTTCCCGATGATGGCTACCTGAAGAAATGCTTCGACATGTGCCACGAGCACAACGTGCTCTTCATTGCCGACGAGGTGCAGACCGGTATCGCCCGCACGGGTAAGATGCTGTGCTCTGATCATGACGGCATCCGTCCCGACATCGTGATCCTGGGCAAGGCCCTGGGTGGTGGCGTGCTGCCCGTTTCGGCTTGTCTGGCCGACGATGACATCATGCTCAATGTGAAGCCCGGTGAGCACGGATCGACGTTCGGTGGTTTCCCCCTGGCAGCCCGTGTGGCCGTTGAGGCGCTCAAGGTGGTGAAGGATGAGAAACTCGTCCAGAACGCTGAGAAGATGGGAAAGATCTTCCGCGAGGAAATCGAGAAGATCAACTCTCCGTTTATCGTGCAGGTGCGCGGCCGCGGTCTGTTAAACGCTATCGTTACCAAGCCCGTCGAGGGTAAGACCGCTTGGGACATCTGCCTCAAGCTGCGTGACAACGGCCTGCTGGCTAAGCCAACCCATGACCACATCATCCGCTTCGCTCCCCCCTTGTGCATCACCAAGGAGGAACTCATGGAGGCTATCGCCATCATCAAGAAGACCTTCGAGCAGATGTTCGGATAAATCATCATTCAAGCATCGCGAGTCGTGGACTTGCGGTGCTTGATGTTTAAAATTTAGAGCTCACTTGATCGATGCTCTAAATTAACGATTCCAACCCAACTTAAAAAAACTAAAAACTCAAAACTAAAAAACTCAAAATAATGAATAACGCTGTTATCAATTTTCCCCTTCCCGCCAATGAGCCGGTGAAGGCCTATATGCCAGGTTCTCCCGAGCGCGAAGCCCTCATGCAGGAACTGGAGCGCCAGAGCAATCTCGTCGTTGACATCCCCATCATCATCGGTGGCAAGGAAATCCGCACCGGCAACACGGGTCAAGTGACCTGTCCCCATGACCACAAGCACGTGCTGGCCACCTATCACAAGGTGGGCAAGGAGCACATCGAGATGGCCATCGAGGCAGCCATGAAGGCTTGGAAAGAGTGGAGCCGCACACCGTGGACAACCCGCGCCGCTATCGTCATGAAGATGGCCGAACTGCTCGCCACCAAGTACCGCCCCATCATGAATGCAGCCACGATGCTTGGCCAGAGCAAGAACATCTACCAAGCCGAGATTGACTCGGCTTGCGAGACGATTGACTTCTTCCGCTACAATGTTCACTATGCCAGCAAGATCTACGGCATGCAGCCCAAAGATGGCGTGGGCCAGTTGAACCACACCGAGTATCGTCCTCTGGAGGGCTTCATCCTCGCTGTGACCCCGTTCAACTTCACCTCGATTGCCAGCAACCTGTGCATGACTCCCGTGCTGATGGGTAACGTGGCTCTGTGGAAACCCTCGACCACTGCCCTGCTGAGCAACTACTACCTGATGCAGCTCTACAAGGAGGCCGGTCTGCCCGACGGCGTGATCAACTTCCTGCCCGGTAGCGGCGCCCTCATCGGCGAGGTTGCCACCCAGAGCAAGTACTTCAGCGGCATCCACTTCACTGGCAGCACAGCCACCTTCAAGTCGCTGTGGAAGCAGGCCAGCATGAACGTTGACCAGTATATCTCCTACCCCCGTCTCGTCGGCGAGACCGGCGGCAAGGACTTCATCTTTGTTCACCCCAGTGCCGACAAGAAGGCCGTGGCTACGGCAGCCTTCTGTGGTGCGTTTGAGTTCCAGGGACAGAAGTGCTCGGCTGCTTCGCGCATGTACATTCCCAAGAGCATGTGGGCCGACGTCTTGAAGGACATCAAGGCCATGTGTGACGAGGTGAAGATGGGCGACGTCAAGGATCCAGGCAACTTTATCAATGCCGTGATCGACGAGGCTTCATTTGACAAGTGCAAGTCCTATATCGACTATGCCGAGAAGGCCGATGACGCTAAGATCGTGATTGGCGGCAAATGTGACAAGAGCAAGGGCTGGTTTGTTGAGCCCACCGTGATCGAGACCAGCAACCCGCGCTTCAAGTCGATGGAGGAAGAGATCTTTGGCCCCGTGCTCACGGTTTACCCCTACGACGACGACAAGGTGGACGAGACCGCCACGCTGTGTGACGAGACGTCGCCCTACGGTCTGACCGGTGCCGTGTGGGGCCGCGACCGCATGGCCGTGGAGAAGTTGACCGACAGACTCTGCTATGCCGCCGGCAACTTCTACATCAACGACAAGCCGACGGGTGCCGTGGTGGGCATGCAGCCCTTTGGCGGCGCACGTGCCAGCGGCACCAACGACAAGGCCGGTGGCGAGTTCAACCTGATCCGCTGGATCATCCCGCGCGTGATCAAGGAGACCCTCGTGTCACCCACCGACTACCGCTACACCTACCTGAAGTAGTTAACAGTTAATAGTTAACAATATCAACAATGAGAGTGTGTCATAATGAAGTTATGGCACACTCTCAATTTTTTGGGGTCACCTGCAATACCCCGCTGACTGCTCTGTCACCCATAGCGGGGCTCATTGACGCCAGGGGTTACGTCGCGCTCCACCCCAGCCTAAACCACGGCCACCCATAACTGCTGTCCTCTGGAGAGCGATGCTGATGAGCCAACGGCTCGTAATACATTAACAGGTCTTACTTACTGTATCACGGGCAATTCTCACTTTTTTTGGTGCGAATGGCTCATCAATCAGGAATTATGGTTATATTTGCAGAGTGCGAGGCGGTTTCGTCGTCCTGCACAAGACATATTAGATAAAAAGGAAAGCGTTTTTGCTTTATCCATTCTTTTGAAATCGGCAAAATTTCACCAACTGGATAGGGCAGTCAACAACGCTCATGCGTGCTTTGTATCCACCCCGCCAACGCATGGGGTGCCGTGATAAAGCATGGCGTGGGGTGGACTGTTTATTGTTGGTAGGGTTCTTGCCGATACCCAAAAGAAGATAAGGGGACTTCTATCAATTACCGAAGTGTTGATATCTTTAGTTGATTGTATTTCGTTTCTTTTCGGCATCTTTTGCCCTATCTTCTTGGACCATAGCCCGCTATGCTCCTTCTAAACTAAGCCAAAATCTGCTCGAAAATAAATCAAAATCCAAATCAAGCTAATTTATAGAAATCCCCATAAGCAGACAATGTCCCCACGTTTTCGTGTTTTACAACCACCTGTCGTCGTTGAGAGGGACCACCCCGACACCCGAAAAAAGAACCATTTGCACGCTTATGAAAAACTTTAACCTCGTCTTGCGCAACGCTCTGCTGCTCCTGCTGTTCCTGGGCACAGCCTCATCAGCCTTGGCATCCTTTAGTGTCGATGGCATCTACTACAACATCACGAGCGGCAACACCGTCGAAGTAAGCCGCAGTGTCTCATACACTGGCTCCGTCACGATACCAGGCAGCGTAACCTACGATGACAAGAGCTACTCCGTCACCGCCATCGGCAAAAAGGCGTTCTATAATTGCAGCGGACTGACGAGCGTCATCATTCCCAACTCCGTCGCCAAAATCGGCTACCGTGCATTCTGGGGTTGCAGCGGACTGACAAGCGTCAACCTTCCCAACTCAGTCACTCACATCGACGAATATGCGTTCTATAATTGCACTGGACTAACGAGTATAGACATCCCCAACTCCGTCACCCACATCAGCTCAGGAGCGTTCTGGGGTTGCACCGGACTGACGAGCATTGAGATTCCGAATTCCGTCACCGAAATCGGCAGCGGGGCGTTTGAATACTGCACCGGCCTGACGAGCATCAACATCCCCAACTCCGTCACCGAAATTGGCAGCGGTGCGTTCGGCGGGTGCACCGCACTGACGAGCATCAACATTCCCAACTCCATCGCCAAAATCGGCCGATATGCCTTCAACGGCACCGCATGGTTTAATAATCAGCCAGACGGGGTAGTCTATGCGGGGCAGGTCGCATACGAATACAAGGGCAGCATGCCACAAGACACGAGTATTGTACTGAAGGACGGAACAACAGGCATTACGGACTTTTTGTTCTATCGTCGCTTCGGCCTGACGAGCGTCACCATCCCCAACTCCGTCATCTACATCGGCGATTATGCGTTCTGTCAATGCCGCCTGACGAGCATCACGATTCCCAACTCCGTCACGGAGATCGGCAGCTTTGCGTTCGCATCTTGCCCCTTGTCGAGCGTCAACATCCCCAACTCAGTCACCGAAATACGCACTCCAGTGTTCGAATTTTGCAGCGG
>CAMVBJ010000028.1 GCA_947165675.1 uncultured Prevotellaceae bacterium
AAGTTGGGCTCAGCCGTGTTCTTGATAATGGAATCAATCTCGGCGTTCTGCTCCTCGATACCAGCGTCAACAGCGGGTTCGTAGTCAGCATAGGTGATCTTGTCAAACGGCGGAATGCCGTACTCGTTGGGATACTCCGACATAAACGGATTGTTCTTGCTTGATTTGTTCTCGCTGCAGCTTACCAGAACGAGGGCAGCCAGGGCGAAGACGGTGAATAAAATTTTTTTCATATCGCTTGATCATTAAAAAATTGAGTTATTAATCCTTGTTCTAATTTCGTCTGGAAACTGTGTCAAAATCAAAGGTGACCATCAACGGATAGTGGTCACTGGAACCACCCACAAGCCGCTCGGCACGCAGCGCCTGCACTTCACCGCGATAGAAAATGTGGTCGATGCGGAACTTGAGGTGATGACGATTGTAGGTATAAGCATAACCACGGCCGGCATTCATCCAAGCATCCTTCAAGTCATTGCCACGGATGACATGATAGACATGGGATGCAGGCACATCATTCATGTCACCACACACGATCAGGTTGGCAGGAGACGCATCCAGAGCCTTACGCACAGCCGCAGCATTGTCGCCACGCAGGGCAAATGAGCGGCGCATACGCTCAAGCGCCGATGGCTTGACATCAGGCGAGACACGAGCATTCATGCTCTTACCGAAACTCAAATGATAGGACTGGAACCTGAAGTCCACCAGCCTCAACTGCTTGCCGTTAGGCAGTTGCAGGTCATAGGCTCGGGCCAGATAGGACGACTGCTCGCGGTTGTAACCCAGTGGTGAACGGGCATGTTGTGGCTCACACAGGGGTTCTGTCGTGAACGGATATTTGGACATGATGTTCAATCCCTCACCGCTACAATAGATGTAGGGGTACTTAGCTTCAATCTCTCCCATCAATGGAGTCAAGGATGGAATTTCCTTCCACTCGACACCCCCGGCGGTACCCTCTTGAAGAAGCACCACGTCGGGGTTTGCGTCAAGAATCATGCGCATCGATGCCGACGCCTCATCGCTGTACTCTGGCTCATTATAATTAAAGCCCAGCACATTATAAGTCATCACCTTGAGGGTGAGAGTCGTATCGGCAGGCATGGGTGGAAGATTCTCAATCGTGTTCATGGGAACAAACACCTTGATGGTGGACAACGACGCTAACAGCGCCACAACGATCATCAATATTGACCACCAGCGACGCCATATCATAGACGCCACGAGCAGGGCCAGCAACAGGATAACCATGGGCATGAAACCCAACACCATAAACGGTGCCATGAAGAAGTCCCTCGGGTCGAAGTTTCCCGCATAGGCACACAGGATTGTCACGACAGCAAGAACCGCAACTATGATTTCAAAGATGCCAAAATAGCGTTTCTTCTTGCGACGCCTGTAACTATATCTATCGTAGGTTTTACTACTCATTACAATTGATGAAGGTTTGATTGATGTCTTATTAATGCTAATTAAATTATGGTGTGCGTCGCCGTGACGCCTTGAACAGTTTATCCTTCTCTTCGTCGGTCAACGCATCATAGCCCGCAGCCTTGATTTTATCCAAGATAATATCCAATTCCTCCTCGCTCACGGTGTCGGCTGGACGGTGACTACCATCTTGCCGCTGGCTCGACGTGCCCTTGGAGGCCTGCTTGCGCACTGGACGTTCAAATCGTGGTAACGACCGGCCATTGAATATTCCAACCACAGCATCGATCACGGCATTGAGGAGTCGTGTGATATCGCGTCCGGACTTGATGCTCATGGCATACCATGCACCGACGATGGCGCCGCCGATGTGAGCGATATTGCCCCCGGCATTACCGCCTTCAAGGCTAAAGACCGCTATGAGCACTGTGATCAGTGCCACCCACTTGATGGCCACCTCGCCCAGGAACAGCAGGCCGATTTTGTAGTCGGGTGCATAGACCGCCACGGCAACTACTATGGCGATGACCGATGCCGATGCGCCTATCAGCATGCCGTGGCTACCAGCAAAATAGGGTAACAGGTTGTAGGCCAGCAGGTAGGACGCCGCACCGCCCCAGCCACCCATGAGGTAGAGCCCCGTGAGCTGCTTAGGCGAGAAAAATTCCATAAAGATGCGACCTAACCAATAGAGCCACAACATGTTGAAAAGGATGTGAAGCAATCCGTAATGGGCAAACATATAGGTCACCAACGTCCAGGGGCGTGTCAGCACAAGCCACCAGTCACTGGGCAGTTCCACCCATTGCAAGAGATCAGCACCTTGCAGATTGAACAACAGGGCGCACAATGCCACCACATGTAGCAAGACAAACACACCAATGTTGATGAAAATCAATTTCATCAACATCGATCCTTGCTGATAGGCACGCTTGATGTCATCAATAATAGCCATTGCCACGCGTCAGTGTTCCGTCATGCTTCCAGTACAGTATCAGGAAGATACCCGCCAACATGCCACCCAAATGGGCGAAGTGAGCCACACCACTCATTGCACCCGAGATGCCAAAGAACAACTCGATGACACCATAGCCGATCACCATCCATTTGGCCTTGATGGGGAACGGGAACGGGATGATATACATGGGCAAATTGGGGAACAACATACCGAATGCCAGCAGAATGCCAAACACTGCACCCGAGGCACCCACCATGAGCAGGTCATTATAGAACTCATCCATTGTAAATGCGGCATGACCCGAATTAATCGCATTGATGATCTCTTGCACATTATGGGTCGGGCCTGTTACACTGCTGGCGAGGATGTCTTGCCAGGTGAACTGCCATGCCAGTTCCTGAATCAACGCCGCACCAAGTCCACAAGTGATATAATAAAACAGATATCGCTTCGACCCCAAGACCTTCTCAAGCAGGCTACCGAACATCCACAGCGAGAACATATTGAAGAAGATGTGGGTGAATCCGTGGGTATCATGCATAAACATGGAGGTGAACAACTGGATGGGGTTGAATTCACTACCCAGCCAGAAGTGCAAACCCAAATAACGTTCCAAATCAATAATGCCTGCACGACCAAATGCTATAGTCGCCAGCCACACTATCAAGTTAATAATCAACAGATGCTTAGTCACCGGCATGATTGATGACAAAAACGATCGATTATTGTTTTGCATATTCTAAAGTATTAATTAACGCACAAAAATAGCGAAAAACTCCCTATCTAACGCATTTTTCATGCCAAAATCGCCATAAAACGTCATTTTTTTGAGGTTACGGGCATTTTTTTTCGCTTTTTTTTTGCAGAAACTGTTGTTTTACTTATATTTGCGCTTACAATTTTGAACTTATTTTATTCACATATTTTATTTATAAAAAAATTACACTATGAACAAGACTGAATTAGTACAAGCAATCGCCGAAAAGGCCAATCTTAACAAGACTCAGGCTAAGGCCGCTCTCGATGCTATGCTCTGCTCTGTTGGTTGCGCATTGAAGGATGGTAAGAAGGTTGCCCTTATCGGATTTGGCACCTTCCAGGTAGTAAAGAAAGAGGCTCGTGAGGGCATCAACCCTGCAACCAAGGCTAAGATCACCATTCCCGCAAAGAACGTTGTTAAGTTCAAAGCTGGTGCTGAGCTTGCCGAGAAGGTTAACAAATAAGAAGAACCTGTACTAAGAAGACACAAGGGCTCGCGCCCTTGAGCGAATGTCTAAACGTCTGCCTTGCCTCCTTATGGAGCCATGGCAGGCATTTTTTTTGTCCCGTTCTCGCCCCATATTTCCCCAATATGAGACGTTCCCCGATTAAAAAAACCTTTATAATGTGTTCAAGAAATAATTTTTTTTCTTATTTTTGTGGGTTGAAACTATCAGGTTTTTATTATTGTGTCAATCATCAATCAAATGAATAACCAAAAATTGTTAAGGCTTATGAAAAAAATGATTACTTACAGATCATGGCTACATCGATTCTCGTTGGCCATTGCTTGCATCGGTGCCTTCACAACGCTCCATGCTGCCAGCATCACGGTAGATGGCATCAACTACACGACATCGGGCAACAAGGCGACTATTGCCAAGTACACCATCATCAAGGCTACGGCTACAACGCCCGCCGACACGCTCTTCTACAAGGGTGACATCGTAATCCCCGAGACCATCAACTACGAGGGAACGGCTTATACAGTTGTGGCAACGGCAGCCAACTCCTTCCTGGATTGTCGCGACCTAACCAGCGTGACGCTGCCCTCGTCGTGCGTAACCATTGCACGCAACACCTTTAAAGGATGCTCCAAGCTCACTGTGAGTCCAATTCCCGCTACAGCGACCAGCGTGGGCACTGGTGTTTTCAATGGATGCACCTCGCTTGAGGAAATCACCATTGTTCCCGGCTGGAACAAACCCGTCAGCGAGGAGTTCGCCAACTGTCCTAACTTGAAGCGCTTGATTATTGCTGAGGGCAGCTCGCCTGTAGTGATGAAGTTGACGGCCTTTGGCTCCAACGCCGAGGCACGCACTGCACTTGCAAGCATCGAGTACATCTATATGGGCCGCAATGTGGATGCCAGCGCCTATACCAACGCCGATCAACCCTTCCACAACATGACAGGTCTCAAGACGCTGGTCATCGGGGGTGAAACCACGACCATCCAGAACACCACATTCCAGGGGTGCACAGCATTGAGCAACGTGACCTTCAACGAGGGCAACAAGGTATCGAGCATCGGCTCAAGTGCATTTGCCAGCTGTACATCGCTGCCCAGCATCGACATTCCAGCCAGCGTGACGGTGATTGATCAGAGTGTGTTCAACGGCTGCCGCAACCTCAAGAACGTGACCATAGGCGACAACGTGACCAGCATTGGCATCACAGCATTTTACAACACTGCCCTGACGTCATTTGACTTTCCCGGCGCTTTGACCACTATCGGGCAGAGTGCATTTGAGAATAGCAAGCTCACAGGCGAAATCGTGCTGCCTGACGCATTGACCGCCATCGGCACCCAGGCTTTTGCAGGCACCCAACTGACGGGCGTGAGCATTCCTGCCAGCGTCACCAGCATCGGCCAGGCCGCCTTCGCTCCCATCCCCACATTAGCCAACATTTCCCTTGGCGACGGCAATACGAGCTTTAAGATCCAAGACGGCGCACTGCTCAATGCAGCCGGTACACGCCTGTTAGTAACGGCTCATGAGGGTAACATCGGCACCAGCTTCAGTAATGCCACAGTCACCAGCATCGACAACTATGGCCTGGCTTACGCCCCCTTTACCAGTGTTGACATGCCGGCTCTGACCAGCATCGGCAACTACGGATTTGCCTACAGTGATATCGAGGCCTACACTCTGGCTAACAACGTCACAGTCGGTCAGAACGTGTTTGCCGGGTCAGCACTGAAAACCATTGTCATCGCCGAGGGCCGCAACGAAATTCCGCAGGGTCTGTGCGCCCAGTGTACCCAGCTTACCAGCGTGACGTTGCCCAGCACGACCACCAACATGATGCTCAACTGCTTTGAGGGCTGCACTGCTCTTGAGGAGATGGAGATTCCCGCCAATGTCAACTATATGGAACCCGGATCAGTACCCGCTACCATCAAGGTGCTGCGCGTGCTCAATGTCAACACCCCCGCACTGGCTGCTGGCGTGTTCAACGAGAGTCAGGGCGACGTCATTTGCAAGGTGGCTCCCTCATCGGTCAGCGCCTACAAGAGCGCCAGCCAGTGGTGCTACCTCAACATCGTGGCCGATGAGACCATTTCGGGAGAAGGTTCCACATTAGGATGCCCCACAGGTCTGTACTTCGCGACCACGAGTGGTGACCTCATGTATAAGGATGAGAACGGTAACATCGTCAACACCAACTTCAACGCCGGCAAACATGCCTTGACGCTGCAGAGCTACAAGAACCGCGTCTATGTTGCCGTGGCTGGTGAGCGCTTCACCTATCAGGATCCCAATCAGCCCCTGGGTGACGGTGAACTGTTCTATGTCAACAACACCAATGGTATCTTCTATCGCGTGACTGTTCTCAACAACGTGGGATACGCTCCCAGCGAGGATCCTTTCACCATGTTCATCGACAAGAACGAGAACAAGATCTACATCAGCGACCGCAATGTGGGCATCCACGAGCTTGATGCCGACACCACTGGACTTTATGGCCAGCAACCCTTCCTGTTGCAGAACCAGTGGCTCCCCTACTACAACGACGAGATTTCATGGGGCTCCATCACAGGTGGCTTCACCCAGGACAAGCATGGTATCTTCTGGATGAGCAAGAAGTTCAATGGCATCTGTCTGTTGCGCTTCAAGAAAAACGACATCTATCCTGAAGGCGGCGAGGGCAAGACCAAGCACTTTAATGCCCTGTTCAAGGATGCCATCATCAAGACTTTCTATCTCGACGAGGAAAATGGTTATCTGTACATGCAGGTGCAGACCGATCCCTATGGCTGCGTGCCTGGCATCTACCGCATCGCGTTGAGCAAGATCGAGAACTTGGAGACCGGTGCCGACCTTGAGGGGAACGAGAACCTGCGCATCGCCGACTGCGAACTCCTTGATGACTCTCCCATCCTGATGGAGGGTGCCGAAGATAGTGGCGAGATTGCTAATGTAGCTCAGATCAACAGCGACGGTGAGTTCATCTACTGGAGCTACATCGCACCCAGCGACGACAGCAAGGCCATCCGCAACAGCGTGCCCCTGGATGTCAACAACCCGTTACACCACAGCGGCATCAAGTGTTTGCCTGCCAAGCCCAACCACGATGGATCAATGCCCACCAATATCAGCTTTGCCATCGAGGGTGTAGAGGCCTACGGCGTTTGCGGCGCCACCTATGCCGAACCCACGCCTCAGGTCACAGGCGACGTGAATGGTGACGGCGAAGTAAGCATCGCCGATGTCAATGCCGTTATCGACATGATCCTGTCCGGAAACCTGTCGCTCAACGGTGATGCTAACGGCGATGGTGAGGTAAGCATTGCCGACGTCAATGCCGTTATCGACATCATCCTGAACTCATAGACCACTGAGAACAGTAGAATTGAAAAGAATGCGAGTACTTGCTATCAGGTACTCGCATTCTTTTCAGTAGTTTGCAAAAAAATGGATTAACCATTCTATTATCCAACAGTATAGTTAATCCGAAACTCTTTGATAAATCTTAATGATTCTTTCCTTTATGCGCTACAAAGATAGTATCATTTTTTTCAAATACAAAACAATTTGTGTTTTTTTTTATTTTTTTTTCATCGTCGGTCCCATTGACCACGTTTTTCGGCAATCTGTCCAGTGACACACCCATTATGAGGTTAAAAAAGCCTAAAGACTCACTCTGCGCCCCCTTGTGAAGCATTCCGTCCACTGTAGATGCGGTCAACAACCAGGGCGATGGCACCATCACCAGTCACATTGCATGCGGTACCGAAACTGTCCATTGTGATGTATAACGCAATCATGACAGCCTGCTGGTCGGCCGTGAAGCCCAGAATGGATTGCAACACACCCAGCGC
Source organism: uncultured Prevotellaceae bacterium (assembly GCA_947165675.1). Taxonomy (GTDB): domain Bacteria; phylum Bacteroidota; class Bacteroidia; order Bacteroidales; family Muribaculaceae; genus Sodaliphilus. The sequence goes on from CAMVBJ010000028.1 coordinate 7,476, forward strand.
CGCCATGATGGCACCACCAGGGACTCCAGGAGCTGCTACCATCATCACGCCCAGCATGAGGATGAAGCCAGTGAACAGGCCCAGGTTGATGGTGCCGCCCTGCATGATGAGCAATGCCACAGCACAGGCTGTAATCTTCATCGCACTACCTGACAGATGAATGGTGGCGCACAAGGGCACCACAAAGCCGGCAATGCCGTCACTCACGCCGTTTTTCTTCACCTGGTTGAGTGTAACGGGTATCGTAGCTGCCGACGACGATGTGCCCAACGCCGTGAAATAGGCCGGCAACATGTTATAGAGTGCCTTGAATGGATTGTGATGGCTGATGACACCAGCAATGCAGTACTGGAACACGAGCAGCACGATGTGCATGACAAAGATGACACCGATGATGGCAATAAACACATTGATGATGTGCCAGGCCTGGCCAGTGAATGACATGTTCAGGAAAATCGAGAAAATGTAAACCGGCAGAATGGGGATAAGGGCTACCTCGATAGTCTTGGCGATGATGTCACGGAACTCATCAAAGCACCGCTTCAAGGTGGGTGATTCAAAGAAGGCTATGCCCAGTCCCAGCACAAAGGCCGAAATCAACGCGCTCATCACATCGAGCAGCGGGGGAATCTCGACAGTGAAAAACGGCTCTATCTCGCCTGCCGTTGCCACAGCCTGGGCTGCACGGCTGTGATCGATAAGAGAGGGGAATATGCCCGTGCTCACAAAGTAGCTCAGATAGCCCGAGAACACCGTGTCACCATAGGCTATCACCGCTGTGATCAACAGCAACTTGCCTGCACCCTTACCGATGTCGGCAATAGCGGGGGTCACCAGCCCCACGATGATGAGCGGAATAAGGAAGGTCAAGAAATGACTGAAAATACTATTGAATGTCACAAAGCACCTCACAGCCCACTCGGGGAAGAACAAGCCACACAACACGCCCATGACAATCGCGATGACGATGCGGGGCAGCAATCCTATCTTGATAGTTTTCATATTAATGGTATTTTTTTGGGCAAAGTTAATATTATTTGTCGTATATTTGCGTTTTATTATATGCTATTTGTTTCCGTGACAGATGCCACGATGGATGACAAACAACATTTACACATTATTTATATAATAAAAACACAGACCAGATTGTGGTAGAGATCATGAGATATAACGCCTCAATGGCCGACAGATGGAACGAATTCGCCATGTCGAGCCGCAATGCGACGTTCCTGCACCACCGCGGTTACATGGACTATCACAGCGACCGTTTCACCGATTGCTCGCTCATAGCCCTGCGCGACAACAAGTGGTGTGCTGTGATGCCCGCATGCATTGATGGCGATACACTCTATTCCCACCGTGGCCTCACCTATGGCGGGTGGCTCGTGCCTCTCAAGCACTATGATGCCACTGTCATGATCGAGGTGATGAACGCCACCATGGAGTGGATGCGAACAAATGGAATCAAGCACTTGATTTACAAGGCCGTGCCGCACATCTACCATCGTTACCCCTGTGAGGAGGACCTCTATGCCCTCTTCCGTCACGGGGCCGCACTCATCGAGGTCAACATTTCGACCACCATCGACCTGACCTGCCCCCTACCCCTGGACCGTGGCAACAAGAGTGGTGCCAACGCGGCGCGCAAGGCGGGCATCGCGGTCGGTGCCAGCAACGACTGGCAGGGCTACTGGCGCTTGCTGTCATCCCTGCTCGACGAGCGATACAGCACACGTCCCGTACACACCCTGGACGAGATGCTACTGCTGCAAGGGCGCTTCCCCGACAACATTAAGCTACACACGGCCACACTGGATGGCGAGATGCTGGCTGGCGTGGTGATGTACCTCTCCCAGCCCGTTGCCCACTGCCAGTACATCGGCGCTTCTCCAGCCGGCAAGGACAGCAAGGCGTTGACACTGCTGTTCGACCACCTCATCGGCGAGTATCAGCAAATGGGATACCGCTACTTTGACTTCGGCATCTCCAACGAGAACCACGGACGCTATCTCAATGAAGGGCTCGTCAGGCAAAAGTCCCGCCTGGGAGGCCGCGGCATCGTCTATAACACCTACCGCATAGACCTGTAAACGCTACCGATGGCAGGCAAGAGCAGCAACATATCACGCATGGCGATGAAGGCGATGGGACTCTTCGGCGGTGTCCAGGTGGCCGGCATCCTGTGTTCCATCATCCGCACCAAGCTCGTCGCCCTCTGGATCGGTCCCGTCGGTGTGGGACTGTTCGGCCTGTTCAACAATGCGCTCGAAATGATTTCCACGGGCACCAACTTAGGCATCCGGTCCAGCAGTGTGCGCGACATCTCCCAAGCCATTTCAGGCCATAATCCCGACCTGGTGGCACGCATGGTCAGCGTGGTGCGCAAGTGGTCGATGTGGTTAGGCCTGGCTGGAGCTTTGATCACCTTGACGTTAGCTCCGCTGTTGAGCCAGGTCACCTTTGGCGACACGACCCACATCTGGGGATTTGTTGCCCTCAGTGTCGCCGTGCTGCTCCAGGCGTTGACCAACGGCGAGTATGCCGTGCTCCAGGGCACCGCTCGACTCAAGCGCCTGGCGAGTGTCACTCTGTGGGGCACTATCGTGGGGCTGGCGGTATCCATCCCCCTGTTCTACTGGCTGCGGGAACGCAGCATCTTGCCGTCAATTTTAGCTTATGCCGCCGCCCTGGCCCTGTTCGCCTGGTTTTTCCGTAACCGCGACTACCCGCCAGTGGCGATGAGCCGTCGCGAGACCTTCGACATGGGCAAGGGATTTGTGCAGTTAGGCATTTTCATGACCCTGGGCAACTTTGCTGGCATCCTGGCCAGCTACTCCTTCAATTCATGGCTCAACGTCAACGCCGGCACCGAGGCCGTGGGCTACTACCAGGCCGGTTACACGCTCATCAATAAATACACTGGGTTGATTCTCACCGCCCTGGGCATGGAGTACTACCCCCGTTTGGCCAAGGTGGCCGACAGCCGCTTGCGCCTGCGCGCCTTTGTCTCCCAGGAGATCAACCTCGCCATCGCCGTCATGGCGCCTGTCGTGGCCCTGTTCATCCTGTTGCGCGAGCTCATCATCTGGATCCTGTACACGCCCGAGTTCAACGTCATTTTCTCATTTGTCTCATGGGGCATGATCGGCACGGTGCTGCGCACCCTCTCGTGGTGTCTGGCATTCACTATCCTGGCTCGGGGCGACGGCAAGACCTACCTGTGGACCGAGGTCGCCAGTGCGGTCATCAACCTGGGGTTGAACATCCTGTTCTATCAATGGTGGGGGCTCACGGGACTGGGAGTTGCTTTCCTGGTTTCCTATCTCCTCTACACCGTCATCATCGCGGTGGTTTACTTCAGGGTCTATCACTTGCAGGTCACCCGACCTTGCCTCTACAACCTGTTGTGGACCTTGGCGGTGTCATCGGGCGTGATGGCCACTATGCAAGTGGGATGGACCATCCCAGCCGCCCTCATCACAGTAGTGAGCATCGGTGTCGCCATGCGTCAAGTTATCGCCCTGTGGCGCCGACGATAAGCTTCACCTTAAACAGTAGTCCGCCTCACCGTGAACGGTTAATTTTTTGAAAAAGCCACGTTTTAATTAACATTTTGTTGCCTTGAATCCAAAAAAACATCGTACCTTTGCAGCGATAACCAGTTTATTAACCACGAGGGGTCTCACTAAAAACAAGATGAGATTCTTCTAATTTTTTGAATCTTAAAAATTAAAAAAAAACACAGTATTTAGCATGGCTATTACTTACATGACACAGGAAGGTTACGACAAGAAGATGGCTGAACTCAAGCATCTTGAAAATGTCGAGCGCCCCGATGTTGTCCGCGCCATTGTCGAGGCCAGGGACAAGGGAGACCTTTCAGAGAACGCAGAATATGATGCAGCCAAGGAGCGCCAGGGCATGCTTGAGGCCAAGATTGCCGAGCTCAAGTCTCTCATCGCTTCGGCACGCATCATCGACGAGAGCAAGATTTCGACCGACGAGGTGCAGTTGCTCAACAAGGTGACCATCCGCAACCTCAAGAACAAGGCACAGGTGACCTATACCATCGTTACCGAGACCGAGGCCAACCTGCGTGAGGGCAAAATCTCGATTTCCACCCCCATCGCCAAGGGGCTGCTCGGCCACAAGGTGGGCGAGACCGTCGAGGTTCAGGCACCTGCTGGACTGATGAAGTTTGAAATCCTCAAGATCGAAGTCGGATAATTTAGATTAGTGACTAACTAACGACTAACGACTTAAAAACAACTACTATGGCTACAATTTTCAGCAAGATAGCAGCTGGCGAGATTCCCAGCTACAAGGTGGCCGAGGACGACCGTTACTTTGCATTCCTCGACATCAATCCCATGGCCAAGGGCCACACCCTGGTCATCCCCAAGCACGAGGTGAACTACATGTTTGACCTCGATGAGGAGGAGTACATGGGTCTGTGGGCCTTTGCCCGCAAGGTCGCCATGGCCCTTGAGCAGGCCGTACCCTGCAAGCGCATCGGCATCGGTGTGCTCGGCATGGAAGTGCCCCACTGCCACATCCACCTCGTTCCCTTGCAGACCGAGAAGGACATGGCCTTCGGTGGCCCCAAGCTGACCCTCCCCGCCGAGGAGATGCAAGCCATCGCCGACGCCATCGCCGCCAAGCTCTGATAAAGGCAACAACAGCAACCAATTATATTTGGCCCGCTTCTTGGTCAAGAGAAGCGGGCCAAATTGTTTTTACTACGCCTCTTCAAAACCGTAAGTAAACACAGTGAAAAGCATAAAAAATGTAAAAATATTGTAGCTATTCATCAATTTCAATATTTTTGCAAACCGTATTAGAACGATATTCCTCCATATTTCGTACTAAGCACCACCTTGACATAAGGTACAATGAGTTATATTAGTCTCATTCTCACATTTGTTACTGATTTCAAACTATAATTTATTAAGACGACATGAGAAAAATATTTACTTTTATCGCGTGCAGCCTGTTGCTTCCAATGGGTTGGGCTAATGCATTAGCCCAGGAGTCACCCACAGTGACTCCTGCCCAGCGCCTCAATCTCGAGCTTATCAATAATGTAAGCCGTTACAACATTGACGAGCAACAGAACGAGTACACTAACACGTTCCGACTCACCCAACCGACCGACAACAAACTCACGGCCGGCATGCTCAAGCAGGGTGACAACTACATCACCGTCACCCGCCAGGGAGTCAAGGATGGCGAAACCGTAGGCCAACCCACCGAATTCGCCCGCATCAACATGAACACGGATATATCGAAGCGCGATGCCGAAATCTTAACTGACATCGAATTCACTTCCACTACACTTCCAAGTCCTTGGACATATTCTGGTGGTAGTAGAGCTCCTCTGGTTGCTGGAAATAGTGGTTATTACATCCGTTCTGGTTATACCATAAGTTACACAATACCAGCTGGATATGATGACGGTATTCTCCTCCTGAATATAGGTACATACACAGCAGGATATTTCAAAATAAACGGGAATACGACCAGCCAAACCACTGCCAATAAATGGAACCAATATGTCTTGACAGGTTTTAACAGCGGAAGCACGATTTCTATCCAGGGCGCCACGAGCACTGGCGGCAATAGCGCTTCACCCAATATGCTTGGCATATATATTGTCTGGGCTCCCAAAACAATCGTACCATCCTACTCCATTACACCGACGTACAGCAAGAAAGAGGGGAATAACTGGGTAAACGTTTCTACTTTGAGCAGTCAAACTTACAGTCCTAATGACGAGATTAATAGTAATAGTCTTGCGGTTTCCCTTGAAGATTTTTTTGTAGAATCAACCATCAACAATAACCATCCCGACAGCTACAACTATTCATCCAATCTGGATGCTAATATTGACTGGTCTGTTATGACTGGAGACTTCTATGCAAGCGTTGATTTCACAAAGGGTGACGGTTCAGATCTGGAATCTCCTGAGTTTATCGGTCCTGACGGTTGGGGATATCTTTTAGTATCATACCATAACCCATCTGGTGGCACTCCTGCTTTTTATTTAAATGGGACAGGCGAACTCATTTACACCATGCCACCAACCTTTACAGGCAATACCGTAAATGTGACCGTCACCAGTACAAACCATGAATATGGGGCAGGTATACTTGTAGTAAACGGCACATCACACACCTTTACCCAAGGTTCATCGTATACCTATATTGTTCCCGCATCAGCCAATGGGGTTATCCAATTCAAATCAGCAGAGGGACAGAGTTACACCTGTGATATCGCAAAAATAGTTATCCAGAGCGGAAATGGTACTGCGATGCATGCTCCATTGAGTCAGCCGATCAAGCATAGCCTCAAGAAGCTTAACCTGAACGGTAAAGAAATCAATCTCCAGAAAATAGAGTCAAGCAGTGACAACAAGCAAGTTAAACGATAATAACATAGACATCCCGATATGAAAACGATAATTAACAATATACGCATTGCGCTGCTGCTCGGTTTTATCACCATCGGCATGACTGCGCTAGCCCAGAATATAGCCAATATTGAGAAGATGTCCATCTCAACCCAAATGATCCTCAATGAAATCGAAAATGGTGTCTCTCTCGATATAAAACCTGATCTTAGGGGAAATGGACTAGCGTTTACTATAGATCCTGAGAAACATCATCGCACTGTAGCCCGCCCCGTCTCAATCAATGGAGAGACTTTCATCTCTGCCTTTGTAAGGGTCAATAATGAGAGTGAAATCAATAACCTCAAGGCACTCGGCGTACAGATTGAATGCATATTTGATAACGGTTTGCTCACAGCTCTTATACCTGTGGATAAGATTCATGAGATCGCTGCTCTTGATGGCGTGAAGAAAATTAACGCCGCAACGCTCATGAAACCCCTTACTGACAAAACACGTGAAAAAACCAATGTAGATGATGTTTTAACCCAATCACCCGATGCCATTGCCGCCGGCTTAGACAAAGTATATGATGGCTCGGGCGTCATCCTTGGTGTCATTGATGACGGTATTGATTACCAACATATAGCTTTTAAGGACAAAGATGGCAATAATCGAATTAGCCGCATCTACAATTTCACATATACACAGACTAATAACTATGGACAACCTACCGATCCGACTGTCACAGACTGGACAGGAACTGGCACCATGCCCACTACAGATGACAATAGTGCAGACCATGGAACGCACACGAGCTCCATTGCAGGAGGCTCTAGCGTTATCGTCAATGGCACTAATGTGTCCGTAACGGACAATCATTCTAACGCCACCTATGGTGGCATGGCCCCAGGTGCAGAGCTCTACCTTGCTGGTATCAAAGGTTTGTATAACACATATATCGCAAATGCTTTCCAGAAAATGTATAACTACGCTACAGCTCAAGGCAAGCCCTTGGTGGTGAGCAATAGTTGGGGGTCTCAGATTGGGCCACATGATGGAACAGGTAGTTTTGCTGAGATTACACACAACTATTTCAGCGACAGTCATCCCAATAACATCTGTTTGTTTGCCGCTGGTAATGAAGCAGGCACGGCAGATGCCAGTGAGGGCGGTGGTTTTCATATCTCAGGAAATGCAAGCAGTGCCAGTCCATTGGGCACAATTCTTAGATGTAGTGTTAGTTCAAGTTATGACAACGGTATGATCTATATGGGTGATCTTGCAAGTGCATGGAGCACTACAAACTTGGGCTGTAGAATTTACGTATTGAACACATCCACTGGTGCTATAGAAACGACAGTCAACGTCAACCCCACAACCCAAGGTGCTGCCGTCTCTGGCTTAAGCAACTATTATAGTGGAACGCTTTATGCGTATAAAGACTATCTTAACTCTGAAAACAAAACTCAGATATTACTTTATGCCACTGGCACTAATGGCTATATGCAATCCCAAGGCTACACTCAATCTGGTGGCATGTATAGGAGCAATTACACTCTTGCGGTAGAATTTTATCCTGTCAATGGAAGCGCAGATATAGACGTATGGGCTGTTAGCGATTATAGCTACTTCACCAATTATCTGACAACCAATGGACACAATTGGACAAATGGCACCGATGACATGAGTGTGGATGATGAAGCCACCTACGCTGATATCATCTCTGTTGGTGCGTATAATAGCAAGACCTCATTTGTCAATTATCAAGGTTCCACTTATGGTGCAAACTCATATGTACTTAATGATATCACCTATTTCTCAAGTTATGCTACACCCGAGAAAAGCCCAACAGGTTTGCAATACCCTTGGATTACGGCTCCTGGAGCACTAATTGTATCTGCTGTCAACCATAACCATACATCATCTGTTGACGATGACAGCTACTACGGCTCTTCTTCTCTCGTAGTCAACAGTTCCACCAGCCCCTACGCGATAATGCAAGGCACCTCGATGGCTTGTCCTGCCGCAGCGGGAATTGTGGCTCTCTGGTTACAGGCAGCTCAAGAGCTAGACAAGGACTTGACCACCACTGACATTAAAAATATCATGGCTGAGACGGCTATCCATGACCAGTGGACTATCGGCACAAATGCCAGCCACTTCGGCAATGGTAAAATTAATGCTTTAGGTGGTATCCAATACATTTTAGAGCATTACAGCAGTACAGATCCCAGCATCCGCGTGTCTGCAACCTCAGCCACATTCGATGGCGAACCAGGTAACACCTATACTAAGACTATTACCGTAACAGGGTCCAATCTTACGGGTGACATTATTGCTACACTTAACGACAATAGTGGCGTTTATAGCATCACTCCTGGCAATTTGGGTAATGGCGGTCAATTGGTTATCACCTTCACACCCAACGAAGAGGGTGAATACAACGCTACGATAACATTGACCAGTCCTGGCGCTGAGCCCGTAACGATTACTATCAGTGGCATTGCTATGAACCACACAAGCACGCTGTTCAGTAATGAGGTGATGGTGCCTGTTTACAAGAGCGATATCAGGGCCAATGGTGACACTTACATCTTCGCAGAGAGCGACGTTCTCGGTGACATTGATATGAACCTTGAGTATCCCGCCAATTCCAGCAGCATCGAGGTGCTCGCCAAGGCTGACGAGCCCATCCTGCGTTACGAGCTGCATCACAAGATCGGAGCAGAAGGCGACTGGACTTATCCCAATGGCAATGCCGTGGGCGTAGCTACCCACGACGGTAACTCCTATGTCGTGAACAGTGAGACATTCACCTTCCCGCAGGATGCTACCGAGATGTGGATCTCCATGACCGACGGCCAGCTCAACAACTCAAGCGAGGTAACCTACTATGTCCCCGTGACTGTTGCTAATGGCAAGGTGACCACTGGAGAGCCCAACACCTATGGCGCACCCATCGGCGAGCGCCAGCTCGACCCCATCTCAATCGAGGTTCAGGTGGGCGGTGTGAAGAGCAGCACTGTTGACCACTATGGCAACCATACTGGTGAATGGGTAGGTCCCAACGGCATCAACTATTGCGTTTACATGCCTGCTGTCACCGTCATGTGCCAGCAATTGAACGGTGCGACCCATGTGCCCTACATGTATCGTGCATGGCTCCTGGCCAACGAGAGCATCGACTATTACAATTACGACCATGATCCCAAGGAGGGCTACTATGGCACGACGGTTAAGACCATGCCTTATCTGCTTGCCCAGATGGGCATCGAGGACGTGGGTAGTGACCCCACCCGCGTGGTGCTGTGTGAAGCTGGCGACACCTATGAGGGCCAGAACACCTTCGGCGCTCCCGTGGACAATCCCGACATCGTGATCGCTGTCCGCGTCTATTACCAGAGGGCTGACGAAACGAGAGGTCACACGCTGCGTGCCGGCGGTGGCTACGGTTTCGGCCAGGGCAGTGGCCGCGGTGACGGCATCATCACTGGCGTCAACGAACTCTTGGGAGGCAAGCAGGTGGTTGACGTGCAATATGTCAACACCTTAGGCATGCAATCGAGCGAGCCGTTTGACGGCGTGAACATCGTAATCACCCGTTACAACGACGGCTCCACCTCGACTGCCAAGGTCGTCAAGTAAAGAGATATTAATAATCATAATTCACTAAATAACTCTTTGCATTACGATAGCGAGGGCCCGCCGATGATGGCGCGCCCTTGCTTTTTCTTACATCACTCATCTCTAACCACTAATCAATGAGCAAATGATCAACTTGAGAAACCTTCTATCACATGAATAACGACCCCAATCTCCAGGCAAGTATTGATTACGGCATGGTTATCGCAGCGTCAGGATGTAGAAGCGCGATTCGCCCTGGAACCTCTTGCCCCCCTCGGTTCTGAGGTGCCATGCCGACTCGTTGTCCCATGAGGCAGCAGGCAGTTCCACATCGCCCGTCTTGATCGACTTGATATATTTCCAGAATGGATAAATCCGCTCCTCACGATAGAGTCCGTCCCACTCGTTGTGAACCCACAAGACTTGATCGGGCGCCAACACAGCAACCTGGACGCTGTCGGCCATTCCATAGTGGGTAGTCACACTATCATTCTCCACAATGTCATAGCCACCATAGGTTGACGAGAGGATTTCCCTGTACATGGTCACCGTAACCGTGTCGCTGGTCTTGTTGTACAACTTATAATCGACCGATGACACAGGGTCACACGACACCAGGGCAAGGACAACGAATGTCAGGCATGTGGCTATTGCGCTTATCTTTCTCATGATTGCAAGACGGTTTTTAAATTGAATGATAATTATCTAACGGACGAAATGACGTAATCTTATATCGCTCATTAGGGTTTCATCAAAAAAAAAGACGGGTCTCCCCTATCGTCAAGAAGCAGCAGATCAAGGGAAATATTGTTAACAAAACTTATAGTTGACGGCGGGTGACATGATGATTGCAGGAATTTTAGTAATTTTGCAGGTTAAAATGCAGATTATCACTTTATGTCACAAGACAAGCAGAATCATATAGAAGAGCCCGAGTTGAACGAGGGTCAGCAGCAGGCGAGCGACTTTGGCGGCTACGAGAAGTTGATCACGCTTTCACCGCGTGAACACATCCGCCAGCGCCCGGGCATGTACATCGGCAAGTTGGGCGACGGCTCCCAGGACGACGATGGCATCTACGTGCTCATCAAGGAGGTCATCGACAACAGTATCGACGAGTTCAACACGGGATATGCCAAGCCCACCATCGACATCGACGTCGTGGACGGCATGGTGACCATCCGCGACTACGGCCGCGGCATCCCCCTGGACCAGGTCAAGGACGCATCGAGCAAGATGAACACCGGTGCCAAGTATGACACCCAGACCTACAAGCGCTCGGTCGGCTTGAACGGCGTGGGCATCAAGGCGGTCAACGCCCTGTCCACCGAGTTCTACATCCGCAGCGTGCGCGACGGTCAGTGCTCATCGGTACTCTACCACGAGGGACTAGTTGTGGAAGAGACCGGCATCATCGCGGCTGCCGAGGGCGAGGACAACGGCACTCTCGTCAGGTTCAAGCCCGATGCTACAATCTTCAAGAACTACGAGTTCCGCGACGAGACCATCGAGGCCATGATCAAGAACTACTCCTACTTGAACACGGGTCTCACGCTCACACTCAACGGCAAGAAATACCACTCGCGCAACGGCTTGAGCGACCTGGTCAAGGACAAGATGACCAACGACCCGCTGTACCCGCTCATGCACTTCACCGGCGATGACATCGAGGTGGTCATCACCCACGCCGCCCAGCTGGGAGAGGAGTTCTACTCCTTTGTCAACGGTCAGCACACGACCCAGGGTGGCACACACCAGAGCGCCTTCCGCGAGGCCCTGTCAAGGACCATCAAGGAGTTCTACGGCAAGAACTTTGAGTACAGCGACATCCGCAACGGCATTGTCGCCGCCATCAGCATTAAGGTCGAGGAACCCGTGTTCGAGTCCCAGACCAAGATCAAGTTGGGCAGCAGCATCATGTGGAAGGATGGCCCCACCATCTACAAGTATATCAACGACTTCATCAAGAAGGAGCTGGACGACTACCTGCACAAAGCACCCGAGACCGCCGAAGTGCTGCTCAAGAAAATCCAGGACAACGAGCGCGAGCGCAAAGCTATTGCAGGCGTGAGCAAGCAAGTGCGCGAGAACGTCAAGAAGGCAGCCCTGCACAACGACAAGTTGCGCGACTGCCGTGTACACTTCAACGACTCACGCGCCCCCAAGGATAACGATCGACGCGACGACAGTTCCATCTTCATCACCGAGGGTCTGAGTGCAAGTGGCTCGATCACCAAGATACGCGACGTGGAGACCCAAGCCGTGTTCTCGCTGCGTGGCAAACCGTTGAACACCTACGGCCTCGACCCCAAGAAGGTGATCACCAACGTCGAGTTTGCCCTGCTGCAAGCCGCCCTCAACATCGAGGACGGCATCGACGGCCTGCGTTACAACAAGGTCATCATCGCCACCGATGCCGATGTTGACGGCATGCACATCCGACTGCTGTTGTTGACCTACTTCCTGCAATTTTGCCCGGAATTGATCAAGACGGGCCACCTGTACATCTTGCAGACGCCGCTCTTCCGCGTGCTCAACAAGAAAGAGGCCAAGCGCAAGAACCGCTCCACCAAGCGCGAGGCCAAGCCTCAGAAGGTAGAGACCTACTACTGCTACAGTGACGAGGAGCGCCTGGCGGCCCTCAACAAGTTAGGCGATGCTGCCGAGATCACCCGATTTAAGGGACTTGGAGAAATCTCGCCCGACGAGTTCAAGGACTTTATCGGTCCCGAGATGAGGCTCGACCGCGTACAGTTGCGCAAGGAGGACTCCGTCAAGCAGATGCTCGCTTTCTTCATGGGTAAGAACACGATGGAGCGCCAGAGTTTTATTATTGACAACCTTGTAAACGAGGACGATGAAGACATCACAGTGCACTAACCAAGATCATGGCAGGGGCCGCGTGGCACTCTTCCCTGGATCATTCGACCCGTTCACCCGTGGCCACGAGTCCATCGTGAGGCGCGCGTTACCGCTATTCGACAAGTTGATTATCGCCATCGGCGTGAATGCCGACAAACACGCATTCATGACCATGGAGCAGCGACAAGCGTGGATCAAGAGCGTCTTCAAGAACGACCCGCGCGTGCAAGTCATCACCTACACTGGCTTGACCGTGGATGTCGCTCGCGAGGTGGGCGCTGGGTTCATCGTGCGTGGCGTCAGGCTCATCCAGGACTTCGAGAATGAGAAGCACCTGGCCGAGGTCAACCGCGACTTGACCGGTATCGAGACGATCCTGCTCTACACGCTGCCCGAGTACAGCCACATCAGCAGCAGCATCGTGCGCGAGCTGGTGCGCTATGGCCAGGATGTGAGCAAGTACCTGCCCGAGGGGTTGAAATTGGAAGAGTTTGGAGTAGTTATTAGAAGTTAGGAGTTTTTTTTGAGTGAAAAACGACATTCACATTATGAAGAAGATATTTTTTGTTGTGGGGCTTTGCCTGTCACTGTCAGTAGGCATGAGCGCCCAGCGCGCTATGCCCCAAGCGATGCAGAAGTTGTTGAACGCCGAGTATGCCATCACAAGCCTGTATGTGGACTCGGTCAATGAGGACAGACTCATCGAGGACGCCATTAAGGGCATGCTGGAGAGCCTGGATCCCCACTCGTCCTACACCGACGCCAAGGAAACCAAAGAACTTGAAGAGCCCTTGCAAGGTGAATTCAGCGGCGTGGGCATCCAGTTCAACATGAATAAGGACACCCTATATGTCATACAGACGGTACCTGGTGGCCCCAGCGAGCGAGTGGGCGTGCTGGCAGGCGACCGTATCATCTATGTCAACGACACGGTGATCGCTGGCGTGAAGATGAAGAACAGCGATATACAGAAGCGCCTGCGTGGCAAGAAAGGCACCCAGGTTACCATCAAGGTGCAGCGCCCAGGCGTCAAGGACTTGATCACCTTCCGCATTACGCGCGACAACATCCCTCTGCACAGCATCGACGCCCAGTATATGCTTGATGACCACACTGGCTACTTGAGGATCTCACGCTTCGGCGCCAAGACTCACGAGGAGATGATGGAAGCAATCCAGAAGCTCACAAATCAAGGCATGACCCAACTCGTGATGGACCTGAGCGACAACGGCGGTGGCTACCTGAATGCCGCTATCGACATGTGCAACGAGTTCCTGGACCGAGGCCAGCTCATGGTCTATACCCAGGGTGACAATTCGCCCCGCAACGAGGCTAACGCTAACGGCTGGGGCGAATACAAGGACCTGCACCTGATAGTGATCGTCAACCAGTACTCAGCATCGGCAGCCGAAATCTTTGCCGGCGCCATGCAGGACTGGGACCGTGCCGTGATCGTGGGCCGCAGGACATTTGGCAAGGGACTGGTGCAGAGGCCCATCAAGTTTGAGGATGGCTCAATGATGCGTCTGACTGTGGCACGCTACTACACTCCCAGCGGACGCTGTATCCAGAAGCCCTACAACCGCGGTGACAAAAAGGCCTACGAGAAAGAGCTGCTTGACCGCGCCAACGAGGGCGAGTACTACAACCTGGACAGCATCCAGTTCAATGACACCCTGCGCTACACCACACGCTTGAATGGCCGCACCATCTATGGCGGTGGTGGCGTGATGCCCGACGTGTATGTGCCCATCGATACCAGCGAGTACTCGACCTACTACCGCGACCTGACTGCCAAGGGGATTATCAACCAATTTGCGATCAAGTACGTGGACAAGAACCGCAAGAGCATCACCAAGCAGTTCAAGACGCTCAAGCAATTTGACAACGGCTTCACTGTCACCGACGAGATGATGCGCGACTTCATCGCCATGGGCGAACAGGACAGCGTGAAGTATGACGAGGAGAAGTACCGCACGAGTGAACAGCTACTCAAGGACATCATCAAGGGGCTGATTGCCCGTGACGTGTATGGTGACCAGAGCGCTTACAGCGTCATCATCAACCACCGCAACCGCGATCTGAAAGCCGCTATCGAGGTACTCAACGACCGCGAGCGCTACAATCGCCTGTTACGCGAGGGCAACCCTGAGTACGAGCGACTGGTCAAGCGCCACGATTCCAAGTAATGATCGATTCACCATTAATCTGTTATTGACGCATCGTGATGAAGTCTTGGATTATATTATTGTTTACGGCCAGCATTACGGCACTCCTCTGGATCATCATGCCAAGGGAGTTGTCCGCAGCTGCCGTACCCCCCAGCGCTATCCAAGGCGAATACAAGGCCCCTGCTGATTCTCAACCTGTCACCGACGAGTATGGCTTCCTGAACAGCGCGCCGGTTCAGATTCCCGCATTGACGCCCAGCCAGTCATCGCGACTGGTAACACCGGCCAAGTATCGAGTCTCGCTGATGCGTACCAACATCCTCAGGCGCAGTACAAACCGTCTGAGTGCCAATATTTACACACCGATTGCCGCTACCGGGCGCCTGATCATTGAACGCATGAGCGCCCCCCTGCGGTCGATGAGAGCAGTTCACTTTTATGTTCTTGAACTTTGCCGATTGTTGTGTTAGCCCACCGCTGAGCTGAAGGATCATTCCCGATTTCCTTAATTCATCAATTTTCCTGCCGTTATTCAACGGCAGGAGTGTCTATCTCACGATGGTTTGTCATTACAATCTCGAGATGAGACTCACTTATTATCAACACAACACTTGTATTACAACTATTAAAAAACACAACAATATGGCAAATTTCAACAAACTGGCTATGTCAGACGAACTGTTATCACGCAAAGACCTGAGTGTCACTTCATCCATGTTAGGACTGAGTAAGAAGCTCGTGTATAGTACCACAGGCGCTACTGTCAACGTGAAGAAATACAACTTCAATTCCGAGGCTGTCGCCCACCTGCAACGGGTGATCGAGAGTGACGGCAAGGGGCTCGCCGCAGCCGTCAAGGCCTGCCGCGTCCAGAAGTTAGAAATCGGCAACATAGAGCTCGATGCCTGCATCTCTACCGATAAGCAATTTGTCGCCCTGCAGCTCCTGCAATTCATCGACTACACTTACCAGTCCATTAGCAAGGTAGCGTTCTATGAGGGTGATCAGGCCCAACTTGTCGCATCGATTTTAGACTAACAAACGATTAAACCGCACGCACTATTAATTATAAGAAATGTTGACTATTGCGATAGTAGCCGTCTTCATGACGGGATATGCTTGCATTGCATTGGAGAGTGTAATTAAAGTGAACAAGGCCGCCATCGCCCTGCTCATGTTTGTGGCCTGCTGGACATTGTTCATGCTGGCTCCTGAAATCTATTTTCCTGGAACCAAGGACGCTATCGGGGCGGCTTTGGAGTCGATTGAGAGCTGCCTGGGCGAGACCTCAACGACACTGTTCTTCCTGATGGGCGCCATGACCATTGTCGAGGTGGTGGACCAGAACGGAGGATTCAACTTCGTGCGCGACTTGCTGGGGACGACCTCTAAGCGCAAGTTGCTATGGCGCATTGCGTTGATGACCTTCTTCTTGAGCGCCATTCTTGACAATCTCACCACGAGTATTGTCTTGATCATGGTTTTGCGCAAACTCGTTCCGCTGCGCCATGACCGCCTCATCTATGACGCAATCATTGTGATTGCCGCCAACTCGGGCGGAGCCTTCTCGCCTATCGGTGACGTGACCACCATCATGCTGTGGAACAGTGGAATGATTACCGCCGCAAGAACCATTGCCAGCTTGCTCATTCCATCGCTATTGTCAATGCTGATTCCAGCCTGGCTCTTGCAGTTTGATCTCAAGGGAACACTGCAGCAGGTGGACGATGACCGCCCCGCCACCAGCGAACAGGAGTTGAAAGCATGGGAACGCAAGACCGTTTTTGTGCTGGGGGTTGGTGGATTGATCTTTGTCCCCATCTTCCGCTATCTGACCGACTTGCCCCCGTTTATGGGGATTCTTTTCGTGCTTGCCATGCTATGGATAACGACAGAGCTCTTCTATGCCCACCTCAAGGTCGATGAGACGGCATCTCACCGCGTGGCACGTCTGTTGTCACACATCGACATGGCGACGATACTCTTCTTCCTGGGCATCCTCATGGCCGTTAACTGCCTCAAGCAGATTGGCATTCTCACAACTTTAGGGCAATGGCTGGACAGCGTCTCGGGCGGTAATCACTACCTGGTAACGGGCATCATCGGCATCGTGTCAAGCATTGTGGACAATGTGCCGCTGGTTGCTGGTTGCATGGGCATGTATCCGCTCGCCACTGCTGGCGACATGGCTGTGGACGGCACGTTCTGGCAACTGCTGGCCTATTGTGCTGGTGTGGGCGGATCGATGCTCATTATCGGATCGGCTGCCGGTGTGGTAGTCATGGGACTGGAGGGAATCTCCTTCGGATGGTACCTCAAGCGCATCACGCCCATCGCTCTGGCAGGATATCTCGCAGGAATGCTTGGCTACTGGCTCCAGACTCTATTATAGAGTTAATGGACACCTCACACGTGAACAATGAACCGCATGTCGTCCTCAAGACAATATGCGGTTCATTTTAATCAGACGTTTACTGGCCCGGGAGGGGCGGTGGCGTTGTCGAGTCGTTGCCGGGAAACGGTGGTGGTGACATCCGGTCATGATCTCGTTGCTGCAACTCATTGATGCGGTTCATCGTACTCTTGTACACTCGCCAGATGAGCAACAGGAACAAGCCGTTGATAACGACCGACAAGGCAGGATAGATGCCTTCACTGAAAGCCAATGCATCATACACCCAGTGAATCAAGACCGGCACGGCCAGCACACATACTGCCGTAACCGTCGAGCGGTCGCCAAAGTGGCGCTTGCTGTAAAAGTAGCCCATAGCGCAGGCGATGGCAAAATGAGCCGGCACCGCTGTGATGCCTCGAACAATTCCGGTCCCTATCCAGTCATCGCTCTGCACGAGGTACAAGATGTTTTCGGTTCCGGCAAAACCCAGTCCCACACAGGCAGCATAAACGATACCATCAAAGTACTCGTCATAGTAAGGATTGTTGCGCAGGAAGAGCCACAGCATCAACAACTTGGCCATCTCCTCGGGCAAAGCGGCAGCAAACAGCGCCGTGGACACAGCTCCCGAGAATGAGCCCAAGTCATAGGTAAACAATCCTACTATACCGAGCAACTGGGTGATGACCAACGTGACAAATGTCGAGCCCACACCATACAGGAAGGCCTTGACAAGCATTCGCAACGGCTCGGGGCGCAATGAGTCCTTCTGATAAATCCACCAGCCCAAAATCACAGCTGGTATCAATGCCGTAATAATAATGAGAAGCATCGGTTGTCTTGATAAATACACCCGATGACAGATAAGTGTCCATCATCGGGTGCACAGTTTGTTCCTTAGTTAGAATGATTCTTTACAGTGCCAATCGCAGGCCGATGGTGTAGAAACGCATGTCGGCAGACTCCTGACCACGGGCTGTCGTACGGCAATCCTTGGGCAAGCTGAACCAGCAACCGCCACGGATCACACGGTGGTTGTCAGCATTGCCCTGCTCCACGTCATAGGGGGCATAAACGTCACTGCACCACTCGTGCACATTACCACTCATGTCATACAGGCCCATCTCGTTGCCATGCTTCGAGCCCACAGCATGGGTGCCATAGTCCTCGCTGTCGGTACCGACAACGTAGCTGTTGTTATAGTACCATGCCACCTCATCCAGCACGCCACTACCAGCATACAGGTAATCGCTGCTCTTGTTGGCTCCACGGGCAGCATACTCCCACTCGGCCTCGGTGGGCAGACGGAAGCTCTTACCCGTGATGGCATTCAGGCGGGCGATGAACTCTTGACAATCCTCCCAGCTCACTTGCTCAACAGGACGCTGCAAGTCTCCAGAGAAACCACTGGGGTTAGTACCCATCACAGCTTGCCACAATTCCTGAGTCACCTCGGTTTGGCCGATGCTGTAAGGCTCAAGGGTCACCTCGTGGGCGGGCAACTCATCAACATTGGCAACGCCATTGTCAACCATTGCACTGTCAACGCCCATGGTAAAGGTGCCGCCCTCGATGGCCACCATCTGGAACGAAACGCCATTCACCGTGAACATGCCGGGGATGGTATTGTAATTCTGCATGCGCTCGATAAACGAGTTGGCTGCACTCTGCAACTCATCAAAGTTCTCATCAAGTACCGAGCTGCAATCCAGCAGTAGCATGACCAGGGCACTGGAATAGGTGCTCTCGATGTCGGGCAGACGGTCAATCGTGAACTCGGTGCTACGCTCCCAGGCAGCCTGGTCCTCGACCCAGTACCACTCCTTGATGTTTTTCTTCACGATGCGCTCCTCGCTATCAAGCTGGATGCCGTCAAACACGAGGGTCACAAACATGCCATCAACACTTGTAGCAGCTACACTGTCACCTGCATTGCATGTCATGCCTTGATAAACGATATTGGTCAAGCTGCGCGTCTTGAGCGAGAAAGTACCCTCAATATAAACTTGGGAATTCTCGACGTTCTCAGCCTCCACCTCGTCAAAGGTGAAACGGATGCGTGTACCTGTACCCACACCAGGGAATACAAGGGTCAGATTCTCGGACATGTTGCGGCGAACCAGGTCATCGGCGATGCTCTGGAACTTGGTGTTCACCTCAGCCATGCTACTCACCTCCATGGCCTTGGTCGAATCACTCGACAGGGAGTACAGGTTGTTGCGGAACTGGGTGGCATCCTTCACGCCGTCATTGAGCAAGCCCACGGTATAGGCCTTGATGGAACGGCCATAGACGCGCTCGTTGGTGATACGGCTCTTCAAGGCTGCGGCATACTCGGCCTCGGTATCATACTTGTCGGTCATCATCAGTGAACCCTGATCCAGACCCTCGGTGAAGGTTACAACAGCCACATTCTGCAAGTTCTCGGGACACTTGGCATGGCTCAGGTCGTTGAGCGCTTTATCTACCGAATGGTAGAGCAGACGGCCGGGCTGGGTTGTCAATGATGAGATGAAATCATTAAACTCGGTCACAGATGTCGAGTCGAGCAGAGAAATCTCCTTGGTATTGAGTGTCTGGTTGTAGCCAATCACACCCATGTACATACCCGTATCCACTGTGATGATCTGGGGACCGGTCAGGATAATGTCAATCAGAGCGTTGATATCGGCAATCGTGATATCACCGTCATGGTTCACATCACAATTAGAGTCAATAATACCGCCCATGATGGCATCAATTACAACATTGACATCGGCAATCGTCACATCGCCATCGGCATTCACGTCACCATCAACGTTGCTAACAATGTTGTGGCGCGGACCTGCCAACGCCATAGTAGCTGATAGTAAAATCAACGAAAAAAGAGTAGTCAGTCTCATGTTTGCTATCGATAATTTTATTAGATAATTAAGTTTTTAATCTTGCCACACGTTATTATAGCCATAATACTATAATCAACCTACAAAATTACTATTATTTCGTTCACATTGCAACAATAATTGGACAATATTTTATTAACAATCGGCACTATTTATGCAATTTCGGCAACAAGCAGGTGATCAGTGCGCCACTTTTACCGATTTTTGCAGTATCTTTGCACCCCAGTAAACAGTAAATCCTTTAGCATGATATCCATCATACATCTCATAGGGGTCGTCCTCACCGTGGTTCTACTACTGGTCGTCAGTTGGTGGTCGGGGCGTCAGGTCAAGGACGCCAAAAGCTTCACCACAGGTGGCAACAGCGGCAGCTGGATGGTCTGTGGCGCGTTGTTGGGCACGCTTGCTGGCGGGCAATCGACGATCGGCACCGCGCAGTTAGCCTTCTGCTATGGCCTGTCGGCATGGTGGTTCACGATCGGCGCCGGCCTTGGCTCGTTAGTGCTGGGACTGTTCTTTGCGGGTCCTTTGCGCCGCAGTGGTTGCTCCACCCTGCTCGAGGTAGTCAGTCGCGAGTATGGACACATGGCCGAGACCGTGGGCTCCATTCTGTTCCTGATCGGCATCTTTATCAGCATCATGTCTCAGGTGTTGTCATCCTCGGCGATGATCGGGAGCCTGTTCGGCATCCCCACGGTTTGGGCTTCGATCACGGGCGCTGTGCTCATCATGCTCATGGTGCTCTATGGCGGCATACGCAGTGCTGGCGTCGGGGGCATCGTCAAGCTCATCCTGCTTTACCTCTGCTCGATTGTGGCGGGTATCGTCGTGTGGCACATTGCCGGTGGTTTGTCGGGATTGCGCGAGGGTGTTGATGCGATATACCAGTCCCCTACCCTTAATCATGCCAATGGCTTGACTGACGTCGAGAGCATCCATCACCGTTATGGCAGTCCGTTTGCCCGTGGCATCTTCAAGGACCTGGGCGGGTGTCTGTCGCTCATTCTGGGCGTGGTTTGCACCCAGAGTTACGCCCAGTGCATCTGGTCGGCAGCCAGCACTCCTAAGGCTCGGCGCGGTGCCGTGTTATGTGCGGTGTTCATGCCCATCATCGGTGCGGCATGCACCTTAGTCGGCATCTACATGCGTGGCCATTATGTCACGGCCGATGAGTTAAGGGCCCTCCAGGCGGCGGGCGAGACGTTGCCCACCGGCATCGGTATCATTGAAAATTCAGCACAGGCTTTTCCAGCATTCATCCTCAAGCACCTCCCCGCATGGTTAGGCGGTTTGATGCTGGGTACGATGCTCATCAACATCCTGGGGTGTGGCAGCGGTCTGTCGTTGGGAGCCGCGACGATTCTCGTTCGGGACGTGTATGGCAACATCAAGCACCGCATGGGCATGACGTCATCGCCATTGTCACAGCTGGCCCAGACGCGGTTGTCCATCATCGGCATTCTCACGGCAGCCGTTATCGCGACCTTGTTGTTCCACAGCAGTTTCATCAACGACCTGGGCTTCCTGTCATTAGGCTTGCGTGCGGTCGCCATCCTGTTCCCGTTGTGCTTTGCCCTGTGGTTCCCAGGACGTTTCCAGCCCAGCAGCGTGCTGTTGTCAATGCCCGTGGGTGTTGCCGCCATGCTCCTGGCCAACTTCACCTCCCTGCCCGGCGACGCCGTCTATTACGGCCTCACCGCCTCCCTCCTCATCCTCCTCACATTCAAACAACAAGGACAACATCAGTTACAACATTGACAACAGAAATAAGGGTGTCAGCGTTCTTGTGATTCAAGGATTTCAAGCATCTCGGCGGGAGTTACCACAATAGGCTTCTTAGGGAAGTGCTTGGTATTGCCCGTCACCAGATAAGCATCCTCCTTGGATAACGCCACCTCATAGAAAACGGCATCATCAGGGTCTGGGAAGAATTCACCACTTGAAATCCGTTCAGCCGAAATACCTTTCTCATGAATCGCATTTATATAATAGTCAATAATTCGGGGTGTAAACCGAAATTTTGCGCGTCCCAGTACATCCCTGTATTCATTGATGATGTCAGCATTATATAAGGGAATAATCTTATCCATTAAAAACGCTTCGACAACTTTAACTGTTGCCGACTCAATATTATGCGTCAACAATGCTGATACAATAACGTTTGTATCAATTACTGCGTGTATCATTTCCGAGCTGCTCTTGCCGCACTAATCTCTTGATTGATTTCTTCTAAACTCATCTCGGGGACACCATTCTTTTGAGCCTCGGCTCGCAATGCATAAAATGCTGACAAACCATCTATTGGCTCTTCTTCCTTGGATGCTTTGATCTCGAAGGGGATGGCACGCTCACGCACCACCGCCTTGGCGAATATATTCATTGCCGTGTTTACGCTCATGCCAAACTGCGCACACAACTCTTCAAACGCAGCTTTCAAACCTATGTCCATGCGGACTGTCATTGATACTTGTGCCATAACAGTGAAATAAATTTACGTCATTATGACTGCAAAATAAATAAATTTCAAACTATTTTGCAAGCAAAATGACGTAAATTTCAATCCCAAAATATACTTTGCTTATTTCGACGTTTTACTTCACACATTAACTGGAGAAAACATCGGAATTAAAATTTATTTAATTCCAGAGAGGTATTATTTGGCGAGAAAAATGTAACTTTGTGGATTCCATGACAATGGCTGCCTTGTGGCGGCACGTCAGGGAATAGACATTTTGTTATAAGAAAGGCGTTTATTTGCGCTTTGTGCTTGGCATATCAGAATCTTGCAAATTCAAACCACAGCCAAGACCGAAGCAATGATAGATAGCCCTGCTTGGATATGTATGACATCTGTTCATCACATATTCGGCGTGGGTTCTCTGTATTGCTCGTTCAGTCTGTTGGGGTATGCTAGAACCTTGAATCGCGGGACGAGTGACAGGCACAGACTCCCGCGCCATTTCTTTTTACACCAACTCGCCCAACGGGGTAGCGGGGCACCCAAAAACCTTTTTTATTATGAAACACTTTTTTTCGTTTTCTATGTGTAATGACCATGCTCTGCTACTCCCTTAGCGGATTCGGAGAAACAACAAGTATGAGAGTCGGTGACAGCTACAGAATTATCGTGCCTGATATTATAACATATGGCAACTTTAATAGTGAATATCATAGTTATCAATTTACATGGTCTGGCATCGATGCTGTATTTTTTGATGTTCAGTATTCAGTTTCTCATTCCTCAACTGATGCAATAGGCAATAATGTTGCAAATATCACACTCAAGCAGCCGTTTGAAGGGAAAAAAACAATACAATGTGTAGCTAAATATATTCTCAATAATTATCAACAAAGTCGAACATACACTTACGAGATCACTTGTTCCCCAGTGGACATAGCACTTTATCCTACGGTAATGTCATTAGACATGGGTCAAAGCCAGACATTGCAGTGGCAATTCAATCCATCGAATACGCAATATGGAGCTACGGTCATGTTCTCTTCCAGTGATATTAGTGTTGCCGATGTTGACTTTAATGGCAAAATCACGGCAAGGGGTGCAGGTACCACCACTATTACCGCCACTACCAATTACTTCACCACGGCCACTTGCCAAGTGACCGTTAATCCGATGCTCGCAACATCCATCAACCTGAACCAGAGTGCAATGAATCTCACAGTCGGCTCATCTCAGAAGCTCACGGCTACAGTCTTGCCTGCTGGTGCCAGTGACAAGTCTCCTGGTCGAGCAGTGACCCGAGTGTGGCAAGGGTTGTAGGTGGCACGGTCTATGCCCAAGCAATGGGTGAATGCTTGATTACCGCCCGCACCCTTGACGGCACCAATCTGACTGCCGACTGCCTCATCATGGTCTATCCCGAGGGTGAGGTGCCTACACCAACAGGCCTTACTGGTGACATGAACGGCGACGGCAAAATTAGTATAGCTGATGTAACTGCTCTTATCGACTATCTTTTAAGCGGAAACGGCTCAAATAATAGCGGTAGCAACGAAGGAGCCTTGGATGGACTTATTTGGTAAGAGCCCTTAATACCAGAGAGTACTTAATGGACGCAAGTCAAGGCGTGGCTCCATACCGTGTCACGCCTTGATTATGTAGATATTGTCAGTATTGCGACAGCAATACTCCTTTATAATATATTTCTATGAAAAAAATGGAAAAAATGGAAAATGGAAAAAAACCCACAGTCCCTAAAGCCAAAAACCTAAAGCCTATTTTTTCCATTTTTTCCATTTTTTCCACAAGTACGCGTGTCCTTGTACAATTCAGACAATATAGCAAAGCGACTTTCTCACATCGAGAGGATGTAGTCGATGACGGCATTGACGTCGGCGATGTTGACTTCGCTGTCGCCGTTGACGTCACCACCCGGCAGTGTGTTGCCCGAGAGGATCATATCGATGAGGGCGTTGACGTCGGCAATATTGACCTCGCCATCGCCATTGACGTCGCCCGACTGTCCCGACGCCTTGCGATAGACAAACGAGATGGTGGGACCGTAGCCCGTGGTGTGGGTGTTACCGTCAAAGTCGAGGTAACTGGTCTTGCAGCGGGCATAATAGGTAGCGCCATCTTCCAGCAGCTTGCCATTGACCTTGATTTCCTCGGCTGGCAATGTGGTCTCGCACTGGCCATTCTTCAACGTCTCGATAAAGCGGGTGCGGCCCCATGTGGTGGCGCTGTTTGACACCTCCACGACATAACTGGTCGCCCATTGCTGAGGCTTGAGGGTGATGTGCTGCCCCTCAAGCAGCTCTCCACCATCGACAGGAACCGTAAAGTGGGCAGCCGCATGTGCTACCGAGAAACGCGACACATCGCTGGTCATCGTCTCGCCATCGACGGTGAGGATAACACGGGCAAAATAGGTATTACCTGGTTCCAGCAACTCCTCTGGAATCTCAAGCGAACCAGTGGTCGATGCCCCCGTGAAAACCGGTTGACTGAATGTATCATCACTTGCCACCTGCACGGTTGCGGCCTCGTTGCTGCCACAGGTGTACCACTCGACAGTAATGGGCACCTCCAGATCCTCGCTGCCATCGGCTGGCGTGATGATGGTCAACATCATGGGCGTGAAGGCACGCACCTCGCTCACGCCACTGTAGCAACTGTCGGCACATGACTGCACCCGCCAGTACTGCACCTGGCCATGAGCGATCTTGTGGAATGACAGGATGCTGGCGGTCGTGTCGGTCACAGTTACCCGCTCAAGCACGTTGCTGAACTCGGGGCTGGAAGCCAGCTCGACAACATAGCTGGTCGCGCCTTCCACCTCATGCCATGTGAATCTAAACGGCGCATCGACTGTAGCACCAGCGGCAGGAGCAATCAGCTCGGGATCATCGAGCTGGTCAAGCTCCACACTCAGGAAGGCTGGATCCCACTCGTTACCCACGCGGTCGAGCACGCACACGGCAAACTGGTAACCCTGCTGATACTGCGCCGGAATGTCATAGGCTGGCTCATAAGTCATGCCCAGCAGGTAATCGATCTGGCCATTGAAGGTGTTCACGTTCATCGTCATGGGAAAAGCATAGACCGAGTAACGCACGTTCTCATAGCCCTCCCACCGGATACTATTGCCCAAGCGCTCCAAGCCCTGCACCGCGCCAGGGTTATAGCCTTCCTTCCACGGCATGACGGGGGGCAGCGCGGGACGGGTGAAAACCGTGTTCTTGAGGTAATGCCCCAGTGAGTTGCTATTCAGAGCATACAGGTATCTGCATGAATAGAAAATGGCACCGGGATTGCCGTCCTGGGAACTGGTGCGGTTGAGTTCCACCTCGTCGGCATACTCCTTGTACTGCACCTCGGTAGAACCATTGGTAATGGACGATATCGAGGATGAGATATAGACCTGACGACCAAATTGTGCCGCCACCTTGCCCCACCAGGGGGTAATCTTGCCATAGTCGGCAGTAGCGCCGATTTTCCAATAGACCTGCGGCGAAATGTAGTCGATACTCTGGGAAGAAAGCCAAGCAAGCGGGTCACTGAAGATGCCGTTATACTGCCAGTCGCTGCCCGCTGGACATGGTTCCACACCATACTTGTCAGCCACAGCCGAACTCGTGGCAGCCACGCCTGCGGGCGAGATGCCATAACGCACGTCGGGGCGCGTCTCCTGGATCATGTCATAGACGGCACGCACCATCCGATTGACATTATCGCGGCGCCAGTCACCGAAGCTGAGCGACGTGCCCGAGGCCTGCCACTCGCCATAGTCCTGTGCCGTGGCATCGGTGGGAGTACCCTCAGGATAAAAGTAGTCGTCATAGAGGATGCCATCCACGTCATAATTGGTAATGATCTCCTTGCAGACGGCCACGATGCGGTCGATGGTGCGTTGCTGACCAGGATCCAGGATAGTGTAAGTGCCATGGGTGAGCAGCCAGCCATCTTCCTTGAGTTCCTGGTCTTGAGGTGTATTCCAGTCGGTACCCGTGCTCCAGCGGTAAGGATTCACCCAGGCATGGCACTCCATGCCACGCTTGTGACACCCCTCAACGACATATTGCAGCGGGTCAAACCCGGGATCCTGACCACGGGTACCCGTCAGGTAACTCGACCAGGGTTCAAAACTCGACTGGTACATCGCGTCACACATCGAGCGCACTTGAAAATTCACCGCATTGAAGTTGTTGACCTGCAATGAGTCCAGCAGGCGGTCCATCTGTTGCATCTGCTTGGTGGCACCGGCACCCTGCGAGGGCCAGTCAAGACACCACACCGTGGCTATCCACGCCGAACGAAATTCCCGCTTGGGCATACCATAGGCCCATGCTTGCGTCATCCATACCGATAACAACAGCATCATCAATAGAGAGGTGGCAAATCGTTTCATATCCTAAATAATTGTGGTTAATCCTTAAAAAATATTCACGCACGGCAAAGATAACGCAAAAAAGCACAACCACAAGCGGTTGTGCTCTAACTTATAGTAATTTAACGATTCCACGGTTTACAATCGGTCAAAGGGTATGTGCGACAGCAATTCGCCGAAACGGTTGGCGCCTTCCTGTAACTGCCCTTCGACCATCTTGCGCATGAAGAACGGGAGCTGCAACTGCAACTCGGCGGTGCTCATGGTGGTAGCATCAGGCTGTGCCTCAAGGTTAATGACCATATTGATGGGCACGGGCGATTGAGAGGCGGTATAGACCACACGCCGACCCTCCATGCTATTCACGTGGTCGAGAGCCAGGGTCACTTCACCCATCGGGGACTGGATGGAAATTGAGTCCGTCCCAAACTTGACAGCATCAAGGTGTTGACGGGCTTCTCCCTCCATCTTGTCGGCATTGGCCACAATCAGTTGCTCAATGAGGGAGGGATTGGTGAGTTTACTATAGATGGTGGCTGAGTCACATGCGATGGCATGGGGAGCGCTCTTGAATGATTCCATTTGAGTTTTCAGTTATTCAGTTTTCAGTTGTTAGTTATTAGTCAACGGCATCAAAGCCTGCAGGAGTCCACGTTTCGGGATCGCTGTGCCATTGTTGCAGGGTGTCGGCATCGGCTCGCGTGATCTTGCCGCTGTCCATGGCCACGTCCATCATGGTTCCAAAGTTTGTCAACGTGATGATGGGCAGCTTGGCACGCTTGAGCCCCTTGGCAGCGTCAGCAAACTGGTAATCAAAGATAACCACTGCGCCTAAAACGATGCCTCCTGCTTCACGCACGGTATTGAGGCACTTCAGACAATTATTACCCGTTGAGAGCTGATCCTCGATGAGAACAACTTTCTGACCAGGCTTAATGTCGCCCTCGATAAGGTTCTCAAGGCCATGATCCTTAGGCGTGGAGCGGACATAGACCATGGGCAGCGCCAGGGAGTCGGCAACCAGCGCACCATGAGCGATGGCTCCCGTCGCGATACCGGCAATCACATCGGCATCACCGAAGTTCTCCATGATAAGCCTCGCCATCTCCACCTTGATGAGATTGCGCACCTCGGGATAGGACAACGTCATCCTCAAGTCAGTATAGATGGGGGAATTCCAACCAGTTGCCCAGGAAAATGGGCTATCGGGCTGTAACTTTATTGCACTGATTTGCATCAGTTTTTCGGCAAGTAGGGTATCTATTTTTTTCATTTCGGTCATTAAAGGTTGAAAAAGATGTGCGAAATTAGCAAAATAATTGCGGTTACCATGCACATATTGGCAAGAAAAATCCAAAAAACTTGTTAATGTGGCAATAACTACCAGAACAATGACTCATTGTCCACTTCACGACACTGGCCTATTTGCTGAATCAGAAAAAAACATTAACTTTGCCGTGTTTAACTACTCATCACAATGAATATGGATACTGGCAAAACGGGCATAGTGCTGGAAGGTGGCGGCATGAGAGGCATGTACACCTGTGGCATTCTGGACGTACTCATGGAAAATCACATCTATCTCGACGGCATGGTGGGTGTGTCGGCAGGTATCGCCTTCGGCTGCAACTACAAGTCTGGGCAGGCAGGACGTGCCCTGCGTTACAACGTGCGGTTTGCACGGGACCATCGATACAGTGGCTTGTGGTCACTGTTGAAAACCGGCAACTACTATAATGCCTGGTTCGCTTACCACCTTGTTCCCAAGCATTACGATGTGTTTGATTATAATGCCTTCGAGGAATCGCCCATGGAGTGCTACGCGGTCTGCTTTGATGTGAACACGGGCAGTAGCGTCTATCAACGCCTGGACCGTGTGAATGACGACTTCTTTGAATGGATCCGTGCCTCGGCATCCATGCCTGTTGTCGCACAGCCCGTCGAGGTGGGGGGCAGGAAGCTGCTTGACGGTGGACTGGCCGACTCCATCCCTCTGGAATTCATGATGAACAAGGGATTTAACCGCAATGTTGTCATCCTCACCCGCGAGGATGGTTACCGCAAGACCTCGGAACACGGCATGTGGCTCATAAAGCCACTACTGCGCAAGTATCCCAAGGTCATCGAGGCATTGCAGCATCGTCCTGCATTGTATAACAAGCAAGTGCAATTGGTACACGAACAGGAGCGCAAAGGCGCGGCGTTTGTCTTCAGGCCCTCCAAGCCATTGAACGTGAGCCGGACCACCCATGACGCCAAGGAGATGAACCGAGTGTATCAGCAAGGTCGTGAAGAGGCCCTGCAACGCCTGGATGAACTCAAGAAGTTCCTGGCCGACCCCGAGGAGTCGCCCACTACCGGACAGAGCCATGAACAACCCTAAACAGCCACTCTCTCCAGCACAGGCCTTGAACCGCGCGGCGGCCCTGTGTGCCCGCAGCGAGCAGGCCACAGGCGACATGCGAGAGAAACTCATGACATGGGGGCTGAGTTGTGCCGATGCCCATGAAATCCTGCGGCAACTCACTGAACAAGGGTTCCTCAATGAGCATCGATTTGCCAGGGCATACGTCAAGGACA
Source organism: uncultured Prevotellaceae bacterium (assembly GCA_947165675.1). GTDB lineage: Bacteria > Bacteroidota > Bacteroidia > Bacteroidales > Muribaculaceae > Sodaliphilus. The sequence goes on from CAMVBJ010000028.1 coordinate 37,229, forward strand.
AATTCACATTGAATGGTTGGGGAAAAATCAAGATTGCCCACCAGTTGAGACTGAAAGGCATCCCCACCGAGGTCATTGACGAAGCCATGGATGCCATCGATGATGACGCCTATCGCGAACGCCTCATCGAACTACTGCGCAATAAATGGCGTTCGGTAAAAAGCCGTGAACCCCAGGCTGCATGGGCGGCCATGATGCGCTTTGCATCATCAAGGGGCTTTGAAGCGGCCCTGTCAAGCCAGTGTGTCAAGCAAGTCACCCTGATAGATGCTGAAGACGATTAAACAATGGTTGAATGCCGCGGCAGATGTCGTGATGCCACGCATCTGTCCCGTGTGTGGCAAGGCTCTCGATAGCGACGAGAAATGGCTATGCCGCAAGTGTCTATCTGCCCTGCCCCGCACCCGTTACGAGGATGTGGATTTCAACACAATGGAGCAGCACTTTGCCGGCAAAGTGCCGATTGAACGCGCCTCGGCCTATTTTTATTATGAAAAAGGCTCACCCTATGCTTCCATTCTCCATGACATCAAGTACCACAACCTGCCTGGTATGGGACGCTGGCTCATGGCTCGCGCTGTGCGTGACATGCAGGGGAGCCATTTCTTTGACGGCATTGACGTGGTCACCGCTGTACCGCTTCACCGCAGCAAACTCGCCCGGCGCGGATACAACCAGAGTGAGTATCTGGCCCGCGGCATTGCCGAAGCCCTCAGCATCCCATATATCGAGGCACTGAAGGCCATTCGCCCCCACTCCACCCAGACCCGCAAAGGGGCTCTTGAACGCTGGCAGAACATCCAGGACAACTATGCCTTGAACAAAAATGCCGACCAACTGGCCGGCAAACACATCCTTCTGGTCGATGACGTCATCACGACGGGGTCCACCCTCATCGTGTGCGCCACCGCACTTAAAGCCATCCCTAATGTGAAGGTGTCGGTTTTCACACTCTCTTCAGCAAGATTAGAATAACCAACAGCCCCCCTTATACTGATTAACGGCACCCTTGGGGCGCCGTTAATATCAAAATTCCTCTTTTTCTTTTGCCAAGTTGCGATATGCTAACTTGTCTTCCAAGTATTCCTGAGTTGCTATCAACGTGGGCTTGGGAAGTTTCTCGTAATACTTCGAGATCTCAATCTGCTCACGGTTCTCGCTGATTTCCTCAAGGTTGTCGTTCAAAGTTGCGAACTCCTGGAGTTTCTGCTCAAGGTCGGACTTCATTTCGGTGGCAATCTGGTTGGCACGCTTGCTGATGATGCAAACGGTCTCATAGATGTTGCCAGTGGGTTCTGCCATCTTAATGATGTCATGCACCGTCGTGGTAAGTGGTGCGTTTGTCTTCTTGTAATCCATGTCTTACTTGAAATTTATAATAATGTGTTGTTTAGTTCTATCATCAATTGCCGTTGACATACTTGTTGGCAATCTTGAAGATGTTGTCAGCCTCCTTGCGCATCTTGCTCTCGGGGTAATCGTTGATAAACGAGTAATATTCGTCAATCACCGTGCGATAGCGATCCATCTTTTTCTCGGCAACACTCTCGCTGGCCTCCTTGAAACGTGAACGCAGCACGAGCATCTCCAAGTCTTCCTTGTACTTGCTGTAAGGATAGGATTTGATGGCATTCTTGGCCGTGATGACCGCGCTCTCGTAATTGTTGCCCATGTAATTACCCAGGTTGTAATAGAGGGTGGCATTCTGCAACTCTTTAAGAACCAACTTGTCCTGCAACTCAAACACAGCACTCTGGGCAATCGAGGCCTTGTCGCTCTTGGGGAAATAGTCCAGGAAGGCCTGCAACTCCTCCATGGCGCGGATGGTTTCGCTCTGGTCGAGCTGGACATCGGGGGAGTCAAGATAAAAACCGTAGCCAGCATAGAAACGCGCTAACTCGGCATACTGTCCACGCGGATAACGCTGATAATACTGCTTGAAGTAAGAGCCGGAGCTGATGTAGTCCTTGTTCTCGTAGTAGCTCAGTGCCAGCAGATAGAGCGACTCCTCGGCCTTGGGAGTACCACGGAAGATGGGCACCAGTTCATTCAAGATGGTATAAGCCTGGGCATAACGCTTGTTCTCAAACGCTCTCTTGGCGTAGTCGTACTTATACTCAAGGTCACTGCTTTTCATCACCTTGTTGTACTCGCCACAACTCACCAGCACACAAGCCATCGCCAATATTATCGTCCACTTCTTGATCATCAAAATCTCGTTTTTGCGCATTTAGCCCGCAAAATTACTCTTTTTTTCTAAGATGTACAATACACAACCTCATTTCCCAAGATAATTTCGCAAAATTTAACGGTGAATTTTGAAAAATGCGTTGTGATGCCCACAGTTTTAATGATTTGTTGTAAATTTGTGGGATAAATCAACTTTAAAACTTAATTAAATATGAAAATTGGAGACAAGATACCCGAAAACTTAGGTGTTGACATGAATGGCAACGAAGTGAAGGCCAGTGACTTTGCTGGCAAGAAATTGATTATCTACTTCTACCCCAAGGATAACACCCCTGGCTGTACAGCCGAGGCGTGCAGCCTGGCCGAAGGCTATGGCGCATTGAAGCGCGCCGGCTTTGCCTTGCTGGGCGTGAGCAAGGACAGCGCACAGAGCCACCAGAAGTTTGCCCAGAAATACAGCCTGCCCTTTCCACTGATTGCCGATGAGGACACACAGTTGAACCAGGCCTTCGGCGTGTGGCGCGAGAAGAAGATGGCGGGCCGCACCTACATGGGCACCGTTCGCACGACCTTCGTCATTGACGAGCAGGGTATTGTCACCCACATCATCGAGAAAGTGAAAACCAAGGATAGCGCTAACCAGATACTTGAGTTAGTTAATAAATAATTAATTTGTCAACTGAAAGATAATGAAGAAGATATTCATGATAATGGCCATGCTGGTGCTGGCTATGAGTACAAGCGCATTGACGCTCGAAGAATGTGTGCTGCGTGGCAGTTCACCCCGCGGCATCGGCGCCATGCAACCCTCCAAGAGCGACGGTCGCTACTTCTACCGCCTGAGTGACGACGGTAATGCCATCAACCGCATCAGTTATGCCAAGGGCGACGAGAGTGTCCTTGTTGACACCCGTAACGAGGTGGTCACGGGCTGGGATGACTTTGAAGTCACCGCCGATGGCGCCTATGTGCTGCTGTGGAACAATAGCCAGGAGATTTACCGTTACAGCTTCAGCGCCGACTACTATGTGTATGACCTGAAGAACAAGACGATGAAGGCTCTGAGCGACGGTGGCGGCGAGGAAATCGCCACCCTCTCGCCCGACGGCAAGCGCGTCGCCTATGTCAAGGACAACAACGTGTACGTTCGCAACCTCCTGGATGGAACAACCGTGCAGGTGACCCGCGACGGCAAGAAAAACGACATCATCTATGGCGTGCCCGACTGGGTCTATCAAGAAGAGTTAGGAATGCTCAACACGCTCAACTGGTCCAGCGACAGCCGATCGCTGGCCTTCCTGCGCTGGGACGAGAGCCAGGTCAAGATGGCGTCGATGGTCATCTACCAGGGCACCTGCAATCCGCGGGACGAGTATGCCCTCTATCCCGGGCGTTACGACTTCAAGTATCCCGTGGCTGGCGAGAAGAACTCGGTGGTGAGCGTGCACTGCTATGACGTGGTCGATGGCTCGTTCAAGAAATTGAATGTCCCCCTCGACGAGGAAGATTACGTGTGCCACATCACCTTCAGCCCCGACCCACAGCGACTGATGATTCAGCGCCTGAACCGTCACCAGAACGACTTGCGCATCTACGCCGTCAATCCCCGCACCGACGACTGCCAGCAGGTCTATCACGAGACCTCCGACACCTGGGTTGACGCCGAGACCAGCCAGCAGGTGCAATATGAGAAAGACTTCTTTGTCATTCCCAGCGAGCGGTCGGGCTACATGCAGCTCTACCAGTATGACCTGCAGGGCAACCTGATGCGCCAACTCACTAACGACAACAACAAGATCATCTCGCAGTTCTACGGTTATGACAAGGCAACCAAGCGTTTCTATTACCAGGCCTCATGCGGTCCGCTGAACCGCGTCGTGGAGTGCGTGGACGACAAGGGAAAAATCACCCGCCTCGCTCCATCGACAGCCGATGGTCAGGGCACCGCGTCGGCCATGTTCAACGGTGACTTCAGTTACTACGTCGGCATGTACAGCGATGCCACGACGCCCAACCAGTACCGCATCTACGACCGCAAGGGCAAGCGTGTGCGCGACCTGCAGCTCAACGAGGAGTATGCCCGCCGCTACACCGCCGTCGATGTACCCAAGAAGGAATTCTTCACCATGGAGCATGACGGTTACACCCTCAACGGATACATGATCAAGCCCGTCGATTTTGACCCCAACAAGAAATATCCTGTCATTATGGAGCATTACAACGGTCCTGGTTCACAGGAAGTGCTCAACAAGTGGCGCATGGGATGGGAGCAGTATTTTGCCACTCAGGGCTACATCGTGTGCGAGGTCGATAGCCGTGGCACGGGCTTTAGGGGCAAGGCGTTTGAGTCGGTGACCTATCTGAACTTAGGCAAATATGAGACCGAGGATGCCGTGGCTGCTGCCAATTATATGGCCAGCCAGCCGTGGGTCGACGCCGACCACATCGGCATCATGGGATGGAGCTATGGCGGTTTCCAGACGCTCATGGCGATGAGCGAGCCCGGCAGCAACTATGCATGCGGCGTGAGTATCGCCCCGGTGACCACCTGGCGCTTCTATGACAGCATCTACACCGAGCGCTACATGCGCACCCCCCAGGAGAACCCCGAGGGTTACAGCAACTTCCCGATCAACCGTGCCGAGAACTTGAATGGCCGCGTGCTCATCATGTTTGGCAGTGCCGACGACAACGTGCACATCGTCAACTCAATGCAGTATGTGTCCAAGCTCGTCGATATGAACCGCACCTGTGACATGATGGTCTTCCCCAACATGAACCACAGCATCCGCGACTGCTCGGCCCGCTACGTCGTTTACAAGCGCGCCCTCGAGTTCTACGACCACTACCTCAAGTAAACTATGATAATAGATAAAAGACAGCAGATTGATTTAAAAGATTTGTTCGTATTTGTGATAGATTTGTTTAGATTTTTTCCGAGCGAAGCAAGGATCCTTGCTCCTGCGACATTTGCGCTCGCAAGCGGGCTAAAATCAAAACAAATCATATACAAATAAAACAAATAATTTCTGATAGATTTGGGTAACGATATAGCAGTTGACCCTGCGCTGAAACGTCTCTGCATCAAACCGTGCTAACGCACGGGAAATTAAAAGAAAATTAAATTTTAAAATTAATTTGCTTAATTTCCCGCCCGACAGGGCGGTTAATACCACCAATGGGCCAACTTCTATATCATTACCTAGATTTGTTTAGATTTTTTCCGAGCGAAGCAAGGATCCTTGCTCCTGCGACATTTGCGCTCGCAAGCGGGCTAAAATCAAAACAAATCATATACAAATAAAACAAATAATTTCTGATAATATGATTATAGACATTGATGGTCGCTATCCGTTCTTCCATGAAATAACGGGTGTTGCTATGGAAGTTCATAGTAAATTTCATGGCGGGTTACTTGAATCGGCCTATGAAGCAGCCTTGGCTTACCTTTTACCCCAAAAAGGTTATCTGGTAGAACGACAAGTATATTTACCAATATACTGGAACAATGTGAAGTTAGATCAAAACTATCGAATGGACATGGTCGTCAATAAGGATATTATAATTGAACTAAAGGCAGCCAAGTATCATGGGAATAGCGAACGGCGCCAACTGTGGAACTATATGAACATTACTCATCTCAAGTATGGGATGTTAATCAATTTTGCACCAGATGGCCTATACTCTGAGTGGTATATCCGGCAAGAGAATGGCACAATAGATAAAGTTAAGTATTACCAAAAATAATGCGATTAGTGAAATGGATTGAATAAATGGATTTGTTTAGATTTGTATTTGATTTGTTTAGATTTTTCCGAGCGCAGCGAGGACACGTTCTGTAGCAATGATGCCCGCAAGCGGGCAAAAATCAAAACAAATCGCAAACAAATCTGCACAAATGATGAAAAACTGTTTGTATAACTCGTATATAGTAAAAGGTATGGAGTATAAGGATGTGTTTTTTGTGGTGACGGGGCCGACGGCGACGGGCAAGACGGCTCGTGCCGTGCATCTGGCCAAGGCCATCGGCGGCGAGATCATCAGTGCCGACTCGCGCCAGATCTACCGTGGTATGGACATCGGCACAGGCAAGGACCTGGCCGAATATGACGGTGTGCCCTATCACCTCATCGACATCCGCCCCGCGGGCTACCGCTACAGCCTCTATGAGTTCCTGGAGGACTTCGAGCGGGCCTATGACGACATCCGCGGGCGGGGCAAGCCCGTCATCATGTGCGGTGGCACGGGGATGTATGTCGAGACCGTCGTCAAGGGCATCAAGCTGCCACCCGTGCCCCGCGACGAGGAGCTGCGCGCCGAGCTGGCCGGCAAGTCGCTCGAGGAATTGACCGCCCTGCTCAAGACGATGAAAACCCTGCGCAACAACAGCGACATCGACACTGTGGCTCGCGCCACGCGCGCCATCGAGATCTGCCGCTACTATGAGCAGCACCCCGAGCTCAAGGCCCTCACCGAGCCGCACCCCATGGCCAACGCCCTGGTCATCGGCGTCGAGGTGGATCGCGACACCCGCCGTGAACGCATCAGTCGTCGCCTGCGTGCCCGCCTCGACGAGGGCATGATCGACGAGGTGCGCCGCCTCATCAACGACGAGGGCATCGCCCCCGATGACTTAATCTATTATGGTCTGGAATACAAATTCGTCACCCAATACGTTATCGGCCAGTTGACCGAGGAAGAGATGTTCCGCCAGTTGGAAATCGCCATCCACCAGTTCGCTAAGCGCCAGATGACCTGGTTCCGCGGCATGGAAAAGCGCGGCACCCCCATCCACTGGCTCTCCAGCACCCTCCCACCCGACGACTTCACCGCCCAAGTCCTCACCCTCGCCAACACTTTATCAAACAACAAGGACAACTGATCAACAACAAAAACTACCAATATTTGTTTCTGAAATGCAGCAACAAATGCTGCATTTCAATTACCATGATAAATCGGGAATGCGTTATTGAAAACAAGAAATACAAGAAACACAAATAATAAATCGGACATTAGCCTTGGTTGGCGGATACTAATTCCTATAATAGCAAATCGGGGGTCATGCGGATTTACAGATTGTATTTCTTTCTATGTTGCACACCAAGAGAATTAACATTTTTAACTTTCTG
>CAMVBJ010000029.1 GCA_947165675.1 uncultured Prevotellaceae bacterium
ACCCCATGCCTGGCGAAATCAGCCTCGCCCACAATGGAATCCTCTTTCTTGACGAGCTACCCGAATTTTCTCGAAATGTGCTGGAGGTCATGCGCCAGCCGTTAGAGGACAGGATTATAAGTATCAGTAGGGCAAAATATTCGACCGAATACCCTGCCTCGTTTATGCTCGTGGCGTCGATGAATCCGTGCCCGTGCGGGTACTATGGGCATCCCAAGAAAAAGTGCGTCTGCAACGAGTATCAGCGCACCCACTACATGAGCAAGATTTCTGGGCCACTGCTGGATCGCATTGACCTCCAGATCGAGGTCCAGCCCGTCGATTTTGACCAGATGTCATCAAAGGCACCGGGCGAGCCCAGCGCCGCCATCCGCCAGCGCGTTATTGCCGCCAGGATGCTCCAGGAGCGCCGCTTCAAGGACGAACCTGGCATCCACTGCAACGCCCAGATGACCCCATCACTGCTGCACAAATACGCCGAGCCCAACGCCGCCGGCCTGGAGAAGCTCCGCGACGCCATGGAGCGCATGAACATGTCCGCCCGCGCCTACGACCGCATCCTCAAGGTCGCCCGCACCATCGCCGACCTCGAGGCCTGCGCCGACGTCCTCGACCACCACATCATGGAAGCCATCGCCTACCGCAACCTCGACCGGCCAAGTTACCTCGGCACCAACATGTAGATTGTTCCAATCGGTAGGGGTGGATGCCGTATTTTAATTGAAAGAGAATCAATTTAAGTTCATCCAGTTGTCAAATATTCTTTGACAACTGGAGATAAACTTCTATTTCATTGATTGGATATGCACCTTTCAAATAGTTTGTATTTACGTGCGTAATTATAAAGTTGTCCTTACATGTCATGAGACAACTAAGATACTCTGATTGTGGAAAAATGAGACAACTAAGATACTCTGATTGTGGAAAAATGAGACAACTAAGATACTCTGATTGTGGAAAAATGAGATAAATCAGATTGTTATATACCACTCTCATTCAAAGCTTCGAGTATGTCTTTATCCTTTGTGAGTTCTTTCACACAAGTAAATCTATTTGTATGCATTACTACTGCATAAGCACAATAACTATAAATAGAATCTTCCTTCGTCTTAATTGATTCGGGATTCTTTGACATGCGACTAACATCTGCTGTTTTGTACTTTCTCAAAACAGACTCCTCTTCTTCCAAATCATTAAGCATACAAAGAGTAATCTGCTTGTCTGTATTCATATTTCTAGATAGCATCACAAATTCGTAGCGGCTAGATGCACTTCCTCCAAAACTATTTTCACCTGTTCCCGTAAAACGAACTACACAGATAGAATCTTGTTTGTAAGCCGTTTCCATTTCTGAAATCTTACAGGACTCAGGATTCTTCGCATTCTTTTTTAGTACTTTTTCAGCCTGCTCAATCGTTAGCTTTTCGTAGTTATCAGCTTTGTTACAGCCGATTAGCATAAAACACAAAGATACAATTATTAATAGGTTCGTTCTCATGACAATTAAATTATTATGTTAATATCTACAAAGATAACACATTTTCCGTTTTTTTGAGTAATTCTCAGTTAAAAACTTCAATTATTTTGAATGATAAGAGACATAATATAATATTTTTTAAATGTAAAGAGTAGCTGAAAGATTTGTACTACTTTCTAGTTCCCAATCTTTCTATATTCATAAGTAACTTGATATTCGGAGATTCGATGTCCCATCTTGGAACAATAGAATCCCAGTTTTTCACAATGAAATCGTACAATTTTATGAAATCATCTTTAGTGCTGTAGTCAAAAACAACTTTTATGGATTCTAAATAACGTAGAGATTCGGCTCTTGCGAACATTTCAAATGGTCGTCTTACGTTACATGCATACAATAAATTATGGGGGTACCATCTGTGTGTAGTTAAGTTATTATTATGATGCTCTATATAATACAGCCAACAAACAAAGTCTGCTTGGCAAATATCATTCATATCTAAGTATTTACATGATGCCATTCGATCATAGAAAATTTTCGCTTGCAATGAATAATATGGATTGGATCTTCGTTCATTCTGATAGTGTAGTGAATACAAGTAGTGATCAAAGACACAATAATTATATGTTGTCTCAGCTATCGTTGTTGAATGCTTGTTGTAAAATGTCCCTGCTAGAATATATGATACTCCATCGAAACACTCTTTTTTGAGTAAAAGCGCAACAAAACATAACATCAACTCATATTCAATGAATTTCATATTATCTTCTTCTTGTTTATATGGATGACTAATACCATTTCGCGTGAAAGTATATTGGTGTATATCTTCAAAGAATCTAATATAGTCATTCACTACATCAACTAATAACCCATTATTACATACAGAGTATAAAACATCTAGCCATTCCTCCCGATAAGGCACAAATTCATTTATGCTATTGATTACCTGATTATAGAAATTCTCGCCGACCTTATAGGATGGGAGTTGAAATGTGTATAAATTAGAAGAAAACATGGATAAGTATTCTCGTACTGCACCAGGAGCACTGGTACGACCTTCTGAAATTAATGACTTAACTCGTCTATATGTAGTTGTTGTTCCTAACGACTTTTTATCATCAGATAATATGTAATCTGGAACCCTACCTAACTGAGGTTTTATGTATAATGGCTTATTGAAAATCCAGCGGATCAGTTCCTCAAATTTTGTTGTATACTTGTTAGGATCTGTAAAGTCTATGTATTTACGGGATCCATAGTAAATCGGCAGGTATGGTTTGCCAGTTTCTTCATTTATCTCGAAAGCAGCAACAACAAATTTTCCCTCATCTGTCTGTTCGTATATTTTTCTCGAAATTATTTGCGCTTCAGTACCAGCGCCTCCTGTTCTTTTGTCTGATTTCTCAGAATACTTCTTGTCACAAATAATGAGGACTTTTTGTATTTCAGGATTGGCAACCATCTGCTCCATAAATGCGTCAGCATCTTCTCCTTCTTTAAGGTTCCATTTGTCAAGTATAACATCAATGCCATTTTCTACGAGCTCTGTTGCGATATTCAGGACGCGCTGTTCATGTTCAGGATTGCTCCAACTATATGACATAAATACTTTTGGACTATTCATATGCGTATTACTCCTAATTTTATCTAATTAATCATTCAAACTCTAATAATGAAACCACTAGAAACCTATGTTTCATTCTAATTGCAAATTTCGCCATTTTTTTTTGATTTTTGCAAGAATTGTCAGTATCTTTGTGGGCGTATGAAAAATGATTGATCACGATGAATATCATTTGTATTTCAAGAGAATCGATGTGTTGGGATATGTTTATCAAAGATTTCAGAACGATCCATCTGTATAACAATAAGATATTCAATCTTAATGAAATCTATAGCAAAATTATGGCATATCGTCAGAAGAATGATGTCGCCAATAATAATATTTCATCAACTAAAGAGGAAAGACTTATCTATATGTACCTGTATACAAGTGTGTTAGATTATCAAAGCGCACTTTTAATGAGTTGAAACTAGGGTTATAAACTTTTTCACTGAGAGAATGGAATATTTCTTTATTTTTCTATCAGAACCATTGGCAAGATTTGTGCTATTGCCACTATTGATAGTTGCTCTCGGCACTTTTGTCAAATATACGTGCCAGAACGATAGACATGCAAGCTTTAATCGAGAACTATTTTATTGGGGACCAGATTTGTGCGTTTCAGGTTTGCTGGCACTAATAGTAGACTTTAGCAATAATATAGGAAAATTAGGTGACAATAAGATTTATGGGTATTTCTCAACAATTCTAATTCTCCTTTTGATTAGTGGTACACTTTTGTTTGTGGTCTCACTCATCGTCAGGAAGAGAGGGTGGAAAGAATCCGAGTCGGGATGGCGCTATAGTTGGTGGGGGGGAATCATAATCCCTAATTTTATTGGATTGGGATTATTAATCATTATTTATATGGTCGCAGGATAATGATATTTTTTGAGGAGTTTTTTGATTTATTACGATAATATAAAACAATAACATTATGAATCGGAAAATGATAAGTTTATTAATGACATGCGTTTCAGTCATTATATGTGCGCTCTCAATGATTGTATGGATAGAAAGAGAACGTATGACTTCAAATATGTCCATTTTTGATCCGTCTTCTCTGCTTACTATCCTTGCGGCGCTAATCGTATCAATTTCGTTTGCATGGACTTATGTTACTATTTTTCAAAAGGACAGGACTAATACGATATTCATATCATATCAAATGACACGACAAGACGAAGCAAAGAAAATCATGTGGAAATACAAGGGGCGAATTTTCTCTAGCACATACACAATATCGGCTGGAGAACCGATTTTAAAATCTTTAAGGAGAGAAATACAGAACGCATCGTTTTGTATCGTTCTTATCGATGATGAAGTTTCGAAGTCTCAAGTAAATGAAATAAAACTTATGAAGCATTTCAAAAAAAGGATTATCCCTGTACTAATTTCCAGTGAAACAATAGTGCCGTCTGTGCTTTCAGGTATTAAATGTATCACGTTCGATGAATTTATGAAGAGATGAATACGTGTCCTACCTCGAAAAAGATTGATTTTATTCTGTGTTTTCTGGGTAATTATACGATATTGTGTGATACTCGATTTTCTTGGATTGAAAAAGAAAGATAATGCCATACCGAAATCATTAAAAACTCAGCAATAGCACAAATTGTTGATAGAAAATTATCAACTTTGATAATTTTATTGTATCTTTGCAGCAATAAAACTTTGATATATGATTATAGAATATCAAAACGAGGAAATTGAAGCTCTTATAAATCATAGATATATGGGCCAATACAAATCTTATCGAAGTAACTCAAAGCTCATCAGGACCCTTGATAAAGTGATAAGGTTTTTAGAACAGGCAAAGGATATAAATGGTGTGGCTGCTATTACAAGCCTTGCCTATCACCCACTAACGGGTTCGCCTTACTCTTCTGTAAGGGTTGGATATGAAACAAAATATCGGTTGATTTTCAAAGAGCATGATGATAAACTAACATTAGTACTAATAGAATTAAATGAGCATTATGGCGACCATTAAATCAAAGTTCACACCTATAGACGCCATTCATCCAACAGAGTTGATTTTGGATGAACTTAAGGCTCGCGGAATGAAACGAAAAGAATTAGCTGAGCGGCTCGGTATGAAGGCTCCTAATCTGACCAGGTTCTTACGTACCAAAGAGAATATTACACCTTCTATGGCACTTAAGCTAGAGGAAGCCTTTAGCATACCTGCTGACTATTGGATGGATTTGCAACTGAGTTACGAAAGAGACTTGGAGACGATCCGACAAAGAGATGAAGAAGAAGCCAAAGCAACCCAGGTTGAGGCCGCATTAGCAGTTGCCTTGAATCTTTCAATTCTTTTCAAGAGACTTTCACTTGATAGTTACAAGTTCTTGAAGGATAAACTAAAGGCTTTGTATTCCATGTTTAATGTAACAAGCATGGAGGAATTGTTAGATCTGTCAACGGCACAAGGTTGCTTCAAGAAGAGTGAAAAACTTGAGACCGAAGACAAGAACCTTAGCACATGGATTCTTCTTGCTCGACATGCGTGTCTTAACATTCAGGATGACCTTGCTGACTATGCGAAAGGTAATGAATCTCAAGCAGCATTGGAGATTGCAGCCAAAGCTAATACTCAAAATTTGAATGAATCTGAAATCAAAGAGATACTTGTTCGGTACGGAATTGGATATCGCGTAGTTGAAAAGTTTGAAAAGACCCCAGTTGACGCTTATTCTGCGATGATTGAGGGACATCCATTTATTGTTGTCAGCCATCGCAAGAATAATATGGATATGCTTGTATTTGATATCCTACACGAATGTGGGCACATCAATAAACATCTCACCGATAATGTTGGCATTGTTTCATTCAATCAAAACTTGAGTGAGGCAAGTGGCATAGAACAGGAAGCCAACAGGTATGCAATGGACATGCTTATTCAGCCAGAGGTGTGGGCTAACATCTTAAAGATCGGAAGTCGGTCTTTGGATATCTACAAAGTGATTAAGGTCGTGACGAATGAAGCGAAAAAGCATGGTATAAGTCCGACAATTGCTGCATGGAGATTCAAATATGAGACTGGCGTTTACAAGATACCTGGGTATAAGAGTAGGCCTATACGATAGTAACGGCTTCTAATTGTCAATCAAAAGTTGGTTGTGGATGGTTTCATGGTACATAATCTGTTTGTTTTTTTGGCTTTATGGCTGACTTTAAGGCTATTGCAATGGGGCAAGTTCTTCCGCTTGGATGAACTACCCGAGTTCAATCGCTCCGTTTTGGAGGTGATGCGGCAGCCGTTGGAGGACAGGATTATCAGTATTAGTAGGGCAAAATATTCTACTGAGTATCCCGCGTCGTTTATGCTCGTCGCCTCAATGAATCCGTGCCCGTGTGGTTACTACGGTCATCCCAAGAAGAAGTGCGTGTGCAACGAGTATCAGCGCACGCACTACATGAGCAAGATTTCGGGCCCGCTGCTGGACCGCATCGACCTGCAGATCGAAGTCCAGCCCGTCGATTTCGACCAGATGTCCAGCAAGGCCCCGGGCGAACCCAGTGCCGCTATCCGCCAGCGCGTCATTGCCGCCAGGATGCTCCAGGAACGCCGCTTCAAGGACGAACCTGGCATCCATTGTAATGCCCAGATGACCCCGTCCCTGCTGCACAAATACGCCGAACCCAACGCAGCCGGCCTGGAGAAGTTGAAAGACGCCATGGAGCGCATGAACATGAGCGCCCGCGCCTACGACCGCATCCTCAAAGTCGCCCGCACCATCGCCGACCTCGAAGCCTGCGCCGACGTCCTCGACCACCACATCATGGAAGCCATCGCCTACCGCAACCTCGACCGCCCCACCTACCTCGGCACCAACCTATAAAGTTTTGGACTTGGCCTAAAGTTTTCTGTCAAACAGCAAAATAGGGATATCGACTTTTTTGTTCTATTACGAACTTGTCAGTAGTATTTTTCAGGGATCTTTAATTTTAGTGTGTGGTTCTTGTGAAATTACGAATTTGATTTCATAACTTCTTAATGCAATTGATACTTTGTTTTACTCGTCCCAATTTTAACGGGACACTAATGATTCTTTTCATATTATTTGTTTTTATTAATAGCCTATTGACAAAGCATAAAGATTAATGTGCAAAAATAGCTAATTTTTTGCAAAAAGATGAAATGTTGTAGTTATTATTTTAATTGTAAAATTTTAAAAATAATGATTATGTTGTGTATCTTTGTAGGTGTGAATGCTTTTATGGTAAATAATATGATAGCGAATAGCGAAAGAATATTTGTTGCAATTTTAGAGATGTTTTTGTTCAGTTATTCTTTGAAACCTATAGGTCCTGCGGAAGCTAAAGCATATTCGAGTTTCAAATCTTCTTCAAAATCCGACTCACCATCAAGAATTGATTGTACCAATCTTTCCAATAAATCCTTGTCAATGCGTCCAGCCGCCAAATGGTAACTAATATTCTCCATTTCAGCGAGGAAACGGTCGCAGCAATACAAGTAACCGTTTATCAGCAAAAATTGAGCTCCTAAAGTGATTGACAATCTTTTATTGCCATCACTAAATGAGTGGTTCTTGTTAATTGAATATATCAAATGAACAAGTTTTGAAATAAACGTAGGATAATAGTCATCATTTTGAATGTGATAGAGAACACTTTCAAGGTAGCTAACGTTAATAACACCATTCTCACCTCCGCCACTCAGCCTAATGGTCTCTTGATGAGTATGAAGTGCTTGCTCTTGTGATATATAAAAGATATTCATGTCCTGTCTTTTAAACGTTGCAGCGCAGCAATATATCCTTCCAAACGTTCATTCAATTCCATGCTTTTGTCTCCAATAAATCTATCAAAGTCATCAGAACTGACAGCCCCGACATAATCCATTAGCTTTTCATGCAGCGCATCTCTAAAGCAAAGATCGCGGCTGGCCATTTTTGAACGAGCTTTGTTTAATAGAGGTTGCCACAATCTCTGGCTCTCAAAACGGGAATAAAGTGCATCTGTTTCCGGTTGTGATAATTTTCTTCCAAGTCGGTGATATTCTTGTTGTAACTCATCTGCAAAACCTGCTTCAAATCCTGCAATAATGTCTAGTACTTCACTGTACATTGTGTTGCGTTCATTCTCTTCCATGCTGAGTTTGAGAATTCTTCGGTATTCATCAGCATCTTCGCGAAAAACACTTCGATAAATTTTGTCATTATATATGACATATTTGATATTTCCCAAATCTACACAATCCCGTAATGCTTCCACTAGTTCACGATGATAGTCTTTATTCTGTAGGAGGTTGTAAATGAAATCTTCATCACGTTGGTTGATATACTTTGTATTGCCTCCAGTTCTTTTGTTGATAGTGTCGATAACTATATCTAGAACTAAACTGCGGACCTCACGGGCTACATTGCTTCTAGTCAAAAGCATAGCAAGATTTATAAATGCCCTAAAATTAAAGATTCCAACGTTCCTCGTGTGAAGGAAATTAATTTCCTCCACAAAGACTTTGTCAAACTCTAACTTAAACGCTTTCAGGCGATTACCTCGTAGGACCTCGTAACCATTTGTTTCAAGTTCATTTTCG
The DNA here is from genome assembly GCA_947165675.1 of uncultured Prevotellaceae bacterium. Taxonomy (GTDB): domain Bacteria; phylum Bacteroidota; class Bacteroidia; order Bacteroidales; family Muribaculaceae; genus Sodaliphilus. The sequence goes on from CAMVBJ010000029.1 coordinate 8,650, forward strand.
TTCTTCTTAAGACAATTACCGATTGTTCTTTCAGATACTCCAAAGAATGATGCCAATTGTTGGCGGGTGAATTTGATTTCACCATCAAAAACTACCCCTTTCAGACCAATAGCAGCTTGCACTTCTTGAAGAGCGTAATGGTTGTTGAGTATATTCTGTCTATCAATTTCAGATGTTGTTAAATCTCGTCTCATAAAATAAAGATGGATTTACGTCTCAAGAGGGTATTCCATCTGCGTAAACTAGAAGATTCTTTTATGAATTGCCCATGGCGCATACCCTCACCAGTGACAATGGTCATTTATATGCAAAGGTAGTAATTTTTCCTTGATTAGTATAGATAATGCATCAACTTTTCGACTATACTCAAAAAATAATACCATATGGCACCTATAAAGTTAATCACAAAGTATAGCAAGAAATCGTAATTAGTGTTTTTCATCAGCTAAGGTTGGTAAAAAGGAAGTTTTCAATTATAGTTGTTTCAAAAGAATTGTGTATCTTTGTGGTTGTGAATGGCTTTACGATACAGATTTTGGGACATTCTGGCTGACCTTGAGTCTGTTGCAATGGGGCAAGTCTTTCCGGTTGGATGAGCTGCCCGAGTTCAATCGCTCCGTTTTGGAGGTGATGCGACAGCCGTTGGAGGATAGGATTATTTCGATTTCGAGGGCGAAATATTCGACCGAATACCCCGCGTCATTTATGCTCGTGGCCTCAAAGAAAAAGCGCCCTGTGACGCCAATAAGCAAACACAGGGCAAGAATCTTTTATAATCGCTCTTTAGCAGAAGACTGACAGGGATGACAATTCCTGGCCGAAGCGGTGTAAGCCAGCCTCAATTCTGTCGGCCTGGGGGCGACGGGGTTTGCTACGGCCATGCATATAAGCCCACAACTGTTTTTGATGTACACCGGTGATGCGTTCAAGTCCAGCCAGTGACATCAATGTGCCGTAGTGTAACAACAGGCTCTGGGTGTCATAGTGCCACTCAAGCTCATACTCGCCCTTAATCTCCTCGGGCCAGCGATCTTCAGGCAGATTCTTTTTGATAAGTGCGATGGCCTTTTCCACATCGGCTTTCACCTCGTCTATGGTGTCACCAGCACCATAGATGCCTTCGCAGTTGACACTATAGGCGCCAAAGTGATCTTGGCTCGCACAGATGTTAATAATGATCTTCTTTTTCTTTCCTTCCATAATGCGTTTTAGTTATTGTTGGTAATTCTTCGTTTTAATAAATAGCGAAGGAAGTTAAATTCCCATCTGTTTCGCAATCTTTTTGCGTAGTGGCTCAGGGATCTCCTTCGAGCCATGGTATGGAACGGGTACAGATAGCTGACCGTCCTTGATATAAAAGTAGTGGCTGCCTTCGGCGTGGTCGAACTTTCACCCAGCAGCGACAATCTTGCGGTGAAATTCTTTATATTTCATTGTAGTCTTTTTGTTTTTCATCGCAAAGATAGAAAATTTTCTATTAATAGCCAAATAAAATCATAGAAAATTTTCAATTACTTCCAAACAGGACGCAAGATTTCCATAATCTAATAAGATTATGTATCTTTGTGGTTGTGAATGTCTTAATGGTACATATTTGGTCGTTTTAGGGGCTTTATGTCTGACTTTAAGGTTGCTGCAATGGGGTAAGTTCTTCAGCTTGGATGAGCCCACCATTACCTCCTTATCTTGTTTATAATCACTCCCTAACCTATTAAATAATTGAGTTAAGGACTAAAAATAAATCGTAAATAGTCTCTAACGTATCAAAAAAATGAGTTAAGGACTATAATTAGTTTATATCCTCTCCTTAAAAGAGTCGAATATTGAAAATCTTGGGAATTTTATTTTGAAAATCTTGGGAATTTTGTATCTTTGCGGGGTGAATTGAAACAAAACAAGCGTATGTACTATCCGAGGTTAGTTGAGAAGGAGATTGAACTGAAGTTGAGGACTTCGGGGGCAGTGGTTGTGGCGGGACCTAAATTCTGCGGAAAAACGACCACCTGTATGCTCTATCAGAAGAGTTTTGTGAAACTTAACACCAAGCAGGCTATCGCTATGGCAAGGTTAAATCCGAAGGCTATGCTGAAAGGTGAAACGCCAAGATTGATAGATGAATGGCAAAAGGCTCCCGACATCTGGAATCAGGTGAAAGATGACTTGGATTTCAACTATGAATTCGGGAAGTATATCCTTACAGGAAGTTCCACACCCGCAGACAAGACCGAGGTGCATCACAGTGGTGCCGGGCGCATCGCACCAGTGATGATGCGCCCCATGAGCCTGTGGGAGTCCCAGGATTCAAAGGGCGGTGTATCGCTTGGTGATTTGTTTAATGGTGGCGAAGAATTCACATGGGACACCAATCAGGATTTCACGCTCGATGATGTTGCCTTCTTGTTGTGTCGGGGCGGTTGGCCCATCTCGGTCTTGGCCCCCAAAGATATTGCCATCGAGATCACTAAGAACTACTGGAATGGACTATTTGCTTTTGAAGACCAAGAGAATGAGCGTTTCCGCAACAAGAAACCCGAGGTGTTGAAGATGATTATCCGCAGTTATGCCCGTCACATCTCCACCGAGGCTGCCATCTCGACCATCATTGCCGATGTGCGCCAGAGCAACGAGAGGACAATGGATACCAAGACGTTTGATGATTATCTTGAGGCTCTGAAGGATTTATACATTCTTGAAGATATGCGTGCCTGGAACCCGAACATCCGTTCCAAGACCTCGATACGCTCAACACCGACAAGGCATTTTGTGGACACGTCAATTGCATGTAGAGCCCTTGGCGTGATGCCCGAGGACTTGCTTGCCGACCTTGAGAGTTTTGGCTTGTTCTTTGAAGACATGGCCGTTCGTGACCTCAAGGTATATGCCGGCACTCTGGGAGGTGAAGTGAGGCATTACAGGGACAATGCCGGACTGGAATGCGATGCTGTCATTCATTTGGAAAATGGCCAATGGGGCGCTATTGAAATCAAACTGGGTGGAGACGATCTGATTGAGGCTGGTGCCTCCTCGTTGAAGAGACTCAAGGCAAAGTTGGCCGAAAAGAGTGACGAGAAAGCGCCCTCTTTTCTCATGGTGCTTACCGCTGTCGGCAGTTCATACCAACGTGAAGATGGCGTATATGTCGTTCCAATCAATTTGTTAATGCCATAGGATAGCGAACAATGGTACCATTTCTTTCGCTTGGATGAGCTGCCCGAGTTCAATCGAAGTGTGCTGGAGGTGATGCGCCAGCCGCTGGAGGATAGGATTATCTCAATTTCGAGGGCAAAATATTCTACAGAGTATCCCGCGTCGTTCATGCTCGTGGCGTCGATGAATCCGTCCCTGCTGCACAAATACGCCGAGCTCAACGCTGCAGGCCTGGAGAAACTGCGCGACGCCATGGAGCGCATGAACATGAGTTCGAGAGCCTACGACCGCATCCTCTGGGGCCCGCACCATCGCCGACCTCGAGGGGTTTTTCAAACAACTGATTAGTCTGAAATTTCTGAGAGCATCCGCACACTGGACCTGCGCCGACGTCCTCGACCGCCACGGCGGGGGCGCACATCAGCCTCAGCGCAACATTGACCGCCCGAGCTACCTTGGCACCAACTTATAATACTGAAAAACTGGAGCGATACTTCAAATTTTCGCTGAATTTTTGAAGTTCTACTTCAGATTTTCTGCATTTTTTCTTGCAGATTCTACAGTTAAGTTGTACTTTTGCAGATAATAAATGCAGGTGATATGCTTGAACGGATACTGAAATTAGAGGAGGCCAAAGAAGATAGTCTATTCCTTTGGGGCTCAAGGCAGACGGGAAAAAGCACATTGTTGAAGATGCTTTTTCCTGACGCTCATGTCTATGATTTGTTGAAGAGTGATGTACGCATGGCGTTGCAACTGCGCCCATCGCAACTGCGCGAGGAATGCGAACTGCTTGACGATGGTGAATTGATCATCATTGATGAGGTGCAGAAGGTGCCCGCCTTACTTGACGAGGTACACTGGCTGATTGAGAATAAAAATCAGAGGTTCGTTTTGAGCGGCTCTAGTGCCCGCAAACTGCGACGCAGCGGAGCCAACCTCTTGGGCGGCCGTGCACTCCGACAGACGCTCTTTCCGCTGGTGAGTGCCGAGATTCCCGAATTTGACCTCAACCGTGCTCTGAATCATGGTATGTTACCACGCCACTATTTGACGGAGAATCCCATCATGAGGGTTCAGTCCTACATTGGCGACTACCTGCAGCAAGAGATTGTCGAGGAAGCTATCGTTCGTCGCCTTGATGCTTTCACAAGATTTCTGCAAGTCGCGGCACTGAGCAACAGTGAGATTATCAACTATACCAATATCGCCCAGGATTGCGGGGTTTCGTCAAAAACGGTTAAGGAATATTTTTCAATTCTTGAAGAGACAATGCTGGGATTCTTCTTGCCGTCTTACACCAAGGTGGTAAAACGCAGGGTAGTCCAGTCTCCTAAGTTTTACTACTTTGACGTCGCCATTCCCAACCATCTGCTTCACAGAACCCCTCTCCAACCCGGAACCGACGTATATGGTCATGCACTGGAGCATCTTGTTATCCAAGAGTTGCGTGCCTATATGGCTTACCGTCAGCCGCTGAAGTCGCTCACCTATTGGCACACGCTGGACAATAAATATGAAGTGGATGCTGTCCTCGGTGATGCCGAGGTTGCTATCGAAGTCAAATCTTCCAAGAATGTGGGCTCACGTGATACCAAGGGACTGAAAGCCTTCAGTGAAGAATATCCCGAAGCGAAGTTGTACCTTCTTTCACTCGAAGATCGACCCCGCAAGTTCAATGGCGTGGAAGTGTGGCCCATTGAGCAATTTTTCAAACGCCTCTGGTCCGGTACAATCATTTAACCGCATCCTCTGGGGTCGCCCGCGCCATCGCCGACCTCGACAGGTTTTTAAACAACTGATTAGTCTGAGATTTCTGATAGCATCCGCACACTGGGCCTGAGCCGACGTCCTCGACCATCACGGCGGGGTGCACATCAGCCTCACCGCAACCTCGACCGCCCCACCTACCCCGGCACCTTTTTGTAGTTTTTTGCTACCTCATCTATACAAGCCCACACAAGGAAGCACAATTCGTTGATAACGAATGTATTGAAACAACGCTGGGTTGTTAAGTGTTTCTTAACAACTGCCTGAAAAATTACATCAAAAGAACCGTCCCTATTTTCCTGCCGATGAGGTGGCTGGCGTGGTCCATGCCGGGGAATGGGTGGCGAGCCAGCGGTTGGTCGCTTCACCCGTTGCCCGTCCTCTGATCGAGGCCCTGGACTACGCGCAGCGCACCAACACGATCGGCTCTCTGAAGGGAGCCGACGTGTCCAGGTCAATCACCGCGCCGATGGCTTTGGCACAGAGCCAGCCGCAGGTGATAGTCCAGGAGAGCAAAGACTTGAGAGAGACTATCGCCCGTCTCAACGAGCGATTGGACGAGCCCTTTGTCACAGTCAACACCGTGACCGGCGACAAGGGCATCAAGCAGGCGCAGGACGAGTACCAGCGCCTCATGAATAATAAATCACCGAAATCTAAAAGAAAATAAGTGTTTAGAGAAATAAATTCGCTACCTTTGCATTTGCATTATTATTAAATTAGTCTTGTTATGATTTATATTGTAGGAATAATAGTAGTAGCTATAATTGGATTCTTTATTCTGGGTTCAATGGGTAATAGCAAACAAAAGAGTTTTGAGAGTAGAGCTCTGCAACAGCTAGCGTCTAATGGAAATATATTTACCAAGCAGACAAAAACAGATTATGGTATAATAGCTATTGACGAGGCTAAGAGAAAATTATTTCTTATTAACTCTGAATTGACGAACCAAGAACAAGTCGAAATTGATTTTGAAGATATATATAGTTGCGAGCTGATTGTTGATAGTCAATCGGTCTTTAGAAAATCAACGGCTAGAACAATACTGGGTTCTGCAATTGGTGGCTCTGCTTTTGGTGAAACAGGAGCTGTCATCGGTGGATTGTCAGGTTCTTATAAAGAACATAAGAATATCAAGCAAATAGACTTGAAGATTGTTGTCAAGTCAATCTCAAACCCGACACGCAAGTTTAAGTTTTACGGAAGTGGCACGAATAGTGGATTCTTGTCGATGAGAATTAAGGAAGCGGAAGAATGGAAAGACACTATTGCAATAATTATAGATGACGTTGATTCAAGAAGCAAGCAATCTTAACTAACGTCTTTTCAAGTTCTAATCGGCTGGCTTACCTTTGTATGGTAAACCAACCGATTTTCTTTATGATACTGACGATAAACGGAAAGCAGGCAGCACTGAAGAAGGGGTCTTCGATAGAATACGTATCGGAGAATCGCATCTTCACCGATGCCGATGACTACTCCATGGAGATTGAACTGCCCCTCGCGGACTGTCCTCAGAACCTCGACATCTTCGGGATGATCACCCGAAAAGACGTCGACACGGGCGACATCTTCTTTGATGCCGTGCTCCAGGACACCAACTTCTTCAAGCGCGGTGCCGTCGTGATCACCGGCATCACCCATGAGGCCGTCAAGGTGCAGTTCCTCAAGAAAAATGAAAATAGGGACGGTTCTTTTGATGTAAAATCCGTCTCAATCGGTAGTCGGGCTTCTGTCAAAGAACAACTGCAAATATAGTCATTATTTCACAATTGCGCCCATTTTGCTTGCATTTTTTTACTTGAGGTTCCTGGGAAATACATTTTTGTTGTGTATCTTTACAGTTATGGAAAATAAGATTTCAGACCATCAGGCTGGCATGACGATTGACCGGCACTCATAGCCAATTGTTTAGGTTCAGAGTGAAAAGAAAAACCGTTGAATAACAAATAAAGCCTACTTTGAAGGTCTGGTGCAATGACTTCATAGCAAGTCTTGGAAAAGTGTAAATAATGGCTGATTCTTTATTGGAAAAGTGTAGAGAATAGTCTTAAATCCCATTGGAAAAGTGTAATTTCTTTTAATTACAGCATTGCAATTCAATTATTTATATTACTTTTGCAATAAATTAGATATGCAATCACAAAAAACAGGTCAACAATTATGATTAAACGTAGAGTTGAGGATCATATTCGGAATTTCATGCTTAGTGATAAGCGAGCACTTCTTGTGACCGGAGCTCGTCAGGTGGGAAAGACATTCTCCATCCGCAAGGTGGGGAAAGAGTGCTTTAACCAAGTGGTGGAAATCAACTTTATTGAGCACCCCGAAGCCATTGAGTTGTTTAAAGGCCACAAGGGGGCGAACGACCTGTTGATGCGCCTGTCGGCATATTCCCATAAACCGTTGGTTGCCGGTCAAACACTGATTTTCTTTGACGAAGTCCAACAGTGTAGCGAAATTGTCACTGCCATCAAGTTTCTTGTGGATGAGGGCAGTTATAAGTATGTGATGAGCGGCTCGCTGCTGGGCGTTGAGTTGAAGGATTTGCGCAGCGTGCCAGTCGGTTATATGGACGAAATTGAGATGTATCCTCTCGACTTGATGGAGTTCTATGAGGCACTGGGCATCGGCAGTGATGTCATCGGACACATGAGAGATTGCTTTGTGAAGCATGTCCCAGTCGATGAGTTCATCCATCAGCGGATGTTGGATGCCATTAGGCTTTACCTTATCGTTGGCGGTATGCCGGCAGTGGTCCAGAAGTATCTTGATACCAACAATCTGAAGAAAGTGCTGAATGAACAGCGCGGTATTATCCGTACATACAAGAGAGATATTACCCAATATGATCCTCAGCGCAAATTACAGATTGAAGAGATCTATGACTTGATTCCGTCTGAACTTAATGCGAAAAACAAACGGTTCATTTTGAAGAAACTAAACGAAAAGGCGCGTTTTAACAGATATGAGGACAGTTTCTTGTGGTTGAAAGATGCAGGCGTGGCCATCCCTACCTATAACCTTGAAGCACCACAAATGCCATTGCTGTTGAGCAAGCAGCGCAACCTTTTAAAGCTTTTCTTGAACGATGTGGGGCTCCTTGCGGCCCAATATGGAGGGAACATCCAGACCAGAATGCTCAGCAGTGACCCAAACATCAATTTCGGGGCGATTTTTGAGAATCTCGCAGCCCAGGAACTGTATGCACATGGCTTTGCCGTGGAGCATTCACTCTATTATTTCAACAGCAAGAAGCAGGGAGAGTTGGATTTTGTCCTTGAATATGACGGGCATGTTTTACCTGTGGAAATAAAATCAGGTAAGGACTATGAGCGTCATAATGCCCTGTCCAATGTGTTAAGTAATGACGAGTATGACATCCCGATGGCCTATGTGTTCTGCCAGGACAACGTGCACATTAAGGGTAGTATCGTCTATTACCCAATATACCTAATCGCTTTCTTTGAGCAGTTTCAGCCCGATGACAACATCTTCAAGTTTGATCTCTCGGGGCTGCAATGATCAATCGTTTTGGGACATCAGGACATTTAATTGCTGACTTTAAGGCTATTGCAATGGGGCAAGTTTTTCCGCTTGAATGAGCTGCCTGAATTTAATCGCTCCGTTTTGGAGGTAACCCACTCCTGCGCCTGTGTGATGTAGGGCAGTCAAAAAACAATGGGGCGAAATACCCGGTCAGAGTATCTCGCCCCACTGTGGATGTTGCAGGAGGGTTAGAAGATCTTGTAGGCGACTTTGAATTGCAGGCTGGGCCAGGCCTTGAGCCACGAGAAAACTTGGGTGATGCCTGCTTCCTTGCTGGATGACTTGATTTCCACGCCGTTGTTGAGCACGAACTTGGGGGAGCCCCAGAAGATGAGTCCCAGGTCGAGGGCGAAGCTGAGGCGGTGCTTCTCGGCGATGTGCTTGCCGACGCCGACACCCAGGTAGGGCTTAACGACGTTGGTCTTCATCATCACGTCGATGTTGCCATTCTCGTCGGCAGTGAAGACGTAGTCACCAAACTTGATTCCCACGGGGCTGAAGTTGGTGGCGAATGCACGGTTGTAGTCCGTAACCTTGCAGTTGGCATCATAGAGGAAGTCGAGAGCGCCCTCGTTGGTGTTGCGGAAGTGGAGGAAGTTCTTGCTGCCGAAGTAGAGACCCGCGGTGAAGTGGAAACTATCGTTGGTGAAGGGATGAATCTCGGCAAGCAGGAACACGTTCCAGAAGTTGGGCTTGGCGGCGAGCTCTATCTTGTCGGACATCTGAGCACGGCGCACGGCGTCGTCCTCGACCAGTGCCGTACCCGTGAGTTCCTCGGCGGTGTTGATGGACTTGAACTTGTACTCACCGATGTGAAGCCCGGAGTAACCGGTGCGCACGGTGATGAGCCGGTGCACGGGCATGGTGACGTCGATACCGGTGCCCGAGAGGCCCGTGTTGATGCCGACAGACAGGTGGTTGAACAATCCGTGGGGGGAGTGCAGTTTGCTGTTTTTATCCGTCTCGTTTTGAGCTGAAACGTTCATCGCGCCAAGTAAGGCGGTGAGAATCGTGAGGATATATATCTTGATTTTCATAGTGTACTACTCTATTTGAAGAATTTTTGATTCGATTTGATGAGGAGATTGGTGAGCGACTGCGTGAGGGGTCGGAATCCGTACAGGTAGTCGCTGGTGTAGGGTGTACCGCCATTGACGATGGCGTGCACATAGTCGTGGCAAGCCATGTCCATGGGCATGATGCCGACGGTGCCCTCGTTGTTGAGCAGGTCGTTAATCACGAGCGGATGCAGGTTGGTGGCATTTGTGATGTAGCCACGGGGCGACACCTCGGTATAGGCCGAGCAGTGGTTGACGATCCAGATGTTCTGGTCGCTTGCCGTTGCCTCGCGCGCGCTGTGCATCATGTCGATCACAGTTTTCTTCTTGTTCTCCATGCGCTTCTCGGTGGTCGTCTTGTAGTAGTCCTGCTTGTAGAGCGTGGCCTTGATGGTAGTGTCTTCCATATTGTAGATGGCACATGAGCGTTGAGCCACGGGGTCGAGTTCCTCGTTGACATCCGGGTCCTCGTCGGGCCAGTCGCAGTAGGCGATGGGATAATGGAATGCGTGGTTGAGCGGAACAAGGTTGTATCGGCTGAGGATCAGCACCTTGCCTCGCATCTCACCCACGGTGATGTCGGGTCGCCAATTGGTGACAAAGAAGTCGTCATACTTGGACTTGGCGAGAAGCTGATGCAGGAGCAATGTCCAGTTGTGCTGGCTTTCCATACCGTTGTCGGCCTGGATCTTGACGATGAAGAATTCTGAAGGATGTTTAGCCAGGAATTCCTTCATCCAGTCAAGCGACTCCTCAAACTTCACATCGACCTCGGTAAAGCCATGTGCGAGCCTCAGGATCTGGCGCTCGGCAGGGGTGGTGGCAAGGGTGTCGATCGACACTACCGGGCGGAAGTCAAAGAACCGTATACCACTGTTCATCTGCTCGTCAAAGGTGCAGAGCTGACTGATAGCGGTCATATTAGAGATGCTCTTGAGCCAGGGCTGGTAGAACCCCATGCCGGTCATGGAGTCGTGGGTGCCAGGAATGCTCAACTTGCAGACCTTGGTGTCGTCCTTGACCATAGAGAGCCAGTCGGATGGCGGCGTGGCAAGGTCGTAGGGATACTTGATGGAGTCCTGATAGCCTTCGGAGAAGAGGAAGGGGATGTCGAACGTCTCCTCGTTGAAGGCGACTTCTGGGTCGTCACAACTGCTCATCAATGCCGCAGCCAGGATGGCCCAAACGAAAAGGGTGAGGTTTTGTTTCATTTTTTGTCAGTTATTAGTGGATTATATACAATCGTTCAGAACAGGATCTCAGAGGCGGATGCCATGATCACCACCCTGTGCGACCCCTTATTAAAGTTGCAAAATTACATTTTTTATTTTATATTGGCGCAGTTTCCACTACGAAAAACCATGACAGCCACACCAAAATCTTGAGGCAATGATATACCCTGCGGGGCTAATGCGAACCTTTAGCCAGGCGAAACCAATATCACGAATAGTTTTAAATAATATCCGTGAAATACGTTATCATAGCGAAATCAGCATTAGCCCCGCAGGGGTTTGGGCCAACTTCTATATCACATTGCCAAATCAACCTGATTACTTGTAGAGGAAGCGCTTGATGGTCCTCTTGGGGGTTTTCTCGAAGGGGGTTTCCATCATCTCCACTATTGCGATCTTGCTGTAATTGGGTAAGGACTTGTTGGCTTCGTCGCGGATCTTTCCCGGGATGGTGGACTTTGTCTTGTCGTCCATGTCTTCGGGCAGTTCGGCATAAACAAGAGCTACAATTTTCCCCTCGCGGTCCACGACTAAGCATTCTTCCACATACTGGCAGTTGGCCAGCACAGCCTCCACTTCCTCGGGGTAGATGTTCTGGCCCGAGGAGTTCAGGATCATCGACTTGATGCGTCCACGGATGAAGATGTTGCGCTTGTCGTCCATCACGCCCAGGTCGCCCGTGCGGAACCACCCGTCGTCGGTAAAGGCTGCTGCGGTGGCTTCGGGGTTCTTATAGTAGCCTATGGTCAAGTTGGGTCCCTTGGCTTGGATCTCTCCTGGGATGTGCTGAGGGTCATCGGAGTCGATGCGCAGCTCGTGGACCGGCTTGCCGCAGGATCCCGGTACAAACCTGGTCCACCACTCATATCCCAGCAGCGGGCAGGCTTCGGTCATGCCGTAGCCCACGGTATAGGGCAGGCGTATCTTCTTGAAGCATTGCTCGGCCTCGGGATTGAGTGCCGCCCCACCCATGATGAAGCAGCGCACCCCGCCGCCAAAGGCTTCAATCATCTTGTTGCGGGCCTTGCGGTATATCAGCTTGTTCAAGACGGGGATGGCCAGCAGCGATTTGGCCTTCTCCAGAGCCGGCTTGATGGCGTTGGCATAGATTTTCTCCATCACCAGGGGCACGGTGACCACCATGTAGGGCTTGATGTCTTGCATCGCCTTGAGCAAGGTGGTGGGCGATGGCGTCTTGCCCAGGAAATAGACGGTAACGCCATCCACGTTGGGATGGATAAACTCGATGGCCAGGCCGTACATGTGGGCCAGTGGCAGCATCGACACGACGGTCTCGCCAGGATGGTTGGGGAAATGAGAGTTAGCAAAGTCGTCGGTATCTGACATCGCCTCATAGGTGAGCATTACCCCCTTGGGGTTGCCGGTGGTGCCCGACGTGTAATTGATGATGGCGATGTCCTTGGCATTGTCGGTAACATAGGACACATGCTCGGGAAACATCCCGTCAGGATATTGTTGAGCAAAGTCTCTTTTACGGTTAGCCCAAGCCTGGGCCACGACCTCATTCTGATGCCAGAGCAAGACGCCATCCTTGACATTGATGGCGGCTTGTAAATGAGGCATATCGTCGGGGTTCATTTTTGACCAGATATCGTCGTCAATAAAAAGCAGCACACTATCGGAATGATTGGTTAAGGTCGATACCGTGTCTGGATGAAAGTCTGCCAAGAGAGGAACGGCTACACAGCCATTGACGTTGATTCCCCAGAAGGTCATGGCCCACCGAGCGGAATTACGAGCGCAGATGGCAATCTTATCCCCCTTACTGATTCCTGCCGCATTAATGAAAATACGGAACTGCTCGACGTATGTGGCTAAGTTAGCATAGGAAAAGGTATCTCCATTGTAATCACACAAGGCCTTTTGTGTCCAGTGATTGCGAATCGTCTCCTCCAGATTCTTCAGATAGTGTCTCATAAATATCATTATTTTTATTATATAGTTACAAAGGTACAACAAAACATTTAATTATTGCACAAATACACCAAGTTTTCACTCATGTACAATCAGAACACTGGCGCTACCGATACTTGATTGACTCATGAGTATGACCCATGAAAATAAATCTCCTGGTGGCACGAATGCGGCACCAGCGACGAAAAAAACTGCCAAATGCTGTGCCGCCACCACAACCGCTCCAAAGGCAACAAATAGCCCTCACTGATCAAGAATAGAACAACAAATACCAGCGAGTGTTTAACAATAACTGGGATAACTGCAACAACTTTTTTGGGTTGTTTGAGTTGTCTCAGTTGTTTTTTTAATATTAAAAATGTCAGCTGGAATGTTGTTTTGGTTGTTCAGTAATTGTTTGTGTTGTTTGAAAATATCAGGGAAAACTAATATTTTTAGTTTTATTAACTAAAATAATTTGATATATAACTAAAAGAGTTAGTTAATTTGCGTCGTGAAACTTAAAAAAGGCTTGAATTATGAAACAGTTGACTCAAAAAGAAGAGGAAATCATGGAGCGGATGTGGGATCATGGCCCCATGCTCGTGCGCGAGTTGCAAGCCTGCTATGACGAGCCCCGCCCCCATGTGAATACTCTGGCTACATTGATGAAGATACTGGAGGAGAAGGGTTTCCTGAGTCACAAGGCCATTACTGCCCGCTGTTTCCAGTATTTTGCCAACATCAGCCGCGAGGAGTACCGCGGTGGCTCATTGGCCAACGTGGTGAACAAGTTCTTCGGCAAATCCTACCTGAGTGCCGTCTCGGCGCTTGTCAAGAGTGAAAAGGTCAGCGTTGAGGACCTGAAGGAACTCATTCGTGAAGTGGAAGAGAACAAGTAAACACCCTCAATCGCCATGTTACTCATTTATCAAATTAAAGTTGGCCTCTGCCTCATCGCCTTCTACCTGCTGTGGAAGTTGCTGCTTAGCCGCGAGACGTTCCACCGGTTCAACCGTGTCGCCCTACTGGCGGTCATGGTTATCGCGTTGGTACTGCCGTGGATCAAGATTTCAGTTGATGCCATGGCCCCTGTTGCCAGGCAGATGGTGACGCTGGAGGACTTGATTGTGACCCCCGATGGTGCTGTTCGAGCACAACAGGCATCTCCGTCATGGACTGTAATGGGCATCGTCACTGCGGTCTATTTCATCGGGATGGCTCTGGTAGCCGCATGGCTGCTGCATAGCCAATGGAACCTGCGCCGCATGATGAAAAAGGGGCGTAAGGAATCACTACCTGGCGGTATCACATTGCATATTGTCCCTGGCGACCTGGCTCCGTTCAGCTACTTCAATCACATCGTGATCAACGAGCAGGATTACCGTGATAACCCGCGTGAGATACTTATCCACGAGCAGGCACACATCGACCTGCGGCATTCATGGGATGTGATGTTCTTTGGGCTGGTAACCTTGTTCCAATGGTGGAATCCGGCATCCTGGCTGTTGAACAATGAACTGAGGCAAGTGCATGAGTATGAGGCCGATGAGGCCGTATTAAACGCTAACGTCGACGTAAAGCAGTACCAGTTGCTGCTCATACGAAAGTCCGTCGGGGACCAGCTATTCTCGATGGCAAATAACTTCAATTATCAATCTCTAAAAAAACGAATCCGTATGATGACGATGAAAAAAAGCAGCCGATGGAATACTTTGCGTGCGCTGGCTGTGGTGCCCGTGATAGCATTGGCGCTGTTGGCCTTTGCCAACAACAAGAGTATAGCAGCAGTAGTGACGGCGAGTGTTCCGCAAGATCGCGCTGTCCAGTCAGAAATGCAGTCGCCCGAGCCCGTCCAGGTCGAGGCCGCTACCCAGCCTGTCGAGGCTGAGGCCACTGCTGAGGCTGTCGAGATGAATACCGAGGAGCAGGCTCCACAAGATACTAAACCCCAGTCCGATGATAAGGTCTATAAATCTGTCGAGCAGATGCCCCGATTCCCGGGTGGGGAATTCGGACTGATGAAATACCTGCAGGGAAACATCAAATATCCACCCGAGGCTGCAAAGAACAAGATTGAAGGCCGTGTCATTCTCCAGTTTGTCGTTGAAAAGACCGGCGAGGTGGGAGAAGTCAAGGTCGTCCGCCCGATCAGTGAGGAACTTGACGCCGAGGCAGTACGTGTGGTCAAATCCCTGCCCAAGTTCGAACCTGGCCGCCAAGACGGCGAAGCCGTAGCAGTGTGGTACACCATACCCGTCAGCTTCAAGCTCCAGAGTAAGCCTCAGCCTCAGCCACAAGAAGGCGAGTAATTCTACACTTATCCAATTGTAATATACAGTAGCGTGAGTTCGATGAAACCTAGTCGTTGGACTCACGTTATATCGACCAGCATCACTATGAAACCGTTCATCAAAAACGCCATCCTGCTGGTAAGCATCCTGCTACCCACCTTCATCACTGGGCAAAACCTGGAAGTCGGCAACATATACTATCACATCATTGATGGCCATGCCATCGTCACCAGCGGCACCTATCCCTATTACGGCGATGTGGCCATTCCTGACTCCATCTGCCACAATGATAGTGTTTTCCCGGTTGTTGCCATCGGCCGTGCGGCATTTCGCGACTGCTCGGCCCTCACAAGCGTAACTATCCCGAGCACTATTACAGCAATCGGGGAACATGCCTTTGCAGGGTGCACGGGACTGGACAGCGTGGTAATCAGCAATCTGGACCGCTGGTGTGGCATCAACTTCGAATCGGAGTCGGCCAATCCCTGTTATCATGCTCACCGCTTGTTTTTGAAGGGGATGGAAGTTACTGAACCGGTGTTTTCTGATACGGTCACGACAATTGGCTCGTTCGCGTTCTCGGGGTGCACATCAATCATCAGCATCAATATCCCGAGTGCTGTGACGAGTATCGGCAGCGCATTGTTCAGCAATTGCACTTCGCTCACTTCCATTACCGTGGATGATGGTAACCCCGTCTATGATTCCCGCGACAGCTGTAATGCCATCATCGAAACGGCAAGCGGAGAGTTGATTGCCGGATGCCAGAGCTCCGTCATTCCCGCCAGCGTGACCGCCATCGGCGATTGGGCTTTCTACTGCTGCACGGGCCTGACCAGCATTTATATCCCAAATTCTGTGAGCATAATAGGCTTTGAGGCCTTTTATCGCTGCTCGTCACTCATTGGTGTGAATATCCCCAATTCGGTCAGGGTTATCGGTTACCAGGCTTTTTATGGCTGTTCGTCACTCAGGGGGATTCACATCCCCGGCAGCGTCAGGAGCATCGGCGACTCGGCCTTTGAATACTGCCCATCGCTCACTAGCATGAGTGTGGCTAGCGACAACCCGCGGTATGATTCGCGTGACGAGTGCAACGCCATTATCGAGACCCGCGAGAACACACTGGTAGCGGGCTGCCGCAATACTGTCATCCCCGCCTCTGTCAAGGCGGTTGGCGACTACGCTTTCTCGGGATGCTCAACGCTCTCCAGCATCGATATCCCCGTCGGTGTGGACTCGGTGGGCGACTATGCCTTCAGGGGATGTACCGTCCTGCGCAGTGTCACCTTCCCCATGGGTCTCAACAGCATCGGCGCTTCGGCATTCTTTGACTGCAAAGCACTCAACCGTGTGGAAATCCCTGCCACGGTACGCACTATTGGCGCTTTTGCATTCGAGCATTGCCCGGCAATCTACAGCATGAGTGTGGCCAGCGGTAATTCCTGCTATGACTCACGTGACAGTTGCAACGCCATCATTGAGACAGCAACGGGCACATTGGTGGCCGGTTGCATGAACACCGTCATTCCCGCAACGGTCACCTCGATTGGCGACAACGCCTTCAGCGGATGTTTCATGCTCACTTCGCTCAGCATTCCCAAGTCGGTCACTTCGCTCGGCAACAATGCGTTCGCGGAATGCTCTTCCCTCTCTAGCATCGACATCCCCTCCTCGGTGACGTATATCGGTGACGCGGCTTTTAGCGGATGCTCGGCCCTTAAGACTCTGGACATCCCCAACTCGGTCAGTTCACTGGGACAGGCGGCCTTTGGCGGATGTAGCTCACTGGAAAGTATCAATCTCCCCAAATCTGTCTCTTCGATAGGCGACTTCGAGTTCTATGGCTGTACCCTGCTCAAGGCCATCAATATACCCGAGACCGTACGGTCCATCGGAACGGCAGCTTTCCGCGGTTGCTTTTCGCTGACCGCTATCAACATTCCCAAGTCTGTCACCTCGATTGGAAGCTCGGCATTCAGGGAGTGCCCGTCGCTCGCGAGAATGACGGTTGCAAGCGGTAATCCCCATTACGATTCACGCCAGGGCTGTAACGCCATTATCGAGGCGGCCACGGGCACACTGATTGCTGGCTGCCGCAAAACCGTCATACCGGCTTCGGTCACGGCCATCGGTTACGCCGCCTTCGACGGATGCGTTTTCCTCGAGTCGATATCCATTCCAGATGCCGTGACGCTCATCGGACGCAAGGCCTTCAACAACTGCACGGGACTGAAAGATGTCGTGTGTGGCATTGCCGATCCTGCACTGGTCGCCACATCGCCTGACGCCTTCATGTTGCCATCGGGCGACTACAGTGACCGCACCCTCCACGTTCCCTCGACGTCCATTTCGTCCTATCAGGGCTGCTCCCCGTGGAATGAGCAATTCGGCCGTATCGAGGAATAAGTTACCGCAACCAAAAACAAAGGTCCAAGGACTAATATTATCACGCACCCACATGTGTAAATAGTCAGGTAACTGTTACTTGCAATAATCCACAGTAAAAAATACCCCTGGTGGCACGGATGCGGCACCAGGGGAGTAGAAGAAAAAATATATATCGGCGCGGGGATTACGCCCCGCGTAACCAGAGACACAAGTGATTACGTGTCGATGGTGGCGTAGGTAGCGTTCTCCTCGATGAACTTGCGGCGCGGATCCACGTCCTCGCCCATGAGCATCGAGAAGATGCGGTCGGCCTCGGCGGCGTCGCTGATGTTGACGCGCTTGAGCAGACGGTTGTTGGGATCCATGGTGGTCTCCCACAACTGCTCGGGATTCATCTCACCCAGACCTTTGAATCGCTGCACGGTCACGCCGTCCTCGTTGCCGCCGGCATACTCGTCGATGAACTTGCGCAATTGCACATCGTCCCAGCAGTATTCCTCGCGCTGGCCTTTCTTGGTGCGGGCACGGTACAGAGGCGGAGTGGCGATGTAGAGGTAGCCGTTCTCGATGATGGGCCTCATGCGGCGGAAGAAGAAGGTCATCAGCAGCGTGTCGATGTGCGCGCCATCGACGTCGGCATCGGTCATGATGATGATGCGGTGGTAGCGCAGTTTACTCAGGTTGGCCTCCTTGGGGTCCTCATCGGTGCCGATGGTCACGCCCAGGGCACGGAAGATGGTGACAATCGAGTCGCTCTCAAACACCTTGTGGTCCATTGCCTTCTCGACATTGAGGATCTTACCGCGCAAGGGCAGGATGGCCTGGAACTTGCGGTCGCGGCCCTGCTTGGCGCTGCCGCCTGCCGAGTCACCCTCGACGAGGAAGAGTTCGCTCTCGGCGGGATCCTTCGACGAGCAGTCGGCCAGTTTGCCGGGCAGTCCGCCGCCAGCGAGCGGCGACTTGCGCTGCACCTTCAAGCGAGCGTTCTGTGCTGCATGGCGTGCCTGTGCGGCCAGGATGACCTTCTCAATGACGGTCTTGGCCTGGGTGGGGTGCTCCTCGAGATAAGTGTTCAAGGCATCGCGCACGGCGGTCTCGACGGCACCGATGACCTCGGTGTTACCGAGTTTGGTCTTGGTCTGTCCCTCGAACTGGGGTTCCAGCACCTTGACCGAGATGATGGCGGTCAGGCCTTCGCGGAAGTCCTCGGGCTTGATTTCGACCTTGGCCTTCTCGAGCATCTTGTTGTCCTCGGCATATTTCTTCAGGGTCGAGCCCAGACCTCGGCGGAAGCCCGTCAGGTGGGTACCGCCCTCGATGGTGTTGATGTTGTTGACAAACGAGTAGATGTTCTCGTTGAACGAGGTGTTATAGGTCATGGCGACCTCAACAGGGATGTCGCCCTTCTTGCTCTTGATATGGATGACGTCCTGTATGAGCGCCTCCTTGTTGCCGTCGATGTAGCGCACAAACTCGTCGAGGCCCGTCTCGCTATAGTAGGTCTCGCTGCGGGGGGTGCCATTCTCGGCGCGGCTGCGCAGGTCGGTAATCGACAGTGTCACGCCCGCATTCAGGTAGGCCAGGTCGCGCAGGCGGTTGGACAGGATGTCAAACTCATAGACTGTGGTCGAGAAGATGCCACCGTCGGGGTGGAAGATGATGGTCGTGCCGTGATCCTCCTCTCGGCAGTCACCGATGACCTTGACTTCGCTGGTGGGCTTGCCCAGGCTGTACTCCTGCATATAGATTTTGCCGCCGCGGCGCACCTCGGCGCGCAGGTAGTCGCTGAGGGCGTTGACGCAGCTCACGCCGACGCCGTGCAGACCGCCCGACACCTTGTAGGAGCCCTTGTCGAACTTGCCACCGGCATGGAGCACAGTCATGACAACCTCGAGTGCCGACTTGTGCAGTTTCTCGTGCTCATCGACGGGAATGCCGCGGCCGTTGTCGCGCACGGTGATGCTGTTGTCCTCGCCGATGGTCACGTCGATACGGTTACAGAAACCTGCCAGGGCCTCGTCGATGGAGTTGTCCACGACTTCGCTCACCAGGTGGTGAAGACCCTTGATGTGGGTATCACCGATGTACATAGCGGGGCGCTTGCGTACAGCCTCAAGACCTTCCAGCACCTGGATGTTAGACGCTGAATAATTTTTTTCTTCTTGCTCTTCGATATATTTCTCTTCTTCTGACATAAAAATGTAGTTTTTTACGCATTTATACCTCCAAAAAACGGGGGTGTATAAAAACGTACAAAATTACAAAAAAATGCCCATTTGCCAACACTTTCAATCCTTAAAAAACCATAATTCATTCGACCCTTTGACGCAATTGTTTTACTTTTGCAGTGATGAAACTGCCTGGAGGGTTTATAGAGCAATTACGCGGGCTGTTGCCCGATGAATGGGAACAGTTGGTCGGCGCTATCACGTCGAGCGAACCCAGTGTAGCCGTTCGCGTCAATGGCGGCCGTGGCGTCGAGGTTGCCGATGGCATGCGCCGTGTGCCATGGTGCAGCCAGGGCTTTTACACCGACGGACGCCCGGCATTCACCTTTGACCCCGACTGGCACGCAGGGCGTTACTACGTCCAGGATGCGTCATCCATGTTCATCACCCATGTTATCAAGCATTTCATCCATGAGCCCGTGCGTTACCTGGACCTGTGTGCCGCCCCTGGGGGCAAGACCACAGCAGCCATCCAGTCCTTGCCTGAAGGATCGCTGGTTGTCGCCAACGAGATCGTTCCGCCACGGGCACGTGTCCTGGCCGATAATGTCATCCGCTGGGGATCGCCCTACTGTGTAGTAACCAGCAACGCTCCAGCCAAGATAGGCAAACTGACCCACTTCTTTGACGTCATTGCCACCGATGTGCCATGTAGCGGCGAGGGCATGATGCGCAAGGATGCCGAAGCCGTGGCCCAATGGTCGCCCGAACTGGTCGAGCAGTGCGCCCAGCGGCAACGTGAAATCCTCACAGACGCATGGCAGGCCCTCAGACCAGGTGGCCTGCTCATCTACAGTACCTGCACCTACAATCACAAGGAGAACGAACAAATCGCCGATTTCATCATGCAGGAGCTGGGTGCCACTTCACTTGAGGTGCCCACCGAAGCCTCATGGGGCCTCCACGGCGCCATCGGCAGTGATGCCCACTGCTACCGCTTCATGCCTCATCGGGTGGACGGTGAGGGGCTGTTTATGGCGGCTTTCCGCAAGGATGGAAAAAGCCCGCGACAGGACCTCCGCATCAAAGCGAAAAACGTCAAAAAAGTCGATGAAACCGTCCTCAACTGGCTATCTGCCCCCCATCAATTCGTTATTGACCAGCAAGGCGAACTGCTGATTGCCGTGCCACAGGACATACAGCGTGAAGTCATTGCCCTGCGCACTTCATTAAATGTATTACACGCTGGCGTGGAATTAGCCACCGTGATGGGACGCAAGACAGTACCTCACCACGCGATAGCCATGTCAACCGCGAGGGCCATCGACGCATTCCCCACCTGCAACGTTGATTATAGCACCGCCCTGCGCTACCTGCGTGGCGAGTCCATCACGATGGATGCTGCTCGTGGCCACATACTGGTTGCCCACCATGGCGCCATATTGGGTTTCGCTTACAATCTGGGCAACCGCGCCAATAATCTCTACCCAAAACCGCAACGCATCCTCAGCACCCACACACCCGAACTCAAACCGATCGTCATACCGTAATTCCACTAACGGTTTGTCGGGGTGGAACTTTTTTTAGATTTTGCACACGATGGAAGTAAAAGAGTTGCAATTTGAACACCGCAGGGTGTGCCTGTACCATCTGACAGAAGGCACGGCACCGCTCATCTATTCGATTGATTATCACGAGAACGGGCAGTTATTGCTTGATGCCTGCAAGCAGGTGGATTGCAAGGGATTCAATTTGGTCACCATCAGCGGCCTGCACTGGAACCAGGAGCTATCACCATGGCCTGTCGAAACCGTCGTTTCCAAGGATGATAACTTCTCGGGCGGCGCTGATGAATGGTTACCCTTGCTCACGGACGAAATCGTGCCTCAAGTCGAACATCTGCTCGATGCGGCTCCCGCGTGGCGATGCCTGGCAGGCTACTCGCTGGCGGGCTTGTTTGCCATGTGGACAGCCTACCAGACAGTCTTATTCACCCGCATCCTGTCGGCGTCGGGCTCCATGTGGTACCCTAATTGGCTGGAATATGCCCGGCAGCATGAACCCGCTGCAAAACTCAGCGGGGTGTACCTCTCGGTGGGCGACAAGGAAAGCACCTCACGCAACGCCGTGTTGCAAACCGTGGGCGATCGCACTCAAGCACTTGCCCGCCTGATGACTGACCGAGGAGTCAACACGAAGTTTGAATTCAATCCAGGCAACCACTTCAAGAATCCACCCCTCAGGGTCGTGAAGGGCATCAAGTGGCTGCTGGAAAACTCTTGATTCCCGGGGTTATTTCCTGTTTTCAGCAATGGGACATGCCACGATCATTCAGAGTATAGAAGACACTCAACACGGGACACGCCATTTAGCATTAAAAGAAAGGCAATAACCAAACCCTGCGGGGCTAACGCGAATTACGCGAATCTTACGAATGGACGCGAAACTGTTTTATATTCATTTCGTGTCATTAGTCTGATTAGCGAAATGAGCGTTAAAAACTTTTCAGGGTCAAACTGCGAGTCGGTTTTTAACCTTTTTAGCCAGGGAAAACCTACGTATTTCACTTATTTTAAAGATTTAGGACCATCAATCATATCGCCATTTGATAGCAAAATTGTACCTTTGCACCTTCAAAAAATCAAAGAACTCGATGCACAGGCAGGATAACTACACATTCTTGACGACGGCTCCCGTCAGACAGGTGATACCGGCGATGGCGGTTCCCACTGTCATTAGCATGCTTGTGACGAGTATCTACAACCTGGTGGACACCTACTATGTGGGGCTGCTCAATACCCAGGCTACAGCCGCCGTGGGTGTGGCGTTTCCAGTGATGGCCATTATCCAATCCATCGGTTTCCTGTTCGGACAGGGTTCTGGAACCTACATGTCACGCCACTTGGGGGCAAAGCGCGTTGAAGAGGCGCGCCAGATGGCAGCCACCTCATTTGTGGGTAGTGTCATCTGTGGCCTGGTCATCGCCATCGTGGGGCTCCTTTTCCTTAAACCATTATCCATCGCCCTGGGTTCAACACCCACCATATTGCCTTACACCATCGAATTCATGGGCGTGATTCTGCTGGGCGCACCGCTGATGACAGCCTCGATGGTCATCAACAATCAGATGCGTTTCCAGGGCAATGCGACCCAAGCGATGTATGGCATGGTCTCGGGGGCGGTGCTGAATGTACTGCTGGTGCCTCTGTTCATGTTCACCTTTGAGTTAGGCATCCTGGGCACCGCTATCGGTACAGTGCTGAGTCAGTTGTTCGGATTCATTGTGCTGTGGGTGATGTCTCGCCGTGGCGAGAATATCCCCATCCAGTTATCCCAAACCTCATGGCGTTGGCACTTCCAGCATGAAATCCTCAAGGGAGGCACGCCGTCGCTCACGCGACAAGCGCTGGCCAGCATTGCCACACTGATGCTCAACGTGGCTGCTGGCACCTATGGCGATGCAGCCATTGCGGGCATGTCGATCGTGTCACGCTTGGCATTCATCATCTTTGCCATCATTATTGGCATCGGTCAGGGTTATCAGCCATTCTGCGGCTTCAACTATGGAGCAGGATTGTATAAGCGCTTGCTCAAGGGGTTCTATTTCACCATCCTGCTCGACTTAGCTGTTTTGATCGTCTTGTGCGGTCCTGCCTTTGTATTTGCCGAAGAGCTGGTTGATATCTTGCGCGATGATCTCGAAGTTGTTGCCGTGGGAGCAGTCGCCCTGCGCTGGCAACTTGTTGCCCTGCCCATGGCTGCCGTGGTCACCGTGTGCAACATGACCTTGCAGACCAGTGGTCACAGCCTGCCAGCCAACATACTTGCCGCAGCCCGCAACGGTATCTTTTTTATTCCCTTGATTTTGATTCTTCCCCGGTTAATGGGTCTGTTCGGTGTCGAGATCTGCCAGGCCGTTTGTGACATCCTCGCCTTTCTTCTCGCCATCCCACTGATTATCCACTTCTTCCGCTCCCTGAGGCACAAGCGACAAAACGATTAGGCCATGATACAGCAGTTGCCCCTGTGATAAAACATCTATCGGAGGGGGTGTCATCGTTCTGGTTTTATGGCCTCAATGTGTGGAATCAGTATTGCTCGTTCTCGTTGGGGAAATCGCCACTCTTGACGTCGCTGATGTAGTTGCCGACACTGTCGATGATCTGCTCCCCCAGGTTGTTATAGACGCGCAAGAACTTGGGTTTGAACTCACGGTTCAGGCCCAGCATGTCGTGAAGCACCAGCACCTGTCCACTGCAAGCGCCACCGCCTCCGATGCCGATTGTCGGCACGTTGATCGACTGGGTAACCTTAGCAGCCAGCGTTGCGGGTATCTTCTCTAACACGATGCCGAAGCAGCCAATCTCGGCCAGCACCTTGGCGTCGGCCAGCAGGCGTGTAGCTTCTGCTTCGTCCTGTGCTCGGGTGGAATAGGTCCCGAACTTGTTAATGCTTTGGGGCGTGAGTCCCAGGTGTCCCATCACGGGTATGCCAGCGCGCAGTATCATCTCGATGGCTCCACGCATCTCACGTCCACCCTCAAGCTTCACACCATCGGCACCGGTCTCGCGCATGATGCGCACCGCATTGCGTTGAGCCTCAATGGGATCACCCTGATAGGTACCAAAGGGCATATCCACAATGACCATCGCACGCTTAACAGCATGGGCCACAGTGCGTCCATACACAATCATGTCATCAATGGTGATGGGTATTGTCGTGGCGTTACCCTGCATGACGTTGCTGGCGCTGTCACCCACCAGGATGATATCGATGCCGGCTTGATCAACAAGTGTGGCCATTGTGAAGTCGTAGGCAGTAATCATCGCGATTTTCTCGCCTGCGAGGCGCATGTCGGCAATGCGCTTGGTAGTGACCTTGCGAGGGTCTGATACAGTATAGGTTGACATTATTGTTCTGTAATAATAATTTAATGAATTTTTAAATGGCTGCAAATGTACATGTTTTACTCACAAAATTCAAATTTTGAGCCTTGATTAAACCAAAAAAACTTTAAATCGTCTATTATTTCGATTTTTATTGTTAATTTTGGCGCATTATCAATATAAACATAACTAAAAATAAGTAGAAATCATGAAGAAATTCTTATTGACACTCATCGTCGCTGCATTCGCTGCATGCCCCATGGTAGCTCAGAATGCCAATACCGCTGTTCAGTCCCATCAAGTGGTTAAACATGAATGCAAGGATCACAAGGACGGTCAGGCTTGCAACAAGCCCGCCGACCAGCAGTGCAACGATTGCAAGGCCAAGGCAGCAGCTGCCCATCAGTGTGACAAGGCCGAAGGCATGAAAAAGTGTGACAAGGCCGAAGGCATGAAAAAGTGTGACAAGGCTGAGGGCATGAAGAAATGTGACAAGGCTGAGGGCATGAAGAAATGTGACAAGGCCGAGGGCACGAAAAAGTGTGCCAACGCTGAGGGCATGAAAAAGTGTGCCAACGCTGAGGGCATGAAGAAGTGTGACAAGGCCGAGGGCACGAAGTGCCAGAAAACCGCTGCCATGAAGCATGAGTGCAAGGACCACAAGGATGGTCAGGCTTGCAACAAGCCCGCCGACCAGCAGTGCAACGACTGCAAGGCCAAGGCAGCAGCCAAGAAGAACTGATTTTTCAGTCTTTAGGAATCAGAATTCCCGGTTTCGTTCGATGAAATCGGGAATTTTTGCATTATATAGCCCCTGCGGACACCCTCACTCGCCAATGCTTGTATTACTTGGATGACGTTTAGATTTTTAGACACCCTCGTTTCACTTAATTCATTATAAATCAATGATATAAAAATTATTACGATTTTGATTTTTTCTTTATGTATTTGTATTATCATCAGATTGGGGTAATTTTGGGACTGAACAACAAACAGTTACACTATTAAAACCTGTTATATGAAGAAAATTTCAACCTTATTCACGCTTGCCGCAACCATGCTACTCCCTGGAGCATGGAGCGGTACAGTTTGGGCCCAGGATGCACTGCAATTGACTGCCGGCGCTCCTCAAGTGGCTCAAAACTTCGACGGCATGTGGAATGGTCAAGAGGCCACGCTCGACATGCCACAAGGCTGGCGTGTAGAGCGCCAGATGTCTGCTCCTCGTACGCTGGGCAGTTACTCCAACGCTTCCACTACAGTCATGTACACTGGAGGCACAAGCCTGGCCAGCAATGCCAAGAACGGTACTTGGAACTTCTCGTCAAGCACTGAGCCCAGTGATTGCTCAGTGGGAGGCCTGTCCACTACCGTCGATGGCGGAACCCGCTGCATCAATGTCATGACATGTCTGCACAATGCTGGCGATGAGGCTATCAGCAAGCTCACACTCGACTATGACATCGAGAAATACCGCAACGGTGACAATGAAGCGGGATTTGCCGTTCAGCTCTACGTCTCGACCGATGGCGTCACGTGGAGCAATGCAGGTACCGACTTCTACACCTATTTTGCCCCTGACGCCGCCACACAGGGTGCTGCTGTTGTGCCCATCAGCACGACGTCTATCACAGGCAAGCAGCTCATGGTGGATCTGGCCGCAGGTGGCGATTTCTATCTGGCCTGGAACATCAGCGTTGCCAGTGGGTCAAGCCCCAACAAGGCCATGGGCCTGTCGATTGACAATGTGGTCATCGATGCCACTTATGCTTCACAGGACCAGTCGTGCTACATCTATGTCGAGGACGTGACCAAGTGGAACGAGCTGTACCTGTCGATTGACAATGGTGAGGCCCAGTCAGCAACAAGTAGTGCCGTGGTGAACGGTGTCGCCTACAAGGTTTGGTCGCTTGACATGGACGGAAATGCCCATGCGCTCATCTTCAACAATGGTGGAGGATTGTCCATCGACGCGTCTATCACTGCCGACCGTGACCACTACCTGTGCCTGACCAAGGATGAAGTCACCGAAATCACCGACCCCGAGAACTACACGGGTTATGTGGACCCGTCACTTCCTCCTTTCACACCATCAGGCATCTACCTGCGTGGTGAGGTGAACAGCTGGGGCGCCGTTACCGACTGGGAATTCAGCGACGAGGGCAATGGCACCTATGTACTATATGGCAAGACGTTGAGCGGAGCCTTTAAGGTGGCCGATGCCAACTGGAGCAGCGCTTGCAACTATGGCAGCAATGGCAGCAGTGTCCAGATGGGTGTGCCCTACAGCCTCGTGCTGGGCACCAATGACAATATCTCGTGCGGAGGCAACACCTACATGTGCAAGCGCATCATCCTCACCATCAACGATGGCACTGCCACACTGTTGCTTGAAAGCGATGATGACGATACGGGTCTGACCTCGGTCTATGTCATCGGTGACAACAATGGCTGGAACTACATGGATGCTTCGGGCAAGCTGGACCTTGTCGAGGGCAAGACCTTCAAGGGTCAAGTGACCATGCCTGCCGTGGGCGACGGCTATAGCCACTGGCGCATCTACCAGCGCCTGGGCATGGGCGGCGTGTGGGGTGCCGAGAGCGACCTCACGGGCAACAACACTGCCGGAACGCTCGTTAAGGGTGCCGAAGGCAAAGTCTCGACCGCCCCGGGCACCTATGACGTGACCTTTAACCTCGCCACTGGCGAGTACAGCCTTGAGCTGGCCGCTTCCACCCCCACCACCATGACGCTGCAACCCGCCGATGTCGTTCTGGTACCCGAGGTGCCCGAGAGTGTCAAAGTGTTGTCACTCAACAACAGCCTCATTTATTATAATGACCAGGATGCCGTGTTCAACGGTATTGCCCAAGCCATGAGCAAGGATGCCAACTGGACCAAGCACACCCTGCTGGGTAAATCGCTCTTGACCCACTGAGAGGAAGGCGATGGCGTGGCCGAGGATGGTAACCCTGGAGCCAAGATGCTCGTGCGCAGCGAGGCGTGGAGCCACATCATCCTGCAAGAGCAGAGTTCGCTGCCCCGCACCAATATCGAGTCCTTCCGTGCCAACGTGAAGCGCTGGGTGGATTACATCCGCGAGTACTGCCCCAACCCCAACGCCGTTATCATCGTGCCCATCAACTGGGCCTACAGTGGCGACTGGGAAAACTACACCGCGTTCAATTCCACCTTTGTCAAGAACTGTCAGGATGTCGCCCTCGACCTGGGCGTGACGTTGTGCCCCGTGGGCGTTGCCTATCAGGATGTCTATGACAAGGAGGGCAGTCAAGGAACCCTCACCTGGTTCCTCGATGACCGCCACCCGACCCTCAAGGCCACTTACATGGCTGCCGCAATGGAGTTTGGCCTGATCTATGGTGTTGACCCGATGACTATCACATGGGCTCCTAATGGAATGAGCGATGATGATGCAGCAGCCATGCGTGGTTATGCCAGCCGTGCCTTGAACAGCTTTACCAACTGTGTGGACCACACCGCTGGTCAAGTTCACTACAAGGTGACCGTGCGCGACCAATTCGGCATGGAGGTAGAAGCCCCCGAGCCCGTAGTGATGACCTTGAGCGATGGTGGTGAAATCGATGCAAACCAGGTATTCTCCAGCAATGGAACTTATGGTGAATTTACCGTGACCGCCACAACGGGTGATTTTACCCAGAATGCAACAGTCAAGGTGGCCAGTGCCCTGACCGAGGTGGTGACCTATCCCGCTATCGAACTCGATGAGGACGTGTTAAGCGCCAGCGAGTCGTTTGACACGATGGGCGATGAGGCAACCGCCGCACTGCCCAGTGCATGGCGCATCGACCGCATCCTTACCGCTCCCCGCACCGTGGGCCGCTATGACCAGGCCAACGATCAGACGATGTACAGTGGTGGGGTCAGCCTGCCCAGCAATGCCAAGAATGGCACATGGAACTTTGGCGACAACGCCGGTAACGACCGTGCATTAGGTGGCATCTCGACTGGTGTTGATGGTGGCACCCGCTGCGTTAACGTGTATGCCCACCTGCTCAATACGGGCAAGAAAGACATCGAGAACGTCAACATCGCCTACAACGTCGAGAAGTACCGCAAGGGCAATAACAGTGCCGGATTTGCAGTACAGCTCTATTACTCCATCGATGGCCGCAACTGGACCAGCGCGGGAAATAACTTCTATACCTATTTCGCTCCTGACAGTGAAACGGCTGGCTATGAAACGGTTCCTGGCGAAACGGTTCCCGTCAGCGCTGTGCTCCCCACCAAGCTCGCTCGTGGATGTGACCTCTACCTGGCATGGAACATCTCGGTCGCTACTGGCACTGCTGCCCAGGGAGCCATGGCTTTAGGTATCGACGATTTCAGCATCAGTGGTCAGTTGCCCGTCATCCCCGACGCCCAGCATTACATCTTTGTCAACGACCTCACGGGCTGGGATGCCCTGGGTCTGTATGCTTGGGGTGACAGTGAGCTCTTCGGCTCATGGCCTGGCGAAGCCAGTGTCGGCGATTCCATTGTTGGCGGCACCAGTTACAAGGTGTTCCTGTTGGATGCCAACAGCGGCAACTATCACTTGATTTTCAACAACTGGAATAATGGCTTGCAGTTACCCGACTATGACATCGTGGCCGACCGCGACTATTTCTTCACCATCACTGCCGACGGTGTGACCGAGCATCAGGCAACAGTTGTCGAGAACATCATCGATGGTGAACCAGCATTAATGATGAGAGGCAAGACTGCAACCTATCCTGGAACCATCACAGTCTATCACATCAATGGCCAGGTGGTGGCTAAGGGCAAGGACGCCATCGGCTTGCACCACCTGTCTCGTGGCATCTACATCGTGCAGGGACGCAATGGCAGTCACGTTTCAACCATCAAGGTGACTATCAATTCATAACCATAATTCATGATCCGGAAATGGCCACATCCCGTCGATGGATGTGGCCATTTTCATTTCCCGATGGTGGCCATTGAGGGACATAATGCGCTTTATTTTCCTTAATTGTGTCCTAAATAGAGTTAACGTTTTGTCCATTCGGGTAAATTGTCGTAATTTCGCACTGTAATAACAAATCAAGGCACTCATTTCATAATGAAAATAGGGAATATCGATTTGGGCGAGCGCCCCGTGATGCTGGCACCCATGGAGGATGTCACCGATCAGTCGTTCAGGCTCATCTGCCGTGAACAGGGCGCCGATATGGTCTATACCGAGTTTGTCAGCGCCGATGCGTTGATCCGTAACATCGAGCGCTCCATCCAGAAGATGGCGATTGCCCCTGGCGAGCGTCCTGCCGCCATTCAGATCTATGGCCGTGACGTGGACTCGATGGTCGAGGCAGCCCGCATCGCGGCAACCGTACATCCCGATTTCATTGACATCAACTGGGGATGTCCTGTCAAGAAGATTGCCGGCAAGGGTTCCGGTGCAGGCATGTTGCGCAATGTGCCCTTGCTGCTCGAGATCACCCGTGCTGTTGTCAAGGCCGTCGATCTGCCCGTGACTGTTAAAACCCGACTGGGCTGGGATCATGACAATAAAATCATTGTTGATCTGGCCGAGCAATTACAGGACTGCGGCATCGCGGCACTGACCATTCATGGCCGCACCCGCTCCCAAATCTACAGTGGCGAGGCCGACTGGACGCTCATCGGCGAGGTCAAGAACAATCCTCGCATGACGATCCCCATCATCGGCAACGGTGACGTGACCACCCCCCAGCGCTTGAAGGAGTGCTATGACCGATACGGTGTCGATGGCGTGATGGTGGGACGTGCCAGCATCGGAGCTCCCTGGATTTTCCGTGAGATGAAGCAATACCTGCTCACGGGCGAAGTACCTGTCATCAGCAACGAGGAGAAGATGGCCCTGGTGCGCCGCCAGATTGATGAAAGCATCGACCGCATCGATGAGCACCGTGGCATCTTGCACATCCGCCGCCACCTGGCCGCCACGCCGTTGTTCAAGGGCATCCGCAACTTCCGCCCTACCCGCATCGCCATGCTCCAGGCCGACACCCGTGCCGAGCTCGACGCCATCCTTGACCACATCGAGAAAGACATTTTGCCCAATATAACAGAAGAACAAAATGATGACCAAGATGAGAAACAGATTATTAATTAGTGTCCTGCTGATAGCGATGACTTCTCTCATGGCGGGAGCTCAGGCCAAACACTTTGTCGTCAAGGTGGGAAACTTTGAGCGTCTGGCCCTTGTGGACAACATCAATGTGAATTACCATTGCAATCCTGACTCGGCAGGTCTGGCGGTATTTGACTGCACCCAGGACGTTGCTGACGGCCTCATATTCAGGTTATCGTCCACGGGACGCCTCTCGATTCAAGTCGAGGACGAGACCGAGTATCATTCCCAGTTGCCCACCATTACCCTCTACTCGTCATCACTCCATGAGGCTGAGAATGCTGGTGACAGCACCTTGCGCTTGTCTGGCCTTCCCATGATGCCCGAGTTCAAGGTGCGCCTGCTCGATAACGGCAAGATCATCGCCCGCGGCCTGCGTGCTTCCCAGCTCGAGATGCACATCCTGAGTGGCAAGGGCAAGATCATCGCCTCGGGCAAGTGTGATGACCTGTCCTTGAGACTCGTGGGCACTGGAGAGATCCAGGCCGATCAAGTGACTGCCACCAATGTCTCCTGCCGCATCATGGGCACGGGGTCGATTGGCTGCCATGTGGATGGTGGCCAGCTCAAGGTCAATGGCAGCGGTACAGGCAAGGTTTACTACAAGGGCACGCCATCCAAGGTCACGGTCCGCAAGCTCGGTACAATCAAGGCCATACCCATGAAATAATCGTATTCTCGACAATTTACCCGGTCTTCATCATTCTTATTGTTTCATCACGTCCTCCAGCCTGGAATGCTCAAGTAGGCTTTCGGGGCCGGTTAAGGCGACAAGATGATAAGATTTTTGTCATGTCTTTTTGAAATCGTAAGAATTTTTGTAATTTTGCACGTTTTTAAGCGATTATAATTCTTATTCAAGACTATGAATATTTCCTATAAATGGCTCAAACGCTATATTGATACCGACCTGTCGCCTGAGAAGGTGGCCGAGGCACTGACCTCGCTGGGTCTGGAAGTGGGAGCAGTGGAACAAGTAGAAACCATCAAGGGCGGCCTGCGTGGTCTGGTTGTTGGACAGGTCATGACCTGTATCGACCATCCCAACAGCGATCACCTGCACATCACCACCGTCAACCTGGGCGATGGCAATGACCCCGTGCAGATCGTCTGTGGCGCCCCCAACGTGGCCGCTGGCCAGAAGGTCATCGTCGCCACCCTGGGCACCAAGCTCTATGATGGTGATAAGGAGTTTACCATCAAGCGCAGCAAGATGCGCGGCGAGGAGTCGCTGGGCATGATCTGTGCCGAGGACGAAATCGGTGTTGGCACCAGCCATGACGGTATTATTGTCCTGCCCGAGGATGCCGTTGTAGGCACCCCCGCCGCCGACTATTACGGCATCGAGGACGACTACCTCATCGAGGTGGACTTGACACCCAACCGCATCGATGGTGGCTCACACTATGGTGTAGCACGCGACTTGGCTGCCTGGATGCACCACCAGGGCATGGAGGGCAACCTGCATCGCCCCAGCGTGGACGAGTTTGCCATCGACCGCAAGGATGGCGGCATTCCCGTAACCGTCGAGAATGCCGAGGCATGTCCCCGCTATGCAGGTTTGACCGTGCGCGGTGTCAAGGTTCAGGAGAGCCCCAAGTGGCTCAAGGACCTGTTGCTCGCCGTGGGGCAGCGTCCCATCAACAATATTGTGGACATTACCAACTACATCTTGTTGGGTACAGGCCAACCGATGCACTGCTTTGACCTGAACAAGGTCAAGGGTGACCGCATCGTGGTCAGGACCGTTGAATCTGGTACCAAGTTTGTCACCCTCGACGGCGTGGAACGCACGCTCACCGACAGGGACCTGATGATCTGCAATGGCGAGGAGCCCATGTGCATCGGCGGCGTGTTTGGCGGTCTGGACTCGGGCGTGACAAGCGAGACGACCGACGTTTTCCTGGAGTCGGCCTATTTCCACCCCACGTGGATCCGCAAGACAGCTCGCCGCTTCGGCCTGAACACCGATGCGTCATTCCGTTTTGAGCGCGGCATCGACCCCAATAGTGTGATTTATAACCTGAAGCTTGCCGCCATGCTTGTCAAGGAACTGGCTGGTGGAGAAATCTGTGGCGACATCATCGACGTGAAGGCACACGACTTCCCCGGCTTCCCTGTCGAGTTGCACTACGACTACGTGAAGCGCCTCATCGGCAAGGAGATTCCACACAACGAGATCCGCGATATCGTTAAGAGTTTAGAGATGGAAATCACGGCCGAAGATGACGAGAAACTGCAACTCGTTGTTCCTCCCTACCGCGTGGACGTGCAGCGACCCTGTGACGTGGTCGAGGACATCCTGCGCGTGTACGGTTACAACAACGTCGAGTTCACCAGCGAGGTACACAGCAGCCTGTCAAACAAGACCGACGTGGACTTCCGTGACGACAAGCAGGAAATCATCAGCAACCAGCTCACCAGTGTGGGCTACCACGAGATCATGAACAACTCGCTGACGGTGGGTGCCTATTATGAAGGCTTGACAACCTACCCCATCGACCGGTGCGTTAAAATCATGAACCCGTTGAGCAGCGACCTGAACGTGATGCGCCAGACGCTCCTGTTCGGTGGTCTGGAGAGCATCGCCCGCAATATCAACCACAAGAATCCCAACCTCAGGCTGTATGAGTTCGGCAATGTCTATAGCTATGACGGCAGCATCAGCCAAGAGGAGAAGGCGCTTGCCCCATACAGCGAGAGCACGCAGATGGGCATGTGGATCACGGGAAATAACCACGACGAGTCGTGGGCCGACAAGGTAAGGGCATTGAACGTGTATGACCTCAAAGCCGACCTCGAAAACATGCTCGTGAATCTGGGCATCAACATGCATGACCTGGTCATTGAGCAATGTGAAGACGAGATCATGAATCCCGCACTGCGCTACAACAACCGTGGCGGCAAGACCATTGCCGTGATGGGTGTTGTTGACGAGGCTCTTGCCAAGCGTTTTGACGTGGATCAGCCCGTTTATTACGCTCAGGTGAACTGGAATCTCGCTTGCAAGATGGCCATGAAGAAGGACATCAAGTACAGCGACCTACCCAAGACCCTGCCCCTGCGCCGCGACCTGGCCTTGCTGGTTGACCGTGAAGTGACCTACGATGACATCCGCCGCGTGGTCGAGTCCAGCGAGAAAAAACTCTTGAAGTCGATGACCTTGTTTGACGTCTATGAGAGCAACAAGCTCGCTGCCGGCAAGAAATCCTACGCCATCAGCATGATTCTGCAAGACAACGAGAAGACCCTCAACGACAAGCAGATAGATGCCATCATGAGCAAGATTATCAAGAACTTAGAGACTCAGTTGGGAGCCCAACTAAGATAACACTGTAAACTATCAACTTTAAAAAATATAACACAGAAAAAATGGGAAGAGCTTTTGAATACCGCAAAGCAAGAAAGATGAAACGCTGGGGCAGCATGTCCCGCACGTTTACACGTATCGGTAAGGAAATCACCATTGCCGTCAAGGCTGGTGGTCCTGATCCTGAAGGCAACTCGCGCCTGCGTGCCCTCATCGCCAACGCCAAGGCAGCCAACATGCCCAAGGAGAACATCGAGCGCGCCATCAAGCGCGCCAGCGAGAAGGATGCTGGTGACTACAAGGAGGTCATCTATGAGGGATTTGGTCCCCACGGCATCGCTGTCCTGGTCGAGACCGCTACCGACAACACCACCCGCACAGTTGCCAACCTGCGCAACTACTTCAACAAGAAGGGTGGCTCGTTGGGCAACTCGGGAAGCGTAGCCTTCATGTTCAGCCACAAGTGCTACTTCCATGTGGCACCCAAGGCCGATGTGGATCCCGATGAACTGGAGCTCGAACTTATCGACTGCGGCGCCGAGGAGTTTGCCATCGACGAGGAGGAAATGCTCGTGTCTGGCGACTTTGCATCCAATGGTGACATCATGAAGTATCTTGAGGACAACGGCTTTGAAATCAAGAGCAGTGAGTTTGTATATGAGCCTGCCGACTACAAGGACGTGACCGAGGCCGAGCGCGCCGAGGTTGAAGCCCTCATCGAGGTGCTTGAAGAGGATGACGACGTGCAGAACGTCTTCACCACCATGGCCGAGGCCGAAGTCGAAGGTGACGACGAGTAATTCATACTCAACCCACCATTAACTGAAAAAACGATATAGCAGGTGTTGACCATGAAATGTTTTTAATGCGATTTCGCTAAGAAAAACTTATTTCACGAAAATTATTTAAAACTATTCGTGTAATTGGCATTAGCCCCGCAGGGTTCGGGTCAACATCTATATCATCGCAAAAACTGAAGTGACGGGAAGGATGACCTCCCGTCACTTCAGTTTTCCTGTTTTCCGCAATGAGACACCCAAATTAAGATTTTGCAATTTCGA
>CAMVBJ010000030.1 GCA_947165675.1 uncultured Prevotellaceae bacterium
ACTACGCCCCGTGTGGACTTTCACCACAGATGTATGACATGCCCGTCGTACGAAAAAGCTCCGGAGGCAGTTGCCT
This sequence comes from uncultured Prevotellaceae bacterium, assembly GCA_947165675.1. Classification (GTDB taxonomy): domain Bacteria; phylum Bacteroidota; class Bacteroidia; order Bacteroidales; family Muribaculaceae; genus Sodaliphilus. Next base: position 77 of record CAMVBJ010000030.1, read on the forward strand.
CTGGAGCTTTTTTCTTTACATTGAGAGTACGTGCCAGTTACTTGACGGGAATCTTATCGATGCGTCGCTGGTGGCGACCACCTTCAAAGGGAGTGGTCATGAAGGCCTCTACCATGGCGATGGCTTCCTCGTCAGTAACGAAGCGGCCAGGCATGGCGATCACATTAGCATCGTTGTGTTGACGGGCCAATCGGGCCACGGCCAGGCGCCAGCACAGGGCCGAACGGATGCCCTGATGCTTGTTTAACGTGATGTTGATACCCTCACCACTGCCACACACAGCGATACCAGGATAACACTCGCCCTGCTCAACAGCAGCAGCACACAAGTGGGCAAAGTCGGGATAGTCACAACTCTCCTCGCTATAGGTACCGAAGTCCTTATAGGCAATGCCTTGTTCGTCAAGCCAGCGCTTGACGGCCTCCTTGACGGGATAGCCAGCGTGGTCGCTGCACAGGGCCACGGGAATGCCGGGTTTCAAAATCGAATTATCCATCTCACTAATCTCTAATCATTAATCACTAATCAAATAATTGCGCCCATGTGGGGCGCAATTATTTATCTCTTAAGTGCCTGGAGGGCTTGCTCCATCGTGGCGATCTTGCTCTCGGCATCGGCTTTCTTCTTGCGCTCGCCCTCGACAACAGCAGCGGGAGCGTTGGCGACGAAGCGCTCGTTGTTCAACTTCTTCTCGACACTGGCGAGGAAGCCACGAGTGTATTCCAAGTCGGCTTCGAGTTTAGCGATTTCAGCCTCCACATCGATGCTGCCTGCAACAGGCACGGCAAACTCGGCGGTGCCCACCATGAATGCAGGTGCAGTGGGATCCTTCTCGGTCACGGCCTCAATCTTCTCAAGTCCGGCGAGCTTGATGATGATGGCCTCCAGCGGATTGTTCAAGCCACCGACCACCTGCAGGGTGAGTTGCTCCTTGTTGGGGAGGTTCTTCTGCTTGCGCACATTGCGCACACCAGCCACGATTTCCTTGACATCGACCATCGCCTTGAGCAAAGTCTGGTCGGCTTCCTGAGCCTCGGGGATGAGGGCATACATGATGCTCTCGCCATCCTTGCGATCATCGAGGTGCTGCCACAGCTCCTCGGTGATGAATGGCATGAAGGGATGCAGCAGACGCAGCAACATGTCAAAGAACTCGAGCGTGGCCTTCATTGTGGCTCGGTCCATCGGCTGGCCGTAAGCGGGCTTAACGGCCTCAAGATACCATGCCGAGAACTCTTCCCAGAACAGGCGGTAAAGCACCATCATCGCGTCGCTCAGGCGGAACTTCGAGAAGTGGTCTTTGACCGTTGCCAGGGCATCATTGAGCTGATGGCGGAACCAGAGCACGGCCTGACGGCTGGCTTCGGGCTGCTCAACATCGGCGACCTCCCAACCCTTCACGAGACGGAAGGCATTCCAAATCTTGTTGTTGAAGTTGCGGCCTTGCTCACACAACGCGTCATCATAGAGGATGTCGTTGCCAGCGGGAGCAGCGAGCATCAATCCCATGCGCACACCATCGGCACCAAATTTCTCGATAAGCTTCAAGGGGTCAGGCGAGTTACCAAGCGACTTGGACATCTTGCGTCCCAACTTATCACGCACGACACCTGTGAAATAGACATTGTGGAAAGGCATGTCGCCCATGTATTCGTAACCCGACATGATCATGCGAGCCACCCAGAAGAAGATGATATCGGGGGCCGTCACCAGATCATTGGTGGGATAATAGTACTTGATTTCCTCGTTGTCAGGATTGTTGATGCCATCAAACAGCGAGATGGGCCACAACCACGAGCTGAACCACGTGTCGAGGGCATCCTCGTCATGGCGCAACTGGCAAGCCTCAATGTTCTCGTATCCTGGAATCTTGCGGGCTTTCTCGAGTGCTTCTTCCTCGTTGAGGGCAACGACATAGACCTCCTTCTCGGGGTCGTCGGTGGGCAGGAAGTAAGCGGGAATGCGATGTCCCCACCACAACTGACGGGAGATGCACCAGTCCTGAATTTCCTCAAGCCAAGCCTTGTAAGTGTTTTTATACTTGGAAGGATAGAACTTGAGTTCGTCGTTCATCACACAAGGCAGTGCGATGTCGGCAAAGTGCCTCATCTTCAAGAACCACTGCATGCACAATCGGGGCTCAACGGCGGTATCGCTATTGCGCTCGCTGTAACCCACCTTGTTGTCATAGTCCTCGATCTTCTCGACCAGACCAGCCTCCTTCAAGTCAATAACGATCTGCTTGCGGCAGTCCATGCGGTCCATGCCGACGTAGAGGGGAGATTGCTCACTGATAGTGGCATCAGCATTAAAGATGTCGATGGTCTCCAGATTGTGGGTCTTGCCCAACATGTAGTCGTTAGTATCATGAGCGGGGGTGACCTTCAAGCAACCGGTACCAAACTCGATCTCGACATAACGGTCCTCGATGACGTTGATCACGCGGCCAACGAGTGGCACGATAACCTTGCGACCCTTGAGCCACTGGTTCTTGGGGTCCTTGGGGTTGATACACATGGCGGTGTCGCCCATGATGGTCTCGGGGCGTGTGGTGGCAACGACGGCATAGTAGCCCTTCTCATCCTTGTGGATGATGTTGCCCTCGGCACGCAGCTGCTCCTCGTTGTCGAGGCTCTGCAAGCCGTCCACATAGTACTTGAGATGGTAGAGGTGGCTTTTCTCCTCACGGTAGATGACCTCCTCGTTACTCAAGGCGGTCTGTGCCTTGGGATCCCAGTTCACCATGCGCAGTCCACGGTAGATGTAGCCCTTGTCATAGAGATCGACAAAGACCTTGAGGACGCTCTTACTGCGGGTCTCGTCCATCGTGAAGGCAGTGCGGCTCCAGTCGCATGAAGCGCCCAACTTGCGCAGCTGTTTCAAGATGATGCCGCCATGCTCGTGGGTCCAGTCCCAAGCGTGCTTGAGGAACTCATCACGTGTGAGGTCACGCTTGCGTATGCCCTGCTCGGCCAGACGCTTAACGACCTTGGCCTCGGTAGCAATCGAAGCATGGTCAGTACCAGGCACCCACAGGGCGTTCTTGCCCTCCATGCGCGCGCGGCGGATGAGGATGTCCTGAATCGTGTTATTGAGCATGTGACCCATGTGGAGTACACCCGTCACATTGGGGGGCGGGATAACGATGCAATAGGGCTCACGCTCATCAGGCACACTCTTGAACAGGTCATGACTCTCCCAGTACTGGTACCACTTATCCTCGACCTCTTTAGGGTCGTATTTTGTAGCCAGTGTATTCTCTTTTTCGCTCATTTGAATAATGTATTGAAATAGTTTATTCTTAAGTTCAAACGGCAAAATTAATAAAAAAAGCTGAAAAAGCAGTACCTTTGTCGTCAAAATAGAAATTAATAATATAATATATGGGAACAATTAATTTCACACAGATCCTGAGTGCGACACTGGTATTGCTGAGTATTATAGATATCGTGGGGTCGATACCGATCATCCTGCAGTTAAGAGAGAAAGGGCGTCACGTCGATGCCACTAAGGCCACCCTCTACTCTACCCTGCTGATGGTGGGTTTCTACTATGGCGGTCACTGGCTGCTACGCATCTTTAATTGCGACATTCACTCGTTTGCCACGGCGGGCGGTTTCCTGATGTTCCTGATGGCGCTGGAGATGATTCTGGACGTGGAAATCTTCAAGAACAACACGCCCAACAAGGGAGCGACAATGGTGCCGATGGTGTTCCCGCTCATCGCTGGTGCCGGTGTTCTGACAACCCTCATCTCGTTAAAGGCGATGTATGATGACATCAACATCTTTATCGGTCTGGCCATCAACATGCTGTGGGTATTTGCCGTCATCAAGAGCACAGGCAAAATTCAGCAGTGGTTAGGCGAAGGCGGCATGATGTTCTCCCGCAAGTTCTTCGGCATCATCCTGCTGGCTATGAGCGTGAAGATGATGACTGAAAACATCGCCCACCTGTTCTAACGCCACGACTGGACAGGACAAAAAGAAAACAATAAGCACAATAAATACAATGTTCTGGGAATGAACAGTTTGTATTTATTGCGCTTATTGTTTTCCTTTTATCGGTATGTCTTGTCGTGGGTTACTTCCAGGCAGGATCACTCTCGTTCCAGCAGCGGTCGAGAGCGGTAACGGCATATTGCCAGTTTCCCTTGCCTCCATCGGGCAGGACAAATGAGGTCTCACCTGTAATCGCAAGGATAGCGGCAGCATTGTCGAGGTGACCTTTCTTGCCCCTTGGGTAGCGATAAACAACATAGCGGACGGCTTGCTGCATGGGATCGTCGGTCTCATGAGCTCGCCATGTGAGGCATTTCTTGCCTGCCACCTTCTTGATCTTGAGGTCATGAACGCTATGAGGTTCCTTACTGTCGAGCCAAGTGTAAGCAGGGATAAGGGCCGGATGACAGGTCTGTTTTGAATCCAATGAGTCGAGCACCCCCTTGAAGTTACTGGTAATGCTATAACCAGGCCACCAAGTCACACCATGAACATCGTTCATCGCGCGTTGCAGGCGCAACTTGTGGTCAAGCTGAGTGGGATTTATCGTGTCCCCACCCTCGTCGGCGATGTCTCGATGGTTCATCACATTGTTAACGGCCTGTCCGTAGTACATGTGGCGACCGTTAGCATGGTCATTCCACCAGTGCATGAGCACGAGGTCACTTGCCGCCTTGTGCTCCAGTTCCCAATAGAGCTGAGGAACCATATAATCAACCCAACCTTCGGCCGTCCACTTGGGACAGTCGGCATAGAGAGCATCATAGCATTGCAGACCGTTCGTCTCGCTGCCATCGGGGTCATTAGCCTTATTACGCCAGATGCCAAACGGACTGATACCGAAACGCACCCAGGGTTTCACCTCCTTAATCGTACCATGCAACTGCTCGATGAGCAGGTCAACGTTGTGGCGACGCCAGTCATTCTTGTCCCAGCCGATACCATACTTATTATAAGACGTTGTGTCAGGGAACTCGGCACCCTGGACGGGATAGGGATAGAAATAGTCGTCCATGTGCAGGGCATCAATATCATAACGCACGAGAATGTCACGCACCACTGTATCAATAAAGTCACGGCACTCGGGCAAACCAGGATCAAAGTAGAGCTTACCATCGGCATACTTGACAAACCACTCGGGATGCTCATAATAGATGTGCCCTGGAGCAGGCTTGTCGTCCTCACTGCTGGTCACACGATAGGGGTTAATCCAGGCATGGAGTTCCATGCCTCGCTTATGGGTCTGCTCAATCATGAACTGTAATGGATCCCACACGGGGTCGGGTGCTTTTCCAGGCTCACCAGTGAGCCAGCGGCTCCAGGGTTCCAAGTTGCTAACGTAGGCTGCATCAGCCTGTGGGCGAATCTGCCAGATGACCGCATTACAATTGGCTTGCTGTAAGCGGTCAAGCTGATTGATGAGGTACTGGCGCGTCTGCTCAGGATTCATCTCGGCATACTGTTTCTGCCCAATGATGTGCATCCATGCACCCCGGAACTCATATTTGGGCAACCGAGCCGAATTACCGCCCACCCCTTGAGCTGTCATGCAACTCGACAATGAGGCCAAGAGCATGAACAAGAAAAAGTAACGTTTCATCTATACTCGATTTTGGGTTCTATTCTTCAGGAATGAAGGTCCAGACGTATGCCCCCAAGTCAACGGCGCCTCTTGCCAGGCGGTCATTACCGTAGCGGTCGTAACGGGCCTCGGCTGGACACAGTGAGGGATTACCCTTGCCGATGGCATCACTCTCGTTACCCAAGCGATAATCAAAGAAATGATCGTCACGCACGGTGAGGAACATGGGATCGGCTTCCCAGACGCAGTTGATGAAGTGCCCATCGTCATTGCCAGCGCTTCGCAGCAGGCAATAACGCAGATATACATCAAAACCATTGAGGTCGCCCTCGTTAATATCGGTCGAGAGACCATAGATAATACAGTTGTCAAAGTATGCCTTGATCTTGCCCACCGTTCCATCGTTATACTCGACGTCAAACACATTAACAATGGGCAGTGAAGGCACCTTGAATAAATAATTGTTGGCAAAGGTGCACTGGCTCATCATCACTTTGCCGCCAGCAAAGTAGGCCACCTCCTCGGCAGCATCGCTGATTTCGGTACCAATGGCTTGTACATAGCACGTCTGGGTTGCTAAGCAGGTCGAAGCCGAGTTGGTAAGAACACAGTTCACGAGCTTGAGTGCACAGTTCACCGTGTCACCATAACCAGTTTCGCCATAGGCCGAGCAGTGCATACCGATGCTGCTGCCCTTCATGATGACGTGATTGAGTACATTATTCATCGTTGGCGGTGTGAAGATCACTCCACCCCACTGTCCCGACATGACGTCAAAGCTGGTAGAACCCACCACATGATCCAGACGATCGCCACGGAAGGTGATGGGTGCCTCGGCGGTACCATTGGCCAGCATTCGACCGGCGCAACGCAATGCAGCCTTGTCGTGAAAGAGCAGAGTGGTGCCCGCATCAAGCGTCAGAGTAGTATAGGGCGAGACATACAATGTATCGTAAATCAGGTAGGGCTTGGCCGAAGTGAAGCGGGTATTGCGAGAGATGGTGTCGCCCTTGATGCGCACAACATCTTGTCCCCATGCTGAAAGCAGGACGCTCTGACTCACACCATTAGTAACAAACTCCAGCCTATCTTCAAGCAGTGTTGGCTCGTCCTTCTCCATCTCGTCGAGATAGGCCTCGATAAAGACAAAGATAGAGTCATTGCCGCGGATTTCCACATTCTGGAACGAATCGCCACGCACACCGTCCACATTGAGGTGAAAATGCCCCTTGTCAGCAAGACCTGCGACCTTGATTGACGAAATGTTGATCTGTTTCTTACTGCGGTTATAGACCACCATCTGCTTGGTGGCGGTACCCTGAAGCGTTATCACCGTGTCAAATGCCACGGTATCCTTGCTAAAGGTCAAGATATCGCTCGACGATGTTGTGAATCCATCCTCAATACATGAGGTGAGTAGCGCACTGGCTGCCAGCATTATAGTTATGACCCACAGGGTGATTCTTGAATGATTCATTATCTTGGGATTATTGTGAATTCTAATACTATTAGAACGAGAGAAAAGTCTTTTTAGTGTATCAAGTTGTCATCAATGAATGAGACACACCATCAACGCTGGAAAACGGCGACCAGCGGATAATGGTCGCTATCGCCCTTTTTGTCACGACGGCACGTGAGCAGTTCAAGGTCACCTCGATACAGAATGTGGTCAATCTTGACGTACAGATGATGGGCATTGAAGGTATAAGTGGGTCCGCAACCAGCCTCGGCCCAGGCATCGAGCAGGTCATCACCACACAGGGTGCGATAAGCAAACGATCCTGGTGTATCATTCATGTCTCCCATCACCAGGACATCACCTACTGTCTCGTCAAGCAGATTGCGCATAGCCTGCACCTGACGCACATGGGTGCGAAAACCATAATCCAACTTCTGAACTACCGACTTCACACGGCCCTTGCGATCGGATGGCACATTAATCGAGTCAAGAATCTTACTGTCATTCACAGTAAAGCGTAATGAACTCAGGTGCATACTGACCACACGCAGGTCGCCACCTGGAGCCTGCACATCCCAAGCCTTGATAAAGTAGCTGATGGAGTCGGCAGCCAATGCCGGCGACTTGACATCGGTGTAAGGGTACTTGGAAAGAATGCCCACGTCAAAGAAGGCCTCCTTGCGGTAAGGATACTTCTGGTAAAGTTCATCAAGCATGGGCTGAACCGTCTTGAGCTGCTCGTAGGAGAAATCGACAAGACCCTCCTGAATCACCACGATGTCAGCATTCTGGTCAAGGATATAACGCATGCTCTGACTGGGATCATCACCCTCTGTCCAGTTAAACTGGGTGACATTCATTGTCAAAACTTTAAGTTGTGTTTTGTCGGAATCAACATCAGGATGAAACAGGTTGACAGGACTGATCAAACGTAGCGTGGGCCACGAGAGAAACAAGGCTGCCACAAGCACAACCGCTGAACGCCACTGCCTGAAAATGAGCAGTAAAGCCAATAGCACCAGTACAACAATCGCAATAACAGGCAGCGCCAATGTGACCAACGATGGCAGCGACCAGATATTGGGATCGACACGTCCGCCATAAGCAGAAAATAACAAGACGAACGCTACTACAATCGATATGATATGGATTATGTATTTCATGATGAGACAGTGTTCATTAACGGATTGCCCACCCTGGCTTGAAAAAGGGCTCTTGGGCAGTGAAGCGCGGCGCATAGGTCTTCAACAACGAGATCACAGGCCACATGATGAGCATCGTCAAGGCAAAAACGATCAATGTCATTGCAATGCCAGGCTCCATACCTCCACGAAGGATGAGCCATGAGCGAATGGGATGGAAGATTACCGTGTGAGTGCCCAGGATGATGAGCGAGTAACGCCCATAATGACACAGGACAGGAACTCGAGGCAGTGGCTTACATGCCCAGAAGAGCGCCAAGATAGCCACAATGGGCAACAAGTATAATTTCCAGTAGGCGGGCAAAACCTGAAAGTGAAGGTTCATGAAGTCGCTGAGGTAATAGATGGGGATAGCCACAGCCACCAGGGCCACGATGCCCCACTTGTCATAGCGCGACGGCGTCAATGCGCCCAATCGTTTCATCCCCCACCCTAACACAAAATAGGGCAACGCCACCAGTGAGGTATCAAACATGAGTGGCAACTGCACCTTGTTGATACCCAGGTGATAGCCAGCTACCGAAATAGCCACAGTCGCCAGAATCAACCCCCAAACCGGTTTAATCCAATTGTGAAGGACATAGAAGAGCGCGTTTACCCAGAAAAGGCTTAAGAGGAACCACAAGGGTGTAGTAACCTGCCAATACCTCAAGTAGAACGGCTCAATGAGCTTGATGGGATTGATATCGATTGACTGCGCACCGATGAGATAACGGACGCCATACTCCAGCAATTGCACTCCATAGGCCAGCACCACAAAAAAAACAAACGGCACAAGGATATTATTGACCTTGCGCCGCATAAAATCGGCAAAGCCACTGTAGAGCTTAAAGAAAATGCCTGATATGAAATAATACATGGGCAGGCGGAAAGCCTGCAAGGCATCGTTCAGATTGGGAGCGAGATAGTTGAAAAACTCATGGTCAATATGGTACATCACAATGAGCATGATGCACAAGCACTTCATGAAGTCAATGTAGGCTATGCGCTGTTGGGGCATTATGGGACCGGTATTGACCGCAAATGGTAAACCTGATTTACTTCACCTTGGCTGCGAGCAGAGCAACCACACGAGAGAAGTCAGTCATCTCGGCAATCTCCTCGGGCTCCAATTCAATGTCAAAGGCATCCTCAAGTTCAGAAGCCAAAGTGAGATGATGCAGGGAGTCCCAGCGCTCACAATTCTTCTGAGACGCATCGGTTGAGATCTCATCCATGTCAAACACCTCGCGCATGATTTCTAACACTTTTTCTTCGATAGTCATAATACTCTGATATTGTAATAATTCTTGATTTCAAACATATTGCTTAACGCCATGGTGTAATGCTTAGCGCCAGCATCATCGGTATGATCACAGCTCATGCCCATGCGGTCATAAAAGTCGGCCGTCTGGCCATTCTTGGCCGTTGGCAAGAAGTCCGCCGTAAGTTGACGATAGCCGTCTAACCGCAGCAGGTTGAATATCGTCTTGATGAAAGCCTCCTCAATACCCTTGCCCAGGATGCGACAACTCAACAGGAGTGAATCGATGTTGATGGTCGTATCATCGACAGGCTCCAGGAAAATTGCAGCTGTAATGCCGTTATCGCCAAAACGATCACTCACGCTCATGCAATAAACGCGCCACCCCTGATCAAGATGCTGATGGACATCGGCCTCGGTATAACGTCGGGTAGTAAGGTTAAACTGATTAGTCTTTTGAGTCATCTGGGAGATGCGCGATAGGTTATGCTCGTCGGCTGGAATAATGTCCAGTTGCATATCCAGACTGTATAGATAGGATTCAAGATCGGCAAAATGGGATTGCTCAGCCTTACGCATCGCATTGGCACGGTACTGTTCGGTCTTGGCTCGATCCTCACTCGTCACCGCGTAGATACGGAAGTACTTCTCAACCAGCAGTTTGAAGAACGGCATGAGTTCATAGGGCTTATCTGGGAAGTCGGGGACCTCGACTTGAGGAAGCATCTGCTTAATTAATTCGCGTTCGGTGGGATTGTCATCGACAAAGACCATGCTATCAAGTCCGATGTTGAGTTCGGTTGCGATCTCTCGGATGTTAGTCGCCTTGTCCTGCCAGTTGATGCGCAGGGAGCTGAAGTGTTCACGCTTGAGCACCATGAAGGGGTTTTGCCGCCATGCCTCATCGACATCGGCCTCATTATTCTTGCTGCACACGGCCAGAATCACACCATTGCGGGCTAACTGGAGAATAGAACGCTGCCAGTAAGAAAAGGCCTTACCAGGATAATCGCCACCCAACTTGATGCCATCAATTCCATCCTCGCCGAGGACTCCGCCCCACAGGGTATTATCAAGGTCAAGAATTAGACACTTCTTGCGCTGTAAGGCCAATTCGCCCTCAAGGCGCCGCCACCATGCGTGGAAATCGCGTGCCAACTTGGGGTTGAGTAACGTCTGAGACAAGAGGTAGTATTTCCAGTTTACCAGTGTGTCGGCATCATAGCGGGATGTAAACTCAGTGAAGTCCACCCACTTAACATTGGGATGGGAAACAGCCAGCGCCGATGCATGGTTGTTAAAAGCGGCGATTGCCTGGCCAACAGCGGTCTCATCACCCGTGAGCCTCACTGAAAAAAGGTTGACAAGTGAGAAAATGACAAATGGCTTGTTTGAGTCGATGCCAGACAAGACAATGTCCAACTTGTCGCTATAGGACTGAATCTCTTGAGCCAACTGAGCGCTATCAGCATTGACGGATACCTGATAGAACCATATATAACGATCCACCTCACTGGGTATCATGCTGATGTCATCATAACCCGAGTAGGTCACGTCATCATAGCCCAGAAAGGCTTCAACCGTCTGATTGCGAAAGACAAAAGTAGTCATTATTTATTAATTCTTCTTGATCTTGAGATAGAGCTTACTTAACATCGCCCACAAGCGAGGATGCATCATCAGGCTGTGGATGATTTTCCACTTAGTGCCTCCATAGTTAGCCTCGGGTCCCACACACGGAAACGGATATAGACCAGCATCTCGCATGTGGTCCAGCACATCATCTACTATGCCCGCAGTAAACGCACGAGTCAATGCAAAGAAGAGATAAACGTTTCTCAATCCAGCCACGCTGGCTGGGGCATCCTGTCGATTGTCGTGCTGAAATCTCTTGATAGTCCCATCAATAATCGAGGCAGAGTCAATCTGACTATATAACCTTTTCCTCAAGTGGTTAAGGCCAGGATTGTGCATGGCACTATCCGAACGGTTGACGTAGCAATAGATTGCGGCTTCGTCATGAGCCACGCGGGCTGCACTGAGCATAAACTCGGCAATAAGTGCACCATCCTCGCACACAATCAGTGACGGATTGAATCGCCACTGATTACGCTCAAGAAAATCACGCTTGACAAGATACCGCCAGATGTAAGGAGTCATGCTGTGTCCATCAAGGTACTCGACCCCGGTCATCACCCCAGTCGAGGCACTGAAAGCCTCGGTGGCTAACTTTACGACACCGTCAGGTGTAGCCTTACGGTTGTTCAACACCATGACATCAAGATCCTCACTTACAGCCCGGCGTAACAACGAAGCCATCGTCTGCCCCATCAGATAGTCGTCACTATCCACAAACTGCAGATAACGGCCACGGGCGTGTTCCAGAGCCAAGTTGCGAGCCGCACTCACACCTGCATTAACCTGAGTAAGCAACATGACTTGGGAATGCTCACGAGCAAAACCCTCAACCACAGCACGGCTACCATCGGTCGAGCCATCGTCAATAACAATCACCTCATACTGGTCGGGTGATAAATCTTGATCGACAATGGATTGCAAACACTTGAGCACATAAGTCTCGGTGTTGTACAGGGGAATGATGTATGTCAAGAGTAGATCACTCATCAAGAGAGATTCTCGACCAGTTCGATGAGGCCGGTGTTCTTCTGGAACAAGAATGCCACGCGCCTGTCATCCATGGCGCAAGCTGGAACAGGACCACTCACGAGCAAAAACCGTTGTCCACGCAGCATGGCAATGGCGGCCTCTATATCCTGCACCTGATAGCAGATGTGATAAGGAGAGACACCAACGGCACTGAGAGTGCGCAAGACCGGGCTCTGATCATCCAGGGGTTCAAGCAATTCAAGACGGGGTTCACCGTCCTTAGACAAGAAACAAATGCGGACATGCTGAATCGCATCGTCAACGGTGGCCGTAGCCTCATAACCCATCGTCAGATAGAAACCCTTGGTCTTCTCGATATCACGACAAGCTATACCGATGTGGTCAAAGGTCAGCATGGGAATCTTCTGGGATTGATAATTCAATATTCAATGACTGGAGAGACGCTGCAGTCACGCATGTTCATGATGGCTGAGCCCCAACTCAAGCCAGCTCCAAAACCGCTCATCAGTACGATATTGTCGCCCTCGAGACGACCGCTCAATTCGCTGGAGATGGTCAATGGCACAGAGGCGCTGCTGGTGTTTCCATACTTGTGGATGCAGTATGGCACCTTGTCTGGAGAAATCTTGAGCTTCTTGACAAAAAAGTCCATCATGAAGCGATTGGCCTGGTGGAACACCAAGAAATCCAAATCCTCGACCGTTCGCTCGGTCTCCTTGAGAAGCTGCTTCACACTCTTGGGCACCTTGCTAATGGCAAAGTTGAAGACATCCATACCATCCATAAACACTTCCAGGTCGGTACGGATGTTACCATCCTCGCGCTCACGCTCCACACAGGAGTCTGCCGTGACGGGATTACGCATTCCTGCAAATATCTTCAAGGTATCCTCACCACTGCCATCGGTATTGAGGATAAAGGTAGCGTCACCATAGTCACCTTTCTCGATAAGTGTCGCCGTTCCTGCATCGCCATACAGGGGCCAATCCACCTTATCGCGACGGTTGACAATCTTGGAAAACGTCTCACCATCAAGCAGAAGCACGCGGTTGATGCCCTCCATCGAGGCATAAGCAAACGCTGCACTCAAGGCAAACAAGTAGCCCGAACAGCCCAAGGATATATCAAAGCACAAAGTGTCACGAGACAAGCCCAATCGATGCTGCAACAGGCAAGAAGTTGCGGGGATGCGATAATCAGCAGTCTGACTCATGAACAATAACACATCAATGCTCTCGGGCTCGATGCTATTGTCGGCAAACAACTGCTTGGCTGCCTTGAAACTCAAGTCACTTGCTGTCACATCGGGGGCGGCAATGCGTCGCTGCTCAATGCCGATGTTGTTAATCGTTTTCTCAATCTCCTCTTGAGGAATGAGATAACCCAGGTCCTTGTTATATACAATTTCCTGAGGGACACAAGACGAAATAGCCTTGATGCCCACACCATGATAAGTAATTCTTGCCATACATTAAATTGCTTGAGGACCCGAGAAAACTTTTTGCCTCACCAACGCATCACTCGGCTCGTGATTGCACGATTTTAAACAAATCCTCAACGGTATTGCTGCTGCGAATGTCTTCTCCTCGAAATTCCACATCATACTCCTCGTCAATCATCGCGATTACTGACAAGGCAAGAAGTGAAGACCACTCCTCCAAGTCCTTAAACTGAGTGGTTGCATTTATGGTATCGGGATCTGTCTCATCGAACAGCTCCGTAAAATTCTCGATGAATTGATCTATGCTCATGAATTAAGATAAAACTTGAATTAGTTTAATTTGCGACTATTATTGCCTATTTAATCGTTAATAAAATGCATGTATTATTACAGCCTGCAAATTTAAACAAATTTTTTTTATCTACACGCTCCTACAGAGAATAATTGCCCCATTTATGCCCATTTAAGTGCTAAAAACGGCGTTCAGTGCCTCGAAACCAGAAAAAATGTCAAAAATTGAATCGACGCGCAGGCACTCCCAAATAGGTCTTGTTGTTGCGTGGCTGAGTCATGAGCACGCTGTTAGCTCCTAACGTCACTCCATCACCGATGGTGATTCCCTGAAGCACAACACAGGCAACTCCCAGCATGTTGTTATTGCCGACAGTCACCCCTCCAGACAAGTGGGCTCCTGGCATAATGTCGTTAAAACTGCCAATGCGATTATCATGCCCCACCACCACATGGTCATTGATGAGATTGAAATCGCCGAGGGAAACATCACAGGAAATCATACAGTCGTTCTGGATAATATTTCCCTCACCCATGACCACGGTCACGGGATCGACCATGAAGAGAGTCGGGTCAATCAGATTGGGGAAAGTGACATTTGGGTTGGTGATAGCCTTGCGAAGGCGCCGCACAGCCTTGTTGTCACTGATAGCAATGGCCACGGCAAGTGGTTCATCAACCTGCAACAGTGTCTCCATGCCTCCAAGCACCTTGCCATATCTTGACACCAGCGAACCTGCTGGTTTGCCATCATCAAAGAAGCCTATCAATTCCCACTGTTGTTGTTGGGCATTTATTCTGGTTATGAGACAGGCAACTTCTTTTCCGAAGCCTCCTGCACCGTATATAGCAATTCTCATGGCTTGACTCTTTACACTAAAAAATCCGCAACATATTGTGCTGCTCACTTGCAACACGAGATAATCTCGCGAGCCACTTTTTCAACATGCTCATCGCTCACCCATGGTCCGCTGGGCAAACAGAGTCCCTTGGAAAATAAGTTTTCACTCACGCCATTGACATAGGCAGGTGCCCCTGAGAACACGGGTTGGGTATGCATGGGTTTCCACAAGGGGCGGGATTCGATATTGCATGCATCCAGGTGCTGGCGCACTGTTTCATAATCGGTACCAGTCTTGACGGGGTCAATGAGAATCGTGTTGAGCCAGTAATTGCTATCGGAGCGCTCATCGCAATTGACATGAACGTCAATACCATCAACATCTGCCAATAACTCGACATATCGGTCACACAGGTGCTTGTGGTGAGCCAGATGGTCATCAAGAACGGTCATCTGACCACGACCGATACCAGCACAGATGTTACTCATGCGGTAGTTGTAACCTATCTCCTTGTGCAGGTAGTAAGGCATGGGCTCACGCGCTTGAGTGGCATAGAACATGATCTTCTTCTTGGTCTGCTCGTCAGGACAAATGAGAGCGCCACCTCCGCTGGTGGTAATCATCTTGTTGCCATTGAAGCTCATGATGCCATATTCGCCAAACGTGCCACAAAGCTGGCCACGGTAACGAGAACCGAATGCCTCGGCTGAATCCTCAATGACGGGTATCTCGTAACGGCGCGCAATCTCCATAATATCGTCGATCTTGCCTGGCATACCATAGAGATAGACCGGGATGATGGCCTTGGGCTTGCGACCGGTTTTGGCCACGCGGTCCTTGATAGCATCCTCGAGTAGATTGGGATCCATATTCCACGTGTCGGGTTCGCTATCGACAAAGACTGGTATGCCCCCTTGATAGGTAATGGGATTAGCACTGGCCGAGAATGTCATCGACTGGCAGATCACTTCATCATCCCGCCCCACCCCGAGGTTGACAAGTGCCAAGTGTATGGCTGCCGTGCCTGCACTGAGTGCGACAACCTTCTTGTTCTCGCCACACAATTGTTCGAGGTCTTCCTCAAAGGCATTCACATTAGGACCCAGTGGAACCACCCAGTTGGTGTCAAAAGCTTCCTGTATATACTTCATCTCTTGACCACTCATGTGGGCGAGACATAATAGGATTCTATCGTTTGCCATATATTATAACTATATTATTATCTGTTATATGATTTCTAAACTTTCAGGTGCATGACCTGGATAGACGGTTCGATGATCGGCTAACCGCTTGATTATGGACTCACTGTTTACCGCCTGTGGTTTGTTGGAGTGAGGGACATTTGTCACGGTCTTGACACCAGGAATGTAACTGTCGCCCGTAAACATCATGTCGTCGAGAACCCACGTCACGCTACAGGGGCTGTGCCCAGGTGTGAAAACGGCCTGTACGCTAATGCCGTCGAAGAGTTCAACCCTCTCTCCATCATGCACGATTTTAATGTTATTAACGGGCTGAAGTTGGATGCTATTGCCGTAGAACTTCGAAAAATTTAATTTATCGTTATATAAGGTCTCAAAGCCTTCTTCATTAGTATAGATGGTCACGTCTGGGTAAAGGCTCAGCAGCTGATTGAGTCCATAGATATGGTCAAAGTGGCCATGGGTGAGCAGAACACCGCACAACGTTCCCTCGATGAGTGGCATGATTTTATCCACATCACCGCAGTCCACCAGCCACGAACGTTCCGCCTGTGACAAGATGTAGCTACAGGAGCGAAAAACGGAATTGACGACCTGGTTGACGACCATCAATCAATGGGTGTATTACAACGAAAAGCCACCGTCAAGCACAAGGTCGTGACCCGTCATCCAACTTGATGCGTCGCTCAACAAGTAGATAGCGGTATTGGCCACATCGGTGGGCTCACCATAGCGGCCCAGGGGGTAACGCTTGGCATCCTCGGCAAGCTGTTCCTCGGTAATCGTGCCATCGTGAATCAGCGGCGTGTTGACCATACCGGGACAGATGCTGTTGACACGCACATTGCGGGTGGCATACTCACGGGCGGCATACCTCATGACAGAGTTCAAGGCAGCCTTGGATGCGCCATAGACACCATTGCCAGGCATGAAACTGTGGGTTCCACCGATAGACGCAATCAAGACAACCGACGCGCCCTTGACAAGCACTTTTTTCTTATACATTAAGCGCAGCAACTCGACCGGGGCAAAGAAGTTGATGTTGAACATGCTGTCCAGCTTCTCGCGGGTACCAAATTGCAGTGGCACGGTCATCGAATTGCCAGCGCACAGCACAGCACCATCCAGTTTAGGCATCTCACCAACGAGACGCTCGATGTCCTGCTGCACAGTCATGTCGGCAATCAGCTGCATGTGTCCATCGACTTCAGGATTGAGTTGGTCAAGTGTTGTCTGCAAGCGCTCTTGATTGCGGGCGGTGATGACAAGTCGTGCCCCCATGCGAGAACAAGCGATGGCGGTTTCACGGCCGATTCCTGATGATGCGCCTGTGACCAGAATGGTCTTACCCGATAACGAAAAAGGATTATATTCCATCGTTTTTGATTGATATTTTGCTAATTGTTACTTAAGTTTCGCAAGTTGTTAACTTGCTCACTGCATAATGTTTAAAGAAAACAGTTGTCAGTTGTCAGTTGTCAGTCGTCAGAATGCGGATGCCGCTGAAAACTGAAAACTTGAGAACTGAAAACTAAAGTTAAGGGTTAATTGTTTAATGAATAATACCTTCCATTTTCAGGAAACATTTATAAATCACATTTTGGCAAATTCTTTAACCATTAACCTTTATCCTTTATCCTCAAGTTTTTAAAGTGGCGCAGCTACTTTAGAAACTTGAAATTGTTATTTTATTCAAAATCAAATCTCTTGGCTGGCACACCGATATAGGTATGGCCATCTTTAGGTTTGGTCATGAGCACACTGCCAGCTCCCAAGGTAACAGAACTGCCCACCTTTACCTTCTGCAAAACAACGCTATCAACACCGAACAGGTTACAACAACCCACTTCGACGGCACCCGAGAGACGCACGGCAGGCATGAGGACATTGAAGTCCCCCACCACCACATCGTGGCCCAGTACATTGGACCCGTTCAACACATTGAAATCCCCCACAGTGACGTCACACGTGGCGCTACAGCCCTCTTGGATAATATTACCGCGCCCTATCTTGAATGTCTCTGGATCCAAAATCCTGAACGACGGAGCAATAATATTCGGAAAATAGATATTCGGATTAGTAATCCGCTGAAAAATTTGATGACGGACATTTGGATCACCAATGGCAATCGCCAAGGCAAGCGGTTTATCAACTGCATTGAGTTCCTCCATACCTCCTAAGACCTTACCATAGTGCGAAACGTCAGTTCCTGCGTCCTTATTGTCATCGTAGAAGCCAACAAATTCCCATCTTTCCTTACCAGATTGATTAATCTTTGCAATACCACCAGCAACTTCACGACCCAGTCCACCAGCGCCATAGACTGCAATTTGATTTGGTGTAACGATTGAGATACCAGCTTGTGAATAGGAGCAATCCTGCCGGTAACGTATGCGACAAGGATTGCCGTAAGCAACCGCACCGTCGGGGACATCATGGACCACGACACTGCCAGCTCCGACAATGCTCCATTTGCCAATTTTCACACCAGGGATTACGACCGAGGCCGCTCCGATCCAAGCGCCCTCACCCACATGGACATTACCACACAAGGTTGCTTGGGGTGAAATATGGGCAAAATCCTCGATGATGCACTCATGATCGATCGACGCCCCAGTATTCAGGATACAATGAGAACCCACAGTGGCACCACTCTGTATAATCGCCCCCTGCATTACGACAGTTCCCTTACCCATTCTGACATTCGGCGAAATGACCGCTGACGGATGTCGAACAGTAGCAAAGTCGCAATTAAGAAGTTTATCTACTATCTGTTTGCGGGCAATATTATTACCTATGCTCACAATGATCGGCGACTCTCCGCACCATTGATGCTTAACAGGAATTGATAGCAGTTCATTGATTGCCTCGTCATCATCAAACAAAGCATCAACCTTTATATTAAGGGCTTTAAGGATATCGATGATAACCTTAGCGTGCCCGCTTGCTCCGTATAGATACATAAATCAGTTATTTCCGTTAAATGCTTCCATTGTT
Organism: uncultured Prevotellaceae bacterium; assembly: GCA_947165675.1. Classification (GTDB taxonomy): domain Bacteria; phylum Bacteroidota; class Bacteroidia; order Bacteroidales; family Muribaculaceae; genus Sodaliphilus. The sequence continues at coordinate 18,965 of CAMVBJ010000030.1, forward strand.
GCTTGCCCGTCCTGGGAGATGCCATCGCGGACAATTACTTTCTTAATCGTGGTGAAAATCACCTCTAAATCGGTCTTGAAGCTGCAATGATCCACATACCACACATCCAGCTTGAACTTCTCACTCCATGACAAGGAGTTGCGACCATGGCATTGAGCCCAGCCCGATATGCCTGGTCTCACCTCATGACGACGCGCCTGCTCGGGTGAATAAAGCGGCAGATACTGAACCAACAAGGGCCTCGGGCCTATAATGGCCATGTCACCCTTGAGCACATTGAAGAGTTGGGGCAACTCGTCTATACTCGTTGAACGTACAAAGCGCCCTACTCGGGTCAATCGCTCGGCATCTGGCAGGAGTTCACCATTAGCATCGCGCTCATCGGTCATGGTCTTGTACTTAATGATCTTGAATATCTTGCCATCCTTGCCTGGGCGATCTTGGAAGAAGAATGCGCCTGCGCCCTTGTTAGCGAAATGAAGCCAAATGGTCACCACAAGCAGCAATGGTGACAAGCATATAATTGCAACGAGTGAGATGATAAATCCCAGAACTCGCTTAATATAGTCACGATAAACCTTCATCAATACAACGCTTTCTTTAAAACGACTGACTCGTCTGAGTTTTCTGAGGATGGCGCATCGCCTCTCTTCAACAACTCATCAGTTATTTAAGATTTCACGGTAAAAGCTATAGAGGCAGTTGCGCACATAGCTCTGTTCGTAGCGCGAAGCAATGAGGGGACGCGCATTAGTAGCTAACTGCTTGACAAACTTGGGCTCTTCCACAAAACGTTTCATGGCATGGTATAACGCATCCTCATTTTGAGGAGGAACTATAATGCCATTTTGACCATCGATGATGATTTCACGAGAACCATTGATATCTGTCACTATGCTTGGCAAGCCCATCGCACCAGCTTCAATCACCACATTGGGGAATCCCTCACGATAGCTCGGAAAAACCAGTGCATCGGCTTGGGCATAAAAAGACCTCACGTCGCTTTGCTTTCCCACGGCCTCAATGCCATCACCACGATTGATACGATCTAACGTCTCGGGTAAAACTGGATCCAAATTATCTTCTCGCGGACCGACAAGGACTAATCGGGTATCGGGAATCTCTTGATGCAGACGGTCAAAGGCCTTTACCAATTCGTTAATGCCCTTATCGCGGACAAGGCGCCCAATGAAAACGAATGTGAATCCCTTATGAATCTCGCTAAGAGTTTCGGCAGGTTTGAAGTAATCTAAGTCTATACCCTTAACATTACCGTAGCCAAGCACCTTGATGGGCTTGCGGGTAATGTGGTGATTGAGCAAGTCACTCTTTACGCCCTCGCCTTCAGGGATAACGTGAGTTGCACACGCACAGGTCAGCCAGTCGGTAGCCATGAGGATACGACGCTTTAATCCAGACGTCGTCGGCCAAACAAGTCCCGTAAACGTGTGGACTCGTACAGGGACACCAGCAAGCCATCCAGCCATCATGCTGATGAGGCCAGCCTTGGGCGTCATCGAGTGAATCATGTCAGGCTTTTCGCGTCTCAATACACGCCACATTCGCCAAAGGGACTTCAAGTCCTTCAACAACGAAATGTGCCTTTCCATGGGCACACCAATTGTCCTAACGCCCTCGCGGCGCCCCACCCCGTCAAGCAACTCATCAGGTGTAGAAACCGCCACAACCTCATACTCACGCGACAACTCCTTCAACAAGTCCTTGCAAAAAGCCTCCAACGACAATGACACCGTCGCACTCCGAATTATCTTCTTCATTACTCAAATCAATCGATACTATCTACTCTCACTAAGATGAAATCCACATCAAGGCCCAGCGTCACAAATACCTTAATCACTATGTACCAGCTTGTTATACAATTCCAAATAATCATCTGCCATAATAGAGATATCGTAATGGCGAGCTCTTTCCTGACATCGCTTTGCCACGTCATGATACTCTGTGGGGTTCTCACATAGCCATTGTATTTTTTCAGCAAGAGCTTTATCATCGCCTTGAGGAAAGAGAACACCTGCACCATGAACAACATCCCGCAATCCGCCAACGTCGCTTGCAATTAGAGGTCTTCCTGCTGCCATGGCTTCGACTGCGGCCAAACCAAAGCCTTCCCAATGAGAAGACATGACCACAACATCACTTTTCTCTAACAATTCCGGCACATCTGAGTGCGCACCCAGGAAATCAACTCGATCCTGGATTCCAAGATCAACACACATCTGCTTGAGTGCGGGTACTTTTCCATCAAAATCCCGACCAGCAAATTGTAACTTATAATTTCGTGGTAATCTTGAAACAGCCCTTATCAATGTCTCATGATCCTTCTGTTTTCTAAAAGCAGCTATCATTGAGATAAGATAGTTGCTCCTCTTTGATATATCTGCTACTGATTTTAAAAATCTACTTATATTAACTCCATTTTGAATTGTTCTTATACTTTTTAAATCTCCTAAGTATTCGCAAAGATTTCTTCTCGTCTGCTCAGAGATACAAACAATTGCAGAATACTGATTATACATCCACTTATCAATTAGCTTAAACCATTTTTGAGAACGCCTACAATTGTATGTATTATGCTCCGTGGTCACTAACATAGAGTTAGAATTAAACAATGCCACAGCTAATGCCACATAGAATTGACAAGCTGTGTTATGCGTATGTACAATATCATAATCATCTAAATACTTTCTCAATCTGAAAATATTTGCGGGATTATAGACCTCATAGTGATTCTTTATACCTTTCCAACATGATAACTGGTGAATGTGGATACCTTTCCTGATCAACTCATTCTTAAATGGAGTATCTACCCCATTAAACAACAATAAATCTACTTGATTGCCATCCTGCTGCAACAATGGGAGCAGATCGACCATCAGTCGCTCTGCCCCTCCGATGTCAAGTGTAGTAATCACATGAAGTATCTTCATGATTCTAATATATAATTGGGCATTTGTCGATACTCCCGTGAATTCACTTTCTTTATTCCATCACAAATACCTTTACAATAGAAATAAAGGACTTTTGGCGAACGAAAATAAATAGATGCAACGATATGAGACAAAAACAACCATATTGATTTACAAACAAAAGCCAACAATGCCCATAACTTCTTATAGATTGGTAATTCTCTAAGATTGTAACAGATTCGGTGCCATACCATTAGAGATGCCATTGATCGGGTGTAGAACTTCTTAGGGTCACGCTGAAAGGCACCGCTTGATGATTTACCGTCAAGATGGTTGATGCCGCAATTGTAGTGCATTCCTAATCGGTAACCATTCTTATAGAGTTTATTGAAAATCAAGTTATCGTCACCATAAGAGAAGCCAAACTTATCTATCCACAACTCGTCCTCGTAATGCAAATCACGAAAAACCTGCTTACGCCACAACGCTGCGGGTCCAGCAGCACTCTGGGAAAGATAAACATCCTTCGTAACCTTGTTGTTGTAACTGAAACTGCCGTTGCTATGTATCTTCACTGCCCAGGTATCACTCCAATGAGGGAACACCAAATTTGTAAGTGCGATATAAATCTTCTTGGGTAGCGAGATCATATAATTCCTGAACGTAACAGCGGCAATGCAATCGAAGTCATTCTCCTCCAATGCCTCTATCAATCGCTGAGCGCTATCGTCTGCTAATTCCACATCGTCATCAAGCATCAGAATCAAGGGAGTATCGATTTCATCATAAGGCAAAACGCGTTGTGCCATCATACCTTTTTTGACCCAAACATACTCTTCCTTGCCTATCGTATATTCTGGTCGCTGGTAACCCTCTGCGATATAAATGATCACCTTCTCGGGCTGTACGGTTTGTCTCTTGATAGATTCCAATTCACGGACAAACTTCTCACCAGAGGTGCCCAAGGTTCGTATAGCGATAGAGTATTTCGTCATCCTGCCTTATATTTAATAAAAACCGACAAGGCCAAGCCAATAGGTGCCGCAGCCAGCACAAGCATCTTATTGGATGTATTCTTGAGCCATTGCTTGTCTTTAGCGATAATGCAACTCGACACATAATGAATTGCAGAGCGGAAGCGGTTCTTAAATGTGTTGCGCTTCAGTTGCATCTCCAATAAACGAAGCTTTGCAAAACTCCTTGGACTATTCATATACTGTCGATAGATGCCCCGCGACATGCTGTCATCCTGCTGATACTCCACAATACACAGGTTCTCGTTGAGCACTAACAGCGGATAATCATCACACACTTGCAATAGCATATAAACTGGATTGAAGTTCTTTTCTCCATCAAAACCCACCTGTGGTGCAACTTTTTTCATGAGATCGGTACGCATCACTTCCTTGGTATCTGCCCGATGGATATTCTTAATATACATATCCAAGAAGTAAGTCTCAGTCAAGCCCTCAGGAAAATAGCCACCCAAGGGATTCCCATCGGTATCGAAGTCGAGCCCCATGATACCTGCATACTGCCTTCCACCCCTCTCATTCCAGCAGTGAATAATCTTCTCGACAGCATCATCAGGCATCCAATCATCACTGTCGATGCAAACACAAAGCTCCGTGTCGATGTTAGCGTATGCCGTATTGTAGCCCGTATGCAAGCCTCCATTCTCTTTCCAGATGTATCGGATCTTAAATCCAGCATCACAAAAACCCTCAAAGTCATCAGTAGGCTCAGGATGTCCTGATATCCATGATGACACTAACTCACGAGTGCCATCGGTGCTGCCGTCATCTATAACAAGCCATTCAAACTCCTTTGATGACTGGCAACAGAGGCTCTCGTAAGTGCGCCAAATGGTATGAGCGCGATTATAAGCCGGAGTAAAAACTGTCAATGTGACCATTGTAGAAGAAAAGATTAAGATCCAATTAGGGACTTGTACAGATTGAGGTAGTTCTGAGCCATAAAGGCGATATCATATTGGCGAGCTTTTCTCTGACATCGGGTTGCTACGATTTGATATTCATCAGGATGCTCGCTCAGACGCATAATAATTTGCGCCAGTTGCCCATCATTCTCGTGCTGGAAGAGTTCTCCCGCTCCACCGACGATCTCCCGAAGTCCGTCAACATCGCTCGCGATGAACGGCCGTCCTGAAGCCATGCCCTCAATACTGGACAGAGAAAGGCCCTCCCAATGAGAGGACAGAACCACAAAATCACTCTTCTCCAAAATGTCTGGCACATCACTGCGAACGCCCAAAAATGAGACTCGGTTGTCGAGTTCATAGCGGTGGCAATACGAACGCAATCGGTCCTCATCTACTTTTTCGCCACCACCAACAAACTGGAGTTGAAAATTCTCGGGCAAATGCGTCATGGCCCGCATCAAGGTCTCATGATCCTTCTGTACCCGATAGGTCGATACCATCGTTATCATGAAATCCTTTTTGCCCGTTATATCGTTTATAGGCCGAATGAAACGTTCAAGATCAATGCCATTATAGATCGTGTGGATTTTATCCTGCTCACCAATATATGCTTCAAGATTCTGACGTGTCTGGTCAGCAATGCAAACGACAGCGGCATACTGATTATACATCCAGCGGTCTATCGGCTTCAACCACGATTTCTTGCGGCGCCGATTAACTGCATTATGCTCTGTTGTCACCAATACGGGACGAGCCGAGCATAATCGCATGGCCATCGGAACAAACAATTGGCATGCAGTATTGTGTGTATGAATGATATCGTATTGCGCCAAATAGGGTCGTATCTTGAAAATATTTCGAGGATTATACACGTCATTTGTCGATGCAAGAGCGAATACCTGAATGCCTCGTTCTTGGATCATTGCCTTGAGAGGCGTTTCAACTCCATTCAAGAGAAGGAGAGCGGTTTGATTATTGCCGTTATCGCACAACCGCGGCAACAAATCAACCATCAGTTGCTCTGCCCCACCAGTATATAACGACGTGATTACGTGAAGAATCCTCATCAGCAGAATCGATAAATCCTATTAGTAGATTGATCTAAATTCATCTTAGTCTTTCCACCAGTATAGGTCGAGGCCACGATAGCCATTACCCGTACCGAAATAGTAAATATAGAACATGAAGAATGTAAAGCCAGAATAGAAAAACAGGATTAAAGCGGTGCGACGGTCTTGATCTTTCCACAAATTCATGCGCAATAACGGGAATGCCATCACAACAGGATAAATAAACCACGACAAATAGGCAAAACGATTGGAGAACGAGGAACGAATCACAATAATCCAGAATGCATTACAGAGAAGATATACATTGGCAATAATTGTATAAGATAAATCCTTAAACTTTCGGTGCTGTGTTACATACCAAATCATGATAACTGGGAACAAACTGTAAAGCCAAAAATCCCAACGAAAACCCGTTCCTGAGAAATACATTTCCTCTGTTGCCTCATAAGAATATTGGTCCATTCGATCATCAAATCCAAGAGAAGCAAAGAGTTGAGTGATCTCCGATCCAGCCACCAATGATATAAAGATTGACGCAATCCAAAAACGTATAGCCCATTTTGTATCTTTTACGAGATAAATTGTTGAAATAGCAGCAGCTGTTGGCAACATGGTTGAGCGATGGATACCCAAAGTCAAAAACATCAATATGAAACCAAGTGCACGTCTGGGACCCTGTTTAATCACTAAAGCAATCGCCACCAGTTCTATACTACAAGCCATTCCATTTCTAATGCCATTTGTGCCGAATGAAAACGTTTGGAACGCCGTGAAGAAGAAAAGCATAGCTATCCATAGGTTCTTTCTCATCAGAATCCATGAACAAATTAACATTCCACCAATATAGAAAACTTCAACGAAAAGAAAATACTCGTTGACATTGAACCCTAAACTCCTACAAAAACCACCAATTGAAGACCATAGCCATTCTTTATCTAAACTGACTGGCATATAATCCTGTCGCCCTGATATGTAATCCATCGCATAATTAAAAGAATCACCAAACTCCATCGAAGCCTGACGTAAACCAAGGAAAAGAGTAATAATCACCGTTAGTATAAATGCTGCCGTTTGAACCGGTGACCCCTCGGCATGCAGGATTCGCTGGGAGGCGGCACCAATATAGTAGAGGACCGTGAACCAGGTAATGACCAGTAGTGTGGTGTAATAGACTGTTGTAAAGTAATATGCAGGAATAAATTCAATAGCTTCCATTCTAATTGAGCTTTTTCTTTTTTTACAAAGAATGATTTATAGTTTAAGCAAGAATGCTAATGGCGTGTGACGAATGGCCTCGGATACTGCCGCCGAGGCAACGGTATATAGTAATGCAATGACGATTGCAACAACTGGATGTACAGTCAACTCATTGAGTTCAGGGAAAATCCAACCGAGCACAATCATCAAGATCAAATGAAATATATAGATACCCAAGGCATTGTTGGCGAGAAACGAGATGAAACGCTTGAACCCGTTCACACTGGTATCATAATCCTTGATGAGCAAGAAAAGAGCCATCGAAAGGAACAATGCGCCAAATGTGGGGAAACAGTAATTGCCGCCCTCAAACTGCATGTGAGTGGCATTAACCGTAGCTATCACCTCAAGGATAAGCAATGCCAGACCTGCTAACGCTAAAGCAATCACGGTCCATTTCTTGGCTCGATAAACTTTAATCAAATCGCCCATGTAGAGATACACCACGCCATAAAGGGTAAATGCTCCCGTTCGCCAACAAATCATAGTCGTGTCTGGGTTCTGTAACAAGACTAAATCCCAACCAAGATTGGTTGCAAAAGGACATGCCAACAAGACTCCCACAAGCACCCAACGGCACCAATTGGGCAAATGGTCCATAGCGAAACTGATCAGATACATCAAGGCCAATGAAAACAAGAACCAATAATAGCCCAGTGCTGAAATAGAAAATGCTGCCATGTCATGGTTACTCATAGCCTTGAGACACATGATCACCACGCCCCAAACGGTACCGGCAAGAATTAATCTGCCTGCCTTTGAAACGGATTTTCTCAGATCGTAGTGCCTACTAACAGTGAGTGCACCGTTCACCATGAAGAACAAAGGAACACCGCAAGCACAAAAGAGCCAGAGCACCTGAGAGATAGTTGGATAGTAGAAAATGCCTTCCTGGTAGCCAAAATCCACCATTCCGACGTGATAGAGTACGACAAAGAAGGCAGCAAGTGCCTTTAACACGTCATAGCCAAATATGCGTTGTTTACCCAGTGATTCCATCATTTCACAGCGTGTATCGCGACAAACAACGGGCCAGGAAGTAACTCCTTGAAACCATAAAAGCATACAGGCTCATCTTCAGGGAGGATATACCCGTCTTGGAAATTAGATGCCCATAACGTCGCACAACTTCTTGCAGCAGTTTCACACTTGTATCGCGTTTATATCCGCTCAAGGCTGCAGCTCGAAGTATCTGAGTCATTTCGCAAGCAAACCTGGCATAAACTATGTCATGGTATTCAGGCCGTGACTCATCGACATCACGACAGATGGAATCCCAGACAGTGTAGGACGAAAATTTCTTGCCGTTAAATGATTGCCTCGACAAGCTGTTCATGTTTTCGCGATAGTGGTAAAATGACTTATCAAGCACACACACGCTCTTGACGCGCTGCAACACTTGCCAGATCATCAAGGCATCCTCGCCAAAACTCACTGTACTATCGAATGACAAGCCATCAAAAAGCGACCGCCTAATCAACTTGTCACACATGGATCCCCTGAAAGTGGTGTGTTCCAGAAACAGTTTAATGATCTGTTCTCTATCATACACATCCCTTTTTTCGGTTGACACTCCTGATAATTTATAGGAAACAATATCATAATCCCCATCAGGCTGTGCGCTAACTAACGACTCAACCGTATTGAGCTCAATCCAGTCGTCACTATCGACAAACAGCACCCATTCTCCTCTCGCCTTATCTAACAAGAGATTGCGCGTCATGGCTACACCACCATTGGTCTTTCCATATACCTCAATGCGCTTATCTTCACGCGCCAATTCCTGTAAAATATCCCACGAATTGTCGGTCGATCCATCATTGATAAGAACAATCTGAAGGTCACTATAGGTCTGGCCCGTGAGAGAATGCACGCATTCTTTCAGATAAGGTCCCGTGTTATATACTGGTACGAGGATTGATACCATTTTGCAGTCTATTGTTGTGGATGCTCTGCAAGCCAACGTTGTTGTGCTTCCAGCAGGTTATTGAGCAGGCTCTCGGCAGCAGCCTTGCCGTTGAAGTGGGAGCGCACAAATTCACATCCCGCCTTAGCAATCGACTCCAGCTCTTGCTGATGCTCAGGTTGCTGATAATAAGAGATTTTTGCCTTCAGGTCATCAAGCGTGCCATCATAGCCAATGTAGTGCACACCCTCCTTCATACCATAGTCCTCATAATAACCAACCGTTTGCCCTATATAGGCACAACCGCAAGCCATTCCCTCTACAAAACCGATGCCAGGCAAGCCTGTAATCTCCTCACCAACCACACACATCTTGTAGTCATTGAATTTCTCAACCATGTCAAAGGAATAATACTTCTTCTGGTGGCCAAGGAAAAACTTGTCATGCAGACGGTTGAACAGTTTGCGTAACGGATTAGCAGATGCATTTGTGTTGTATGGCTTATCTTCGGCAAGGTAATCACTATTGTTGCAATCGATCCAGGGCTTCAGTTCCACTGCATTATCATATACTTGCTTACGTGCCGGCTGCAAACACTGTGTACCATAATACTTGAGCACATAGAGAGGATAAGTGATAGTTCCAACAGAAACAGCTTTATTGTGACGTTCAGCAAATGGTTTCAAAGGCTTAAACCTATCCGCAAACACAAACGGGATAACGAGATACTGCTTGTTAAACCAGCCAAAGTACTCGTCAAAAGCGATAAAACGCTTCTGCATATTGCTCTCGTTATACATCAAGTCAGGATCCAAAAGTTTTGCTCTTGAGGCATGATCTACCGAGAAATGCAACTGGCTCAATGCGATAAAGGAATCAGGTCGATTCGTGAATTCGAATTGAGATTCGAATAACTGGTAAACAATGACGATATCGTCATGCCTAATTTCATTCTCACTCTTGAGCACTTTGATCTTCCGTTGTGGAATTCCATTTTTCCACATCGTGATTCTGTGTTCAAGGAAGCGAAATGACTGAAGAAACCTGTTGCGGGTTGAATAAGATAACGATAACCCCCGCTTGTTAATGTAAGAACAAACTTCCACGTCATCACGTGAAAGCAAGTATTCCAGTAAATACTTATGTTTAATGGCAACTGACTGTTTGAAAATAAACTTATTTAGTGTCTTCACTAAAAATTCATTGCCATGCAAGTTGATAAAAACAATTCTCATCGCATTAAATATATTTCTCGAAAATGCTATCCAACTCTAACTCACACAAGCTTAACAGCGACACTCCAGTCCTGATAGTTATCGATCTCTATAGGACGGAATATCCTCTTATCGAGTAGCATTGCATAGATGATATGAGACAGATACAGTGGCGAATAATCTTTAAGGCGATCAAAATAGTCACAAAATTCATCTGCATCCTCGAAGCAATAACCACCTGCGCTGAAGAAATGGCTTACCACGCGTTTCTCAATGATATTCGTTACATAAAACATATCATCAACAGCTACATAGCTCTTGTGTTGAGGATCAACAATCGGTAAATTCTCAAGTGCATATATAGCCACACCATTTTGTGGTAATATCTCATCAGTTGAGAAATAACAGTCAGCATCTTTAACAAATACGATGCCTTTTATACCGTTCATGCGAATCGCACAGGCAACTGTTTCGGCTTGCGATGAAGTGTGGTGGTCAAGTATTGTAACGTGCGCATTTTTAAGGTTGTGTTTGCGGAACTGCATAGCGAGTTGTTCACTAAGCATGAAACGCTCTTCATGATCACGTAGTATCACAAAGTATATATCTTTAATTTCCTCCATGGGTAGGCCAGTAATAGCCTTTACACAGAACATTGTTCCTTCATCATCAAATCGAAATGGCTGTGGCAATTTCTTGACGTAATCAGAATGGTCTGCTGCTATAGGCACTATAAGAGTCATCATCATTTTATGCATTTTTAGGATTATTAATTATAGAAAGTTGGCCTTCGATCACTTGTTTAAGGTAAGTAATGACCTTTTCTTCATGACCATATTGTAGAATCCTCAGGAAATTCATTAGCTGCAATGGCATGTAATACTTTCTATACCACTCATACTTTGCCGAGAAATACTCGTCAATCGCTTTATCTATCTTTTCACTCACGATACTTAGTCTGACCTTATCAAACGGCTTTCCATACATGAGTGTAGACCATAGATATGCTGTATCCTGCCTTATCTTAACAATATCCAGTAAAGGTGATTCAATAAACGAATCAAGGAAATCAATCAAATAATAATTATTACCATTGAACAAAATATTGCTGAACGTGAGATCTCCATGGCAAGTGCCTACAGGCATCACCATATCCCCCACACTATTCATGACTTGCTTAGATAATTCTACAAGCTCCAAGGCCTTCTCATCATCTTGCAGATGCTTATTCTTAGACACTTTCCGTGCTACATCGGCCATTTTGTCAGTCAAGACACAAGATGGAACAGTCTGAATCGTTGACGCATTGATCTCAAGGTCAATAAAATACTTGATCGCCCCTATTAAATACTTGATTTGCTCAAATCCGGCATTTTCAAAATACTCAATAAAGTTCTTTGAGTAAATATACTCCATCTTAATTGTAGCATCACGGTCTGTGTGCTCCACCTCAAAGATGAATGGGATACGTATATTCTGATACTCCCGCTTGGAAGCCTCAATCTGTTTGTTTGCCTGATTGATTAGTCTTGGCACATAATTTGGATCATGAGTACTCTTGTGGATTCGTAACTCATTATCATTGTGTACGATAACTATATCGCAACCAGAATGGCCTTGGATGTCAAGTTTCATGTTAAAAAAATTCGAGGTAATTAAATTGTTATTTTTATATATCCTGCTCCAGATGCTTCAGCCGCTTGGAGACCGACAGCAGAGTCTTCAAATATGAGGGTCTCGCCTGGAGTAACTCCCAACCTGTTCATCACAGTCTCATAGATTTCAGGAGACGGCTTACCGTTAACAACATCTTCACCAGCCAGAATTAAGTCAAAATCGTTTATTGCTCCGATATGATTAAGCGCATTAATGAGGTTCTTACCTCGTGCCGTTGAAGCCACAGCTGTTAATCCACCGCCCTGTCTAAACATTCTAATGAAATCCAATAGAGATTGATTAGTCTCTAAAAGATTGAAAAAGCGAGGATAGCATTCGCCTTTAATGTTTCGAATGTTTTTTCGTATCTCAGTATCTGCTATGCCCATTTTGTCCATAAAACCGTCGAACCGTAAACCATAGCATTCAAAATACTGCTCTTCGGGTAGCAATAGGCCACACTTTTCAAAAGCTTCATGATAGGCATGATAATTTGCCTGGAAAGTATTGACAAGTGTGCCGTCAAAGTCTGTAATTAATAATCGGATTGCCATTGCAATTTATGATTGTAGAGCATGCTTGAATTCCTCGGGAGTACCGTAGGAGTGGTATTCTTCCATTGTGGCCAAATGCACGACCTTTCCCTCAGACAGCAAGTAATTGTATAACAAAGAAACATAGAACTCAGCCTTACCGTGAGTACCGTCCTCAAGTAATTGATGGGCAATTCTCTTGAAATCCTTTCCACAGCCAAAGAAGTAGGCACCACACAGCGCATGGCTGGATATCAACTCTTTCTCGGCTGTCCGCAACACTTTCCCTTGCTTATCTATTTGAGCGTAACTATAACGAGGATTATCGGATTCAAAAGACACCAAAGCGCCACCATCAGCATCAGCAGCTGGAAGAGAAAGGTTTCTTGAGACCAATTGATTATAAGCTCTACTGCGGAACTCAAGATCACAATCCATCACTACCACCGCATCTTCGTCGTCAATACCTTCCTCGGCAACCAAACAAGTTTCGACGGCACCACGCGTAGTCTTACGAACTGAGAAAATACGCGCATCAGGTAGAATTCCTCCTATCAACTCATCTATATGCTGATTATCGATATGCTCTTGACGCACGATAAAACTGTACTTCTTTTTGACTCCTTCGATTGCTATGCTACGGATCGCCCGTTGAAACAGGGGAATTCCATTAAGTTCAATCAGAGGTTTGGGCGTATTCCATCCTGCTTTGGCGAAACGGGAACCTTCGCCAGCCATTGGCATAATGATGTGTAAAGGTCTCATTCGTATAATTATCTGGGTTTTACAAATTGTTTAACAAGAAACTGACACTGTCCCTCCGTAATGACGCGAGTCGACCATGCACATCGGACCAGTCAACCACTTGTTTCATTTCTTTCACTTCAGAATAGGTTATCAGACGAGACGTGAGGCCGAGGGGGGTGAGGAGGCTGGAGATGCGGGGGTTGCCGCGGTCGGCGTTGCACAGGGTGTAGAAGTCGCGACCGAAGAGGATGCTGAATACTGTCCCGTGAAAAGAGTCGGTCACTACTATCGTGGCCTTGCTGAGCATGGCGAGCCATTGCCCGATTGTCAATTCTGACTTCCAGCCCGCTGAAAAACGACGCACCTTCAAACCTCGTGTAGCTGCCAGTCGATTGAAAAAAGCTTCCTTCTCGGGAGTGATATCCAAGCAATATACCGCCAAGTAAGGTTCTTCATCGTCCCAATAAGAATCAATGATGCTATCATAGTCACTGGCTTCTAACAGCAGGGTCGGGTCAAGAACGCACTCGGCTTTCACTTTCAAATGTTCACGACATAATGTCACTCCACTGGGCTCGCGAACCGATATGGCATCCATTTGTTGGGCCAGCGCTGCACATCTTGCGGTCTGCTGCTCAGTATATTCCCAGTCATCCACACCGAATGAAGCCGCATAGGCAATACGCTTCAGTTTAAGTCCCTCGGCAAAACCCAGATACATATCCTCAAGGTGGTCGCCGTTATACCTCGCACGCCACACCTGGTCACTTCCCACAACGAGCGCTTCAATGCCATACTTCTTCACGATGTCGCGCTTGTAGTGCCACATGACCTTGGTTTTGTCGATGTGCTCTTCAATGAAGTTCCCCATCAGTTCATTGCGCAGTGCTCCTTTATACGGCCTGGGCAATCCCACACTACGGCCCGCCAACCTCTTGACAATGGCACGCAGGCAGTTGAACAAATAGTGAACAGTGGAATATCGCTGGTAAGCATCGATCGTGATGGGCTCGTGACCGAGTTTCTTGAGCGCTTGTTGCAACGCCCAGTTCTGTAAAATGCCGCCGTAATTCATTTCAAGCGGCTGTGTCACGATCCCTATTCTCATCTACAGTATGTTTTAACCAGTGATGCTTTGTTTAAAGCCTTCTTTGTCGAATTGTGACTCACATCTCTTGGCATGAATCCTATAAAGCGGAGCATACAATGCCGGCATGTGATAGAAACAATACAGAGCACATTTGACAGGAATGCTCAATCTACTATGCAGCAGTTCGCTGATTGTTTTCTCATAAATCTCCTGAGTTTTGGCCTTCACTTGGCCGTACAGGGCACTGCCTCGGAACTGCAAACGAGTCGAGAGCAAGTACTTGTAAGTATATAACAGGCACCAGGAGCGGTAATCAGGGCACTCTGTGGGTATCTCGTCAAGACACATCAAGTAGGTATCCAAGCGATTAGCAATCGCTGGATTAACACCTGCGGACTGTCGAGTTATTGACGTGGGGCGGAGGCGGTAACCATAAAGCGGGCGCTCTATCAATGAAATCTTTTCGGCACGCATCGTCACCCGTGTAGTCCACTCAATATCCTCGGCATCAATTGACTTAAATGTCATGCCCTCAATAACTTCACGACGGTAGAGTTTGTTCCAAACAACTGGAAACCCAAACTCGTTTCGCTCGAACAGGCAGCGCATATAATCTTCTTGAGTGATCAAGCGCACCAAGGTTACATCAGCCTTTACTGGTGAGTTGATAACGCCATCATCATCGATAGTGTAGGCCCTGACCATTGCAAAATCACTGTCAGTGGTTTCCAATGCCTCAAATAACTCGGACAACATCTCTGGTTTGATTTCATCATCACCGTCAATGAATATCACATACTCACCCCGAGCCAATGCCAAGCCACGATTTCTTGCGCTACTGATGCCTCCATTTGCCTGATGAACAACCCTGATTCTTTCGTCTCTTGCTAAATAATCATCGCATATCGAGCCAGAGCTGTCCTTTGACCCGTCATCGACAAGTATCAACTCAAAGTCTGTCATCGTTGATTTCAACACGCTGTCAATGCAGTGAGCAAGATACTTCTCAATGTTGTAAATTGGAACGATTATTGAAATCATGGGAAGTTATTAGGCGCTTTGCGAGACAAGTTGGATCATCCTTGACTCATGACGTCACAGCTTGCAGATATACAAAAAGGGTCACCAGACCATGACGGGCCAGCGAGACTGTGGAGAGCGGGTAAAGCTGTGGACACTATCGCAGTAGTCATTATCAGCAAGTTACCTGATGTATGTCTTGAACATTGAGCTTCACTTGCACAGGCGTGCGCGATGAATGCTCTAATTATTTACATTGCAAAAGTAGGTTTTTTCGGTGACACTTGCAAATTTGCGACAAACAAAGTACAGATATCCCTTCGGAGGAGGCTTTGAAGCCCCTCATTCATCAACCAAGACCAATTGGATATATATCACTAATTCATTTATCAATATGATTTATATGATTCTTAAATGGCTGCCTTGAAATATCCTTAACGGCATCTCAAGAAGCTATTGAGTTCATGCGAGCACACCGACCCTATCACTGAACAAAGATGACTATGTAAAGTTTTTTCATTCATTCACAAGATCATGTGACTAAAATTGCTACATTTGCAACATCGATCGGCACAACATATCCACAATCTCCCGCCATTAACAATCATTCGTTATGACTGGCAGTGCCATTGAGTGTAAAAGATATTTTCAGATGCGTTTAAACAAGACACAATGCGCTAATATTAAGGGTATTGCAATTTTAACTATTGTGATACACAATTTCACATCTCATCTGCTAAACATCGAAAGCAATGAAATGGTTTACAATCAGCATATCACAGATTATTTCATGAATAACATCTGGAGCGCTGATGCCCTGTGGTTGTGGTTTTCTTTCTTGGGATGGTGCGCTGTAGCCGCATTCTTCTTCTTGAGCGGATATGGTTTAGCGATAAAATACGACATCAGAGACATCAATCACAAGAAATATATCAGCCATCACTTGGTCAAGTTATGGAAATTACTCATTCCCGTTTATCTAATCTACGTCCTGGTTTACCATTTTTACTTTCAGCATAATTATTCGTTTATTATTTTTACTGGCCACCTGACTTTTACCATCAACTTTTTCATCTATAAGAGCTACACTTTGGAGCCTGGTCCATATTGGTTTTTTGGAGCGATTCTCCAGTTATATTTCCTTTTTTTATTTATCAGGAAACTTAATATCAAGTGGTTGATAACCCTGTGTGCCATTTTCATCCTTTATTATTACATAGTACTCTACTCGGGCGACAAACAGTTGTCCTTGTGGAGTCGGGTCAACTTCCTGGGATGGGCCACACCATTTATCATGGGCATCATCTACGCAAAAGCAAACGCCACGATAGCGCTATCCAGACCCACGATTGCAACGCTATGCGTTCTATCGCTTGTCATGTGCTTTATCTCCATGACAAACAAGCCAATGGTTCCTTTAACCGAGGTTTTTGCAGTAACTTTCCTCGTCTGCTTTGTTAAACTCTTCACTTTCAAGATCTTCACCATCTTGGGGGCTATTTCGGCAAGTCTTTTTGTTGTTCATCCGTTTTTCAGGATGTTATTCCTGGAGTATAGCCATAGCTCTTGTCACACGACAACGGCCACCCTCTGCTACTTAATGATAACCCTGTTATTCAGTTGGATTCATGACAAGTTCAAGAGTCTGAAATGAAATCGGCAATTTGAGCTTAAGTATATATTGGCTTTTTCATTCTTTACTGCATCAATTACCATAGCCCAGCTACTCATGATTAATTATTCACTTTTCAGGCCGCACATCTGTTGATTTGATATTTTTTCATTGAAAATTATTGCGTATCAAAAAAAATCATTCTAATTTTGCACTTAAAGCACTGTGGTTTATTATTGCAGTGAGGATTATTTTTTAACGGCATTAATATTTCTATTTCTGTAAGATAAACACAGTTTTGCTATTTTAGTTCAACAGCTCAATATTCAATAATAACTAACATTAATATTTCAACTTATGATGAAACGCTTACTATTTATTTCATGTACGGTCGCGCTATTTGCGCTATCGGGCGCCCCGTGGGCACAGGCCAGCGTGACACTCAACTCGACCAACTTTCCTGACGCCAACTTCAGGGCAGCGTTGTTGGCCTACGCCACCAATGGAGTGATCGATGAGACCCAACTCACCGAGCTCGATGTCTCCAACCAAGGCATCACCGACCTCACAGGACTAGGATTACTGACAGGCTTAACCTATCTTGACATCAGTAACAACAACCTGACTACCGGCGCCAACATCACGGGATTAACAGCACTCACAACCCTCAAGGCTAGTAACTGTAATCTTGTCTCTTTAGCTGGTACTACAGGAACAAGCAGTATAACTCATGTCACTGGATCTGGTCTTACTATCAGCGCCAACAACGTTAATCTTATCTATTTAGACATTTCCCACAACCCTAATTTCTACTCCAGTGGTAACCTTCAGCATCTCACAAAGCTTGAGACATTAGTAATGCATCACTGCACCTACTTTGACTTTTGGGGCACGCCTGGCAACTACATGTCTAGCCTCAAGTATGTTGATGTGAGCTATTGTACCAATATGGATCGTATTTTCTTGCCCGCAGCTTCAAACCTTGAAGTACTCAAAGCTGTAGGATTGACAAATCTCAAAGGTTTCAAGTCTAAAAGCTCTTTAACGTCATCACAGCAATACTATATCGTTTTAAAGCACCAATTAGCTACATTAAAATGGCTGGATGTGAGTGAATGTTCCCAACTGAAAAACGTCTATTTGCGTTACTGTACCAATATGCAGCACTTGAACGCATCAGGCACCAACCTTACTGGTTTCTCGTCCTCAGCGACTTTGTCTGATGGTGAGCCCACCGACGGGTATATCCAGCTACCGACCGGACTGACTACGCTCGAATACCTCAACCTTGCAAATTGTTCATCCCTAAATTCATTCCGTGCCATTAAAGAGACCTATAACATCACTTGCATTGACACGCTGATTTTGACCAATGACACGAATTTAGGATGGTCCAATGTCGGCTTTGAGGCACAAACGCACATGTCCTATCTTGATGTGACCAATTGCGGCATTAAAACAACGGGCAGTTACATCCCAAATTTTGATAACTTAAAGGATTTGGAGACATTGCTTTATGGCGAGAACCCCAATGTAGGTTATTTGAGAATCAGTGGTAACAGTAACTTGAAGACCCTTGACCTGCATAGCAATACGAGCATGACGATGCTTGCCCTCGACAACTGTGGATTGCCACGCACCAACCTAAGCATCGATGGCACCAACTGTCCTGCTTTAACTGGCCTTAAGCTCAATAACAACGGTTACACATCGGTGAGTCAGGCCAAGGCTAACGCCACCACATGGGGGCTTGAAAACGTCAAGTTCCTCTATTTGGAAAACAACAACTTAGGCGGAGGTGCTTTGACACTTAACAGAGATGAGTGTGAAGGTCTGACGGGGTTAGACCTGGGCAATAACGGTTTCACCAGTTTTACCGCCGAGAGCCTACCCCAAAGCCTCACGGCACTCATGCTGGGTGACAACCCAAGCATGGAACGCTTGGAGATGCATAACAATCCTGGTATCAAGACTATGACTGCCAGCCCCGTAATGAGCGACGGCAGTGGATTGTATCTGCTGGGGAACACGGCGTTGACCTATATGGACATCAGTGGCACTGCCGAGCAACCCAACTATTTCCAGCGCATCGGCAACAACGGTTCGCTGAATGGCGTTCCCATCGAAACGCTCAAAGCCAGCTATAACAAGTTCTACACCTTCAGGAACCTAACGACAGTGGCTGGTGGCATTTTCGAGAGATGGAACAAGAACTCTGGTGTTTATGACTTCTCCAGTACGCGACCCAGTCTTCAATACTACTACTATGCTTACTGGCCCACATCGGCAGCCCAGCCCGACAGCGCATCACTTGAGCAATTAACTGGGCTTAAATATCTTGACTTGAGCCATTGCAACCTCAAGGATTCAGTCTATCTGCACAAGAACACGGAATTGCGATATCTGGACGTGAGCCACAACCGTTCCATAGAACGTCATACCACATCACAAGACAAGGGTGCTGGTATAAGGAATTGGATAGACAATGGCAATACCTCGACCTCTTATCCTGACTACAAGAAGTACTTGTGGCTCATTGACACGACACCCAAATATCCAGGCAGACAGGAGGCCTACGACCAGGAATACTACACGATGGATTACAATGACACTACCGGGCTCTATATCCTCGACCTATTGGATAACAACAAGCTGGAATATCTAGACATCAGCTATACCGGCATCCAGCAGACGGCACTAACTCATTGCCATGTTTCCAACGCCAGGTTCATCTGGATTCAGGATTTACCTGAATTGAAATATTTCTATGCCGACTACAACGGAATGCGCTCAATGGGCATCGGTTCCCAGAACGGCAAGAAGAAGACCAACGGAGAAATCTTGACCCCGGGCCTCAAGTCACTGGAGAGATTGTCAGCCATTGGCATGAGAGGGGCGGACGTGACCACCATGCAGGGCTCTATCAATTTCACCCTTGATACCAGATGCAAGAATCTCCACTACATCAATTTGTCCTATTCCGATTATGATTCCATCGGAGTCTATGCGTCCAAGATTGACACCATCATTCTAACGGGCAACCCAATTCACAAGTTGAACGTCCAAACGGTTGACTCCATCACCTATATTGACGCCTCCAAGTGTGCCTTTAAGCATCGCGGTTATGACCCCGAAACTGGCATCACGGTCGGCATTCCATCTACTGTACGACAGAGGTATTCATACACTGATTACAGTACAGGCGTGACCGAAACCCGAGAAAAGACCATCACGATGAACGGCGCACGATCAAATGGCACTTACACCGGAACAGTGACTTCTCCATTTAGTGGTTTGCGCTATGTGTATGCTTTCAATCGGCCTAAACTAACGACAGTGCTGCTTGACAACTGCAATGGTTTGTATGATGTCTATTGTTACAAGAATCCCAAGTTGCCACGCATCAGTGGTTTCAACAATTTGGCTTACCCATTGCCAACAGTAGATGCACAAGAGGGATTCAGTGCCGATGCCGACTCATTGCATCTCGTGTGGGTGAACGACAACAAGGTGTTTAGAGAACTCGACCTGCACAAGAACGTCAATCTGAAGTACCTGCACGCCTATAATGACTCGACGTTGGGCACCACATTGGGCAGTGATGGCATGGACTTGACAGCCAATAAGAATCTCATTACGGCATGGGTATCCAACTCTCGCCTGGAGAAATTTGTCAATGATGCTGGTCTTAACCTCGATTCGCTATGGATTTGGCAGAACCCTGAACTTGAAATCCTGGATGTGAGAGACAACAAGAACCTCAGGTATTTTGACCTGCGCAACTGCATGGTCCGCAATCTTGACGTGAGCAATAACACCCAGTTGCGCCATTTTGATTGCAGTAACCAGGATAGCATCTGGACGAACTATGACCACTTCAATTTCGATATGCCAGGTAAAGTGCCTACTGTGGTGAACGATCCCGGCAAGAACAGCATTGCGGACCTACACTTCGGCAGCAAAGTGCTCGAAGTTGTCCACGCCGACAACAATGACCTGTACTGTATGGACGGTCTGAACAACAATCCAAATCTGCAAACGCTCACCTATAGTTACAACCACATCAATGGCATTGACTTGAGTGGATGTCCCAACATCACCAATTACAACTGCCATCATAACGTGAGGGGACTAATTCCTGGTGAATTAGCAACATGGAGCACCACCGAAAACGGAGTAACCACCACCCATGAGCTCTACTACCTGCAATTGAAGCCCAACGCAGGAGATGGCATAGATGGCAACGACACATTCTTAGGCAATAAGTGTGGACAAGATTCACTGCTATCTGATCAAGTAGATGCTTATCAGAGGCGACTCATCGATGACGGCTTTGATCCTGACAAGGTCATTGAGTTCACGGTTAATTCATCAGGCCCGCACATCGGCACCCGAGGACAGAACTCTGCTTCAGGCGCCCCCATGAGGGCTGACATGGTTGAGCCTGGGACAACGCTCGATCCAGAATCATTCTATGGTAAGATTGCCATCATCAAGCGTTATGACAGAGTCCGCAATTACGTCTACTACACCTACGATGATGGACGTCCCAACAGCAGCTCTCGTGGTGGTTCAGGCTTCGGACTCGCCTGGGGACCACCTCCTAGTGCCACCGATGTCCGCGAGACTACTGCCGATGGAATGGGTGAACTCACTGTCGTGAGCGAGCGCTACTATGACGCCGCAGGAGCTGAACACAGCGAACCCATCGATGGCGTGAACATCATCGTGCGCCAGATGAGCGACGGTTCGACCCAGACGGTCAAAATCATCAAGTGACGCCACTGGTCGTCACAACCTGATTGATAAAAATGGATGCCTCGTCAACATCGGGGCATCCGTTTTCCTGTTTTCCGCAATGAGACACCCAAATTAAGATTTTGCAATTTCGACGA
>CAMVBJ010000031.1 GCA_947165675.1 uncultured Prevotellaceae bacterium
GAGTGGGAAGGGCCGTTACAGTGCCGCCGTGGACGGTTACGGCATTCTTGACGATGGCAAGGCCGAGACCGGTGCCGCCGAGTTTTCGGCTACGCCCCTTATCTACTCGGTAGAAGCGTTCGAAAAGATGTTCCAAATGCTGTGGCTCTACACCTGGACCATTGTCGCTCACGGAGAACTCATACAATCCGCTGTTGTCACGGACCACGGGCTTACAGGTGATTTCAACGAGAGATGCATCCGTAGCGTAGGCTATGACATTGTCTATGAGGTTGCGGAAGATGCTATAGATAAGGCTGGCGTCAGCGGCTATAATGACTTGCGGGGGCATCTTCAAGCGTGGTGTGATCCCTTTTCCCTGGAGCGCAAGGGCTGTGTCGTCGAGGATGCTGCGAACAATCTGCACCACGTCCACCTGCTGGTATTCCTCACTATTGCGGAAGTGATTGGCATCCATCTCGTCGAGCCGTGTGAGCGCACTCATGTCAAGCAGCAGCTTGTTCATACGCATGCTCTGGGCATAGCAGCGCTCTAGGAAATGCTTCTTCTTATCCTCGGGCATGTCGGGATTGTCGAGGATGCTCTCCAGATAGCCGTGGATGCTCATGGCGGGCGTCTTCAGTTCGTGGGCGGCATTCTGCGTGAGTTGTCGCTTTAGCCGAGCCTTGTCTTCCTCGGCATGTCGCAACTTCCAGTAGAGCATGATGATGGTGTGGCTGATGTCACCCAACTCGTCATCGGGAAGATGCCGTTCCAACTCATGATCTAGTGGTTCGCCATTCTCAGCCTTGATGGCAAACTCGCGCAGATAGCCTATATGTCGGCTGATGCGGCGTGTGCTGATATATAGCACGCTTCCCAGGAGCAAGGTCAAGGCTATGGAAAAATAGATATAGGTGTTGTCTGCCCGTAACGATTGCGTCAACTCAGCAGAATAAGGCACGGCGGTGCGCACGATGACGCGCTTGAAGCGTGTGGCGGAGTAGAAATAGGTCTCGTGGGTGGACTGCGACGTGCGCTTGAGGTCGAAGCCATTGCCATCGCGCAGTGCCTGCTGAATTTCAGTTCGCCCAAGATGATTGTCTAATGAGTCAGGATGAGGCTCGTTGCTGTCAAGGAGCACCCGTCCTTGTCTGTCGATGACGGAGACACGGAGACCCTTCAGAGGATGTTGCCTCACATAGCTTAGAAACTGGTGCCTACTGGTGATGCCGTCCTCGCCCAGCACCTGCATGATGTCGTAGTTATACATCTGCAGACGCGAATGAAGGATGTCTATTTTATACTCCTTTTCACGCTGATACTGATAGATGCAGAAGCAAATAGCGAAAAGCAGGAATATACCACCGATGCTCAGCAACAGGTTTCGCTGAAAAACGCTACTTCTCGAAACAGTAACCATAGCCTACACGTGTTTTAATCTGTTTTCCGTAGCGCCCCAATTTCTTGCGCAGCCGCGTAATGTTGACATCCACCGTGCGGTCAAGCACGCACGTATCCATCGGCCAGCAGTATTTCAGCAAATCCTCGCGGGAATACACCGTGCCCGGATGCTGAAGCAGGAAGGAAAGTAACTCAAACTCCAACTTCGTACACGGCAGTTCCTGATGGTCAAGGCTGACGGTCTTTGCCTTTAAATCAAGCACAATACCCTCATAGCAAACCGTGTCTGTCTCGGACATCCCGTCTCGCATCCCATGCGGATATACCCGCCTGAGCACCGCATTGACCCTTGCCTTCACAGTCTTCATGCTCAGGGGCTTGACAATATAATCATCTGCACCGATATTGAGTCCCTTTACCATGTGGTTCTCCCCGTCGAGTGCCGTGATGAAAATGATGGGAATCTGCGCCGTAGCAGGATTCTCCTTCATCTTATGTGCCATCTGGAATCCCGACATCTTATCCATCATCACATCCAGAAGAATCAGTGCGTATTCCGTCAGATTCAGTGCCAGCGCCTCCTCTGCAGAATTGACGGTATCCACCTCATATCCTTCCGTCTCAAGATTAAATTGGAGTATCTCGCAGATGTCTAATTCGTCATCGACAACAAGTATTTTCATAAACGCTCAAATAGTTGTGAATGATACAGATAATTATTTTTGGGCGCAAAGTTACCGCTTTTTTCTGAGATGTCGGAATAAAGCGTATTAAATTGTTATGACAATGTTCCATGTCCCATTCTGTGCTCCATTCAGCACTCCCACAGATATTCGATAAAGCCGTTTCACAAGTCGAAGAATTTCAGGTCCAGCCCTTCCTTTAGATTGGAATGCTTGTTCGTTGCCATATTCGCCATTTTCCTAGTTCGAGGGTACAAAAGTCGTTTTCAGCACAAATCATTTCTTTTTTGTTATACCATAGCCTTGTTTTAGACAAAATTTGCTTAAATTATGCGCGAAACGCTAAATAAATGCTCGACTTTCGATAAAAATAAGTACCTTTGCAAGACAAATAGAGATTTCATATAAAATGGAATTAAAGACTCTGATAGCTGAATGTACAGCATACGACTTCAAGGTAATGCTTGAAGAGAAGAAACCTAAGAGTTGGTTGAAGAGCGTTAGCGCTTTTGCCAATGGCTTGGGTGGTTCCCTTTTCTTCGGCATTGATAATGATGGCATTGTCAAAGGACTCGATGATGTACAGCATGTTTGCGAAGCTATCAGTAGTAAGATTCGTGATTACATGGATCCCCTGCCGGAGGTGGAGATGATTCCCCATGATATAGATGGTCTGCACATCTTGCAACTCAAAGTCAATGCAGGGCATTATACCCCATATTACTACGTTGGAGATGGTCAGCGTATTGCCTTTGTTCGCATCGGTGATGAAAGCGTACCTGCCACAGCAGAGCAGATGGTTCGCTTGGTATTGAAAGGTTCCAACAAAACTTTTGATTCCCTTCACACAGACTATAAAGCAGAGGACTATTCCTTTACGATATTGGCGAACTCGTTCAAAGACCGCACCAAACAAGAATGGGACAAAAAATATCTCTTGTCGTTTGGACTGGTAACCGTCACAGGGAACCTAACGAATGCTGGTGCATTGTTCGCCGATGATTGTCCTTTATGGCAGTCTCGCCTTTATTGTACCCGATGGGATGGAACAGAAAAGGGCGACGCCATCAACGATGCGGAGTTTACGGGCAATGTCCTCATGTTGCTTCGTGAAGCCATGAACTTTGTAAAGTCAAACACTAAGAGAGGCTGGGAGAAACTACCTGATGGAAGAAAGAACAAACCAGAGTATGCGGAACGTGCCGTTTTGGAGGCTTTGGTAAACCATTTCATCCATCGTGACTATACAGTTATGGGAAGTGAAGTTCATCTTGACATTTACGATGACCGCCTCACCGTTACATCCCCTGGAGGAATGTACAATGGTATGCTGATACAGGATTTGGACATCAAAGATGTGTCTTCTGAAAGGCGCAATCCTATCCTTGCAAATGTGATGGCTCAACTTGACTATATGGAGAAGCGTGGTAGCGGACTCACACGTATCTGTAATGAGACCAAAGCCTTGGAAGGTTATAAGGACGAGCTGAAGCCTGTGTTCAAATCTACTCCGACCCAATTCCAGACTATCATTTTTGCCTCTTCCGACACTCCGAATGTCGGAGACCATGTCGGAGACGTGTCGGAGATGAAACTCACTGAGCGTCAGCATAAAATACTCAATCTCATAAAAGAATCTCCAACAATAACTGGCAAACAAATGTCGGAGACTTTGTCGGTGAGCCAACGCACCATCGAACGCGACCTTTCTGCTTTGCAGAAGAAAGGTATTCTGAAGCATGAAGGCAAAGACAACGATGGGGTGTGGGTGCTTAACACATAATCATTTCCTAAAGCCAAAGCAATGTATGCCTAAACAGACAACATACCATATAAGAAGAGTTCTTGAATACAGTGAGTTTTTCAAAGATGCCTCCCCCATTGATATACCTGCTACATTAAAACTCTATAATCGTAATACACTTCTTCGAATGGCGGCTATTCTTAGTCTCCATTATGGTAATATGCATGTTCCTGATGATGAACGATCACTCTTCTCTGATTGTAGCAAGAAACATATACCTTATATAAATGAACTCTTTCAGTTATATTACAACAGAATTGGAATAGATTCCAATGAAAAAGTCCAAGTTGTCACATATCGTACTGGGTTAGAACTTTGGCGTCAGATTTTTGCTATACATATAGAAGATTTTAAAGGCATTATTGAGGAATGCGATATTGAGTTTACCTTATTCAAAGTGATTCTTACTCTTAATGAGAAGATCGTTAGCTTTAATAATCGTAAAGAACTCTACAAACTCGACGAACTTATGTTCCTCAATGGTTTTCTTACCAATGACACAAACAACTACTCTCTAAAAATAGTCCTTCAACCACAGATTTATTATTTTCGTCTGTTAGTTGACTATATTCCATCCAACGATGTATTGAGTAAGGCAACCGAAATACTTTTTAATAATTGGGGAATCAAAAACTGGCAGCAATACTACACAACTTTAATCTGGTTGGCTTATGAAACAGATAAGTATTACCAAGAAAAGCAAGATGGTGTCCCTGTTATTTCATTGGACAAAATAAGACTTAATGATGAGACAGGATTATTTTCTCCTTCTCTTGTTGACTATTTTAGTATAAACGAAGAAGAATACATACCTTACAAGGAAGAAGAGGGATTCTCGAAGACAGATTTGAATATAGATTACAGGAGATTCCGCTCAAAACCATTTGTAAAGTTGAAAGACGGAACAGGTTATGTGGTCATAAACAATCAAATTCTTTGTGAACGTTTATTCAACAGTTTGTACTTCGACTTTTTACCACTAATAAATGGTAAAAAAGGAAGTTGTGGATTTTTCGATTATAATAAAGCATTTATTGAAAAGGTTTTATTCCGCCAGACATTTTTCAAGTGCTTGCCAACAACCTGTTATACATTTCCTATTCGTAATTCAAAAGAGGAATCTGAAAAACCTAATGAACCGGACTTCTATGCTCGAACAAAACGTGCAGAACTGATAATTGTAGAGTGTAAAGCAATTAAAATGAATGGCGAATGCAGAGATGATGGAGATTATGTTCGCCTACTTGATGAGTTACATGAGAAGATAGTCCTTAAAACCAGAAATATAGATAAAACAAGAAAGTTATTCCAAGGGGAACCAGAACCAATTGGAGTTGGTCAACTCATTAATCATATTGATTCAATAGAAGCAGATACATTTGAGTGGGATAAAAGTATTCCTAACGAAGTTTCCTATTACCCAATGATTGTTTTTGAAGATGTTAGATTACTTCAACCAGGATTACTCTCCATCTTGAATCGATGGTTTTACGAAGAAATTGAGAAAAAGCCAGAAATGATATTATCAGATATGGTTTGTAAACCTATTATGGTCGTATCCATCAACACTCTGTATCTATACGATAATCTCATTCTTAAAAGTTCTCTCACAAATATTATTGATTCATTCCTCTGTAATAATGCAACATGTGACGAATCTACAGGAAAATATGAGATAAACGAACTTGCAGACTTCGATAATTATCTAAGGCGCAATCCTTTCAATAAATCGAATGATGTAACAAGATGGCTAAATAAAACCCTGAAGAAATCGTAATAAATTGGCACATATGGCAACAGAATCTCCATTTTCCAAAATACCAAGTCAGCTTGAGCAAATCCCTGAGGATACACCAATAGTATTTATCAGCTATTCTTGGGATAGCGATGAGCATAAACAATGGGTGTCAGATCTTTCCAAAGATTTGAGAGAAAAATTTCGTGTATATACACTACTTGATCAATATAATCGTGGAGGTGATGATCTCATCACATTCATGCAAAAAGGTCTTAAGCGAGCCGACAGAGTACTTATCATAGGTACACCCAAGTATAAAGAGAAAATTGAAAAACAATTAGGTGGTGCCAAGTTCGAGGATCAGGTTATAACAATTGAACTCTACCATAATATGGGTTCTAGTAAATTTGTACCTATATTACGTGATGGATCATTTGGTGACTCATTCAACGAATTAATAGAAACTCGTACTGGCTATGATATGAGAAATGACACAAATTACGAAAAGGTTCTTCAAGAGCTGGCTTCAGATCTATGGGGATGTCCCATGAATGCTGCGCCGACACTGGGACCCAAGCCCAATTTTACCCCTGCGTCTCAGATTTTACAACCATTTACAGCATCAACCCCTCAAGACTTTTCCACAATTGTTAAATCATATCTACTAGAACCGAGCAAGCAGATTCTCCTCACAGAGTTAATAGAAGATGAAACTGAGGAGGCTTTCAAAAAAATCCTACAATACGCATCATATAACCATCAGACAACATCTCAAACATTTAATGTACACTTAAAAGTTCATCAAGAGGCAATTGCAAAACTCATGTCTGCTATATTGCCTGTTGTACGATATGGGAATATTAATCAACAGAGGTTGTTGGTAGATGGGATGGTGAAACTATGTATCAAACCTTTTAAGAATGGTGAAATAACTTCAGAGGGCACGCAATATGTCCATCTTCTTGCATCTACATTTCTATATCATGCTATGGGTTTGGCAGCTGTTAAATATGGACGTTTTAAACTCATAAAATTATTGTTTGAAACAAAAGTTCCCGCACCAAATGTGTTTAGCCCAAGTTATTCATATCCATTAGAGTGTTTGGCAGGTTATAATCATTGGAATCATGATTCTCTTAATATCTATCTGCAAGCGTCATGGATTTACCCTTATAGTCAAATGATTATGAGTGCCATTAGAACCTATTTTGAAAGAACTTTTATCGATAACAATGACTTTCAGAACGGTTTCTATACTTGGGAACATTTGGCTTCTCTACTTTGTCATTATTATAAATGCCAAAGAATTGCAGAAAATTGGTTCCCCATCGGAGGATTCGTTAATAAGCGAGTTTCGCTTTTAAGAAACGAGGATGATTTCTATACAAATTTCTTTAAACAAGCAGGAGTAGATCAAAATAACTGGCCACCAATTAAGCAAGGACTATTTGGAGGTAAATATTCAGAATATGTTGCTACATATGAAGAAGGTGAAAAATTCTATAATATGAATAGATACTAATAATTTGCAGATTGTTATTTGCACATGATTGTTGAATCCTGCGCACGTTTAAGAAAGTTAAAAACGTTAAATCTCACTCTTTTTACCTCATTCAAGAATCAGTGACATCACCTTTCTACCGTTTAATGTGTAGGTTACTGATTATCAACACTTAATATATTCGAAGGATGTGATGGCCTTACTAACATAAGCGTAGACATTGATAATCCAAAGTACGATTCGCGCGATAATTGTAATGCCATCATCGAAACATCAAGCAATCAACTGATTGTTGGCTGCAAGAATACCATCATACCGAATACTGTCACCACCATTGGCACGTATGCTTTTAGTAATTGCAAGAGTCTAACTAGCATAACAATTCCCAACTCCGTGATTACCATTGGATCCTATGCGTTCCGCGGTTGCTATGGTCTGACTAATGTTTCCATTGGCAATTCCGTGACACACATCGCTAATAATGCATTCTTTTATTGCCCAGCGCTTAAAGAAGTCTCAATTCCTAACTCGGTAACTAATATAGGTGATTATGCATTCGCTTCTTGTTACGACCTGATGAGTGTGACAATACCAAACTCTGTCACTCGTTTCGGCAAATGTACATTCGAAGCCTGCCGTAGTTTAAGGAGTGTAACAATTCCCAATTCTGTCACAAATATCAATAGTTATATGTTCAGAGGCTGTACTAGCCTAACGAATGTGATAATCCCCAATTCCGTCACAAGCATCAGTGAAAGCGCATTCGAAAGCTGCGATAGCCTAAAGAGTATAACCATTCCAAATTCTGTTAATTATATCGGCCAACATGCATTTTATTATTGCAGAAGCCTAACTGACGTAGTACTCGGCAACTCCATCTATACCATCGGAGAATATGCGTTCAGTGTCACAAACCTCTCAAGTGTGATAATTCCCCAATCAGTCTCCTACATCAGTGTTGATGCGTTTTCAAACTGTCCTAATCTAAGTAGTATCATAGTAGAAAACGGCAATTCAACTTACGATTCCCGAGATAACTGCAATGCCATCATCGAAACATCGAGTAATACGTTAATTACTGGCTGCATGAATACTGTCATCCCAAATTCAATTACTACTATAGGGACCGGTGCATTTGTTGGCTGCTCTGGATTATCAAGTATAACAATTCCCAATTCCGTTAATTCCATCCAAGTTGGCGCGTTCTTTGAGTGTACTAGTCTAATGAACGTAACGTGCCTTGCCACAATACCGCCCACTATTCATGATCATTATTATGACGAATACCATACCGCGTATAATGCATTCAACCATTCAACTATTTCAGATGGAACACTTTGCGTTCCTTGTGAGTCGCTTTATGCTTATACGGTTTCGGCCGATTGGAATGAATTCACCAACATCCTTGGCATTGGGGACATTGACGGAGATGGTGTTTTAAACATCAAAGATGTGACAAATCTCATTGATGTACTTCTTTTGGGAATTACCACATTTGAGGACAATCCTGCGGCAGACATGAATGGTGATGGCAATGTCAGCATTGCTGACGTTACCGCCTTAATAGACCAGTTGCTCTCTGCAAGCGACTAACACGCCATTCCCGTAAGGCCTCCATAGCATTCGGAAAATCCAAAACGCTATTGTGGGAAATGTCGTGCATTCTTCATTTCCCACAATCTTTTTCATAAAATACTGAATAAACTGCAAAAATGACGGAGAAATAGATGAATCTAAAGATTTGTTGCAGAGATTCGTCTAGAAAAATGTAAATTTGCGGCAGTTATCCGTGTGAACTCGATGAAATGATTCAGTGCGTTAGCCACTCCCCCCTCTAATGATTAGAGGGGGTGCCCGAAGGGCAGGGGCGTTGATGTTACTGTGATGGTGACTGCTTTCGGGGGCATCGACGCCCCACAACCCCCTCTTATCCAAGAGGGGGAGCTGAGTATCAGCAGTTTATTTTCATCGAATTCACGTTAGAATTAAGGTAAAGGAAACGACTGACAGATGCTTTTTAATTCGTTTGAATTTCTCATATTCTGTCCCGTGGTATTCTTGCTCTACTGGTTTGTATTCAAGGGACACAAGTGGCAGAATCTACTGATTGTCGTCGCCAGCTATGTTTTCTATGGCTGGTGGGACTGGCGATTCTTAGGATTAATCGCATTGACCTCATTACTGAGTTATTGCAGTGGCTTATTGATCGACCACTATAATGGCAACCGCAGGATGCAACGTGCAGTCAGCGCGGCCAACATCGTCTTCAACCTCGCCATCCTGTTTATTTTCAAGTATTACAACTTCTTTGCCGGAAGCCTTAATGCCCTACTGCATTCCTCATTCGGATATGAGCTGGATTGGGCGACCGTAAATATCGTTCTCCCTGTAGGCATCAGTTTCTATACATTCCAGGCACTGAGCTATTCGATAGACGTGTACCATCACAAGGTGCGTGCCACCCATGATATCATAGAACTGTTTGCCTATATCAGCTTTTTTCCACAGCTGGTGGCTGGCCCCATCGAGAGGGCAACCAATCTCTTGCCCCAATTCCAACGGCAGCGCAGGTTTGATTATGGCCAAGCGGTTGATGGAATGCGACAGATGCTGTGGGGCTTCTTGAAAAAATTAGTGATTGCCGACAATTGTGCACTGCTGGTGGATGAGGCATGGGGCAATTACCAGAACCTGCCAGGCCTATCGTTGTTCCTGCTGGGCGTTTTGTTCACCCTGCAGATTTATTGTGACTTTTCGGGTTACTCCGACATCGCAATAGGCTGTGCAAGACTGTTCGGGTTTAACCTGATGAGGAATTTCAACTACCCGTATTTCTCAAGAAGCATCCCCGAATTCTGGCGTCGGTGGCACATATCCCTCACGACCTGGTTCCGCGACTATATCTACTTTCCACTGGGCGGCAGCCGTTGCAGTAAAATGAAGGCCATACGCAACGTGTATATCGTCTGGGCACTGAGCGGACTGTGGCATGGAGCGGACTGGACCTTTGTCTGCTGGGGATTGTACCACGCCACACTATTGGCCATCTATAACCTGTCAGGCATTAACACCAAACACAATCATGGGGTAGCATGGGGACGCCTCTTGCCTAACTTCAAGGAAGCATGTCAGATGGCAATATCTTTTTTCCTGGCCGTCATCGGCTGGATCATCTTTCGAGCCGAATCGATGGAACAGCTCATCGGTTTTTTCAAAGCGATGGCAACCAATGGTCTCTACAGCAGTTCAATGGTAACGGGAGGCACCTATTTGCTATTTGGCCTGATCATGCTCACTGTGGAATGGCTGCAACGTGACAAACAGCACGCCCTCCAGTTCACTGACGCCAAGCCATTCAATTACCGTCCTGTGCGCTGGGGTGTGTATTACCTGATTCTGATGGTGCTCTTCATCTACTCGGGTACGGGTCAGACATTCATTTATTTTCAATTCTGAAACACATGAGGAGATTTATCAAATATTGCCTGCTTTTCACCCTGCCCGCCTACCTGTTACTGACCGTGGTGGACTACAAGTTCAGCCAGGTAGCCAAGCACTCGAGTGATTACAGCATTGAGGCTTGGTATGACCTCATGAATGGAGACATAGCTGCCGATGTGGTTGTCATGGGCAGTTCGCGTGCATGGGAACACGTCAACCCTCTGATTCTTGACAGTATCTTGTCGATTAACAGCTATAACTTAGGCATTGACGGGCGATCCTTTGACAGTCAGATCCTGAAGTATCACCTCTATAGGGAACATAATACCAAAAAGCCACAGTTGATCATTCAGAACATTGACGTATTCTCGTTAATCAACAGGATAGGCATCAAGAAGATACAATTTTTCCCCTACTTCTGGGACAAGTCCATGAGAGCGACCTTTTTCCCGGTAGAGCCGTTCACGGTGTGGGAAAAATACCTGCCGATGTATCGCTATGTCCACATCAACCCCAGGAGCGACATGCCCGGCTTGAGCGTGTTCATACCCGACGGGAAAAAGACGTTGACCAAGGGATACCGCGGAGAAACGCTTCCCTGGAACGGCAAGGCACTATCGGCACTGGATTCCATCCCATTCCTGTTAAACGATACCATTGCCCACAAGTTTGACCAGTATCTCTCGGAGGTCAAGGCCGAAGGTATCAACATCGTATTTGTGTTCTCGCCCTTATACATCGGTGCGACCGAGAAGATGCCAAGCCTGAACCAAATCTATGCCTACTATAGGCAGATTGCAGATAGATACTCGATTCCTATCCTCGATTACACCTACATGAGCCTGTGTAATGACACTACTTACTTCTATAATGCGATGCACCTCAACAAGAGAGGCTCAAATATTTTCACAGATAGCCTGGCCAATGATATCAAGAAGTTAGGGATCCTCAAGTGACGCGTGGCTCTACATGGTCTGAACA
Organism: uncultured Prevotellaceae bacterium; assembly: GCA_947165675.1. Taxonomy (GTDB): domain Bacteria; phylum Bacteroidota; class Bacteroidia; order Bacteroidales; family Muribaculaceae; genus Sodaliphilus. The sequence goes on from CAMVBJ010000031.1 coordinate 11,532, forward strand.
AAGGCTGCGATCATCAGGCCCAGGAGAGTAACACCTGTTGCCGAGGCCATCACCACAGCATCGGCTTGGGAGTAATGGCCAGCAGGCAAGCGCCAGCGGCGTTGCACCCATCGCATTAAGCACCATACCAGCCAACCAGCCATCAGCCCCACAATCATGCCACCCAGGATGTCTCCTGGATAGTGAACGCCCAGGTAGATACGGCTATAACACTGCACCAGCCCCCAGCTGTAGAGCGCTGCGGCGACTAAGCCTCGCCTCATAATGAGGGTGACAAGCGTGGCAATAGCAAAGAAATTGGCAGCATGACTTGAAACAAAGCCGTACATGCCGCCACGATAGCCATTGATGACATGGACAGCATTCTCGAGCGAGGGGTCGTGAGTGGGACGCAAGCGCTCCACCAGATGCTTAATGAGGCCTGACGACACCTGGTCGGCAACCAGCACTGCCACGGCGACCATGAGCAACACGAGCAAGGCATGGCGACGATTCTGCCGCATCAGTATCCACAGCAACGCCAGTACGAGCAGCAGCGACGACCACTTGGCCGACACCATCCACCAGAAGGCGTCCTGAAACACACTGTACATTCCATTTACAGCCAGCAGTGCGGTCTTGTCTACATCTACCAGATAATCTATCATATTACCTCAACTTCCTTGGCATTGACCCAAGCCTTGTGACCTCCAGCTGTGGATACTTGGAGCCACTTGCCGTTAGCCTTGTCTGCGACAGAATCCACGATCTCGACTCGGGTGCCCTGCTGCAGCTTGAAGGCCTCTTCCTCCTTGCCGCGAGGCTCGCGGGGCGCTGTGCTAAGAGTCACACTCTCAGGCATAATGATGGCGCCATTGCCATCGGTCGCCTTGTGATAGACGTGAAAAGCGGCCAGATTGGCAAGGATGCAGGCTACAATCAACACGGCACCACCAAAGAAGCCAATCTTGCGCATCAACACATTATCCAGGAACAAGTAGGCTGCCACACCTGCCAGGAACAACAAGAAGGTCACGATGGCGATGATGGCCCACGTATTGCTCGACAAGTGACTCACGGTCTGGTCAACCCAGTTACTGAACCACGAGTCTCCGGCATCGTCGGGCAACTGCATCTTGCCACGGACAAATTCCAAATTAAACCGGGCGTCTCCATTTGACGGGTCGAGCAGCAAGGCGCGCTCATAATAGAGCACGGCATGCACGTTGTCCTTGAGACGGTAGTAGGTGTCACCGATGTTGCAATAAAGCGCCGATGACACACCTGACTGCTGAGCCTCTTGCAAGTAGAGCTTGAGAGCCTCATTATAGAGTTCCTGCTTGTATGCCTGATTAGCACGGTCAATATTGGCATTGGTCGCCAATAATGGCAAGGCCAGCACGGCTAACAGAATGATAATAATGACTTGTTTCATGACTGCACGTTAGTTTTGCGTTTCACTCTTTCCAATCGGTCAATGATGCCAGCAGCCTCGTCAAGCACAGCATTCATGTCGCCCGAGGCAAGTTCGGGGGCGTACTGGGCAAACTCACACTTGTCGATCAGATCCATCGATGCCTTGCGCAACTGCTCGTCGATTCCATATTGTTCCAGCTCAGCATTGATGTTGTCCTTGCTCAGCTCGCTCACGGGAATAGACAACTTGTCACTCATGTAGCCCCACAAGGCGTTAAGCATCTCGGCGTAAAAGCCACTGCGGTCACCACGCGACGCGAATCCACGAGCAGCCTTCAGACGGCGCTGTGCCACCCTGCTGGCTCGTTTAGAACGCATGTGGCGCACGTCGGCACGCTCCTTGAGCTGCTTGCGGTAATATAACAGCAGGGCTAACAGTGCCAGCAGTGGCAACAGGAACCACAGCCAGTAAGACCAGCTATCAACGATGTAACCGTGGGACTTCTTCAGGTCCAGGTCACCGCTCTTGATGGGACGGATGTCCATATTCTTCATGCGGTAATGGTTGCTGGGTTGACCTTCTCCCTTGGCTACAGTGAGATGACGACCAGGAACGTTGACGGTCACATACTTGCCCGCCTCGGGGTCAAAGTAGGAAAACTCGCCAGCCGGAATATCAAACTCGCCGGCATATTGCGGGATAAAGGTGTAATCCATCACTACCCTACCGCTCATGTCGCCCGAACCATCATTGACTTGGGCATCGGTCTTGGGATCATAGACGTCAAACTGGTCGGGGAAATGAACCTCGGGAGCCTTGATGTACTTGATGTTGCCCGTGCCACTGATGATGTAGCGATAGATGGCTGCGCTATAGGTCTTGAGGCCCGTTGCGGGCTTGAGATCGGTGGTGACGTTAAAACGGCCCACTGCACCAGTAAATGAGGCAGGCTTGGGCTCGGGCAACGGCAGGATGTTAACGGTAGCCTTGTTGCTGGTCACCTTCAGGTCTTTCTCAACAGGCTTAGAGATAGTGCCGAAGATGCTGCGGAAGGTATCAAACTGCACCACGCTCACATCGTAATTACCCGACGAGATGGTCAGCTTGCCGCTCTGCTGTGGATAGAGGATGCACTGCTTGAGAATAGCAGTCATGTAGCGCTCCCCATTCAAGGTTTCAACCTTGTTCAAGCTGGGCTGTACAGGAATTTCCTCGATAAGGAAACCATCAAACGACGGCTGGATAGTGGGCATGAACTGCGAAATCTGGTACTTAGTGTACAACTTGATGGTGCACACGACAGCCTGCTGCTCATACACGCGTGGCTTGGACAATTCGATGCGCACAAACAGATCCTTGCCACTCACCGTCTTGTCGGCGCTCTGTGTCATCGGGTCACTGTAGGGGGTGGGCGCACCAGGTGTCGTCTGGTGCTGTGGCTGGGAGTTGGCATGACTGCCCGAGGGCAGGATGTCGATGGTGAAGGCCTTGGTTGCTACACGCTTGCCATCAACGACAATCGAAGCTGCACCAATGCGACACTTTCCTGTCGCAGTGGCCTTGTAGATCATGGTGTACTCTTCACTTGAGCTACTGCTCGACTTGCCGTTGACCCACGACGAACTGTAACTGTGGGACACGCTGGGGCCGTAGATGAGCTTGGCTCCCGTCACCTCGGGGGGGACGAAACTGCTGCCCTCGCCATTGCTCAGCACAAACGTGACGTTGAACTTGTTGCCCTCAACCACCTGATGCGGAGCCTCGACGCTAAACGATGCCGCCTGACTCACCATCACGGTCAAGAGCAGAATTGCGATATTGATAATGCGTTTCATTATATTTGACAGTTGTCAGTTTTCAGTTGACAGTTTCTACTATTGACTAAAAACTACCATTTCTTGTTGGTGCGCTGGCGCTCGTGGCGCTGTTGCTGGGCCTGCTGCGCATTGATGCGTTGCTGGGTGGCCCGTTCACGGTCCTGCATGGCCTTGAGCACCTGCTCGGCATTCTGCTGGCTCATGCCACCCTGCTGTTGATGCTGTTTCTGCTGTTGGTCCTGCTTATCCTGTTGGTTTTGCTGGTTCTGATTGTTTTGATCCTTGTTCTTGTCTTGCTTGTCTTGATCCTTATTCTGGTCCTTGTTTTGATCTTTATTTTGGTCCTTGTTCTGGTCCTTATTTTGGTCTTGATTTTGATCCTTGTTCTTGTTCTTGTCCTTGTTCTTGTCTTGTTGCTGCTTCTTGAGCTGGGCAAGGCGCAGGTTATGACGGGCCTGTTCGTCATCAGGATTGCATCTCAGGGCGTGCTTGTAGAATTCTACCGCCTTGCCGTAATCTTGACGATGATAGGCAATGTTACCCAAGTCATAGGCAGCCTTGCCTCGCAACTGCTTGTCCTGAGCGCCCTTGACCAGATTGGTAAAGATACCCTCGGCCTGGTTCATCGGGTTTTTCTCGTCGTCCTGCTGGGCAGTGGCACTCCCCTGTCTCATTAGGGCAGTGGCGAGGTTGAACTGAGCCTTCTCACTTGCAGGATTGGCTTGCAGAGCCTTGCGGTACTCAACCTCGGCCTCGGCATAGCGTTTTTTCTCATACAGCTTGTTACCGTTGCGCAGACACACGCGCTCCTGCTTGGTCATCTTGGGAGCTTTGGTCTGGGCTTGAGCCATATTGCCTATCGACAACATGACGGCACACATCACAGCAAGAAACTTACTGTTTCTCGCCATCCTTAGTATCGTTTTTCGTCTCATTGATAACGGTGGTTTCTTTCTTGTCCTTAGTAAAGAAATTATACTTCTTGAGCCATGGATTCTTGCGCTCAAGCAACAACAGCAGGCAGAGCAGCAGCAACAATGCGATAGTAGCAAACACGGGAAACTGTTCATCGTGCTGGGTATAGCTCACGGCCGCAAGGTCGCTCTTGGCAAGCTTGTCGAGGGTCTCCTGGAGGGTAGAGACGGCATCGGCAGCGGTACCTGAGATATAAACGCCATCACCCTCATCGGCAATCTGTTGAGCCATCTTCTCATTCAAGTAGGTGGTAACGGGGTTACCGCTATCATCGGTTAAATAACCGCCGTTGACAGGAATGGGAGCACCCGTGGTAGAGCCAACGCCGATTACATAGACGTGAACACCCATCTTGGCCGCTTCACGAGCAGCACCCACGGCGTCATCCTCAAAGTTCTCACCGTCGGTGATGATGATAATGGCCTTTTGTGATTTCTTGCTCTGGGAGAAGCCATTGAGTGCCAGATTGATAGCGGCGCCTATAGCCGTACCCTGGGTGGGCGCCATGTTGGTATTGATGCCGTTGAGGAACAACTTGGCCGAAGCGGCATCGCTGGTCATGGGCATCTGCATGTAGGCATTACCGGCAAAAACGATAAGTCCCACCTTGTTATTGTCAAGACGGTCAATGAGTTTCTGCAAGATCATCTTGGAACGTTGCAGACGACTCACGTCCTGAGGATTGTCTGTGCTTGACGCATTCATCGAGTTAGACACATCGACGGCGACCATCACCTCGATGCCGTGTACCTGGGTCGTCGTTTTACTGGTCCCTGCACGGGGGCGCGCCAGCACCACAATGACCATAGCGAGTAGCAGCAGTTCCAGGGTGAGGCGTATCCATGGCTTATAGCGCGAGACCTCGGGCATCAACGGTTCAATCGAGGAGCGCTTGCCATAGCGCTGCAATCGCTTGCTGCGGTCACGGCGGTTCCACAGGAACAGCACCACCAGCGCTGGCAGCAGGAGTAGCAGGTAGAAATATTGTGGATGAGCAAAATTGATCATATTCCTTAATTCTCTAAAGTCTAAACTTTAACCTCTAAACTGAGTAAGGCGCATCAGGGGATGTGCCTGAGCAGGGTGTAATCCAGCAGCAGGCTGAGCAACAGCAGGCCGAGCAGCAGCAGTGCCCAAGGCTCGTAGTGATCCTCGGTGTGGGTGAAGCGCTGCACATCCATGTGGGTCTTCTCCATCTGGTCGATTTCCTTGAAGATGTTGCTCAACACGTTACCCGAAGTGGCACGGAAGTACTTGCCGCCCGTATTGGCAGCGATACTCTTGAGGGTCGCCTCATCGATAACAACAGGCATGCGCTGGTACTGAATGTTACCGGCATAATCGATGGCAACGGGATACTCGGCGGTGCCGTTACTGCCCACGCCGATAGTGTAGATTTTAATGCCATACTTGCGAGCAATGTCGGCAGCAGTGTTAGGCGCGACGACGCCAGTGTTGTTGCTGCCGTCGGTGAGCAGGATAATGCTCTTGCTCTTGGCCTTGCCGTCACGGATGCGGTTGATGGCTGTGGCGATACCGTCGCCAATCGCTGTTCCATCCTCGAGGGCGCCGATCTCGGTCTGCCCGATAGCATTGACCAGAGCGGCATTGTCCATCGTCATGGGCACTTGAGTAAAACTCTCACCAGCAAACAGCACCAGGCCGATGTTATCATGGTCACGACCACTGACAAACTGGGTAGCCACCCGTTTAGCGCTCTCGAAACGGTTGGGCGAGAAGTCCTTGGCGAGCATACTGGTGGAAACGTCAAGGGCGATGACGATATCGGTACCTTCCACGTCGCTCGTGGACCAGCTATCATGGGTCTGCGGGCGGCACAGGATGACAATCAAGCAAGCCATAGCGCCCAGCTTGAGGGCAAACGACAAGTGCTTGAGCCACACTTTCCAACTCGTGCCGATGCCATCAAATGCCCTGGTGGACGACACGTTCATCTCGGGTTCGTTCTTATCCTGGCTGTAGATATACCATGCGATGAGCGGTATCAACAGCACGGGCAGGAGCCACAGCCAGCCTGGATGAGCAAGGTTCATCATTTCTTCACCTCCTCCTTCTTTTCAGGTTGTTCAACGGGGCGTGTGGCTTCGACAAAGTTGACGGCGCGCTGGTAAGCCACCTCGTTGTCATCGGCCAGCGGACGGGCATTGGCAAACTTCACAATGTCTGCGACCTCAAGGATCATCTCCAGCTGTTCATTCACGGCCTTGGTCTCGTCGTTCTTCTTCAAGGTGTCGATGATCTGGGAAGAGGTCATCTCCACGGCGTTGATGTCAAAGCGACGGTCAATATACACCCTCAGGATGTCGGTCAGGCCCGTGAAATATTCCTTTTCCTGGCCTCGTTGCCACAGTTGAGCGGCCTTGAGATTTTGCAGGTTGATCATTGCCTCCTCATAGGGTGGCAAGCGCTTCTTGCTCGGTTTCAAGGGATTGATACCCTTCTTGTAATACTTGCGGTAAACCCAGATGCCACCACCGATCAGCAGCAGCCCGAGTAGCCATGCCCACCAGTAGTCGGGCAGCCAGTCAAGCAGGTTGAAGGGCACATCCTCGACAGGCTTGATGTCATGAATGTCCTTCATCTGGCTCACATCGACAGGCAGCACCTTCAGGGTAAGCTGGTTACAGAATGCCGTGTCGCCATTTACCACATAGGGGATAGGCTTGATCACCCACAAGCCCGAATCAAAGCTCTGGATAATAAGATCGCGGTTGATCTGGATGCGGTTATTGCCCAGGTCAGTCGTGTCGGCCTTGAGACGTTCGGCAATCTCGACCATGGCATTCAACGTGTCAGCCTGCTCATTAGGGAAGAAGCCCCGGGCAGCCTTGTCCTGGGTAATTTCCAGATGCAACGCCGTGGTCTTGCCCATGAGCAGCGAGGCACTGTCGAGCCTGGCTTTGAACGTGACGTTGCCCCCCATGGCAATGACCCAGGTTGTCATCATCACCACGGCTATCATCACGATATGTTTCGCTCTTTGTGACATTTTTCAACTTGATTTTTTTTAAAAGTCGCTAAGGTCTTTAAAGTCCCTAACTTCTGATACCCCGATTCTTGAACAGGCCCATCAGGGCGGTAACATAGTCCTCGTCGGTGGCGACACTGGCGATATCGACATTACAACGCTGCAACGTGCTGCTCAACGCCTGCTGTTGATTGTACCACCAGCGGCTGTAAGCATCACGCACGCGCTTGCTGCTGGTGTCCACCCACCTCATCGTGCCACGCTCGGCATCGCGCACGCGCATCAACCCCACGTTGGGCAACTGTGCTTCGCGCTTGTCATAGACCTGCACGGCAATAACGTCATGCTTGTGGTTAGCGATGGACAACGACTTGCTGTAGTCATGTTCGTCGATAAAGTCACTCACCAGGAATGTGGTACTGCGCTTCTTCAATGCGCTTGTCATGTACTCCAGCACCATATTGATATCGGTGCCCGTGCCCTCGGGCTCGAAGTTGAGCAACTCGCGGATGACGAGCAGAATGTGCTTGCGCCCCTTCTTGGGTGGAATGAATTTCTCCACCTTGTCGCTGAAGAAGATGACGCCCACCTTATCGTTGTTCTGGATAGCCGAGAATGCGATGGTGGCGCCAACCTCAGCCATCATCTCGCGCTTGGCGACTCCCACGGCACCAAAGTCCTTGCTACCACTCACGTCCACAACCAGCATCACCGTGAGTTCGCGTTCCTCCTCATAGACCTTGACATAGGGGCGATTGTAGCGGGCGGTGACGTTCCAGTCGATGTCGCGAACGTCATCCCCATACTGGTACTCGCGCACCTCGCTGAAGGTCATACCCCTGCCCTTGAAGGCCGAGTGGTATTCGCCGGCAAATATGTTCTGCGACAGGCCCTTGGTCTTGATTTCTATCTTGCGGACCTTACGCAGCAATTCGTTTGTATCCATTACTTAGTTGTCAGTTGCCTGTTGTCAGTTTTCAGTTGTCAGTTGTCAGTATCGACTAATGACTCTTTGACTAATGACTAAAACCTAATTACCTAAAACCTATAGCCTAAAACCTATAGCCTATAGCCTATAACCTATAGCCTAATCAAGGCACTGCGATCTTGTCCAGGATATTGCTGATAATCTCGTCGGCGCTGATGTTGTTGGCCTCGGCCTCGTAGGAAAGGCCCAGGCGGTGACGCATCACGTCGTGACAGACGGCACGCACGTCCTCGGGAATCACGTAGCCACGGTTGCGCAGGAAGGCGTAGGCTCTCGACGTCAGCGCCATGTTGATTGACGCGCGCGGCGATGCGCCGAAGGTGATCATGCCCTTCAAGTCGTTCAGTCCATAGTCGGCAGGGAAACGGGTGGCAAACACGATGTCAACAATATACTTCTGGATTTTCTCGTCAATATAAATCTGCTGCACCACCTTGCGGGTGTCGACAATGTCGGCAGGAGTGACCATCGGGCGAACCTGCACGGGATCAGGAGCGATGTTCATCTTGATGATTTCGCTCTCCTCGTTCTTGCTGGGATAGCCGATGAGGACCTTCATCAAGAAACGGTCCACCTGGGCCTCGGGCAGCGGATAAGTACCCTCTTGCTCGATGGGGTTCTGGGTTGCCAGCACCAGGAAGGGGTCATCGAGCTTGAACGTCTGCTCACCGATGGTCACCTGGCGCTCCTGCATGGCCTCAAGCAGTGCGCTCTGCACCTTGGCGGGAGCACGGTTGATCTCGTCGGCGAGGACAAAGTTGGCAAATACGGGGCCTTTCTTGACCTCGAACTGCTCCTTCTTGATGCTATAGATCATGGTTCCCACCACGTCGGCGGGGAGCAGGTCGGGGGTGAACTGGATGCGCGAGAAGCGGGCATCAATCAGCGATGCCAGGGTGCTGATAGCCTTGGTCTTGGCCAAGCCGGGCACACCTTCGAGCAGCACATGCCCATTGGCGAGCAAGGCGATGAGCAAGGAATCGACAAGATGCTTCTGACCCACAATGGTCTGATCCATACCCTGACGGATCATATTCACGAAATTACTTTTACTTGCAATCAGGTCATTTAACTCCCTGATATTGACTGTTTCTGCCATATTAATATCGTTTTTTCTCTATTGTTATCCTTGTTTATTTCCATTATACAAGGTGCAAAAATACGGCATTCCCATCAACCCCCGTCTAAAAATCACGTTAATTTAACAAATATATTGTTAAAAGGCTTTAGCCTAACAAGAGTTAGGCTTCAGGTGGCATCCGCATTCACCTGAAGCCTAAAACTTGACTACTACTTAATCATTACCTTTGTTGAACTGATCGTGCCGTCGTCATATCTGGTAATGACCACGTTGATGCCTGGTAACGGATGCGGCGACGTAACACCGTCCATGCCGATGTACTCGCGGCTGATGACCCGACGCTCGGCGGTCACACTGGACATCCCCGATGACCCGATATTGAAGAATCGTTCCCAATATTGAGCCATTTTGTAACTGTCCACACATCCCTCTGGCACTGTAAGCCTGGCGGTCTGATTGGTCTCCTGCGAGAACGTCTTGTCATCGATGGTGGGTGGCACTGTAGCCGCCGTCTCGATGGACTTGAGAGCCCCGCAGCCGTAGAAGGCATAGTCGCCTATCGTGGTCACCGATGCAGGGATGAACAGTGAGTCGAGCTGTGTGCGCTTGTAAGCTAAATAATGCGGGATGTGCTTCACTTGATCACCCAAATAGAGGTGGGCTACTGGACACGTGTCAAACCAGGGCCTAACCGATGTGCCAGCCTCAATACCCTCACAGTCGATGGCATTGTAATAGACGGTTGACAGGCTTGAACATCCAGTGAATGCATATTGGCCGATGGATGTTGTGGCTTCGGGGATTGCTATGCTGGTAATGCCTGCTTGGTTGACTGCCAGATAGGCGGGTATATGCTCTACTGCATCGCCAATCGTCAAGACCGATAGCCGTGCGCTGGCAAACCAGGCATCGTTGGTATGGGTGGGTCCCTCGCAGTGAATGGCACGGAAGTCCACCGTATCAATGCCCGTGCAACCCATGAACGCCTCGCTTTCAATCACCTTGACCCGCTCGGGTATAGTGATTGAGGTGATGCGCGGTTGATTCTTTACAAACTTTGCCGGAATCCGCTCCACATTATTGCCGATGTTGACCCAAGTGATGGGGGAATTCTCGAACCACCAGTCCACATAGTACTGCTCGGTAAGGCCCCGGCAATCCTTGGCGTTGAAGTTGACCGTCGTCAAGTTGACACAGCCCCAGAAGGCACCACTACCCATGGTGCTCACCTTGGGCGGTATGGTGACCGATGTCAGTGACCTGCAATTACCAACAGCACGATTACCAATCGCTGTTAAGCCTTGCGGAAACTTGATGTCGGTCAACTGTGAACAGCCATAGAAGGCTGCGCTACCGATGGTTTTCACGCTCGATGGTATGACTATCGTGTCCAGCGAGGTCTGATTCATGGCAATGCCAGCAGGAACCGTCAAAACGCCCTGGCCAAACGTCAACTGGGTAATGGTACCACTATCAAACCACTGTTCAGAGCCACTGGAACAGTCCTTGGCATCGAGATGCACCGTTCTCAAGTTGCTACATCCTCGAAATGCATTGCCGATGCCCTTGAGCGTCGCGGGCAGGGTGATCGTTTCCAGACTGGTGCAATTCTTAAACACACCGTTGCCGATACTCTCGATTGCGCCAAAGTCGATGTTCTTCAGGCTGGTACAGCCCTGGAATGCTAAATTGTTGATGCTTTTCAGCGACTGGGGAAACTTGATTTCCTCCAGACTTGAGCAGCCCGAGAACACGAAATAATCAAGCGACGTCACTCCTTCTCCCAGGTCAACCGAGTGCAATGACCGACAATTAGAAAATGCAGCATAGCCGAGTTTCTTCAACGAGTTGGGAAGCGACACCGCCTCCAGGCTGTAACAGCTATTGAAGGCATCTTGCTGAATCTCGGTAATGGCGTTGCCCAAGGTGAGTTGTTGCAGGCCTGTACACCCCTTAAAAGTCTCTATTCCAATGAGCTTAACGCCATTGCCGATGGTGGCTTGCTTGAGCGAAGTACAGTTCTCAAAGACGTTCCAGCCCAGGCTCGTCACCGAGTCGGGGATGTCAATCGTCTGAATCGCCGTGTGTGAAAAGGCATTGGTACCGATGAATGTGAGTCCGTCGGGTAACTGCATAGCCTCAAGGCTGCTGCAACCCTGGAATGCGCCCCATTCAATACGCTCAACAGTTGTCGGGATATTTACCGTCACAAGGCTCTTACAGTTCTGAAACAGACCACTGGCAATCATCTTGAGTTCATCGGGCAAGACGGCACTGACCAGGTTGGAGCAATTCTGCATCACGTCCGATTCAATGGTCGTCACCGAGTTAGGAAAGACGATGGACCGCAAGCTCGAACAGCCCGAGAAGGCCATGTAACGCACGGTAGTGACCGAGGGCGGAATCTGGACGCCCTGAAGCTGGGCACAACCGTAGAATGCCGACGCACCGATCGACGTAACGGCCTGCTGGATGGTGATATCCTGCAACGACGAGCAGTTCATGAACAAGTAGTCACTGATGGCCTCGAGCGACGCGGGCAGGGTGATTGATGTCAACGCCTTGCATCCCTTGAAGGCCGATGCGCCCATCGTGGTCATGGCATCAGGAAACTCGATATCAGTCAGCCCCGTGCAGTCCTCAAATGCCGAGGGGCCGATGGCGGTCAAGGTTTCAGGCACACGGGAGGTTTTGCAGCCCATCAACAGGGTGTTACTTGCCGTCTCGATAACGGCATTGCAATGGTCACGCGAGTCCAGCCAGGGATTGCCGGGAGACACACTGATCCGCACGAGACTGGTACAACCCTCAAAGTCGCTGGGGACTATTGTCTTGAGCGAAGCCCCGATTTCGACGTCCTCAAGCGATTCACACAGGGCAAAGGCCTTTTCGCCAAGTACAGTAACTGAATCAGGTATCGCAATCACCCGCAGCATTTTGCAGCTATAGAAAGCCTGGCGGTCGATAGTCTTGACAGTCCCGGGAATCGACACCGAGAGCAAGCTGTCACAGCCAGCAAAAGCATGCCTCCCGATGCCAGTCACGACGAAGTCCTGGTTGTCAAATGTGGCCAGTTCGGGAATCCTGATGTCGCCCGAATAATCGCCCTCGGCAGGATAAGTGACCTGGACCGTGACCCGATCGTCATTGACAAGATAGGTCAAGCCTCCGTCTTCAAACGTAACAGCGTGTGTCCACTGGGCCACACCCAGCATGATAAGCATTAACAATAGTTCCTTTTTCATAACTGTATCTTTTTCTACTGAATATCAATCAATTATTTATCATGATATCGTAACATCAACTATTAACTGTTAACTGAAAGGATGTAGTCGATGATGGCATTGATGTCGGCAATGTTAACCTCACCGTCGCCATTCACGTCACCGATGACCGTGCTGATCCATCCACCACCGTCGGGACTGGGGACACGGGTATGTCCTTTGCTTCCACCGCCGTTGACGATGATAACAACCACGTTGCTTGCATCGCTGATGGTAACCTCGCCATCGCCATTGACGTCCCCAGGGAGACCCAGGAATACATCACCCAGTACTTGAGAAAACTCCTTCCAGCCGTCGGTCTGTTGATAGGCCGATTGCGCTTCTGGCAGGACATGCAGCGTGGCGTGGTCATAGCCATTCATATTAACAAACAACTGTCCACCACCGACGGCAGGCGGCATAGTTGCCAGGCTGATCACATCGGCCAACTGGTTACAGTCGCTGAAGATATGGTGACCGATGCTGGTCACGCCACTGCCGATCACAATGCTGGCGAGCCTGCTACAACCCTCAAAGGCATAATCATCGATGGTGGTCACCGAGCCAGGCAAGATGATGCAGGTGAGAGACGAACAACTGTCAAATGCGTCAATGCCAATACTCGTGATGGAATTGCCCAGGACGACACTCGTGAGACTGGTGCACTTATAGAAGGTGTAGTCGTTGATGGCGGTCACCCCATCGGGGATAGTGATACTGGCAAGTTGTGAGCAATCATAGAAGGCTTCGGCTCCAATGGTAGTCACAGAGGCTGGCAACATGACATGAGCGACCCGTGAACTCATGAGAAATCTTTCAGGTATCACCTCGACCTCGTTGCCAATCGCCACACTGTCGATGCCCGACGTCATCAATGCACCCATCGAGAAACACCGCTGGGCATTCCACGTCAATGTCTTCATCTGGAAACTCATGCCGAAGGCATTATCGCCGACGGTTGTGACTGATTTACCTATCGACAGCTCCTGCATGGCAGTGCAGGCATAGAAGGCTTGCATACCGATGGTCGTTACCGAGTCGGGGATGGTCACGTGAGTGATCTTGTCACACATGGTAAAAGCATAACGGCCAATCTCCTTGACCGCATCTGGGATGTCAACGTCCGTCAGATTGGTACACTTGGCAAAGGCATTATCGCCGATGGATGTTATCGTGGGGGGCAGCGCCACGTGGGTCAAGTTGTAGCATGTCATGAAGGCATTCTTGCCGATAGCGGTGACTGGATAGGTCGTCCCGCCACTGGTAACCGTTGCGGGGATGACGACATCACCACTGTAGCAGCCGGTCTGGCCACTATTGGTGACGACGGCATGGCCGTCCACCAAATTATAGTAGATGCCATCAACCATGAGGTCATAGGCTCCCGCCACTGTCGGCATCAACAGCAGCAAGGCTACAAGGGCAGTATGAAATAAACTCTTTTTCATATCGATTGAGATTTCATAGCTCGTTACAAAATTACTTTTCGGTTTAGTGGCTTGCAATACCCATTTGGGGGTTTCTTGCCTGAATACTGTTAACAAGGTCACAGTTTTGCGTCCTTGTCACTGCAAAGTTACAGTAAAAAAATGGATAGTCCATGAAAGATGGACTTCATTTTTGAAAAACTAAGCTGCTGATTATCATCTATTTAAAAAACAAAAAGTTCATTTCGTGATATTTTGGCATCATCCAGCGGGAATTTTTGATGAAAAATGACGTAATTTTGTCCGTACAAAACCAATCACCCGAACTATGAAATCGAGACTTCCCTTATTTACCTTATTAATAATAACACTCTCCATCGCCCTGACTTGCTGCAACAGTGGCACCGATACCGCCACCATGACCACGCTCGCCGACATCGACTCGCTGCTGACCACGGCACGGCAGTATGAATTGGCGCAGCACCGCCTGGATTCCCTCCGCCCTGACGGCTTCAACGAGGCCGAGCGCGCCTATTACAACTTGTTGCTCACCCAATCCCACTACAAGAACTACATCGACGACACCACCGATGCCGCCATCAACGAGGCGGTGAACTACTATAAGCATCACGGCGACCGCGAGAAATATACTCGATCCCTACTCTATCAAGGCTGCGTCTATGAGGTCATGGGCGATGCCGAGAAAGCGATAGCGTCCTATAAAAACATCGAGGAAGTCGCTAATAATAATGATCTGGAAAACAAGGCCTATGCCAAGCTGCGGCTGGCAACCCTCTATGCCGACAACTCCAACTATGCCAACTTGAAGATCAGGAAATACAAGGAGGCACTCGACCTGTACAACCAGTTGGGCGACAAGCATTACCAGATTGTGTGTCTGACCGACATCGGCGGCTTTTACCGCGACAAAAGTGTACGCCATGACAGTGCTCTCTATTATATCAATCAGGCGATTAAGCTCTCTGAGGCTGAACACGAGAACTGGTTCCTGTTCCAGAATCTCTATCATCGTGCCGAAAACTACTGCCTGATAAAAAAAGAGTATGATAAGGCTAAAGTTGATATTCTGAAAGCCATAGAGGCCGGCAAGGACGAGATTGACCATCCGCGTGCACACTATATCGCAGCCGAGGTTTACTTGAATCTGGGAAACCGCGACTCGGCCATGTACTATCTTAATCATGCACCAGCAGCTAATCATATCACCAGAACCGTTACTGACACGGTGATGTACTACCGCATCCTCACCGAGATAGCAAGACGTGACAAGAACTGGGACCAATACACGACATATTTTGAGAAAGCCAACAGCATCTCGGACTCGGTATTGATAGCCAACGTCAACAAGAATTACCTGGCCATTGAAAAGAAATATGACATCCAACTGGAGGAACTCAAGAAGGTGAAGAGTGAGTCCCGCATGAGGGGTTCCATTATGCTGGCAAGCCTGTTGGCATTGCTGGCGACGGTGCTCACATTTCTCGCGTGGCGCTACCGCAGCCGCTTGAAGCAGAAGGAGACCGAGTTCGAGCTGCAGAAGATGGAACTCGACGCCTCGCTATCGAGCCTGGTGCAGATGCGCGCGACTATCGATGGCTATGAGAAGGACCTGAAGACCGCGCGTGAGCAAATGCAAATCAGTGACAAGCAACTGGCAATCCTCGAAGCACGGCAGCAGGACAACATCGAGATGCGCGCCATCGTCGATAACCAGATACAGGTGATCAGGCAACTGCTGGAGCTGTCCTACCGCCACGGTGCGACGGCCTTTGCCCGCAAGTTCAACGAATTGATGACCATCCCCGACGAGGGGACTATCCCCACCGACACCTACTGGAGCAACCTGCACAGCCTGACCAACGACCTGTACCGGGGCGTGCTCGACGAGGCACAACGCATCAGCGGCGACACGCTCAGCGAGAACGAGATGAACTTCCTGGCACTGTACTGCTACGGCTTCTCAAGGACGGTGATCATGATCTGCATGAAGTACACCAGCCTGGGCACCGTTTCCAATAAGAAAATACAGATTGCCAAGAAACTGGGCGTGACCAACCTCGACGACTTTGTCAACAATTACCGTTGATTACGCATGTTTAGGCGATAGGCGATAGGCAATAGGCTGTAGGCAATAGGCTGTAGGCGATACTGAAAACTGAAAACTGAAAACTAAAGGCAATGATATAGATGTTGGCCCATTGGTGGTATTAACCGCCCTGTCGGGCGGGAAATTAAGCAAATTAATTTTAAAATTTAATTTTCTTTTAATTTCCCGAAACTTGGCTGCACCTCAGCCATATAAGTAAACTTAATGGCGTTCGATTTGCACAAGTTTTCCCGTGCGTTAGCACGGTTTGATGCAGAGACGTTTCAGCGCAGGGTCAACTGCTATATCATTGCCTTAATTTAACATGAATTCAAGCGGGGTGAGGCATTGATTACTGCCATCAACGCTCCTTAAGAAATCAGAAGCGGTAACCCACACCGATGCAGAAGAGAACCCAATCGGCATTCTTGAGGTACTCATACTTGATCTCGCCGTTGAGCATCAGGTGGTCACCGATGAGGTAGTCGATACCGCCACCCACGTTGAAACCAAACTTCATTTCGCTGTCACCATTCACCTTGATGTGAACGTCTCCCACATTGGCATTGATGTCATCGACTTTCCAGAAGGCGGCACGGATGCCGGCAAGTGGATAGAGGCGTATCTTGTCGCCCACCTCAAACAGGTAGTGCTGCTCGACGTTGAGGTCAAAGCAGGACACGCCATTCTTCTTAAAGTAGTAGTTGCCCGAAAGGGCCGAACGCCACGCGTGGGAATAGTTGCTCTGCAGTTTCAGACCCACGCCAGGCATACTGCCTTCGGTGCCAAACACAAATTGTCCGCCCAGGGACCATTCGCCCACGTCGGCGCTCGCCATCATCGAGGTGATGGCCATCAGCATAATTAATAAAACCTTCTTCATAATAAATAATGAATTAATTAATTGAAAATAAATAAAATTTAGCGTTACTCTTCACCTTAAAAGACGTATGAGACACCGATGCTGCAATGCACCTGGTCGGCATCCTTGAGGTACTGATACTTCGCCTCGGCATTGACAATGAAGTGATCGTTGATGACGTAGTCAATCCCGCCTCCACCGTTGACGCCAAAGCGCCCGTCCGAATCACTATCGGCATACTCCTCGGTCCCGATGGTGTACCGGTCTTTCCAGAACCAGACGCGCGCCATCAAGCCTGCAAGAGGGTAAACCCTAACTTTCTCCCCGATATAGAAGAGGTAATTGAAGTCGAAATTACTGTCAACACTCTGGACACCGTGTCTCTTGAAATTGTAGTTAGTGGACCAGTTGGTACGCAAGTGATACCTGAAGTTGTACTTCAGGTGAAGGCCGATGCCTGGCGCCTTGCTATCAGTGCCATATACGGTCTGTACTCCCAGGGCAAACTCACCGACGTCGGCTCTTGCTGACACAGCAGTGATTGCCAATAGTAATGCGAATAATAACTTTCTCATATCTCTATATAATTATTGTATCGGTTACTTCTTGAAAACGACTTGACGGGTAGTAAACTCATCGGCGGCATCTATCACCTGCAACAACTCTTGCCACTGCGAGGCGGGATAATCACCGTGATTGTAACGCTTGGTCACCACGAGGTGGAGCTGTCCATCTTGGACGGTCGCCGTCGATGTGAACTCACCAGCGCTGTTCGCCACATGCTGTTGCAATTTTTCAAGGCTCTCGCCAGTCACTTCACATCCGCTCGGAATTGTCACGTTGATGTCCCATGTGAGCACGCCGGGGCTGCGTCGGTCCACGTCTGCCGTGCGGTTACGGTTCAGCCCCTCGACCTTGGCCTGGGAACCGATGAGCTTGCCGACGCTCACAATCCAGTTGTTACCCGCTTTCTTTACCCATCCGTCCATTGTGTAGCTGGTGCGGTAAGCAAAAGCTGGATTCTGCGGATCAATGCCTGTTGAGAGTATTTCGGCCGAGAGGACTTGCTCGGCGGATTGATCATGGTACAGCTCTACCTCGGTCTTGAAGTTGTCTCGCTGTTCATCGCTCTCCTTGGCAAACTGTTGCTTGGTACCTTCGCGCAGTCGCTTGGAGACTTTCTCCATATATTCTTTTTTGCGGCCCAAGTACTTATCGTAGGCTTCAAATTCCTGTTCGTCGGTCATCAACATGGCGGTTGTCTCCTTCATCGTGCCCGTGCGGGACTCGGTGCGGTCGATGGTCAAGGTCATATCGTCGATGCTGGCGGTGAGTGTCACCTGATCCACATTGTCGGCAGCCACCGATTGGGGTAGCGTGACAATGTCATACTTGGAATTGTTGCCACTCAATTTGCTAATCACAGCGGCAGTCCGCCCCTGGAATCGCGACGGCAGCTGGCCCGCTGTCATCCCTTGATAGGTGGGTGGGGCAAAGTAAGTCGCGCCCACACGGATGAGCCAAGCATCATTTCCGATATAAATCAGTTGGTCCAAGGGCTCATTCTCATCGTCGGTGGAGATGACATACTGGTAAGGTACCTTGCAGAGCTTCAACATCTCTCCCATCATACCCATGAAGTGACCAGGACTGTAGGCATTATAGTCATCATGCGCCCGGTAGGAGTAGAGCAGACCTGTGTAGATGAGTCGCGCGGCTTCCTCCTTATCGGTCAGCTTCTTGGCTCGCGCAATCTCGTCTTTCATCAATTTCTTGTTCAAGGGCCAGTCATAGTATTCTTTGACGTCTTTCTGGTGACCGGAGATATAGGCGATGTCGTCGATCAGAATGGTGTTGAAGTCGGGATTGGCTTGCACGTCACGATTCTTGATACTCTTCATTCTCTTGTTTGACACGCTCTTGTCGAACACATAGAGCAGCGTCATGGGGGTCTGTTCGATGGGGTTGTACCACAAGGTGGGCTCGGTGCGTTCCACGTTTTGAACCTGGACATCCAGCACGGTGTTGCCATCGTCATCGGTAGTGACGGTAAAATCGGGAGCGCCATTGAGGGTGCGATACTGAACCGTAAATTTCTTGTCGAGTGTGCAATGAACCTTGTAGTTCAAGAGCGGATATTCTTGCATAAACCAGAAGGTGAAGTGAGGCACATTGCGGTCTTGAACCATCAGTTCCTCGTAGGTGAAGATATCCATCACATCACCCACTTCCAGACTGGGCACCGCCAGCTTGTGGCTCACGTCCTTGTCCTTCTTGCCCTCACGGGTGGTCATGAAGTCATCGGTGTTGACTTCCACGATCTGCCCAGTCGGCTTGATGACACGCACGCCCAGCACCTGCTGCTCTTTTTCCTCCATGCCCTTGTAGTTGCGACTGTTCTTGAAGGTCGTGAAATCAAACTCCGAGAATTTCTTCAGTGAGGCGGCATCATTGATCTTGATGAGCATGCGGTTGAGTTCATGACGCTTGATCATCTTGGCACTGCCTATCGAGAACAGGCTTGACATTCTCAGGTAGGACTTGCGTGTGATTTCAACGTCAGTTCGTGCAGCCAGGATAACCGCTGAATAGCATTTACTGTCGTTGTAGCGCTCGGGGCACTGATAGTTCTTGAACAACACATCATCGTCACTCCATACACTTTGTCGCAGTTCGGCGGCAAACTTGAGGTAATCTTTCTCGTCATCGGCGCTTGCTATCAGGGTAGTGAGGCCCAACAGCAACAGCGCGACCATCTTAATGGATAAGTGTTTCATATATGTATTTCTTGTTACTTGTTAGTATCGACCATTGACTATCGACTAATGACTATCGACTAATACCTATCGCCTCATGGCTGCTGGCGTTCCATCGCTTGATGTCACGGTTCCACGCATCGATGTCCTGCCTCTTGATGCGAGGCTGGCGCAAGGTTATCACTTTGCGATAGACAATGGTATTATCGCCTGTCTTCCGATAGGTACATGACAGGTCGGCATAGGCATTGCTGATCTCGAAATCTCCAGGCAGGTTGTCACATTGGTAATCTTGAGGATAGGTAAACTCCACTTCCCGCACTTGGCGGCAAGGCATGGGCAAGTCATAATCATTGACACGCTTAGCGGTGTCGATGGGAGTAGCAAACAGCATGTTATCAGGGTCAAGTTCGACATACAGCTCTCCATCTATCTTCTCGATGGAATGAGTATCCATGATTTTACCTGTCAGCACGGCCCATTCGCTACGACAGTCCTTGTCCAGCCATGTTGCATCAGTGACCTGGTTGGCATGGTCATCATCGTTGAGAGCGTTGCGTTCAAAGGCCATTCGGTCTATCGCCTCCTTGCTATCGTAGGCGGTCATCAGGTATTCCTTCAGGTCACCACTCAACCAGCGACTGGCGCTTCCCTCAAGATGGTCTTGACTGTTAAGGGAAAAAGAGATGTGGATACTGTCGCAGTTGGCGCTGGCAGGAAGCGTGGGCACGGTGCGCAAGGTCGATGTTCCTCCTGGCTCCTCGACCATGGCTTCCATGCCCTGGACATGACTGGGGATGTAGCCCAGCGGGATGTGGTTGCAGGTGGCGTCCAGGTAATAGGTCTGACCCTGCCACTGCAGCACACAGATGGCATGGTTGATGGCAGCGAGTGTGGGAATCTCACTCATGAAGCACGATGCTTCACGGGTGCCCACGTCGGCCAAGCGGGCGTCAAAACCTTGGGCTGTGAGCAGCGTTTTCAGCAACAACGCCATGCCCTTACAGTCGCCGTAACGCTTACGCACGACCTCGGCTGGTGTGTCGGGCTGATGTTTGCTCACTCCAGCTTCAAATGCAACATAGCGCACGTTTTCCTGCACCCAAGCCAACGTGTTGCGGATTCTGTCGAGTTCGCTCTGGCCTCTCTGATTAATCTGCCCGAGAATCTGGGGCAGATTGGGTATGGCGGTATCGACGTCCGACAACTGTCGTCCCCAAGCAAACATGTCGGCGGCATCCGTGAATGCCCCTACAACAAACACCGTGGGATAAACACTTGCCACGTTGGGGGCACATTCTTCCTGTTTGATAGGTGCCATGCCGTTGATGGTATAGGTCACGACCTGGCTTCCACCTTTGCCTTTGCGCTCGATGGTAACTACTGGTGACATATTCCTATCAATTAATCGGTAATGCTCAAATTCCTTCGGAAAGATGAATGTGACTGTCTTGTGCTGCACATAGTATGGTTCGCCCAGCACAATACGTGTGAAGTAATGCAAATCGGTAAACGTCCGCTCATAGGTCATCCTGCGTTTTCGACCCCATTTGCCCAGGGTCACATCAAAATAACACACACGGGAGTCGTCAAAGAACACGTTCTCAGGGGTTGCCGACCGGTAATTCGCACTGTAACCGTCACAACGTGCCTCATCCAGCTTGATATTGTCGCCATAGAAGACTGCCGGCTGGATTTTCACGTCATACTGCCGCAAGGATTCATACTCAATCACAGTCTTGTTCTTGACAATGGGCTGACCTCCTTTCATCTTGAACTCATACACCTCACTACAGGTGCTCACCATCACCTCGTCGTTGGGTGATTGAGCGGCAAGCGACATGGGTGATAAAACTATGGCACACATCAGTGACACCATGAGCTGGTGCTTGATCATTGCTTGTATCATTTTATATAATAGTATTGATAATGTATTCAGGAAGATCTGTCAAGAACTTGACATTGCAAAATTAATCAAAACCTATCATAACACACTAATTTTTGACTTCATTTGTGAAATCACAAATGGGTCATTATCAATGAATTAAAAAATAAAAAGTTCATTCCCCTTTTTTGATACTTCATTTAGCTGATTTTTGATGGCTTTTCTGGTCCTTCATGGGCTCTCTCGATGGAGGGGGAGACGATAGTGGGCGTTGCAAAACTAAAACCACAAAAAAGAGGATCGCGCTGCGCGCGAGAAATCTAAAAAACATAAATAAAATTATGATAAAAAATTAATTTGTTTGATTTTTATGCGATTTTTTTTGATTTCTCGGCCGTCAGGCCGATTCATTTAAAAAAGCATTGAGTTTTGCAACAGCCTCCACAAGGCCGTTGGCCTTGTCTTAAAAAACTTTTTCAGGGTCAACTGTTATAGCATTGCAAAAAAAAATCCCCGACTCGCGCCGCGGATCATTTTGAAAAAAATCTAATTAACCTCTAATACCATTAACATAAACCTTAAAACTAAATCTTAACCTTCATAACAATAACCTCATGCCTCACGGCATCGATTTTCTTGTCTTGATGAAAAATCGATGCAAAAGTAATGCTTTTCATGTTATAAAACATAATTTTTGAACAAGAAAATACTTAGCATTAGCATTTTTTAACATATTTGGGCTTTTTGTAACCTTCCTGCTCATCGAGTTTCACGCAAAGCCACAAAGATGCTAAGTCGTTGATTTTTATTGAGTTGCCAGTTTTTAGTTGTCAGAAAGCGGATGCCTCTGAAAACTGAAAACTCAACAATTATCATGCTGAGTATAAAAAACTTAGCGCCTTCGCGACTTTGCGTGAATAAAAGGAAGACAATAAAGACAATAAAGACAAATGGCATCCGCACGGATTGCGAGCCCCTTGCGAGCAATCAACTTTAAAAAACTTAGCGCCTTCGCGACTTTGCGTGAATAAAAGGAAGACAATAAAGACAATAAAGACAAATGGCATCCGCACGGATTGCGAGCCCCTTGCGAGCAATCAACTTTAAAAAACTTAGCGACTTCGCGACTTGGCGTGAATAAAAGGAAGACAATAAAGACAATAAAGACAAATGGCATCCGCACGGA
>CAMVBJ010000032.1 GCA_947165675.1 uncultured Prevotellaceae bacterium
TCATAAATCTACCCTTAATCGTGTATTGGATGATAGTTGC
The DNA here is from genome assembly GCA_947165675.1 of uncultured Prevotellaceae bacterium. GTDB lineage: Bacteria > Bacteroidota > Bacteroidia > Bacteroidales > Muribaculaceae > Sodaliphilus. The sequence goes on from CAMVBJ010000032.1 coordinate 41, forward strand.
GGATTTTAGGATAAATAAATGATGTAACATTCGTATAACCCTATCAGAATGAACAACACACCTACGATGATAGTTGCCCACCGTTCAATGCCTTTCAGCCAGCCGTAGAATTTGCCTACCTTCTGCATGCTGAAAGCCAACAGCCAAGCGACAACAAGCACGGGCAAGGCGGTGGCAAAGGCATAGACCGCTGGCAGCAGGTAGCCCAACGTGGCTGTTGCTGACATGGGAATGAGCATTCCGAAGTAGAACATACCGCTCGTAGGGCAGAAGGCCATTGCAAACAATACACCTAAGAGGAATGCTCCCCAGCCGCCACGCTTTTTCAATCCTTCGGCGTTGCTTCCATTGAAGCCGAATTGTGGCAAGTTGAGCCGGTGGCTGAATAGCATCAGTAGTCCGATGACGATTAGTGCCGGGCCAAGCAACAGCTCGCCCCAAGTGCCGATGAACTTCTGGATGCCGAACATGGATGCACCTTGCCGAATAACCAGTATCAGCACAAGTCCCAACACCGTATAGGCTACTATGCGCCCTGCCGTGTAGAGCAATCCGTTCAGGAACACATGGCGGCGGCTTTCCATATCCTTGCCGATATAGCCGATGGCGGCGATATTTGTTGCCAGCGGGCAGGGTGATATAGCCGTCAGCAGACCCAACAGGAATGCCGTCAGCACAGGTGTCGAACTATTGTCGAGCAATGCCTGTAACCATTCCATAGCCTTACTTCAATGCTTGGTTGATCTTCTCTGCCAAACCTTTCTTGAACGCTTCTGGCTGAGTGCGCGAATGTCCGAAGGCAAATTCCGTCAGGTTCTCAGCCTTCTCCTTGCCGTTCTTGTGCTGGACAAGAAATAACGACGACCAGGTAACTTCGTACTTCTCCGCTATCTGGGCATTCTCCTTCTTCGAAATGTCTATCACGCGATAGACTACTTTGCCCGCCTTCATCTGCTGGGTGAACTTGGCTTCCAACAGTTCTTTCGTGTTCTGCTCGATGGAGCGACAAGTCACGCAACGCTGCTTGCCGTGGAAATAGAGTACTTCCACGAAATCCCTCACTTGTCCCGACTGTTCCTTAACGGTCACGGCGTTCGATTTCTCACCACAGGCCAGCAACATGAGGCTGACCATCATTAAAATTAATGTTCTTTTCATTTTAAGTTACATTTATTGTTTGTTGTTTGTAGAACTACGAACATAAGGGATATAATAATCTCTTATAATGATATTATTTGATACTACTTCACTTATGTATTATAGGATTACTTATTGCAACCGCAATCTGATTTCGCCATTTCCTGGTTGAAGAACTCTTGAAAGAGCATCTTGGCCAACATCCAATTGTCACGGTTGATACAATACTTCACCTTAGGTATTTCTATGGTCCCTTGTATCAGCCCAGCATCCTTCAATTCCGTCAGATGTTGTGAAACGGTGGCCTTGGCGATGGGCAGTTCTTCGTGAATGTCGCCAAAATAACATTGCTCCTGCCTGGCCAGAAATTGCATGATGGCAATCCTTGCCGGATGACCCAAAGCCTTGGCAAATCGGGCAATCCGCTCCTGTTTCTCTGTATATACTTTCTTGTTCTCCATACTGAAACATTTGATTTTGTTCGCAAAGTTACGAACAATAATCTAAACAGCCAAATATTATTCGTAGTTTTACGAACAATTAACATTTTCTATCTCCTAAAAAAGTTATCTTTAAAAATGGAACAGCGGTTTCTTTTGCTTCGTTTCTTTCTCGCCCCCTGCTCATGAAAGAAACGAAGTCGGGCGGAATTTTCGTCCGTCCGACTTGCTCAGTTAGTTCTTCAGTCCTTTCTCTCTGAGCCATTCGTCCCGCTTCGCCCTGCATTGTTCCAGTGTAGGGCGGACGATGGTGAACAACTCGCCAGTCTCTGCGCTTCGGTAGTCGTACTGCACAGCCTTCCTCTTGGGTCGGGTGCTGATGACAAAGGTCTCATACTGTTCTTGCCCTTTCTGAGTGGTGCTTACTCCGTTCTCTGTCATTCTTGTTGCCATAATCTGTAGTGTTAGTTGAGTTGATAAATGTCGATGATGGTATCTTCGTCATAATGGAGTGAAATGGTCGGCTCAAACTTGCCGATGAAGTTGAAATGCTCCCTCCTTTCACGGTAAACATAGAGGAACTTCCCCAAAAGGTCTTTGTTCTCTTGTGCGCCAAGGTGTACCGAAGTGTTGAAGTCCTCGGCTACTCCCCAAACATCGTTTGCCACACCTTCACGGCAAACGGCATCAATTAGTTTGAATGTCTCTTGTGTCATTGCTAAATAGTCTAAAGTGGTGGGAGTGCCGAATGCTCCCACCTTGTTTATATTATGCGTGGTAGAAGTCGGCTTCAACTACCTCTGCTGCTATGCCAAATTCGGGATGGCTTGCGAAATATGGCTGTTCTATGCCCGTCCAGTCCACCATATAGCCGTGTGGAAAGTTTGCTTCGATAAAGCCGTTTACTAACTCAATGTCTAAGTCTGTCAGTCCCGTGGTATCGCCATATTCCAACATCGGTATGGCATAGGTCGGAATTTGGAATGTTCCTGCGTGTCTCATAATGCGCTCTCGTTAAAATTCAACTATCAGTAATCTCTTGTCGGCTGTGCTTCCGTTGTAGGGACAGCGTTGCACTGCCCAAAGGTGACGGCTTCCCCATCCCCATAACAGATGTTTCCGAAACTGCTCCTTGAAAGGAGAAAAGTCCAGTGCCTGCTCCAGTTCCCTGCGTGTCTTGGCAAGGGTCAGCAGGTTGAGGAAACGGACAATGACTTGGTCTGTCTCGCTGTCCCACTGGTTGATAACGCTCTCAATCTTTATTGTCATAATCTTGGTGTTTTAGCGGTGGGAGGCTCTTTGCTTCCTCCCACCTTGGTTATACTTATGCTGCCTTTTTCATTCTCTGCCGTATGGCTTCTGCGTTGCTGTTTACAAGGCTGACAATGCGGTCGTGATACTCGGTGTTCCTGTTGCAGACACCTCGGCTTTGTACTACTCGGAATTCGTCAAGGCTAAATTCCACTGTCTCCACTCGCTCCCCATTGATGGTAGCAGAGAAGATTAGGCTTTCCTCGTTGAGATAGTAGGATGCGCTGAATACGCAATGGTGCATGTGGTTTCCCTCCTGGCGGTGTTCCTCCACACTCTCCAACACACGGACATTGATAAGCCCGTCCGTGAACAAAAGACCGAAGAACTTGCCTTTCATTGCCTTGAACTTGGCTTCGCTCTTGGCTGCTCTTTCCATGTCTTCGGCTCTGCGCTCACGTTCTGCCTGCTCGTCTATCTTCTTCACCAACTTGTCGTGTGTTGCTTGGAGGTCGGTGGGGCAAATGTAGTGTGCATTACGGATGTCCTTGCCAACCTTGCTGAGCATTCGGATGGTGTCACACCATAGGCTGATGCTGCCAATATGGTAGTGGTTGCGCTTGGCAATCTTGTAGGAGTTCCAACAGATTTCAAGGTCGGTGGAGTGCATCATGAAGTGGCGGAAGTGGTCGATGCGTCCCGATTTGAGAAGGGTCTCATAGCGGTTGTCACGGAGTATCGCCTTGAACATCGCCAATGGAGCCAGTCCGTAGAGGTCACCCGTAAAGCCGTTGCGCTCCAGTTCGGGGATAACGTCCATCTTCGGGTAGAGGGGGAAGGTGGCGAGGTGGCTGTAGGTGTCGTTGTCATAGCGGAGTGCCATGCCCTCATTGTAGGAAAAACAGTCAAGGTATGGTCCCATCGTACGCTTCAGTCCTATCACCTCACATTGCCCCTTGCCGTTGATGTAGTAGCGGCATATCTCTCTACAAGTAGCCTTGGAGAGTTCACCCTTGCGGTGCTCGGTCTTGACCAGTGCCACACGGAGGACTTGCAGTCCTTTCCTTGTGGTGAGTGTGGTGAAGTAGGCTGACTGGCTGAGGGTGCGGTTTCTCGTCTCTTTCACCTCTAACTTGCGTCCACAATGGGGGCAGGTAAGGTGTTTGTTTTTCTTTTCAGCGTCTGTGATAGTCCACTGGTGTCCGCACTCCATGCAGGTATGGCGGAGTGAGTCGGGGTAGCGGTAGGCATAGTGGTCGGTGAGTTCATCGGCTGCCCACTTGATAACTCTCTTGGCGATGGGTGCCGTGCCCTTGTCGGACTGGCACACCATCTTCTGAAATTGCGTTCTCGGTTTCATAATGCTCTGTTAGAAGTTGTCGAATAATGAGGGTTGCTGAATGGCGTAGGTCTGTGCCGTCCTTGCCTTTGGCTTGCTGCGTTGGGAAATGCGGTTGTAGGTCTCGTTCTCCAGTCTGCGGATGGCATTTCGACGTGCCTCCTGCTTCTCTTCCTCGGTGAGTTCAACTACATGGTTCACCTTCACGTCACACTCCACCGGCTTGCCCACTTCCAAGTCCTTTTCCTCGGCTGCGTGGATAGCCAGTGAGTAGATTTCATCGTCATCGAAGCCGTGGCACTCGCTCTTCATCACTTCGTTGAGGATATAGGTCACGATGTCATCGATGCTGCGGTTCACTGCATGGTACTTCTCAGCGAAGAGCGTGTCCTCGCTTGCCCTCTGCTCCAGATAGGAGTGGATGGTCTGTTTGAAACTTTCAGTTCCTTTCATGTCTGTATGGGTTTTAATGGGTTGTTACTATTCTTTTCAGAGTGACACAATCCAAAGGAAAGTGCCTATAAGCAGGAGGATGGTGAGGATAATCGCCACCCAAGAGAGGATGATGGAGAGGACAGTCTCAATGACTGCTGCCATCAGGTTGCATACAAGGTTCATCAGCCAGTCCAAGATGCGGAGGGGCATCAGAGCCATCATCATTGCCGTAGAAATTGCCATTTGTCTCATATTGCGCTTCGGTTTGGTTTGTATATGATTGCGGTTTCCACGAGTCGGAGGAAGTGAGTTTCCTGCCTTTGACCTATATGTATGTACCGCTGAACTTGCCATTTTTTTTGCGTCTGTCCTGTCGCCGTTGTCGTTTCGTTTCGGCGGCTCCACTAAGGCTACGAGGTCGGCTATACAAGTTTTTCGTGGAAAATACTACCTCGTAAGAGTGTGGAGATTTTCCAGCGAAACGCCTGCGCCCGAACTTGAAGAGCCGAGATCCGTGGCCATAACTTTGCCGCCCAAACGGAACGACCGGAGACGGACAGGAAAAAGTGGCGATTCGCGGTCGTGACAACATATATGGGGCTGAAACTCGGCTCTCCGACTTGGTGGGAAGCCGATAGTCTCGTCACTGTTATGTGATAGGATAGAATATGAACCGTGTAAAATGGACTCGCGTGTCAATGGGGACTATCTGGCAGTGAACAGAGAAAGCGGGAACGGCAAGCCCAAGAAACAAGTGTACATCGGAAGGGACGGACAAATGCTTGTCATCTGCCCGGCACTTCCGATGTACTCTTGTGGGGATTGCCCATCAGCAGACAACTCTCTGTATCTTTCCCGTCGTACCTGCTACGATGCGAGAAATACAGAATGTTGGATGCCTGGATGCTTTTCCTTTAGTTCCTCCTAAACCTCATAGCCGACAGCCATCATTGAGGGGTGTTCTTTTAGGAGTGGCAACTGGAGAAGTGAGCCAAGCGGGAGAGTCTGCCCGAAGGCTTTCAGGCAGGTATTCGCTGGGCTTTCTTCTCGCCGCTCCGCTGCCATGCCATTCTCTGAGGCTCGTCCCCAGAGTATGAGATGGCAGAAAAGGACAGCACCAACGACGAAGCCATCGGCTATGAGGTAACTGGAGGAACTTGAACAACTCTACAAAAGCAATAACAATGAAAAAAAGGAACGGGCTGTATAATTGAAAACATTGAATATGAGAACAAACATATCTCCTTAAACAAGCCTTCTGCAAGAACGGAACAAGGTTTCTTTGCTTCTTTCTTTCTCGCCATGCGTGCTCATGAAAGAAAGAAGTCGGGCGGCATCTTTCATCCGTCCGACTTCTCTGCTCATTCATTGCTTACAACTTGCCATTTTCTGCGTATGAGTAATAATTTCCGTCCGTCACGATAACATGGTCGAGGAAGTGGATGCGCATGACCTCACAGGCTTTCTTCACGCTCTGCGTCAGTGTATCGTCAATTCTGCTGGGACGTATGCTGCCGCTGGGGTGGTTATGGCAGACTGCCATGATGGTCGCATTGTTAAGAACTGCCTCACGTATCATAATCCGTATATCTGCGCTCACCTCGGTTATACCTCCTTGGCTGATTCGCTCAGACTTGATAAGGCGGAAGTTCTGATTTATCAGCAGGATGTGAAACTCTTCCGTTGCGAGGTCTTGCATCTTGGGCAGCATGTAGTTGTAGATACGGGTGGCAGTGCTCATTTCGGGATGCAGTTCGGGTGTCGCTATCTGCCTGCGCTTGCCCAACTCAACTGCTGCGAGTATCTTGCAGGCTGTCTGTGTGCCAACTCCCTCGATGTTGAGGATTTCATCGAAACGAGCCTTGCCCAAAGTGTTGAGGTTGTGGTTGAACCTGCCCAATACTTGTTTGCCAATATCCACTGCGCTGTACTGCTGCGTACCGCTGCCAATGAGGATGGCAAGTAACTCTGCGTCAGTTAGTGACTCTGCGCCTAAACGCTGTAATTTCTCTGTGGGTCGGTCTTCGGGTGCCCACTGCTTAATGCTCATTCTTAATGCTGTGTTCATAATCAGTTGTATTTATAATTGTTTGTTCTACGATAGTTCTTTGTCTTGGCGAGGAACATAGCCATTCTGACGTGTGCCCCTGCCGATTCCATCCGCTCCTTGAATGCGTCCGATGTCCTGCCCGATGTGCAGATGTCGTCAATGAGCAGGATGCGCTTGCCCTTGAAGAAATCCTCGTCTATCCACACGTTGTCCTCGGCTGCGTATTCTCCGCAAATGTGTACCTTCTCTCGCTTTCCGATGACATGTATATGCTCGAACCCGTCTATAGCACCACACATGGCGGACAACTTGGCAGAGAAATTGCGGAACCTGCGGGTATAGGTCTGTTGACAACTTGCAGGGATGCAGACTATCACAGTGTCCTTCAAGTCCATCAATGAGAGAGCCTTGCCGATGAGCCGTGAAGCCTTGTCGGTAGCATAGCGTCTGCCTGACTTGAAGTCGAGGATGAAGCGGTCGTTCTCCAGTGTATCGAATGATGCACGACGGAGGTAACGCTGTGGCACATAGTCGAGAAGGGCGTACTTAAACATATTCAATCTGCTTTTGATGTTCAACTTTTGTTTTTTGCGGATTCAGGAGCTGTGAAGTGAGTTCCTACTGAATCAAATCCGTACTCCGTGAATCCTTCGTTTTTTTTTGCGTATTTCTATCGCCGTTTGTTTCGTTCCTGTGGCTTCATCAAAGGTTGCAGATTGGATACGGCAAGTTTTTTCGGCAAAATACTACCCCTTGCGGTGTGGAGATTTTCCCGAAAACCCATGTGGCTTGAACTTTCCATTCCAATCTGCAGGTTTACCTTTGCCACGGGAACGTATCTAACGGGCGTACTGAAATACCTGCGAAGGTTCACGGGTCGGATTGCAACCAAGTGGCTTGCCCTTCCTCCAGGCAATGCCTGAGAAAACGAGAGTTTTGGATGTCGAAGAGTAAATACAAGAACGGCATACTGAAAAGGAACACCCCTAACGATGAACAAAGAAAAGCAGGGACAGCAAGCCCATGAAGCAAGTGTGCATCGGAAGGGACGGACAAATGCTTGTCATCTGCCCGGCACTTCCGACGTACTCTTGTGGGGATTGCCCATCAGCAGACAACTCTCTATGTCTCTCCCTTTGACCGTGGGCGAAGAGAAAGACATGGAATGTTGGAAGCCTGAATGCTTTTCCTTCAGTTCCTCCTAAACCTCATAGCCGACAGCCGTCATTGAGTGCTCTCCTTTTAGGAGTGGCAACTGGAGAAGTGAGCCAAGCGGGAGAGTCTGCCCGAATACTTTCAGGCAGGTATTCGCTTCGCTATCTTCTCGCCAATCCGCTGCCATGTCATTCTCTGAGGCTCGTCCCCAGAGTATGAGATGGCAGAAAAGGACAGCACCAACGACGAAGCCGTCGGCCATGAGGTAACTGGAGGAACTTGAAATACCTCTACAAAAGCAAAATACGTGAAATGGAAAACATCTACGGATAGACAAGGACAGGAAAGAAAATGGAAACAAAGCGTGTTTAGTGCCAAATGGACTTCTGTGTCAAATGGACAGCATAAACAAAAGGATATTAGAAAGCATGGACAGCAAGCCCAAAAGACAAGTGTGCATTGGAAAGGTAGGCAAGCCTGCTCGTCTGCCTTTCCAACGCATTCTTGGCAGGGATTGCCCCCTCCAGCATCCAACTCTCTGTATCTCGCCCTTCACACCAGTGGGATGAGCAAAATACAGAATGTCGGATGCCTGAATGCTTTCCACCTCCGCCTTTTCCTCACGACAGACTGCCGTCATTGAGGCCGTCCGAAAGGAGTGACATTAGGAGAAGTTAGCAGGCTATCTTCTCGTCGCTCCATTGCCATAGCATTCTCTTCGGCTTGCCCAAGAGTATGTTACGGCAATAAAAGGACAGCCCAATAACGAAGCAGTCTGCCGTGGGGATAATGGACGGACAATGAACCTATCGTAAGAAAAAGGAAATCGTTACCAAATGGAAACAGGTAACTAAAAGACATAAAATAGCCAAGGAAAAGGTAACAAAAACCTATAAAAATATTAAGTTTCTGCCCATTTCTTTGGTGGTAACAGAATAAATGATTATCTTTGCACTCACTAAGAAGCGTTCTTTGGAAATGTGTATAACGAGACAGAATATGTAATTCAGCTCGTTTCTAAATCGTTACCTAATTACCATTCGAAGCGAGGTAACAAAATGATTTCTAAAGAGTTATAATTTTCCCCGTAACAAGATATGGAGAATATGCTTTTGGCAATTGTTACTATCTATCGAGCATTGTTATTCCAAATTCGGTTACATCAATTGGTAATTTAGCATTTGATAAATGTAATAGTCTAAGAACTGTATATTTAACTGGTAAAAATGAATGGATAGCTGGAGAATTACCAAACACAACATCAAATCTTTATCTTGAGGGAGGTATTACATCTGTAAAAGGAATGTATCTCAATCCCTCAAATATATATTGCTATGCAACAGTACCTCCTGAATGTGATGGTTATTCATTTACTGATTATTCAGGTACTCTACATGTACCGGCAAGTTCACTTGCATTGTATTTTACAGCCCCTTACTGGTGCAATTTTGCAAATATTGTAGGTGATGCTATTGGTGCCAATTCGATCAATTTGAATAAGACCTCACTTGAATTAATAACTGGAGATCAAGAAGTATTAGTAGCCTCGGTACAACCTTCAAATGCTAATCCTAAAATAATTACTTGGAATTCAAGTAATGAAGATGTTGCGACTGTGATAAATGGAGAAGTCACTGCAATAGGACAAGGTGAATGTGATATCAAGGTAACTTGTTTTAATAATGTTGAAGCATATTGTCATGTAATAGTAAAAGACAATGTAGCAGACGAAATCACAATTTATCTTGACACAAATGAAGTCCAGATGTTGCCTAATCACATTATTACACTAACACCTAGTGCATCACCCATTTTGCCTGACCTAACAGTATCTTCAAGCGATCCTACAGTAGCAGCGGCTCGTGTAGTGAGCAATAAAGTTCAGGTCGTAGGTATTAAAGAAGGAACTGCAACAATTACTGTCGGCTCTGTTGATGGTACTGCTATTCCTGCTACTTGTCTTGTAACTGTCTATACCGAACCTGGCGACATTAACTGTGATGGTTTCGTTAATATCAGCGATGTGACTTCTCTAATTGATTACCTGCTTAGTGGTGATGAATCTCAGATAAGTACCAAGAATGCCGATGTTAATGATGATGAGAGCATTAATATCTCAGATGTAACAGAACTTATCGATATCCTTCTAAGTGGGAATGGTTAATTAGATCTATACACATTAACGACTGGGATGAGGTAATAATTCTTGTCCCAGTTTTCTTTTGTAGTTCCGCTCAATTATTCTCATCTTGTGACTGTAACACCATAGTCCGTTCTTATGTCCAGCCCTCCCACCAAACATGAGCTAATATCCCTGGTCGAATCTATGTGTGAAGTCCAGGATAGAATGCTCGGCGCTAGAGGAATGCCTGAACATATCCAAAGACCTCACGTGGATAATATGGAGGCATTAAAAGCGCCGGTATTTTTCCTGTGGGAGTTGCTTGGATATGGAACGCCAAGAGAATTGTCCGAAAAGGGCATTAGGAGGGTCTGGATTGACTCAAAAATATCGCCATTGAAAATCAGATAACTTCTTTCTTGTTGATGAAGTCCAACAGCCTTTGCAGGTCTTCGTCATTTGCTCCATTCAGATAGTTGATGATCTTTTGCTTGCATGGGTTAGTGTTCCACTTCTGCATCTCACGTGTTTGTGAAGAAGATTCACTGTCGATATAGGGTTGCATAGTTTTGTACGAACTATGGCCAGTACATTTCATGATGGACGGAGCAGACATATCCTTAGCAAAAGAGTTGGTAACGAACGATCTTCTACCAACATGGCATGAGATGATATCATAGAAAAATCGTTCCTCTGTTACGATTTCACTCCCGACATAATACTCATCCAAGACCTTGCGATCAAGCTCCGCTGCCTTGGCTGCATCTTGAATCGCCTTGTTCAGTTTTTGGCTGCTCGGTACTTCAAAAACATGGCCATCTTGGGTTTCCTGCCCCTCATATTTGGCTAAAATCATGAGCGCACCATCATTCAGCGGAATTGTAAGGGATTTTCCCGTTTTATGAGCATGCATCACAATCCGATTGTTTGAGATATGGGCAGGGCGCAGGTTACTCAGGTCAGAATAGCGAAGTGACGTATAGCACATGAAACAAAACAGATCTCTTGCATGGCTAAGCCGTTCGTTTTGTTTAAAGTCATAATCCATGAAAAACTGCAGTTCATCATCAGTAACATAGGTCACTGTTTTAGGCAGCACTTTCAGATTTGACCTATAATGGAGAACGGTCCTGGGTAAGGAATACCCGACTTGATCATTTATCCAGTTTAAAAAACTTCTCAACATAACGAATTGCTTGTTGGCAGTACGATTCCTATATCGGTTCTCAACATACCAGTCGCGTAGATTAAACATAGTTTCTTGTGTGACATCTGAAGCCCATGTGGCCTTAGGATTTGCTGCCGTAAATTGATTGAAGGCTTGAGTGTATTTCTCGATGCAGAGCTTAGTCCAATTGCGTTCCCGTCCACGTGTTGCAATGAACTCATCAAAAAGAGTTTTTAGCGTCTTCCTTTTGACGACATTGGTCTCTATTTCCTTTTCGTTTCTACCCAAATGCTCATTGACCAACTTCTTCAATTCGTCAGGAGTAGGTATCACATTCTTGAGGGAGCAGATATCCATACAATTCTCAATCTCCTGTCTGAAATCTGCAATAGCGGCATTGATCTCACTTGCTGTGAATCTCATTTTGCGAACATTGTGAGTTGTCCCTCTCTTAGCCTTTTGGGCATCGTTATCCCATTTAGCCTCTTCGGCATACAACCCAGTAATGAACGTCACCTCGCTTTGTTTGGAGTTCCACCTCACGCGAACAGCAACCTTTCCGGTGTCCTTCTTTATAAATACTCGTATTGAATACTTAATTCTTATCATACAATTACTATGTGTTTAAAAAAAAATTTGTACTTTTGTGTTGTAAATACTGATATTAACATGGCCTGAGCCGCGTTAGCTGTGCAAAATTAGACATCCAAATTTACATCCACAAGAGGTCCCCCCTTTTGTAAGATTACTTAAGATCAAGTTAGACAATTTGATATTTTAAGAGTTGTAATTGTCTGAAATTTAACTATTTGTCATATTAGACAGTTTCACATGGTATTATATCTAACGTCTTGTCCTCTCCGCTTAATTAGGGTTAACGATCGAGAAATCGGATTGTTAACCTTGATTTTTTTAAATCCCATAGACATGGAATAGACCGTAAACAGGCTCTTCCCCTACCTTTTATCGGGTGTTATTTCATAGATTGCGGTGATTCATTGTGCTTGAGGCGCTGGTACTCGTCCTGCGCCTGCTATAAGGAATTATTTGTTGAGGTTATCTTTAGCTTTTTCGAGCACGGAGGAATAAGACTTATATTCCTCGGCCATCTTTTCCATGAGGGTATCGTCTTCCTGCTCGATTGCAGCTGTATGCTGCTGGCTAAAGCGGGACAAATCGTCTTCGCTCACTTTCATCATCCGCATGCACCTGTCGCGCCGGCGCTTCATGTCGAGCAACCACGAAGAGTTCATGAAGACATACTCTGGAAAATTGATATTAAACAGCAATTCCAATGAAGGCTTGTCGCCTGTTCCCGCCCATTGCTCTTTCAATTCGTCCATAAGCATTTCCTTGTATTTGTGGCGTCCCAGATAGAAGGCTGAAACTTCATTGACGAAATTGACGTCGCCAATGGTGTTGAAGGTCTCGATGCTTGAAGTAAAAATCCGCTCAGTTGTTTCAGGAAATTCTTCCATGCACCAAGACACCCCAGCCACTAAATGATAATACAGACTATCAAATTGCTCTGGACGAACGGCGATCTTGCCTTACAAATCGCGGCACAGATGCAGCGCCGTGTCCACTTTCTCAACCAACTGGATGGAATTGTCGATGTCACTGATAATCATCATCACCATTTCCTTCTTGGCCGTTTGTTTCTTGTTATGGTCGATGATGGCAGCAGTACCGAATGTGAGAATAATCGACACCGATGTAGCGATGAGCGACAACAGGAACTGCTTGGCCGAAGACATTCCGCTGCCCGTCTTGAGGGTCTTGGGTGTATGTAACTTGATGTTCATCGTGCTTGGAATAATATACTTATTTCCCCTTAATATCTACCAAATCTCTGAGTTGGTCAACATCATAACAAAAATCATCATCAAGATACCAGTTGCGCATCAATGAGCCCAAAAGGGCACCGAGAACTATCGGGCTACTCATTATGATCAAGAGTGGCCAGGAATCTGATTCAAGCTTGACTAACAAACTACAAATCACTCCTGCGGCAGTAGGGAGCCAGCATCTCAATTTATGGGCTCTGATTAACCGCATTAGCGTCTGATAATGCTGTAGAGCTGTTGTGGCGGCATCTTTCATTCTTGAGAGATAGTGCCGCATGATCATTGTGATGATGCGCTCAACAACAAGTGCCGCTCCGACAAAAGCACATAACCAAATGTTGAATCCCCAAAAATCATTTTTCATGTAGCTATACACTTCGACAGCAACAATGATTGCGACAAAAACGACCGCAAGGGCGATAGCTATCCCACTCCTGTTTATCCCGGCACTGAATCTTTTGACAAGACTCGCGGCCCCGTCATTGATGCGCTGACGCAGTTCCTGGTAATGCTGCTCACTGCCCATTACCTGACTTGTTTCATCTTTCACTTCCATAACAAAAATATTTTATTATCAATTACTTATTCCTGGAAAAAGCGGAGATTATCTGTCCTTATCAAGATTTTGCAGTTTCTCGATAATCTCAATATCCGCCGAATCTCGGAATCCAGGCTTATAGATACTGTATATCAGGCAAACGGATGCGACAAAGACGATACTAAAAAACACATATTCATAATTTAATCTGACTGAACCGAACCAGCCGACAAATAGCGTTAGTATCCATCCCAACGCAGCGACGAGACATATAATGCGATTGTTTTTGCTTTTCTTTTTATAGTAGTACAACAATCGGTCGGGCATATCCAGGTTGCCGATTTTGTTCTGAAACCAAAAATTAACACTATCCACCATCCTGCCAAGCAAGCGATAATTATAGAGAAGATGAAGGATGACATATCAGTAATATCATCATGTTTTGCCCACAACATAATCATCATAATAATGATGATCAGCCCACAGCAGACTTCTTTCCATGCCTTCGATTTACACTTGCCCTTGAGCAACTGGAACAATTCATCTCGGTTCAGGTTATCTAACTCTTCTGATTTCATAATGACACGTATTGTTTAGGTCAGTAATTATATACCCCAGGCCTACAAGAGTAACCAATAACTATGCAAAAATAGTGATTTTCTTTAACAAATACGTCATTATCCCCAACTTTTTTGTCCGGGGACGAATACCCATGGGGTGGAGCGACAAGGCGCCAAATGATTGCACGAGGAGAGGCTGATAGCTGCTTTATCGCTTGAAATTGTCGAAATTCATCAGCGCCCAGTTGATGAGGTTGCCCACGATGGGCATGAGGCTTTTACCCAAGTCGGTCAACGAGTACTCTACTCTCGGGGGAATCTCGGCATACTGGTGACGTTTGGCCAAGCCATCTTTCTCAAGGCTCTTGAGCGTGTCGCTCAGCACCTTGGAGGAAATATCGGGAATGGCCTTGCTGATCGCATTGAAACGGGTCACTTCGTTCTCCGAGAGGATGCACAGGATAAGCAGTGACCATTTGCCCGAGAAGTGCGACAGCACGTTCCTGATCGGGCACGACTCGATGTGAGTATATTTTTCTAAATTTTCTTGTAACGGTAATGCGCTCATAATCAATAATAGTTACTTGATGGTAACCGCCTTACTTTTGCGTAACTTCTTGCAGGAGCCAGAAAATAGCCTTAACTTTGCAGTGTTAAAAATAAAGCGGATTACTGCCGCAAAGTTACAACATTTTTTAAACTACAACAAAACAATGAGCGAATTAAAGGTTCTTAACAGCGGCGACAAGTTCGCCCACACCTCTGTTGGCAAGCTTCACGGCTTCGAGGGTAAGCAGTTTGTAAAAGACGTGGTCGGTGCCACTTCATGTGAGATTTCTTTCGGCACGCTGCCTACGGGCGCAGCCGTTCCGTTCTATCACAGCCACAAGGAGAATGAGGAGAACTACATCATCCTCAGCGGTGCAGGCCGTTTCCAGGTGGGTGATGAGGCTTTCGATATCGCCGAGGGGTCGGTGATCCGTGTGGCCACCCATTGCGACCGCAACATCAAGTGCACTTCGGCCGAGCCCATGACCTACATCTGCATCCAGGCCAAGGAGGGTTCCTTGAGCCAGTACACTCAGAACGATGCCGAAATCACGGAGCACGAGAACAAGATGTGATCGTTTAATGAAACGTCAAGACAAGAAACGCCCTCAACGGGCGTTTTTTGTTTGATGTTATGCGCCAGCACAGTTAAGTAGCCGAGTAAGAGTTTTAAAACACACTCTATCATGATTACTCAACCACGATGCTACTTCTCGTAGAGTTCCAACGGTTGATGGTCGGGGTCGTAGAAGAAGACAAAATGCTTGCCAGTGTAGCCATCGGTGCGGATAGCCTCGTGAGCAATCCCCATGGAGTCAAGCTCCATGACGGCAGCATCAATATCATCGACCTCAAAAGCGAGGTGGCGCAGGCCTGCTGCCTCGGGATTGGTGACACGCTTGGGCGGATGATTGAACGAGAAAAGTTCAATCACATACTCACCGCCCAGGGCCAAGTCGGTCTTGTATCCCCCACTCTCGGGACGGTAATTCTCGGCCTTGACAGTAAAGCCTAACAAGCGGGTATAGAAATCGAGGCTTCGCTGATAGTCCGAGCAAATGATTGCGACGTGATGTACCTTATTGAGTTTCAGCATGATGCTTTACCAGTTCTACTTCTGTTTCTTTTTCTTTTTCAGTTCAGCGGCCAAGGCGATGATGCTCACAACCACACCAAGAATGCCGACAAGTAGCATGACAAGATCAAAATTCTCTTTCAGGAATGTTGTGATTGAATCCATGTCCACCAGTGGGTTTAATTATTCAGTTCCTTCTTGAAGAGTTGATCGACAGCGGCCTTGAGGTTGGGAGCCAGGGGCGGGATGTGATGATTCTGCTCCAGGCGACGCAACTCGTTGATGTCCATTTCCACCTCATTCTCTTTGCGGGTCTGCTTAAATTCTTTCTTGTCGATGTAGTCACGACCGATGGTAAAGGTTTCCAGCAGAATCACGTAGTCTTGATCCATCCTATCAAAATGTCCCGACACAAGTATCTGCTTCATCACCAGATCGTCGATGCGTGAATTTCCGTTCTCGTCGATATTGTAAACCTCGCAATAGCTATGAGAAGCCGGGTATTCATCTTCTTTCTTTTTTTGCTTCTTGCCCGTCTTGGCTTCCTTGGCAGCCGCCTTGGTAGCTTCAATGTGATCGCTATAGGTCCAGATGTCAAAGTTAGTGGTACGTTTCCTTGCCTGGAAATCCATGTCAATATGGCCCAGAACCGATATTGTGTCACTCACCACGCGGCGGCCCGAAGTCTCCTCGGTAATAAACAGCGAGCCCTTGTCCACGTTCTTCAGAATCTTCTTGTAATAGTTCATCGTGTCGATGCGCGCCCACTTGTCGATGTAACGTCCCACAAGGGTGCTAATGATGAAACGGTAAAGGCCGTTCTTGCCACGGGCCACACTGCGCGTCTTATCGGAAATCTTCTGCTTGGCAAACTCATAGGTGTTATCTACCACGCCAGCGCGGAAGTAGATGGGACCCTCGTCGCAAACATAGATGCAACGGTAATAGGTCTGGGCATAGAGCAATTCCTTGGGCTTGACTTCCAATTCCGACAACTGGAAATTGGCATCCTGCATCACCACCGTGTGGCTGGGGATGGTGTCAATATTCACGTCCATGGCCTTGAATGCCACGTGTGAGAAATAGAGATGGTTGATGCCCTTGGCATCCTGGAGCCAGCCTTCATTGTCGGTTGTGCCCACCAGGGCTCCTTTCTCATTGGTTACACACACAGCGGCAATGGGCAATCCATCGATATCAACGACCTGGATGCGCTGAGCATAAGCACCTGTCGCCACAAGCAATGACAGGACAAGAACAAAGAACGATTTCATGAGAGATTTTATAATGCGATGATTTTATTTCAACAACTCGCCGATACTTGTTGTAAGGTTGAACATGAAAGTGGTTGCTCCCGTGTGAGGACGGGCAAAGGCGGCACCTATGCCGAAGGCACGAACCTTCAAACCCGCACCTATCGAAAGCCCTGACATGAAGTCGCGCTTATAGGTAGCCATGTCGGTGCGCGTGCGGTAGTTGTAACCGATGCCCAGGTAGATGTTGTTGGTGGGCAGAATATCGGCAGCAAAAACGAGGTGGCGAAGCAGATTGGAGCCGAAGGATTCCTTCTTCACCAAGTCGCTGTTGGGATTATTGACATCCTCAATCTTGTAGTAAGGGGATTTCCAGCGTGCCAACTCATAGGCCGTGACGTGCAACCTGATGGGCGCCTTGCCCAGCATCTTGCTGAAGCCCACCTGGATGTCCCACGGCAGGTTATCCTTGTATTCATTGAACTTCTTGACCTGACCACCCAGGTTCTTGCCCACCAGGGATGCCGAGAACTCATGATCGGGGTCGTAGAAATTGATACCCACATCGGCGGCCACGGCACCAGCGCTGTAGGAATCATACTTGGAGTACAGGTACTTGAGCGTGATACCGCCACGGAACTTCTCACTGATGTCATGGCTGTAGGTGAGGCTGAAGGCCATGTCACTGGCGCTAAAGGTGCCTGTCCTGGTGCCATCGATGGCTGCGCCCTGTATATTGCCATAGCCAAAGTACTGGATGCCCACAGCGAAGGCGCCATGTTCACTCACCCCCTGACCATAGCGCAAGCCGGCAAAATTGGTATCGCCGATGTAACGCATGTAGTTGATGCCCACCTGATGGTCAAACTCGGGACCCAGAAGGGAGGGGTTCTGCTCGACAAGGTTGATGTCATCGTCGATGATAGTGAGGTTGTGACCACCCAATCCATAGACGTGGCTCGACGAGGGCACGTTCAGGAAATTATAGGCTGTAGTCTTGGGACCGTCGTCGGCCATGGCAAAAAGAGCCACACCCACGGCAGCCAGCAATATCATGTGACGCAGATAGGTTGTCATAGAGTCGTTATTTTATCTTAATTACAATAATATAACGAGAAAATGGCTTGTTTAGTATATTTTACTCCTCGGCAGGCACGTCGGTGATGGTCTCGTCGGTCTCACTGATCACCTTCTTGGCCAATTCCAAGTCGCGTTCAAAGACCACTACCCTCACTGGAGCCATCCAGATGGCGTTGGCGGTACTGTCTCCTATCACGCCAGCGGGAATGCCACTGGCTTCAAGGGCGCCCTTAACGATGTTGGCATCGACGGCGTTGGCGTACTTCTGGAGTACAACAATTTTTTCTTCTTTATCCATATTAGTTGTCAGTTTTTAGTTGTCAGTTTTCAGTTGTTAGTTGTCAGTTTTCAGCCATTAGCTATTGACTAGTGACTAGTGACTTTTTGACTAGTGACTTTTTGACTAGTGACTAGTGACTAGTGACTGCTAACGCCTACTTAATGCCACGGTTATTCAGGGCAGCCTGGTAGCGATGGGCATTATCAAGGTGAGAGGCATAGTCACGGGTGAAGTCGTGGTAACCGCTAAAGTCGGCACGGGCACACATGTAAAGATAGTCGTGCTGCGGAGCGTTGAGCACGGCATCGATGGTCGATTTCTCGGGCAGGCGGATAGGACCAGGAGGCAAGCCGTTCACACGATAGGTGTTGTAGGGTGAATTGATTTGGGTCATTGGCACAGTGATGCGCTTGATAGAGAAGTCACCAATAGCAAACTTCACCGTCGGGTCGGCCTGTAGGCGCATACCTTGCTGATAACGATTCAGGTACAGTCGCGCTACCTTGCCTCGCTCGTCGGCCTTGCTGGTCTCCTCCTCGACAATCGAGGCAATGGTTGCCACCTCGTCGGGTGTGAGACCGAGCTTTTGAGCCTTGGACTTGCGGTCGCTGGTCCAGAAGTCGTTATAGTAGTCAAACATGCGGTCGAGCATCTTCTCGGGCGTGATGTTCCAGTAGAACTCGTAGGTGTCAGGCATCAGCAGGCAGGCGATAGTCTGCGGTGTCTTGCCATACTTGGCGCATGTGGCACTATCCATCAGCGCCTTGCGCATTCCGTCAGGTCCTTCCATGAAGGTTTCACCCCAACGCTGTGTCCACTCCTCAAGTGTGCGCACGTTGTTGAAGGTGAAGCGTATGCCGTCCTGAACACCGTTCTTGATGCGACGGGCAGCAGTGAAAGGCGACATCCCCGGGGTGATGTGGAAAGCTCCCTCACGGTTCTCGACCTTGGCATTCATGAGCGATAGCATCGTTGCCACACGCTCACCAAATTTCACCTCCACATTGGCCTGGACACTGTCCTTGATGGTCTCGATTGTACTACCCTTGCGCACCTTGACGATGCCATCGGCAGGTGAACCCGCCAGCAAGTAGGGTGCGGCACAAGCCACCAGGATAAGCACGATAGCGGCGATAACGCCGATGATAATCCATTTTTTCTTCATATTCTCGTTTCAGTTTTTAAGTTTCTATTATCAAGAAGCCGTGACATGTCCACGGCACACATTAACCCTTACTATTGGGGACGGTAGCGAGCATCAGGCGGGCGTTACCTGTCAGCTCTACCCCACCGGCGATGGCGGGAATAAGAGCGGTCTCGCCACGACACACGTTGACGGGCGGCATACCATCGGCTCGGACCATCGTCTCGCCATCGATGCACACCATGGCTATAAAGGAGTGTGGTGCGGGTATCTCCAGTCTGTAGCCCTGCTTAAACTCCAGCAGCGACACATTAAACGACGGACACTCGACCAGCCTCGTCATGCCTGGTGCAATGAGAGGCATGTCGTGCACCTTGCCATCGCGGGCATCAAAGTCGAGTGCCTCACGGGCTTGCTCGACGTGAAGCTGGCGCAGGTTGCCGTTGGCATCGCGTCGGTTATAGTCCCACATACGATAAGTAACATCACACGACTGCTGAATCTCAGCCAGCAGATTACCAGCCCCGATGGTGTGAATCTGACCAGCAGGGATATAGAATGTGTCGCCCGAGCGGGATGGAATTGCGTTAATCACGTCGAGAATCGAGCCATCGGCCAAGCGCCGGTCAAACTCCTCGAGCGACAACTGTCGATTGAATCCCGTGTGGATGATCGCTCCCTCATCAGCATCAAGGATGTACCACATCTCGTTCTTACCCGAGCAACCATGCAGGCGTCGAGCCATGTCATCATCGGGGTGCACCTGGATGGACAGGTCTCGACGGGCATCAATCAGCTTGATGAGCAAGGGGAATTGAGTACCATAGCGACGATAGACGTCCTCGCCCACCAGATCGGCACCATAGCGCTCGACGAGCTGGGTCAACGTCAAGCCTCGGTCAGCACCATCGGTCACAACCGATTCTCGACCAGGCATCGCCGAGAGTTCCCAACTCTCGCCTATAGGTTCAGCCTGTGCTGGCAGTCCCTTGAACGCCAGCAACTTGACACCGCCCCACAAAACGGGCATCAATATGCTATTGAACTTATAAATCTGCATGATAATTTAAATCTTTTTCTGACATCATCACATTCCCCAAACGGTGATTACGCGGCCATTATACTCGCGCTTACCGTGCCAGATGCGCTCGTCCCACGTCTTGTCGCCCTTGCGGTCAAACAGGATGAAGTGACCCTCATCGACCGAGCCAACCAAGTCCATGTAGTCACTGGTCTGACGCAGTCCTTTCTCGATGGTTGTCTCCAGGTCGCCACGCAGGATCTTCAACTCCAGCACAATGCGCTGTACGGGACCACCGTAGCCTTCGGTCAACGGTTTGCGGATGAGCAGGTCGGTGCGGCGGCGTCCCAAGCCATATTCACGGTCAATATATCCGCCGCCATTGACGATGCGCTGCAAGAAAGCTTGTAACAGCAACTGGGGACCTGCCTCGGCATAGTCAAACTTGCCGATCCATGAATCGGCATTCTGGCGGAAGAACTGCTGGAAGTCCAGCATCAGTTTCTCCATGTTGATGCTGCCATCAGCATTCATGAACCACTGGGGTTGCTGCGACAATGTCTCCTGGGTGCTCCATGTGAGTTCACGAGGGATGACCTCACGATAGATGCCGTTAGAGATGCGGATGGTCTGACCCAGTTCCCTCTTGATCAATCCCATATCAACTACATATTGAATATCATCGCTCGGGATTAATCCTTCAACGGCCTCATCACTATTAGAAAGTATCGGCTCGATGACACGTTTCACGCGTGGCTCTTTCAGTTTGTCGATCAGGATGTCGATGTGGGTGTCACGACGATAGATGATGCGTTCTTGGGCGCAGTACATCATCTCCGGAGTGATGCGCACGCTGCGGTCTCGGTTCTCCCTCATCTTGTAGGTCACTTCACGTCCAAGGGCATTGACCAGCCAAGGTTGGCCTTCGGTAGCCTCCCATATCATCGGGAAACACTCCTCGTCAAATTCTTGACCTGTTTCACGAGTGTGTTGCATGTACAGTTCATGCACCTCCTCAGGAGTAAAGTTGCCCAGACGCAGAGATTCGGCCTTGATATTGAAAGCAGAGCCTCCGGTGACGATGTCCTGATTGGACAGCACAATGCGGTAATCACGCACATCGCGCACGCCACATAGCACGATGGATGATGGGAACGACTTAGGACGGTTGGCATAACCGGCACGTATCTGTCGTAGCACGCTCACCAGCGAGTCGCCCACCAAGGCATCTATCTCATCGATAAACAGGATCAAAGGCTTAGGCAAGGATTGGCTCAACTTCGATAAGAAATTGGATAATCGGCTATCGATACCATCCTGCTGAACCTCATTACGGATCTCCCTGATATTCACGTCCTTGATAATCAGTTGTGCCTCACGCACAATTGTATCGATGGTCGAGACAACCACATTCTCAACACGATTGCGTGACGCCTGGCCACCCTCGACATTGGCATACACGCAGATGTAGTCCTCACGAGCGTTGAGATAGTCGCGCAGGGCAAGCAGGCAGGACGTCTTGCCCGTCTGTCGCGGTGCGTGCAGGACGAAGTACTTGTGTTGCCTGATGAGCATCAACAGCTCATCAAGGTCAAAACGGCTGAGCGGATCTACCGTGTACTCCAGTTCTGGGTTATTGGGTCCAGCAGTGTTGAAAAATCGTTCCATAAATCAGAGAATCATTGTATCAATCTGCAAATGTAGCATTTTTTCATGACATGAAACGAAAAATGCCCCCACAATATTAGAGCATGGGGGCATTAGGAATTAGAGTGAAAAATCTTTTACTTGATCACCTTGGCGGTGGTGCGTGTGCCGTCGGTGTAGGTGGTGACGATGATGTTCACGCCATCGACGGGCTGAGCGCTCTGCTGACCAGCCAGGTTGTAGTAAGTCACGTTGGCGACAGCCTTGGTTGCGTCAATTTCATCTACGGCGCTCTTTTCCTTATCTACATAGACAGCCACATCCTTGGTGATGTCATCAAACGAGATATTGCTTGAATCGGTTCCGTCAACAACCAGCACGTAGGTCTGGGTGTGATCCAGGCTGTAGTAGTTGCCATCCTCGGCAGGAGCAACGACGTTGCCTTCAGCATCCTTCAGCACGATTTCGGCCTCGGCGTTGGTCAGGGTCACACGGATGTCATTGGTGAAGTAAGGAGTGCGGAAAGCGGGCAGACGATGAACAGGCAGTTCATACATAAGAGAAACGCCAAAGTACTCGTCAATCAGCTCATAAGTATCGTTATTGAAGCAATAGTTGCCCGAACGCATGAGGCTGGCGCACTCGGCCTCGGCCTCGTCAAATGCCATGTAGCGATACTTCATGTGAATATCCTCCCAGTTGCACATCCACAGGGTGAGGTAGATGTTCTCGCCCTTGTACCAGAACGGTGTGAAAACGCCGTCGGCATCAGGATTGTTGAAGGGGATGTCAACAATGGTGCCGGGGTTCTCGGCATTGGCCTCGGGGTCAAAGGTGCAGATGTAGCCAGGATGGTTACGGTAGCCGCGATAGGTCACGGTATCGGTAAACAGGTCACCAGCGGGATAGTGCTGTCCATAGCCGTCAAACAGGTCAAGAAAGTCGAGTGACTTTTTGCTCTCGGGAATGTTGCGGCACCATGCGGTCACCTCAAGGAAGGTGCCGCGGTCGGTCGGGTCACTGGCAACGTCATATCCGTCGAGCGCAAGGCCGGTCACCTTAGCATTGGCGGGAAGTGTGGCAGTACCCACGTTAGTGTCACCCTTGGTAAAGTCGGTAGCCGTCACGAGATACTCGGGCTGGAACTTCATCATGCGCTGTCCAGGGTTAGCGTCAGGATAGTTCTGGATATCCTGGTAAACATTCACATCAACAGGCAGTGCGAAAAGCAAGGTGTCATTGGCCGGCTGATCAACGTTAACCGAGGTAATGACAACGTCAGCATTAGCCATGCCAGCACAGGCCATGAACAAAGCAATTGTTGAAAGTAACGATTTCTTCATAGTGCTATTATTAAAAACTGGTTATACATTTCTTTTACAAATAATTACCGCAAAAGTATATCAAAAAATGGAATTGCCAAACGTTTTTTTCAATAATTAAGCATTCTTGACCCGACAAACCAACTGACCGAGCACAAATACCGGCGATGTACCCAATATTACCCAGAGCCATGTGTTCATGTCGAGCGGTGCGCAGTTGAACAACGGCGAGAAGAATTGCACAAGCGCAATCTGACCGACAAAGATGACCAGTGCGACGGCCCAGAACACCTTGCTGTCCTCCATGTTGTTAAAAGCCCATTTACCCGTGGCAAATGCCCTTGCATTCAGCATGTTCCAGAACTGAATAAACACAAATGTACTGAAGAACACGCCCATCTCACGGGGATTGATGTTGGGATTGATGCCGCGCACAAACACGGGACCGCCGTTGGCCTCACGCACGAAGTAATAGTACAAACCTATCATCAACACGGCAAAGACGGTACCGCTGATGAGAATGAACTTCATCATCGTGGACGTGATGATGCTCGCACGGGAATCGCGGGGTTTCATACGCATGAGCACACTGTTGGGCGGCAAGGACGCCAACGCCAAGGCTGCAAAGGTATCCATGATCAGGTTGACCCACAACATCTGGGTCACCGTCAATGCGGGCTGCTTACTGAAGAATGAACAAACCGCTACGACCAGACAAGCACACACATTGACCGTCAACTGGAACAGAATGAAGCGCTGGATGTTGCTATATAACGAGCGTCCCCACAGGACGGCCTTGTTGATACTGGCAAATGAGTTGTCGAGGATGGTGATGTCGCTGGCTTCCTTGGCCACGGCGGTACCATCACCCATCGACAGGCCCACCTGGGCTGCATTGAGGGCTGGCGCGTCGTTGGTGCCATCGCCAGTGACGGCCACCACCTCGCCCTGCTGCTGGAGCAGGCGCACGAGGCGCGCCTTGTCGTCGGGACGGGCACGCGCCATGATCTTGATGGCGGCAGCACGCTTGGCGGCCTCGGTGTCGTCGAGGGCTGCAAAGTCGGGGCCATTGATGATGGCGTCGTCAGAGTCCTCGTCGGTCCACAAGCCCACCTGGCGCCCGATCTCACGCGCCGTGGCACCCGTGTCACCGGTGACAATCTTGACCTTCACGCCTGCATTGCGGCAATCCTGGATAGCTGCCGGCACATCGGGGCGCACGGGGTCGCTGATGGCCACGATGCCCAGGAAGGTGAGCATCGGGGCTTGACCCGACTTCAGACCCTTGATCACCTGCTGGACATCAATGCTGTCGTCCAGATCGGCGCAGGCAAACGCTAAGGTGCGCATCGCCTTGGTCTGGTAATTAGTGAGTTCATCATTCACCTGCTGGAATGGCACTTCGCCCACCGTCTTGTCACACAGTCGCATCACTATCTCGGGAGCGCCCTTGAGCAGGAGGCGGTGCTTGCCATTGTCGGTGACAATGATGGTGGCCATGAACTTGGTCATGGTCGAGAAGGGCAACTGACCCAAAATCTCGTAACCCTCGCGCAGGGGCATATAGTCCATGCCCGCATCATGCAGCCACAGCAGCAGCGCACCCTCGGTGGGGTTACCTAATGCCACCACATTGGCGGTGTCGCTCTCGTCAAGGAAGGCCGTCGTGTTACAAGCGATGCTCTGCTTGACCATCAGGCTGGCCTCGTCATCCGTGAGGTGGTCCCCATGGGGCAGGCCATAGAAATGGGCCTGGTAAATCCGCATCTGGTTTTGGGTGAGCGTGCCCGTCTTGTCGGTACAGATGACGGTCGTGGCGCCCATCGTTTCACAGGCGTGCATGCGACGCACCAGATTGTTGTGCTTCAGCATCTTGCGCATACTCAAGGCGAGTGACAGCGTGACGCTCATGGGCAAACCCTCGGGAACCGATACAACGATGAGCGTGACAGCCAGCATGACTGTCTCGATAAAGTACTGGGCATCGGCAACAAGACCTTCGCTACCGGCGACCAGGTACTCGACAACGCGGCCCAGCACCAGCAGGGCTGCCATGACATAGCTGCCACGGGCGATGACACGCCCCAACCGGTCGAGCTGCTGGGTGAGGGGCGTCTTGATGTTATTGTCAATCTGAGCGTCACGATACACCTTGCCATACTCTGTCTTGTCGCCCACACGGTCAACACGCATGGTGGCATTGCCCTCAATAACGGTGC
Source organism: uncultured Prevotellaceae bacterium (assembly GCA_947165675.1). Classification (GTDB taxonomy): domain Bacteria; phylum Bacteroidota; class Bacteroidia; order Bacteroidales; family Muribaculaceae; genus Sodaliphilus. The sequence goes on from CAMVBJ010000032.1 coordinate 25,673, forward strand.
TGGCGCGCAGGAGCGCATTGACAGGATAGGCCGACTCGTGATTCTCAAGCGCCGTGTCATGGGTTTTCCATGCCGAGGGCTCGCCCGTGAATGAACTCTCATCCACAGTGAGATTGAAGCTGTCGATGACGGTTCCATCGGCAGGGACTTTCTCACCGGTCTCCAGGATAACGATGTCGCCCACTACAATATCGCAGCGTGGCACCTGAGTGACGTGCCCATCGCGCATCACTTTGACCATCACGTGATCGTCGGTCTGGTTGAGCAGGCGGAATTTCTTGTTGGCATTGACCTCGACCAGAAACCCCACCAGCGTGGCGAGCACAACGGCGATCAAGATGCCTAATGGTTCAAAGAAGATGCTCCCCCCCAAGTCGAGCCAGAAGAATTCATAGATCGACAAGCCGATTGACAAGGCTAATGCAACCAGCAGAATTTTGATCAGGGGATCATCAAATTTCTTGAGGAACTGCCTCCATAGTGGTTCAGGAGCAGGTGGCGTGAGCACGTTGTCGCCATGCTGTTGACGGCTTGCAATCACTTGCTCGCTCGTCAATCCTGTATTGTGTTGATGTTTCATCGTTTACTATTATGCACAATTATTCTCAATTGATAACAGCACGAAACCCTGCAAAAACCATGCCAAGGTATAGTAGATAGTTTTCAGTTGCAATCCTACAACCTATAACCTACAACCTATAACCTACAACCTACAGCCTACAGCCTATAGCCTACAACCTAAGCAGTAATCTGCTTGGGCAAAGGCTGTCTGACAAAGCGCTGCTTGTTGAAGATGGAATCCAGCCTCAACTTGATCACGCCCCACAGCGCCTCAAAGAAGATACTACTATTCATCTTGCTGGTGCCCAACACACGGTTGACAAACACGATGGGAACCTCCTTGATGACAAAGCCCATGCGATAGGCCGTGAACTTCATCTCGATCTGGAACGCATAGCCCTTGAACTCGATAGCTTCCAGGTTGATGGATTGCAGCACCTCGCGGCGATAGCACACGTAGCCTGCCGTAGCATCCCTCACCTGCATTCCAGTCACCAGTCTCACGTAGGCCGATGCAAAGTAGCTCATGAGCATCCTCCCCATCGGCCAGTTGACGACATTTACCCCTGTCAGGTATCTGGAGCCAACCGACACGTGAGCACCACCCGTGGCACAAGTCCGCTGCAGTTCGGGCAGCTTATCGACAGGATGGGAGAAATCGGCGTCCATCTCGATGACATACTCATAGCCATGGTCGAGCGCCCACTTAAATCCGGCAATATAGGCGGTGCCCAGTCCCTGCTTGCCTGCACGCTTCAGGATATTGATGCGGTCAGGTCGCTCAGCAATCATCGAGTCCACAATGGCGCCAGTGCCATCGGGTGAATTATCATCAACGATAAGCACATCAAACTGGTGCTCAGTCAGTTCGAGCACTGCATTGATAATGGCACGGATGTTCTCCTTCTCATTATAGGTAGGGATGATGACTACGCTGTCTGACTTCATTGGTGCTTGGTCTTATCTTTAAATTTTTATACAAAGGTAGTACTAATTTTTTATATAATGCGCCAATCGCTATCGATATTGCATCTTTTAATCATTATTTTGATGATTTTTCAACGATTAACAATTTCAATAGTGCAATTATCGTGCCATTTTCAGTTTTCAGTTTTCAGTCGTCAGTTGTAGCCCTTAAGCCTAAAACCTACAACCTATAGCCTACAACCTACAACCTACAACCTATAGCCTAAAAAAGCCTAAAAACCCTTGCCAAGTAATCGTAGTGCGGGCCACGGGCCACAAGTTCGACCTCGAAGCCATGGGGACGGGCCTGCTCGGCAAGAGTCTCAGGATCGATAAACAACCAGGGAAACGGTTCTCCCTTCATGCCCTTGTACTGCATCTGATAGGTCATCTCCCCATAATAGCCATCCACGCCCGTGAGATCGATAAAGCCGTCCTCGTCCTCATAGAGGTAACAGATGTCGCTGGAGTCACACAGCAACTGTCCGCCAGGAGCCAACAGCCGGTCCACCTGCATGAAAAAAGCATCCATCCTCGACAGCGTTCCCACGATGCCGATGCCGTTCATCAGCATCAAGATGGTGTCGTACTGCCCGTCCAGGGTGAAGAAGTCCTGTTCGCGCGCATCAAGCACGCCCCTGTCGCGCATCGTGGCAACGGCATGGGGCGAAATGTCGATGGAGGTCACCTGCTTGCCCATGGCTTGCAAGGCCAACGAGTGGCAACCTGCCCCTGCGCCCACATCAAGGATGTGACCACGGGCAAGCTGCAATGCTTCGCGCTCGATGGCTGGCATGTCCTCCAGCGGGCGGAACAGGGTAGCCACGGGTATCTCATCCTCGTCCAGCATGGGCGAGAACACGCGCAGCCTTGCCGCCTTGCTCGTGGCATGGTAGTCGGCGATGGCGCGTCCCATCGGGTCCTTGTCGGCTTTCATGCGCTCTATCGGATGAAGTGCATGCTCTGCCACGGCTCCACCTCGGGCATGGCAGCGCTACCCGTCTTGAATTGCTTGATCATCCACGCCATGTTGCGGGCCATGGTGCGCATCGTCTGCATGCCCTCGACGTCCTGGGCGGCTTCGCCCTGCTCGCGGCCATAGGCGATGTTCCAGTACTGTGAGGTCACTAAGGGCATATTCACCATCTGGAAAGGCATCTGCAACGTCTGGAAGGCAGCGGATGCGCCTCCGCGACGGCAGATGGTGACAGCGGCAGCGGGTTTGCCGTCCACCTGGGCGCCGGCAAAGAGCATACGGTGAATCAGGTTGAGCACATTGCCCGTGGGCGTGCCGTAATAGACGGGTGAGCCCACGATGAGTCCGTCGGCGGCATTCATCTTGTCGATGACCTGGTTACACAGGTCGTCGTTGAACACACAGTGGCCAAGCCCCTTGCTGGCGCAGGTGCCACAAGCGATGCAGCCCCTCACGGGCTTGGTGCCAATCCACACGATCTCGGTCTCGATGCCCTGCTCATTCAAGACCCGTGCGGCCTCGTTTAGGGCGGTAAAGGTATTGCCCTGCTCGCGGGGCGAACCGTTGATAAGAAGTACTTTCATTATATTTCAGTTGTCAGTTTTCAGTTGTCAGTTTTCAGTTGTATAGTTTTCAGCCATTAGCTATTGACTAGCGACTAGCGACTTTTTGACTAATGCCTATCGCCTATCGCCTACAACCTAAAGTCTATAGCCTCACCATCTGATACCCCATGGCCTTGAGTTGCACCGCCATACCCATCTGGTACATGCATTGCAGGCCACCCACGTAGGCTTTGAAGGCTTCGACCGTGCCAGGCTCTATATCCAGGCCGTAGATGGCACGCTTGGTGCGCTCGGCACAGTCGCCCACCAGCTCCTGCATCTGGTCGGCGGCATCACCGTGCAGGTCCAGCACCTCGTCCAGGATATACTCATCCAGGTTGTCATATCCCCGCTTGTCCCTCAAGTACAGGTACAAGTCCTCAATTTTGTCATATTTCTCCCAATCCTTGTCCCAGAACTTGGCGACAGCCATGGCGACAAACATCATCCAGCCCAACGACGCCACTGGATAGTTGGCAAACTCATGCGCACCGTCGGGCAGATAGGCCTCGGCAATAGCGGGCCACTTGGCCTCCACGTCGGGACATTCGGGCAACCGTTCATCCACCGCACCCCGCTTGACAAGGTAACGGTGCAGGTCGTCCAGCATCTTAGCAGCAAAATCCTCCATTTCCTATTAAAACTATCATTAAAATCAATGAGGGAACAAAGGTACAACAAAAACGCCACATTTCAAAAAAAACCACCCCGACCTGCAATAAAGGGGAAAACAACCATTCATGATCATAAAAAGAAGACAATAAATACAATAAAGACAAATGGCATCCGCGTCAATTTTATTTTTGGCATCCGCATGGATTGCGAGCCCCTTGCGAGCAATCAACTTAAAAAAACTTAGCGGCTTCGCGACTTTGCGTGAGATAAAAGTGCCGGCGGATGCCTCGCCGATAGGAAATGGTGTGACCCCCCGCGGGGAGCCACACCATATCTGAACTATATAGGTGGAAAAAAGTGTTATCAATTGCCGCTGAGCAGCATGTCGATCAGGGCCGTCACGTCGGCGATGCTCACGTTGCCGTCACCGTTCACGTCACAGGCAGGATTAGTGACGCTGCCACCACCGAGCAGCAGGTCGATGAGGGCCGTCACGTCGGCGATGCTCACATTGTTGTCGCCGTTCACGTCACCCGTCTCGACGGCCTTCTCGGTAACTTTCACGTTATCGACGGCAAAGTAGTCGCCCGTGGGGTGCTGGCTACCGTCCTTGCTGTAGGTCCACGTCAACACGTGCGAGCCCACAGGCAGGTCGGCGGTGAAGGTCTCCCAGTCGTTGTCGCGGGCGCCGTAGGTGAACTGCACCACGCCATCGATCAGGAACTCACACTTGTCATAGCTGGTGCCCTCGCCCCAGGCCTTGAAGTCAAACGTCACGGTCGAGAGCTTGCTCACGGTCACCTGGGCAATGATGGTCGAGGTGGAGCTGTGCACGCCCGCGTTGCCCGACATGGCATAGATGCGTGTGCCGTCACCCATAACGACCCACGGGTAGCTGGCCGTGGTGCTGGAGAAGCTCAGGCTTGAGCCGGCAGCGTTCAACGCATAGTTGAGCTCGGAGCCGTCGTTGGGCAGTATGGTGTAGAAATTCTTCCAGTAGGTGGCAGCCTTGTAGCTGTTCACGGCCGACATCGAGGGTACATAGACCTTGGTAGTGCTGTAGTGGTTGGAGTCAAACGTGTTGCTCTGGATCGTGGCAGGCGTGCTGCGCTGGCACGTCACCTTCTGCAGCGCCGTGCAGCCGTAGAAGGCGAGGGTGCCGATGCTGGTCACGCCCGAGCCAAGGGTCACCTGGGTCAGGCCAGTGCAGTTCCTGAATACCTCCTTCCCGATGGACGTCACGCTGCTGCCCATGGTCACCGACTTCAAGGCTCCCTGTGCGCGCGGTACCGAAGCCCCTGCCGGACTGTTCAGGTTTATGGCTACGACCTCATTGAAGGCATAGTCACCGATGGCCGTCACGTTGTAGGTCTTGCCCAGGTCGCTGTAGTAGGCGGTGTTGGGGATGGTGATGTTGCCGCTGTAGTTGGTGTCACTTGAGCTGGTAAGGCCGACACTGCTGTTGCGTTTGTTGATTACCTTGACGGTGTTGCTGCCCGTGATCAGGTAATAGATGCCGCCCGTGTAGAAGTCGTAAGCCTGTGTGTAGTTGATATTGTAGAAGTTCTTCCAGTAGTTTGCGGCCTGGTACAGTGACTTGGCGTAAGGATTGGTCACCTTGATGCGGTACATATTATAAGGGTTCTGGTAGTAATCGCTATTCGTGACGAAAGAGTTGCTGGCGAGCGTGGGGGGAGTGAGGGATTTGCAGATGATGTTCACATTGTTAAGATAGGTCTGCCCATTCACTTCATAGGAGCCTTTGAAATAGAAAGCATAAGCCCCGATCGAAGTTACCGACTTGCCAAGGGTAATCTCGTTCATGCTTACGCAGTCGTAGAAAGCACCCTCACCGATGGTGGTCACGCCATCACCGATAACAACGGTTTGCAAACTCCAGCAATAAGAGAAAGCATCTTCACCGATAGATTTTACTGAATTAGGAATGGTGATTGTGGTAATATGCGGGTATTCGAGGTAATTGTCCATTTCACTACCTCTGAAAGCGTAATCACCGATGGACGTAATCGTATTGGGGAGTGTGATTGACGTCATGCCTGCCGCACCGTGGAATGCTAATTCACCGATGGCGGTGACGGTATAGGTCGTGCCATTATAATAAACACTGCTGGGAATGGTCACGTTGCCACTATAGACTCCATCACCATCATTCCAGTCACCATTGTTGGTCACCTCTACGGTTTTGTTGGTTGTACTCGTGATGTTGTAGTAGATCGTCACGCCATTGTAGGCTGATGAGAAGCTGTAAGCGCTGGCGCTTAGGGCACTGGTCAGGCACGCCACGAGGGCGAGCAGTTTGAAGAAAGTTAAATGTTTCATAATGCAAGTTGGTGCCTCCTGAGTCCCCCGAATTCGGCCTTTAATCGTTAATGTATTTGGAAAATAAGAGAAAAGCGCAGGGACTTAGTTTGCCTGTTCACTAATTCTGAGGCATCGCCAAACGCCCTTGCTCTGTGAACAGTCATCCCCCACGCTTGGCCTTATGGTCAAGCCCTCTCCCAATTGGCGGGGGATGAAGGCGTACCAATCAACCAGCGACGGAGCGTTATTGACTGCTTTTGACCAGAGCAAAAATTTTGGCGAAATTTCAGAATTAGGTCAAAAACAAAACGCTTTCGTCTTGTCAAAACAAAATGTCCGCAAGCCCACGGCACACATGCCACAGGACTCACGCTACAAATTTAGAACAAAAATCTGACCCAAACAAACAAAACCCCAAAAAATCATGCATAAACTTCAACAATTCCCCTGATTTCCCATCCATTTTCCACAAATCCCCCCTCTCTAACCTGCATAATAAAAAGGAGTCAGATCAGGTCAACCGCACCAAAATAAGGGCCACCCCCAAAACCGTGTAATAAAAGGAAGACAAGCCCTATGTTTGCACCGTCAAAGTCAAACATAGGGCTTG
>CAMVBJ010000033.1 GCA_947165675.1 uncultured Prevotellaceae bacterium
AGCCTAATTTTGTGGTGGCAATTTTTGCACCCTTTGGATGTGTCGAAATCTTTGGAAACCCCGATGAATAAAGGGTTTTTGAGTTCCTCCAAAAATTATGAGTTCGAACCTATATCTGCAATTACCGTGCCAACTTTTTGGTTGATGTAATTAATTATATTTCAAGTTATTATGGCGCGGAAATAAACCAAATCGGCTTAAGAGTGACGTGATAAGAAGTGCTCAAACACTACCGAAAATATTTAGAAAAAAGCATGGGATTCCGCTGGTTATAGACACATTTTTGCTCTATTTCCAGCGGAAAGATATAGAAAAACATCGATTTCCGCTGGTTATAGATACTCTTTTGCTCTATTTTCAGCGGAGATATATAGAAAACATCAATTTCCGCTGGTTAGAGTATAAAAGGGTTGAGTGTGACGCAGAATCTCCCCCGCCAATCGATAAAGACCAATAATATCAACAGCTGTAATTTGGCCAAGTTAATTCATTCGGGGGGGGAGAGGCGGTTTGGGTGAGCGTTAGCGAGCCGTTCTTATCTTCTTTCTAACAAGTGCGTAAGCCTTTTATCCGAAATTCACAGACCCTCGAAGCCTAAAGCGAGAGAGGGGCGCCAAGTGAATGAGGGTAAAAGTAGAGTGAAAAGGTTCTGAGGAGATTCCGAATATGATGAGGAATCGATCAGGTTCTTGAGCGGATTGTGGTTGATGAAGAGAAAAAACGATTCCAAACTCTACAACAAATTTGCTAATCGTCCCAATATCTAGTCCGTAAGTAATCAATCATATTGCTTATATGCTTATCATTTATGAACGGAGCAATTGAGAGAGGTTTCAATAAATCATATGGATCGATACAGCAAAACAAATCTGGATTATTTAGCATTGGTTTATAGTTATCATCCACAGAATGACGTAATTCTTCATTTTTGCTTGGAATAACAAAGATGTGAATGAAATGGTCTGCTAACCCTAATCTGATCATCTGTTCTACCAATAATGTTTGACGCATCAGTTCATATTGAGGTTCTTTCATGTAGATAGAATGCGGCACACCATTTGTTGGAACTTTCAATTGCTCCGATTCTTCAATTAGATGCTGATATCTTTGAATACGTTTGGAACATGTCTTATCCTGGTCTTCATATGCTTCCGTATATTTCCATTCAATAGGAATGAGATATATTTCTTCATCTTTTTGAGCACGGATCATGGCATCTATTGATGTACAAAAAGCTCCTCTTTGTGCTCCTTTATCACCTTCTCCAAGCAATTCTTTGTTATTATAAGTAAACTCAAAAGCGATTAATCCGTCATTGTCCAACGCAGGAAGAATTGAGTCAAATTTGATACCTGTTGCATTAAGCAATATAGTCTTAATCGCTTCTTCATTATTTCTTATTCCAAAAAGATGATTAAGGCAATGGATCTGAGAAGACAGAACATTACCCGTCGGAGCTGCTGATGACTCTTTTGCCATATGCCACCAAGCTATCTTATGAGCCTTAAAATAGTTGATAGCATCGTCATATATTGACGATAATAAATTCTTGGAACCGTCCTTTAGCACTTTCTTGCTTTGTGATTCCTGTGGTAATCCATCGGAACCCGTCCATGATGCCATTCCTCGATTCTCGGCATGATAAAAAACAAGTCCCTGAGTATCCGACTCAATCAAATGTATCTGACGGCGTTCTTCAGCTTTCTTGAATTCCGTATCCTTAACTTTTGACTTCATACAATGTTCTAACATGTTGGTTTTCACACTTCGCTAATGATTGAATAAGTGACTTTTTCTCTTTGAAGGATTTCTTCCATTCTACATAAATGGGTCTTGCGTCTGCCTCGTTTATCCATGTGTGTCCATCGGTTGAATATCAAAAGTTCTGGGACTGTTGACACCTTTTGTGGACGAACTTTAGGAACAGGCAAACCCAAGTCCTTCTTTATATCATATACTTTTTGATAATAAGTAAGAATTTTGTCTTTGTATTGCTTGATGAAGTCGGCATAACTCTTCATCTGAAATACAATCTCAGGGCTATCATCTGTTTTCTTTAGCATCCTACCGTCATCAAGTCGTTTCAGTTCTACAAAGACTACATTTCCATTTACGCATTTCACGAGGTCAATACGGACATTTTTACCACTCTCATCAGTGTAAGCGAACTCAGAATCAAGGTGGGTGTCTCTGTTGTTGATTATCAACTGCCCTTGAATGAATTTTTCGGACCATGAAGACTTATCAGAACCATTCTTTTGAGAATAATACTGTCTGATCCCATTTATTATCGTATCAATCTGCTTATCTATAGTACTAGCACAGTTCACATATGTTTTGGACTTATCCGCTAAGCCCAGATATTTATTATGGGTAAATGTTTGCAATTCCTTATGCTTGGAACAATAATGAACTTTAATGATGCTTCCCCCTTCGAAATAGACATTAATATTGTTATCCTTTCTCACTTCTATGTAAAAAGCTTTCTCATTTTTACAATACTGCCACCATGAGGGATTGTTGTTTTTAAGTTCGTCAAATATCTTGGCGTTGCTTTTTAGTGTATTGAATGTTGTTTTTGCCATATTATTTTTCTATTTAGTCTTGGTAAATGTAAAACCTCTTTTATCCACTGTTTCTGCTAAGTTAGTGATTTAGTTGACTTGCAAATATACTACTTTTCTTTATTCAAACCAATAAAGCGGTTGTGGTTCACTTTGTCACTCCAAAAGATGACTTATATCTTCACCTTTCTTATTGTTACTCCTGCGGTTACCCTCTAAGGCATAGCATCTTATTAGTGTTTTGCCTTCTTTATTGTTTAGCTTGATCTTTCTCTTTAATGATCCAATAGTTTTTGTTTCTTCATCTCCAGTTGTATATGATTTAAGTACCTCAATGAAATATGTGAGTATGCCATCTCCTTCTTTATCCAACTTTAAAAGATCCTTCTCGTGGTCTGTTGCATCTGCATTGTTAGCTTTGAACTCAATCAGGCAAACTCTCTCTTGTTTTTCGTTAAAGATGACCATATCGAACTCTCCACTACGACCATTATCATTTTGTTGGGGGTCTGATGAAAAGCCTTTATACTTTAGTCTGGTTGGCGTTTCAACCGAATAAAACAGATTATTGTCCTTAACGGCTTGTGAAGCATTAAAAGCCTCAACAAAAGCAAACCGAAGCTCTTGCTCATTTATTCGTGTTCCACCATTGCTAAAGTGTGGAAAAACTATTCTCGTCTTAGTCTCTCCCGCATAAGGTGCCGAATCCTCATTTATTATCCCCTCTCGATGATTGTGGTAGGCATAGTTAATACGATTGAATGCATCAACCACAATGTCATCTATAATCCCTTTCAGGATCTCTTTCAAATCGTTTTTTTCTTTTTCGTTCATAGTTACAAGTTATTTTATTGATGGTTACTCTGAGAATTGGATCTATAATCTACTATCCTTGGTTACCCAATCACGTATGTTTTCTTGTTTCTCATCATCGACAAAGACTACCCGAAGTGTGATGTCTTCCTTGTAACCGCTAGTGCTGAAGAAGTGGTCAAATACTATATCCAAGGACTTGCAGTCGTCGATAAACCTCAGAATATCCCTGCTGAGTGCTTCGTTGTCACTATTACCGTTTGACATGATGATGTGGATGAAACACAGAAGCCCGTAGTTGGGGTGTATTCTCTGGATAGGCATCAACATGTTTCTCAATTCAACAAAGAGATCATTAGCATTGTCGTATGTGTATTTGCACTCGAACAGGTCCACTACATTGAAGTCAAATATCCATTCCATGTCGCTTAACCGGCATGAGGATTGTTCAAGACAGGCACCCGCCCCGGGAGCGAATATCTGCTCCAGCAGGGTCAGGCGTTCGGTCGTTGTCAGGTTCTCGAGTATCCGCTGTTTCATTGCTCGTTCATCTTTTGCCACAGGCGTTCCACTTCTTGCTGGTGGAGGGCAAACTCCAGTTTTGATCCGCTAAATCCGCTGCGGGGGACTCGCTCGAAGAATTGGGAGTAGAACTCGCGGGCGTCGTAGTCTTCCCATGAGCGCCAAGCCATTGCGCTCCAGTCCCACTTGGTCATGAACTTGCGGACAAGTTCGTTTGTCATTCTCACGTTGGGGTTAGTCGTGAGGGCTTTCCAGTCCCACAGGGGGGGCGAGAGTTTCGATTCCTTCGGCCGTGAACGCCTGGCCGTGGGCGAATCTTGAGAATAGGTTCCAGTTCAGTTTTTCTTTCCATTGCAGGACCATCTCGGTGGTCCATTCGATTTGTTTGTTTTGGGAGACTTCGTCCCAGATGAGTTGTTGCTCGAACCTTTCCAGGTGGGTCGCCGTCAGGGGGCGTTTTCGTGAGATAGTCATCCATGCTTGCCATTCAATGTGCTTTTCCACCCTTGCCGCCATTTCCTCTCGTCGCATTTCCGCTTGATTGTTGATGATTACTTCGTTCATTTTTTTGAGAATTTTAACGTGAGTTCGACGAAAATAATCAATAGATAGTCAATTGTTTATCAACTTCACGGTCAAATTGCAGCATGGGTTTCTTCGGGAAAAAACTGTAAGCGGCGATGCCGGCCATGAGGTTGTTGACGAAGTTGTGTAGCGACCTGTGCCTGGAGTGTTCAATCTGAGCCATGTTCTTCAACTCGTCATTGACTGACTCAATGATGGCGCGCTTGCGCAGCAGCACCTTGTCGGCGACACTCATCAGCGAGTTCTTCATCTTGTTTTTCAACTTGGTTATCAACTGAATGCCATTGACAAAGAGTTTGCAGAACAGGTCTTTACTGATGTATCCCCGGTCGGCGATGATCTTTCCGTAGAGTTCCTCTGTAAAACGTTCCACCTTGAGCGGGTCCCGGTCATCCACGTTGCCAGGCGTGAACATGAAATTGACGATCTCGCCCATTTCGTTGCAGATGATGTGCAGTTTGAAGCCGAAGAACCATCCCATCGAGCATTTCCCTCTCTGGGCGATGCCCTTGAAGGTCTTGTGCTGGAGGATCCGCTGGTTCCTGCAAACCCTCAACGGGGTGCTGTCAATGAAACTGATGCCGGTGCACTTGCCCATCAGAATGGTCTTGACAAATACGGCCAACTTGATGACCGCGCGTTTCTGGAGTTCAACGAAACGGTTGTAAGACACGACTTTAGGAAAGAGATGCCGCATGTGCTTGCACACATGATCGAGATAGAAATGCTTCAGACATCTATAGCCAGAGCCGTGGAACAACACAAGAATCGTCATCACCTCGGCATCAGACATGGTGCCATCCCGGTGATACTTGCGCTTCTTTGTTGATTCACGGGAATCGATGGAATTTTTCTGGATGATATCGTCAAAATTCTTGCAAAAATCATCACACATTGAGAATATTTCTATAATTTTGTCATCAGGAAACATAGCGGTTGTTTTTATTGGTTTTTTTTAGCACTACAAAATTACTAAAAATTCAGCTATGTTCCTAATTTTCAATTAATTAAATTTTGTCGAACTCACGTTAGTTAGGCGTTGCATTCAACCCAGCAACGACACATGGTTTCATTTGGGCAGTGGATGGAGCGTAATAATAAACGGGGCGGAGTTAATCCGTCCCGTTTATTAAAAAGTTGTGAAATGTGGAGTTACCTCACGAGGATCTTGGTGGACTTGGTGGTGCCGTCGGAGTACTTGACGACAACGATGTTGAGACCCTTGTTGAGGCCTTGGAGCTGGTGGCCTGTTAAGTCGTAGTAGGAGGTTGCCACAACGGTTGCATCGCTGGCGGTTGTCTCGTCAACTCCGGCCGAGGGGTTATAGATGATGGGTGAACGCAGTTCCTCGCCTCCGCCACGATAGATGCTCTGTACGCCGAATTTCTCAAAGTCGCCACGGTAGAAGTAAATGTAGTGGATTGCACCACTGGCAACGATGTCATAGTTGGTGTAGCTGTAGGGGATCACGGTCATGTCCTCTTCCAGGTCGGTATATTTCTCGGCCGAGAATACCAGGGGTGCATCATCGAGATAGCAGGTATAGAAGAGCTTGTCGGGCAGGATGTAGTTGTTGTCCACATCGCTGGTGAAGATGTTGAATCCGGCATATCCCCATGAGCTGTACTCGGTCTCGGTATATGGGTAATACTGGGTCCACTCGGGTGATGCGGGAGTTGCGGGCTTCTCGATGAACTGGTAGAAGGTGGGGCGCAGGTACTGCTCGTGGCTGCTGATGGTCTGCTTGCCGGCATTGATGAGCAATCCGAGTTCGTCGTTGCTGAATTTGGTGGCTTCTGCGTCATAATCCAGAATCATCTCGCTGGTTTCGTCGGTGTAGATGGTGCTCCATCCCCACTCATCGGTCTCGACGGTGTAGGTGCAGGGCTTGAGGTAGAGCAGGGTGCTGTAAGTTTGGTCCACGCCCAGGAACTGGTTGCCGTCGATGCGGGCTTTGTCACCATCGATAGTGGCCTTGACGATAGCTTCGGGAGCGATCTTGGCCAGCCCCTTGATGTAGAGTGTGCCATCGAGGATGCCGCCTTGCAGGGTGCGGTACTCGATGTCGGTAGCATAGGGATAGTTGCTGAACACATAGTCACTGAATTCGACCTCGGCGGGAGCAGTCTGAGCCACCTCGTCAAAGGGGTAGAACGTGCAGTTCATGTCACCATAGCCAGGCCAGCTGAATGAACCATCTTCTTCCTCTATTACCCCTCCGTAGAGCAGGTTACCGTCCTCGGAGGTAATGCTGCCGTCGGCCTGGATGTTGAAGCGTATCTCGGTAACCCTCTCGTCGGGAACATAGACTGTGTAGGTGTATTCATTGCCTTCCCAGTCGGTGCCTGTTGCCTCTTGGGCTTCAAGTCCGTAGAGGTAGTAGGTGTACAGCTTATTCTCTGTGCCGTTGTCATACCATAACTGGGCACAGATTTGTCCCGTCTTGATGGTGATGACATTGCCATCGGTTTCGCCCTTGATCCACGTGCCGCCATTGCACATGTTGGTGACAAAGTTCTTGAAGTAGTAGTTGCCGTCGGCGCCCTTAACCACGTAGGTGCCCTTCTCCTCGTATTCGGCAGGTGCGGGCTGGCCCCAAACGGGCAGATAATCAGTACCCGAGCGCCTCATCAGCATCAGCTCTCCCTCGGGCTGAACAAACAGGGTGGAGTCCAGTTCGGTGGGAGCCTCGGCCTTGGGCTGGAGCGCCATCGTGAACGCCTTGTCAGCAAAGCGCACATCCTTGTTGATCACGCGGTCTTGTCGCTGATTGATAAAGGCGTTGTCCTTGTCATTGATGTTTCCATAAGGTGATTGTGCAAACATGCTGGACGTCAAGAGTGATGCCAGTAAGAAAAGAGTAGTTTGAATTCTCATAATCAGATAAGTTTAGACAATATTAATAAAAAAAACGATGAGGCAAATTTAATGAAAATAATTGTAGAACAATAGCGTCGAGCCCATAAAAAATCCCTTTTTTTATGGGCCCGGCATTAATATTGTCAGATTGTAAGTGCTTGGTGCTTTTTTGGTTAAAATTTTGAAGTGGCCACCGCGTGCGGAGAAACCTTGTTCAGGAATTGAGGTACCACTGGTAGAGAGCGGGGACGCCGTCCTCGAGTTCCATGGTGTGGTGCCAGCCCAGGGCGTGCAGCTTGCTCACATCGGTGAGCTTGCGCAGGGTGCCGTCGGGCTTTGTCGCATCCCACTCGATGGAGCCGTGGTAATCTACCGTTTTCTTGACGAGTTCGGCCAATTGCTTGATGGTGATTTCCTTGCCACTGCCGATGTTGATGTGGCAATTACGCACCTCGTCACCTGAACCTCTAACGTCATCAAAATCGATGTGCTCCAGACAATAGACACTGGCATCGGCCATGTCCTCGCTCCACAGGAATTCGCGGATGGGGGCGCCAGTACCCCAGAGGCACAGGCGATCCTTGTAGATGCCGTATTTCTCAAGCATGGCGATGATCTGTGTGTCGCTGGATTCAGCATTGGTGCCTTCTACTGGGCGGCGCTCCAGATCGGAGCGGATGCCATCCATGTTGCCCTCATTGAGCATTTTGGCCAGGTGCATCTTGCGTATCATGGCGGGCATGACGTGGCTGGTCTCCAGGTTGAAATTGTCTCGTGGACCGTACAGGTTGGTGGGCATGACGGCGATGTAGTTGGTGCCATATTGCAGGTTAAAACTCTCGCACATCTTCATGCCGGCAATCTTGGCGATGGCGTAGGGCTCGTTGGTGTACTCCAGGGGAGAGGTCAACAAGGCGTTCTCGCCGATGGGCTGCGGAGCCTCACGCGGATAGATGCAGGTGCTGCCCAGGAAGAGCAGTTTTTTTACTCCATGCCTCCAGCTCTCGCCGATGACGTTCTGCTGGATGGCAAGGTTCTGGAAGATGAAGTCGGCACGGTACTTGAGGTTAGCCATGATGCCGCCCACATGGGCAGCTGCCAGCACGACGTACTCGGGTTGTTCTTGATCGAAGAAATCCCTGACAGCTGCAGCGTCCATCAGGTCAAGTTCCTGATGGGTGCGGCCGATGAGGTGGGTGTATCCCTTTTGTTGCAGATTGTTCCAGATGGCACTGCCGACGAGGCCACGGTGTCCGGCAACATATATTTTAGAGTCGCTAGTCATTAGTCGCTAGTCATTAGTCGATAGTTATTGAAGGTGGTAAATTTTCTTGATGTGCTGCATGTCGTGCTCCATCATGATGCGAACCAGGTTGGGGAAAGAGGTCTTCTGTGGATTCCAGCCCAATTGCTGCTTGGCCTTGGTGGGGTCACCCAGGAGCTGGTCAACCTCGGCGGGACGGAAGTACTTGGGATCCACCTCGACAAGAACCTTGCCACTGGCACGGTCGATACCTTTCTCGTTAAGGCCTTCGCCTTGCCATTCCAACTCGATGCCGGCGTAGTGGAAAGCCAGGGTGCAGAATTCCCTCACCGAGTGGCACTCGCCCGTTGCGATAACAAAGTCATCGGGCTCGGGTTGCTGCATGATGAGCCACATGCACTCTACGTAGTCGCGGGCGTAGCCCCAGTCGCGCAGGGCGTTCATGTTGCCCAAGTACAGCTTGTCCTGCAAGCCGTGGGCAATGCGGGCGGCAGCGACGGTAATCTTGCGGGTCACGAAGGTTTCGCCACGGCGCTCGCTCTCATGGTTGAACAAGATGCCATTAGCACAGAACATGCCATAGCTCTCGCGGTAATTCTTCATGATCCAGTAGGAGTAGAGCTTGGCGCAGCCGTAGGGGCTGCGGGGATAAAATGGCGTGGTCTCGCGCTGAGGCACTTCCTGTACCTTGCCGTAAAGCTCGCTCGTACTGGCTTGATAGATGCGGGTGGTCTTTTCTCGTCCGGCAATGCGCACAGCCTCGATGAGGCGCAGTGTACCCACGGCATCGGTTTCGGCAGTGTATTCGGGCACGTCAAATGACACCTTGACGTGACTCTGGGCCGCCAGGTTATAGATTTCGTCAGGCTTGATTTTCTCAATGATACGGATGAGTGAACTGCTATCGGTCATGTCGCCATAATGCAGGTTGATGAGGCGGCGTTGCTTCATGTCACGCACCCACTCGTCGAGGTACAGATGCTCAATGCGTCCAGTGTTGAAACTACTGCTGCGTCGCAGGATGCCGTGCACCTCATAGCCCTTGTCGAGTAAGAACTCGGCTAAGTAGGAACCATCCTGGCCGGTGATGCCCGTGATAAGGGCGACTTTCTGATTATTCTCGTTCATTGTTCTGTTCAGTTTTTAGTCTTTAGTTGATAGCTCATAGTTGGCATCTGCCACATAGAACCTAATTGCCTAAAGCCTAATGCCTTTTTATAATGCGTTGTCAAGTTGATTCGGATTGGAGTCGGTGATTTTCTCGATCATCGACGGGTGGACAAAGGTGGTGGCAACGGCGACCAGACCTTCGACATTGATGAGCACGCGGCGGTCGCCCTTCACACGGACGAATACACCCTCGGCACCAGCAAAAGCCCCGCCGATGATCCGCACGCGCTCACCCTTAGCAAAGTCGCCAGGGTTGGGATTGAGGTAGATGAGTTTCTCATCATAGGTGCCAGCCACCTTGATGAAGTTTTCCATTTGGCTCGTGGGTACGATAATGGGCTTGCGGGTCTCGCGGTCCATGATGTAGCGGATGGGCAGGTCGGTTGTCATCTTGTACTCCTTCATGTCGGATGGCGTGATGTGAATGAAGATGAGGTTGTGAACACTGGGTACCAGGCGCTTGACCATCACTCCATTACGTTCCTCGCGACGATACTGCATGGGTACAAAATTGGTGATGCCACGTGCATCCAGATCTTCCTTGACCTTGAGTTCGCGGTTATAGGTCACTCGGATGGCAAACCATACCTTCTCTTCGCGTCCTTTCTTGACGATTGTCCTTACTTCCACGGGTGCAAATTTACTCTTTTTTTTGCTTATAAGTACCATCTGACACAATTCATCGTTATAATATTGTATAAATCACTTTTTTCTATGGCAAAGGAAATCAAGAAATGGACGACGCTCGAGAGTCGCTACATCATTCAGCGGCCCTGGCTCACCGCCCGCGTCGATAAGGTGCAGCTGCCCGACGGACGCGTCAATCCTGAACATTATGTGTTGGAGTATCCCGAGTGGGTCAACATCATCGCCATCACGGGTAGGGGAGAGTTCGTCATGGTGCGACAATACCGTCACGCGATGGACGTGGTGCTTGACGAACTATGTGCAGGCGTGGTGGAGCAGGGTGAGACGCCCTTGCAGGCTGCCCGACGCGAACTGCTTGAGGAGACGGGTTATGGCGGAGGCCAGTGGCAAGAAATCATGACGGTGGGGCAGAATCCCAGCATCTGTGACAACATCACCCATTGCTTCCTGGCCGAGGGCGTGGAGCGCATCAGTGACCAACACCTCGATGCTGGCGAGGACATCGCCGTATTGTTGCTCTCGCGCGATGAGGTCGAGGCGATGCTCCGCGAGAATCGCCAGCTGCAGGCCCTCATGGCAGCCCCGCTGTGGCGCTACCTCGCCGAACATAAATAATTCAAGATTCTAAAGTCAGCGACTTTAGAATCTTGAAGTTTAGAGTTTAGAGTTTAAAGGGGAGTGTGCTATGCAGAGCAGAACTCTCCTTCTCTTTATCTAACTACCTTGGTGAACACGGGAGTTTTTCCCTTTTCAACCAACACATATACCTTTATCTCGCTGGGGGGTGGCATATCGGGCTTGTCCTCTCGCGGCATGTCCTTGGCAGTAAACAGGTATTCGGTACCATCGGTAATGGTGCGTGAGGCGACTGCAGTCGCCTTGGCGTTGAGCATGGGGTAGCCATCGACTGCGGCGTCAAAGATGGCTGTCTCGTCGGCGTTCACGGGATGCTGCTCGGGGAAGGGCTCAGGCTTCTCAAATTTACCATCGCAGAAATGGCTGGCAGCCAAAAATTCTCCAATCTCCTTGGGCATGGCGTCCATGCGTGCGGCACGCACGCCATAGCCTGGCAGAATCTCTGTATTTGGCAACCTTTCAACCAGGTCTTGACCACTTGACTCAAGCCCACCGCTGCCGAAGGTGCAGAACGGCACAACCTTCTTGCCGCTCAAGTCAATCTTATCAAGCAAGGTGGCAATGGGGGGCGCATAGGTCCCGAACCAGATGGGATAGCCAAGGAAGATGATGTCATAATCGCCGATATCCGATTTCAAGGGATTGATTTCGGGAGTGATGCCTTTCTCGCGGTTAGCTTTGCAACGGTCAATCGTTGCCTGGAACGCAGTGTCATAGGGCTCTACAAGAGTAATCTCCTCAATATCAATTTTAAGACGTGTGGCAATTTCCTGTGCCACGGCCTTGGTGTTTGACGTTTGGGAGTAGTACAGAACCAGCATCTTGGGAGCCTTTCCTCTTTTGGCCCTCATGCTGTTCTGGCTGCAAGAGGTGGCGACAATCATAGCGAGTGCAGCAAGCATCAATAATCTCATTACTTTCATATTGTCACAATTTATAAAGTTTGGTTATTCATTTGTACCAAGCGTAGTGATTACCATTGTTATTCTGGATTTGTCCAGAACTTCTTGGCGTCGGTGGTAACAACTTCATCGTCCGATCTTCCGAACGGAGTAAAGCCTTCGGGCACGATATTGACATAACGGCCAGGTTCAAAATCCTTGTCGGCACGGTCCTCCTGGAAGTAATGGAGTGTTTCCCAAGAAGAGAACCAATAAGTGTTTTTGGCCATGTAGCAATAGTAGTAATCGTGCTTGGTGGTAGCATCCTTGAAGCCCGGATACATCAGCATCTGCTCACCAGCGGCATACTTGTCACGCATTTCCAGTAGGTTGAGCGGTGTGCCGTTCTGGTCGGTGCAATAATGCCCGTCCATGTCCGAGTCGATGAATGCCCACTTGCCCAGTTCAGGAAGCCACACCTCGTTCACCACATGACAGTCGCTATCATTCTTGTCCTGCGGCATGCAGGTCACAAAACGCGCTGTCAGCCCGGCTGCCTGCATCAGCTCGTAATTGAGGATGGCATGCATACGGCAGTTGAAGCCTGAATCCTCTTCCTTAGTGAACTTCCACAGGTCGATGGCGTTTCTATGCTCAGGCAGATTTCTGGAGTCTGCATGAGGGATGCTGGTAGCGACAAATCTGGATATGGCAAGCGCTTTTTCCCACGTCGAGGCATCAGGGCGATAAAGCGAATCCAACTTGAAGTAATCCCTTATCTCCCGAGCACGAGCCGAGTCTTGAACTATGGCGAAGTGATACTGAACAGTATCGGCGTTGAATGGGGACTGTTTGAGCAAATCAATAAATTCCGCTTCTTTGGTAATGACCTCGTTCTCTCCTATGCTGATGTAATACTTCTCGGAGCTGGCCAGATACCAATAGGCACATACAGCCAACACGCCGATGAGGGCAAAGAGGCCAACCATAATGCGGAAAAGATACTTCAGGAATTTCATACTTAATTATAGTTTTAAAAAATCAGTTGCAGAATTACAGCAGCCTTCCGTGGTCGTTGTAGCTGTAGTAGTTGCCACCACGGCACACGATGATGTGATCGACCAGTTGGATGTCCATCACCTTGCAGGCTTGGTGTACGCGCTCGGTCAGGCGGTCGTCCTGGATGCTGGGCTTGGGGTTGTCGCTGGGGTGGTTGTGGGCCAGGATGATGCCTGAGGACAGGCGCTCGATAGCAGGGCGCAGAATCATCTTGATGTCGGCCACGGTCATGGCGGTGCCACCGCTGCTGATGCGTACGCATTCCTCTACTTGCTTGGCATGGTTGAGCAGCACGACCATGATTTCCTCGTGGTCAAGGTGTTCCATGCGTGTGCGCAGGTAGTTGTAGGCATCCTCGCTGCTGGTGATCTTGAAGCGTTCCTGAAATTCCTCCTGCTGGTAACGCCGTGCCAGTTCCAGGGCGGCAAGGATCTCGATTGCCTTGACCTCGCCGATGCCGTGATAGTTTTTCACCAGGTTGTTGATGCCCTTGCGGGCGATGAGGTAGAGTTTGTCGTCGTTATCCCGCAGGATGCGTTGGCACAGGTCCACCACCGACTCGCCAGGCGTGCCCACCCTCAGCAGGATGGCCAGCAACTCGGCGGTCGATAGGCTCCCGAAGCCATGCTTCTTGGCCTTCTCGCGCGGGCGGTCCTCCACGGGAACGGTATCCTTGATGTTGCGGCTGCCCGCCAGCTTGCTATTATCGTCTTGCATGGACTTAACGGATCAAATCATTTAAACGGGTGTCTCCTAAAAACCTAAAGCCTATAGCCTAAAGCCTAAAGCCTATTTCCCCTTCCTCATCATCACCTCCTTGTTGATGTCGCGGCCATGGTGTAGAAGAATTTTCCACACATATGCTTTGATGAATCCCCATCCATAGCTACACAGCTGTGTGAAACTTGTTGCTACGGCCAGGCACGCGATTTTCAGGTTGCGTGTTTCGACGAGGGCTGCTACCCAAAGCATTGCGGCATAGAGAAGGATGGGCAGCAGGAACCACCACTTCCACAGCGAGAGTAGCAGCAACAATGCGCAGCCCAGGGTGAACACGGCGGGCAGGCAGTGTACCAGCTTGAGGCTGTCAGGGTAGAGCAGCTTCAAAGTGATGCGCGACATGCCGAAGACGTAGGTTTGGCGTGCAAATTTCTGGATGCTTGTGCGACGCTTGTGGTAAACAAATGCAGGACGGATCAGGCGGATGTTGAAACCCGCTTGTCGCACACGGGTGCTCATGTCGATGTCCTCGCTGAACATCTCGCGGAAGCCGCCCACTTTCTCATAGACATCGCGAGAGTAGCCCATGTTGAACGAGCGGGGTACAAACTTCTCCATCTGCACCTTGCCACCGCGTATTCCGCCCGTGGTCAAGAACGAAGTCATCGAGAATGAGATGGCCTTCTGAACATCGGTGAAGTCGGGACTCGCAGCGTCGGGCCCGCCAAAGCATGGTACATACTCACGAGCCAATTCTTCGCCCAGTGTCTTGAAGTAGTCGGGTGGAATGACGCAGTCGCTGTCAAAGAATACAAAGTACTGACCCGTGGCATGCTCCAGGCCATAGTTGCGGGCAATGGAGCGCCCCTCGTTGGCCTTATAGAAGTAGCGCAGGTCCAGTTCGCTGCTGTAGCGCAGGGCGATGTCTTCGCAGCGCTCGGTCGAGCCGTCCTCCACCAGAATAATCTCAAAATCCTTGTCGGTTTGCTGTGTGAGGCTTCTTAATAGGTCCTCCACCTCGTCCCGCCGGTTATACACTGGCACGATTACTGAAAAATATGGCATCTGTATGTGTCTTTTTGTTGGTTGCTCTTGCTATTTCTTACTGGTCATGATGTCGAGGACCATCTGGTCGGTGGCGCACATGGCGTCGGCACCGATGATGGTCAGGTTGCGGATGCTGTGGTCCACGTCATCGTCGATGATGCCCTCGGCACTGGTGACGTGGCGGCCCTCCATGGCCAGCACGGCCGATAACAGAGCGGTCGATACGCCTGAGGCGATCTTGAGGGCGCAACTGGGCTTGGCGCCATCGCAAATCATGCCCGTGAGGTTGGCAATCATGTTTTTTACTGCATAGCAGATGCGGTCATAGTCACCGCCCATCAGGTAGGTGATGCCGCACGAGCTGCCGATGGAGGCTACCACACAGCCACACAGGGCGCTCAGCTTGCCTAGGCTCTGCTTGATGTAGATGGCGGTCAAGTGGCTCAGCGTGAGGGCACGGATGAGCTCCTCCTCGGTGTTCTCGTTCTCCATGGCATAGACGGCCACGGGATTGGTGGCACAGATACCCTGGTTACCCGAGCCGCTGTTGCTCATGACAGGGATGAGTGCACCGCCCATGCGTGCATCGGTGGCCAGTGCGGTCTTGGAGAGGATGCGGGAGAAGATGGTGTTGCCAAAGATGCCGTGGCTCAATGGCCTGTCCATGGTCTTGCCCAGGCAGTGGCCGTAGTTGCCCTTGATGGACTCCTGGGCGGCCTTGAGGTTGTAGTCGCGGGTCTCGAGGATAAAGCTGATCTCGTCGAGCGGGGCCTGCATGGCGAAGTCATAGACCAGACGGAGCTTGAGCTCGATGTCGCCCTCGTCGCCGTCACTGCTGCCGTGCGCCTGCTGGTCGAGCAGTACCTCGGCGTCGCGCGTGACGTTCACAAAGCGGGTGTGCGACCCGCTGATGATGGCGCTGGCGGTATGGCCTCCTCCCTCGCACAGGATCTCAACATACAGCTTGTCGCATTCGCCCTGCTTGAGCTGAATGTCGATGCGTCCCTCATTAATGTATTGCTTGCCTTGCTCGATGGCCTCGGGACAAACGTCCTTGATGACCTCGAGCTGGTACTCGCTCTTGCCGATGATGGCGCCCAGGGCGATGGCGATGGGCAGGCCTATCATGCCCGTGCCGGGGATGCCTACGCCCATGGCGTTCTTGAGGATGTTGGCACTGAGCAGTGCCGTGATTTTTTCAGGTCTCGTGCCCAATGCCTCGGTAGCACGGGCTACACACAGGGCCACCGCCATGGGTTCGGTACACCCCACGGCAGGAACCACCTCGCGCCTCATCAACGCGATAATCTGCTCTCTCGTTTTCTCTTCAATCATTATGTTTTAGTTTTTAGTTGTAAGTTTTAAGTTTTAAGTACAATTACCATCGCCTGAAAAACCGATGAGACAATAGTATTATTACTTACAACTAAAAACTTAAAACTTACAACTCAAATTTATTCTTTGAATTTGTCGAGGCCGCCGTCCAGGAAGTCGAGGAAGGCGGGGACGTCCTCCTTGTAGCTGAACGAGCCGCTCAGGGCGTTGCCCTGCGGGTCAACGCACACATAGAACGGCTGCGTGTTGCTGCCGAACTTGTAGCGTTGCAGGTAGCTCCACTTGTCGCCGATGGTGCGCAGGGTGCGCTTCTCGCCGGTGGCCTCGGTCACCTCGATGGGCTCGGGCAACGGGCGCTTGTCATCGACAAACAGCGAGATGAGGACATAGTCCTTGTTCAGCTTGTCGGCCACGGTGGGGTCGGTCCACACGGCAGCCTCCATCTTGCGGCAGTTCACGCAGCCAAAGCCCGTGAAGTCCAGGAAGACAGGTTTGCCAGCAGCGGCAGCAGCAGCCATGCCCTGCTCATAGTCGGTGTAGGCGGCGCGCACCTCCTTGGTGTTGAGGTTGAAGTCCTGGGTGTTCATGGGGGGCGAGAAGGCGCTCACGGCCTTGCACGGTGCGCCCCACAAGCCTGGAATCATATAGATGGCGAAGGCAATCGAGATCAGTCCGCCCATGATGCAGATCACAGGCATGGGCTTGGTCTCGTCACCAGGCATGACAATGTCGCTCTGGAATTTGAGCTTTCCAATGAGGTAAAGTCCCAGCAGGCCGAAGATGGCGATCCACAGGCACAGGAACACCTCGCGGTCCATCAGGTGCCAGCCGTAGGCCAGGTCGGCCACCGAGAAGAACTTGCAGGCAAATGCCAGCTCGATGAAGCCGAGCGTCACCTTGAGGATGTTCATCCAGCCACCCGACTTGGGGGCCGACTTCAACCACGAGGGGAACAGGGCAAACAATGTAAATGGTAGCGCCAGTGCCAAAGCAAAGCCTAACATACCGATGGCTGGTCCCCAGAAGTTACCGCTCGTTGCGAAGTCCACCAGCAGGAAACCGATGATGGGACCCGTGCACGAGAAGGATACCAGCACCAGCGTGAAGGCCATCAGGAAAATCGACAGCAGACCGCTGGTCGTGCTGGCCTTGTTGTCAACGGCGTTGGACCACTTGCTGGGTAGCTTGATCTCGAACATGCCGAAGAACGACAGCGCGAACACTACCAGCAGCAGGCACAGGAAGATGTTAAACACGGCGTTGGTCGAGAGCGCATTCAAGGCGCTGGGACCGAAGATGGCGGTCACGATCAGGCCTAACAGCAGGTAAATGACCACAATCGAGATGCCATAGGTGATGGCGTCCTTGATACCTTTCTTTTTGTCATCCTTGGCGCGCTTGAGGAAGAAACTCACGGTCATCGGGATGATGGGCCACACACACGGCGTGAACAGCGCCACCAGACCGCCCAGCAGACCCATCAGAAAGATCCACCACAGCGAGCGGCTACTGCTGCCGCCGGAGGTGCCGTCAATAGCCTGGATGTCGCCCACCACGGGTTTCCACAACGCGTCATGGTCGAGGGCTGCCAGTGCAGCGCTATCGACGGGAGGAGCGATAGCAGCGCTATCGGCAGCAGTGGCGGCAAGGGCAGCCAGCGAGTCGGCTTTGGCCTTGGCAGCGGCCTCGGCGGCAGCCTTGTCCTCTTCCTCCTTGTTTTTGTCGGTTTCCCCGTCAACGGCTGGCGACTTGCCAGCTTTCTTGAGGCTCACGCTGCTGGGAGGCAGGCACGACTGGTCATTGCAGGCGCCATACTCCAGGTCAGCTTCAATATTATAGTTGGGCTTGGTGAACTTCACCTTCTGCACAAACTGCACATTGTTTTCAAAGTAGCGCAACTTGGCGCCGAACATCTCGTCAAACTGCGAGATCTCCTTGCCCACAGGCTTCAATTTGCCCACGGGCTCCACACCGTCCTTCTTGTGGAACGTGATGCTGGCCTCGGTGGGACCCAGGTCGCCCAGGTTGGTGGAATACACGTGCCACCCCTTGTCAATCTTTCCTGTAAACACGATTTCACCCTCGCTGGACCCATTAGTGGTCTTCAGTTGGGAGGTAAAGGTGACGGGATTAGCCATCTGGGCGGCGGCAAGCATCGCCACAGTCATCATCGTCAACAACACTGCAATTTTCTTCATCATAATCTATAATCTTTTGGTTATATTGGTTTGCAAAGTTAATTAAAAATCTAATTCGTCAATGTTTATTACTGCAGTTTCCTTATCAGGGGTACATTTTTTTTAGAGATTCTTGCTTGCTGCATTCCATGATTCAAAGGGTCGGATTTTAAACTGGCGAGGTAGAGTAATTGTGCCATGAGATTATAAATTTTCGTTTTTTTATTAATATTTTACTCAAATTATTATATCTTTGTCATTCCAAATTCAAAAAGAGGATGAGTCAAAGCGTGATTATGTCGGTTCTTGACTACGAGAAGCTGTTCAAGCAAAACTATGAACGGCTGTATTATCATGCACATGCCATTACTCACGATGAGGATATTGCCAAGGATGTTGTCAGCGAAGTTTTTATTAACGTGTGGCGATTGAGGAAATCTATTGACCTGAACACCGTCGTGTCCTATCTCTACACGAGTGTGCGCAACCGTTGCCTTGATCAACTGAAACAGCGCAACCGTCATGTGCCGCTGATGGAAGAAGTGATCAATGACCTGGAACATTATACCGAAACCGACTGGAATGAATATGAAGCACGAATCGCACACCTAAGGGCTGAACTCCATCGCCTGCCCGAGCGGGTGAGGCGTGTCTTGTACTTGCGCTTCTATGAGCAGAAAAGCAACCAAGAAGTTGCCGATATACTGGGCATCAGCGTGGATGGTGTAAAGAAAATCATCCAGCGCTCATTTGCACAGATGAGAGTCTCATTGGGTAAAAAAATGTTAAAGTTTGTACCGCTGTTGTTATTGTCGTGTATCAATTAGTGAAATGGAACAAGATAACAAGAACATAGAGGAACAGCAACCGCTCAATGCCCAACAGCAATGGGAGTTGCGTGAGGCGATTTCCCGCGAGCAGTCCACATGCCCCGATGTCGATGAGCAGTGGCAGGTAGTCAGCGAGAAATTGGGTCTCACGGGTGAACAAGATGTTGACGTGGCCGAGGTTGTGCCCATGCACGTGAGGAGCAGCTGGATCCGTTGGGCCATAGGCATTGCAGCAGCACTGGCCCTTATCGTTGGTTTTAGATACCTGGCCAGTCCTCCGGCTACTGTTGCCCGTGTCGATGCGACGACATTTGCCATCCATGTGCCCGACGAGATTGATGATGTCACCCTGTCAACAGCTGACGGCAAACAACAGCAAGCCAGTGGCAAGCAGATGAAGCTTGATCAGTCTTCCAGCGTTCCCGCACAATTGATGGCAATTTCCACACCACGCGGCAAGGATTATCACCTGACGCTTGCCGATGGCACACAGGTGTGGCTCAATGCCGAGAGCCACCTGGAATTTCCCGACCGCTTCACCGGCGACATGCGCGAGGTGCGGCTACAGGGCGAAGCCTATTTTGAGGTGAAGCGAGACCCCAAACGTCCCTTCATCGTCTATAGCGACTTCCTCACGACGAGGGTATTGGGTACCGCATTCAATGTGCGGGCGCGTTCAGGCCGTGATGCCTCGGTCACGCTGGTGTCGGGCCGCGTGCTTGTCAAGTGCCAAGAAGCCGACCAAGTGCTCACGCCAGGCCAACAGGCCTCACTGGCCGGCTCGCAACTGGCCGTCAAGACAGTTGACACCTACCCCTACACACAGTGGAAAGAAGGTTTCTTCTATTTTGATAACCAGTCGCTTTTCAATATCATGCAGGAACTGGCACGGTGGTATGGTGTGAACGTGTCGTTTGATGACACGAGCAAAATGCATGTGCGATTGCATTTTGTCGTCGAGCGCAACAAGAGCCTGGGCGAAGCCATCGCCAACCTGAATGCATTAGGCATTGTCCATGTCCGCATAGAAGGCGGTGTGATTGTCATTGATTAAAAAATGTTAAATTGTCAAGTTGTTAAGCGGAGTCTTGTACCCCGCTTATTTTTTCTCAGTATTAAGGACAGAATAAGTTGAATCTTAAACTAAATCTGTATTTCAAATGAACAAGAGAAAACTCATCACATTGTTGTGCCTGCTGATACTGCATTTGGCGGTGCTGGCACAGGGGCAGAAGGTGACTCTCAAGGTCAGCCAGACGCCGTTGCCCAACGCTTTCAGGCAAGTGGAGCAACAATCAGGTTATTACAAGATCAATTATCCCTATGAGGCTGTCAAAGATTACAAGGTGACAGTCGATGTGACTAACGCCACCGCTCCCAATGCGGTTAAGGCGCTCATCAAGGGCCTGCCACTGACCAGTAAAGTTGACGGCCGCTTCATCCAGGTTTCCAAGAGCGGAAACCGCGCTGATGCCGATGCCCCCAAGCGTACGGTCAAGGGTCAAGTTGTGGATGCCGATGGTGAACCGCTCATCGGTGTTACCGTGCGCGTCTCGGGCACCGACATCGGCACCGTGACTGACATGGACGGTAACTATATGCTGGAGGGTGTTGATCCCAACAGCACGCTCGTGTATACCTACATCGGCAAGAAGACCGTTGAGCGCAAGGCCTCTTCCAGCAACAGTGTGCTCATCCTCGAGGATAACGCCAATGTCATGGACGATGTGGTGGTGACGGGTTATCAGCAGATTTCCAAGGAGAGAGCCACGGGTTCGTTTGCCAAGGTGACTGCCGACAATCTCATTAACAAGCGTTATGATAATTTGTCCCAGTTGCTTGAGGGTGAGGTCGCCGGTTTCAACACCAACAGCAATCTCATTCGTGGTACCACAACGATGAATGGTGTGACCAACCCATTGTATGTGATCGATGGCTTCCCCGTCGAATCGACTCGCTATGACGAGTGGGGTGGGCTAAACGAAAACGTGCCCAATATCGATGTCAATGAAATTGAGAGCATTACCATTCTCAAGGATGCGGCTGCAGCCAGCATCTATGGTGCCCGTGCCGCCAATGGTGTCGTTGTCATTGTGACCAAGAAGGCCAAGGGCAAGCGTACCAATGTGTCTTTTAACACATCGTTGACCTGGCATCCCTATTCCTTTAACAAGAGCCGCTTGACTGATGCCGCCGACATCATCGACCTGGAGCGCGAGTGGGCCGCAACTAACCCCAACCTGCAGGGCGATGGCGCTGCCGACTATGCCCGCTCTATCATCGACGACAAGGTCTATACCTCACAAGGTATTCAGACCATTGCCAACTACTATGCAGGTAACATCTCGCAAAGCGAAATGGAGAGCCGTTTGAATCAGCTCGCATCGATGGGCTACCGCTACTTCGATGATGTGGCCAAGTATGCCAAGCGTGACGCCTTCTACCAGCAGTATCACCTGAGCGTGGGCCGTGCAAGTGACAACAATAACTTCCGTGCTGCTGTCACCTACCGCAACAACAAGATGAACGACAAGTTCACCAACGACAATTCATGGGATATCGACCTGCGTGACCAGCTGGATATTACCGACTGGTTGACGCTGAACGTCGGAACTTATACCTATTACAAGAAGAGTAACCTGCAAACCTATGATCCCATGAACCCCGGTTACTCCTATATGCCTTATGACCGCCTGCGCAACGACGACGGCACCAATTTTACCTCCACCCAGGAATCCCGACTTGGAGCGTCAGACCTTGCAATTCTCATGGGTTATGGTCTTCCCGATTACAACATCACCCCGCTTGATGAAATTGGCCGCAATATCCGCACCACTAATGAGTTCATCAGCCGCAATTACGCCAAGCTGGATATCGATCTGCCAATGAACTTCAAGTACAATGTGATGTTCCAGTATGAGTATGCCTACGACAAGGCGCATCAGCTCTATGACAAGGACAGTTATTATGTCCGTAATTTGGTCGGTCAGTATGCCAGCGATGACTATGGTACAGGCGAGGCAACGCTGAATGTGCCCCTGGGTCACATTTATTACCGCTCTAACCAGACGTCCAAGGCCTACACTTTCCGTCAGCAGTTGAATTACGAGAATACTTTTGCCGACAAGCACAATTTGGTTGCTTTGCTGGGTCATGAGGTGCGCAAGACGGTCATCGACTATGACAACAACACGCTCTATAATTATGATCCCGACATGCTCACCTTCTCGCTGGTTGACCAGAATGTGCTGTATAATACCTATGGCCTGATGGGTGGCTACGGCTTGAACCCCAGAGACTTCGCATCGCTGCGTAATATCGACAACCGCTTCGTGTCCTTCTTTGCCAATGCAGCCTATACCTATGACAACAAGTACATGCTCTCGGCAAGCATCCGTTGGGACCGCTCCAACTTGTGGGGAACGGGCTCCAAGTACCAGAACAAGCCCATTTGGAGCATTGGCGCTGGATGGAACATCGACCGTGAACCGTGGTTCCATGTCAGCTGGGTGGACCGTCTTAAGCTTCGTGCATCTTATGGTATTGCCGGTAATATCGCCAAGGATGCAGCCCCCTATATGACAGCAAGCTATTACAATAACGCCAACGTGGGCGGTGTTTATGGCTCGGTGAACACCCGTCCCAATCCCACCCTGCGTTGGGAGAAAACCACCACGACCAACATCGGTCTGGACTTCGCAGTGCTGAACAATCGCCTGAACGGTAGCATTGAGTTCTACAACAAGATGGGTACTGACCTGCTGGCCAACACGATGGGCGTGCCTACCGAGGGTTTCGGTTACACGACCTATAGCATTAACAATGGCAAGATGCGTAACCGTGGTGTGGAACTCACCTTGAACGGTCAGATTGTCCGTACTGCCGACTTCCGTTTTGATGCTACGGCAACCTACAGCTATAACAATAATAAGGTGGTTTATGTCAATGTGGAGGCTCCGGTTTATTTCCTCCAGCTTGACTATCCCGATGCTTATCCCATCGTGGGCAATCCTTACAATGCCATCTATGCCTATAAGTGGGCTGGCTTGAGCGCCGACGGTCTGCCTCAGGTGCTGGATGCTTCGGGTATTGCAACGGCTTCTAATCCTTCGGACTTGGCCGCTATCATCTATGCAGGCAGCACCGAGCCAATGCACATGGCATCGCTCCACCTCAATCTGGGCTACAAGCAGTTTGACTTGTCTTGTATGTGGCTGTTCCAGGGTGGACACAAGATGCGCAATACCGACCTGCCCATGCTTAACTCGGCTTATAACTACACGCTGTGGAGTTATGTGACCTCTTTGGGTGCAGTCAACAAGGATATAACCAACCGATGGCGTCATCCTGGTGATGAGGTCAAGACCGACATACCCGCAGCCATCTTTGGCGAGAACCCCTTGTTCAGCGATGCGTCGCGCACGATTTACGGCTATGCCGACAATAATGTCATCAGCGCGACCAATCTGCGCCTTGCTAATATCTCGCTGGCCTACAACCTCCCCAACGCTTGGCTGCGTAACATCAGCCTGAGCCGTGCGCGCCTCCAGTTCAATGTGGAGAATGCCGTGACGTTTGCCAAGAGCACCTCGGCCAAGTACCTGTTGGGTGGCTACAATGCACCCAACTATGTCTTCGGCCTCTATCTGGATTTCTAAAAAACCGGAAAATAACAACTAACAACTAACAACTATAATATTGAGAGATATGAAAACTAAGATAAATAGACTGCTTTTAGGATCCTGCCTGGTGCTGCTTGCATGCTTGTGCAGTTGTGATGATTATCTGAGCAATGTACCTAAGGGACAGAAGATTCCCACCACGCTCAACGACTTCTCGGTCATGCTTGCCGATGAGTACACTAACTGCCGTGAAGATGTGACACAGGCGATCCTCCTGCTCAACGATCGCTATGTCTCGGATGGCAACCTGTCCTATTATGAGTTGTGGAATGCCAACTACTTCTGGAATGAGGATGCTGACCGCGTTGCCATGAACAAGAGTGATGAGACAACCTATTACAATGGATATGCCGGTATCTCTACCGCCAACCTGCTTATCGAGAATGCGCCCACAGCGACCGAAGCCACCGATGCCGAGCGGGGGCAAGTTGTAGCACAGGCCAAGATCTTGAGGGCCATGAAGTATTTCACCCTCGTAAACTATTATTCCAAGACCTATGACGCAGCGACAGCGGCTACCGATGGCGGTGTGCCCCTGATTACCAGTGCCGAGGTGGGTGCTTCCTACACGCAGCCTTCGGTCCAGGGAATCTATGATTTCATTCTTCAGGATATTAACGAGGCTTTGCCTGCACTGCCCGAAAAGGCATTGAACGTGCTCTATGCCGATAAGGCGACCGCCTATGCGCTGGCCGCACGCGTCCACCTGCAGATGGGCCACTACCAGGAAGCCCTGACCAATGCCGATGAGGCGCTGAAACGCAATAATCAACTGTTTGACTGGGTACAATTCTACAATGACAATGCTGACATACTGAGTGCCCCTGAAGTCTATCAGACGATCACTTCGCCCATGGGCTTTGACTATGTGGAGAACTACATCTTTTGTCATGGTAATAATTCCTACTCGGGCAATGACCTGCAGATGCGTGAAGACCGCGGCAGCCGCTTTGAACAGGGCGATGCCCACTTCATGAGCCGCTGGAAAATCCGCACCATGGCAGGTGCCACCTATTACAACCCCAACACGGGCGGTTACTATAACCGTGGCGGCTTGACGACAACCGAGGTCTATCTCATCCAAGCCGAGTGCCTGGCCCGCACGGGCAATGTCGCTGGCGCGATGGAGGTGCTCAACAAGGTGCGCCAGAAACGCATCCTTCCCGAGTTCTACCAAGACTTGACCGCTGCCAGTGCCGATGCCGCTATCGACTTGATCGTCAAGGTCAAGGATGATGCCTTGGTACAGACGATCATCCCTTTCTGTGACGCTCGTCGCTTAAACCTTGAGCCGGCTCATGCCCGCACCTTGACCAAGGTCGAGGGTGGCAAGAACTACTCGCTCTCGCCCAACAGTCACATGTGGGTAATGCCCTTCCCCATGGGTGCTGTAACTAATTCAGGCAATGGTACCGTAACCCAGAATGTTGAACGTTAAATGATTATAGAGTAATGAAGAACGTATTATTCGCATGCCTGTTGTGCATGCTCGTGTGCAGTTGTAATTCCCGTCAGTATAAGGTCGAGGGTAATGTTGCCGGACTTGACGATGGCACCATTGTGCAACTCGTGCCTATGAGTCACGACAATGAATCGCCTATTGCCGAGGCTACAGTCAATGGCGGTAAATTTACCTTCAAGGGTGAGATTGGCGACAGCCTGCCGATGCCCATTTGTGTCAACCTCATGGTCAAAGACTCGTATGGTGTCGAGACCTTTATGCTCGAGAAGGGAGATATCACTATTGAGGGCAAGGCCACCAAGGGTGAGCCCGACCAGAACGGAGTAATCAATTACACTTGGGACGTCACTGTCAAGGGATCACCGCTGACCGACAAGTTCAATGTTTACAAGCAGCGTCGCGCCGATCTCGACAAGCTCTTCAATGACTATCACGAGCAGCACGCCCAGATTATCCAACAGGTTAACGAAGCCCGAATGGCTAAGGACAGTGCCCGAGAGAAACAGATTATGGAGACCGAGGAATACAAGGCCTTCGATAAAGCTGAGAAGGATTTCTTTGCCAAGGTAGAGGAGACCTACAAGGGCATCGTCGATGAGAACAAGGATACTTATTGGGGCCCGATGATGGCCATCTATCTGTGGACCTATTTTTCAGCCAATGATAAGCCTCTCTATGAATCTCTATCGCCCGAGGCACAGCAGAGCTGGTACGGCAAGAAGATGATTGACGAGATCATGCCAGCCGGAGATACTGGCCAGAAAGCCAAACAATTGACCGTAAAAGGCGATGACGGCAAGGCACTGACACTTGAAGACCTGGCCAAGGGCAAGAAGGTGCTGCTCATCGACTTTTGGGCATCGTGGTGCGGACCGTGCCGCAAGGAGATTCCCAATGTCAAGAAACAGTATGAACTTTACAAGGACAAGGGCTTTGAAGTGGTGAGCATCAGTATTGACAAGAATGAGGCCGCATGGCGCAAGGCCCTCCAGCAGGAGCAACTGCAATGGCCCAATTTCCTAGACAGCATGGGTGCTGCCGATGCTTACAAGGTGCGTTCTATTCCGGCCATGTTCCTTATTGATGCCGAAACCCTCACCGTTATCGAGTCGGGAGAATATGCCCGTGGGGAGTTCCTTGCTCAAAAACTCGCCGAACTGCTCGGCAACAAGTGATGGACGATCCTCTCTTTATCTGAGTGATGCTATGAGTAATGATTCGGGTGGTGCTGGTCCAATCACCCGAATCTCGTATTAGGAGCACTTCAGAACTGTTGTACAATTAGCAAATAATTACTATATTTGCGCCATCTAACCAATAAACAAAATAAAACGATGAAGCTGATGAAGAAAATAATGATGATGACCATGCTCATGGGCATGATGGCGCTGGGCGCAGTTGCCCAGAGCGGTAAATTCACTGTGAAAGGTACTTTTGAAGGACGTGGCGACTCGGTGGCCCTGGTGCTTGTCGATGCGCAGACTGGCAAAACAGTTGCTGAGGAGATCTATCCTGTCACCGGAGAGCCGATTGAGATGTCCTGTGACCTGACAGGCGCAGCGCGACTGTTTGTGGTAAAAATGAAAAATGGCTATCAGAGCCACATGGTATTCCCAGCCATTCCTGGCGAGCGATTGGAACTTGTGAAAGACAAGAAGAACATCACCCAGCTGCAAGGGTCGCAGTTCTATGTGGACTATAACAAGGCCGAGCAGAGCATTGAGGAGCCCCACATGGCGCTGGAGAATTTTGTGGGCGAGTGCCAGTACCGCATCCAGCAGGGTGAATCCGAGGAGCAGGTGATGAAAGACTATGAGGAGAAATCCCCTGTTCTGGCCCAGGCGCTTGCCGATGCCGTGATGGCCTATGTCAAGGCTCATCCCGACGAGGATGCCGCTGCAGCGCTGATTGCCATGCTTGACGATGATACCGAGGCGATAGAAGCCGCAGCCGCCTTGCTCACCGAGCGTGCCCGTGGTAGTGTGGCTGCCGGGCTGTACAAGAGCATTCTCGCCGAAGCCCAAAAAGAGGCCGAGGAGGAAGCCCGTCAAGAGGGCATGACAGGCAATCCCGCTCCCGACTTCACCTTGAGTGACATCAATGGCAAACCGTTGGCGCTGAGTTCGCTGCGTGGCAAGTGGGTGATCATCGACTTCTGGGGCTCATGGTGCAAGTGGTGCATCAAGGGCATTCCCGACATGAAGGAGTATTACACCAAGTACAGCGGCAAGCTCGAGATCCTGGGTGTGGACTGTAACGACACCGTCGAGAAGTGGAAAAACGCCGTCAAGGAGTACGAGCTGCCCTGGCTGCACGTCTATTGGGATAAGGATGACGAGAACGGCGACAACCCGCTGGCGCTCTACGGTGTGCGCGGCTTCCCCACCAAGGTCATTGTTGACCCCAAGGGCAATGTGGCCAAGGTCATCGTGGGCGAGGATCCTGCCTTCTACGAGTACCTGGACGAGGTGCTGAAATGAAAGGCTATAGGCTATAGGTTATAGGTTATAGGCTATAGGTTATAGGCTATAGGCTGACAACTGAAAACTGACAACTGTAAAACTAACAACTGACAACAATATGACACATACCCAATCATTGATTATCGGCTCCGGTCCTGCCGGATACACAGCCGCGATTTACCTGGTGCGTTCAGCCATCGACTGCCTGCTCATCGAGGGCTTGCAAGTGGGGGGACAACTCACCCAGACGACAACTATTGAGAATTTCCCTGGTTTCCCTGAGGGCATCGACGGTTTCCAGTTGATGGATAACATGCGCCAGCAGGCAGTGAACTTGGGAGCGAAGATGAAGTCGGGCCTCGTGACGGCCATCGACATGAGCCAGCGCCCATTCCTCGTCACCCTCGACGGAGGTGAGCAACTTACTGCCGACACCGTTATCGTGGCGACAGGCGCCACGGCCAAGTACCTGGGCTTGCCCGATGAGACCAAGTATGCGGGCCAGGGCGTGTCGGCTTGTGCGACCTGTGACGGCTTCTTCTATCGCAAGAAAGTGGTTGCCGTGGTGGGCGGTGGCGACACAGCCTGTGAGGAGGCTGACTACCTGAGCCACCTGGCCAGCAAGGTCTATCTCATCGTACGCAAGGACTACCTGCGCGCCAGCGAGGCGATGCAGCAACGCGTCAAGGAGAACGAGAAGATCGAGATCCTGTTCAACACCAACACCGTGGGCCTCTTCGGCGATAACGGCGTGGAGGGCGCCCACCTGGTGCGCTACAAGGGCACCGACAAGGAGGAACTGTTTGACATCGCTATCGACGGTTTCTTCCTGGCTATCGGTCACCGTCCCAACACCGAGTTCCTGGGTGGCCAGATTGACCTCGACGAGCAGGGCTACATCAAGTTGGCTGGTCCGGGAACGATGACCAACGTCAAGGGCGTGTTTGCCGCCGGTGACGTGGCCGACCCGCATTACCGCCAGGCTATTGCCGCTGCCGCTGCCGGCTGTCGTGCCGCCATCGACGTCAAGCAATACCTCTCTTGACCAGATCATTGACTCCAAAGGATAAAAAAGACATGGTGCGTGTGCACTCGTGTCTTTTTTATCTTTTTTCTTGCAATCAATAGATGCTTTTTAGTATTTTTGCAATGGATTTATTAGTATTTATTCTTAATCAAAAACATTTTTTATTATGAAAAAACTGACTCTTTTACTCGCAGCAGTGGCTGCAATGTGCCTGAGCGTTGAGGCTCAGGAAGTGAAGCAAGGCGTGTTTGAAGTGGGTGACTACACCAACGCCTCGGAGTTCTACAATGGTTCCTATTTTGACATGGCTCCCACCAACTTCTACTTGGACCATTTTGCTTCCCAGATGATGTATCTCTATTTTAGCGACTTTGCATCAGAATTTGCTGGAAAGCAGAATGTCAAGCTTACCGCGATCTACTACAAGTTTAACGATCAGTCGGTTTATACCGACATCCTGGCCGATTATAAGTTCTACCTGCAGGAGGTCGATGTTAACGAGTTCCAGAAGGATGCTGACGGCTACAAGCTCTATTTTGACTGTGTGAATGCCGGCGATCCCGCCGTTAGCGGCGCGTTTGAGTATGAGGCCTTCACCTCCTATGGTGAGGACGTGGAGATTAAGGTTGACCTCTCGAGTGCCCCCTTTGCCATCACTCCTGGTAAGAATCTGGTGGTTACCGCTGTGTTTGATCTCACTGGCGAATGCATGTCGAGCAGTGAAGACGCTCCCTTCTACACCTCCGACATCCGTGACCGCGTGATGACCTACAGCGACAACAACGACTCGTTCCTGGACTATGCCAACAGCAGCGACTATCCCCGCTGCTCGCTATCGCTCAGCGGTGGAGGCACCAGTGTGTCATTGCCCGTGACCCGCATCGAGTACACCTACACCGAGGGCGGCTCGACCAGCAAGCGTGGAGATGTGAACAAGGACGGCAGTGTCAGCATTGCTGATGTGACGGCGCTGATTGATTATCTGCTCAGTGGTGATGACACCAATGTTGATGTCGAGGCAGCTAACTGCAACTTGAGTGAGGACGGTGTCAACATCGCCGACGTTACAGCCCTCATCGACTTCCTGCTGGGCGGCACCTGGTGAAATAAGACTGAATGATACCAATATTAACTGGGAGTGGCTGTGAATTCAGTCGCTCCCAGTTCGATTATTATCTCTCGATTGCTTGGGATGATGTGGGTTACTGCTCGCAGGGGACGTCGTGATTGTGGCTGGTGACCAGGTTGTGGGTGCGTTGCATGAAACGGGTGAATTCATTCTTGCTGTCAGGACGCAACAGGTCGGGACGGGCCTCGGGGATGAGGACGTAGTTCTGGCCACGGGCGACGGGCTTCTGCACAAAGAACAGCTTGTAGCGGGGATTGACGATGACCGCATGGTCGTTAACCATCCTCAAGGAGACCTTGACCATGGCGCCGCCACGGGTGTCGATATCGCTCTGGTTGCTGATGAAGTTGCCCATGCTATAGACCAGCAACACGTTCTTGTCATGTTCCTCGCTGTAACGCACCTCCATGGGTTCAACCACATGGGGATGACCGCCGATGATGAGGTCAACGCCCTGGGTGACAAGCCAGTCGGCCAGTGTGCGCTGGGAAGCGACAGGCTTCAACTGGTACTCGATGCCCCAGTGCAGGTTGACGCAGATGGCGTGCGCCCCACGTTCACGAGCGATGGCAATGTCATCGGCAATCTGCTGCTGGTCAATGAAATCGACAACGACGTCGCCCTGGATGGGGATGCCGTTGGTGCCATAGGTATAGTCGAGAAAAGCGATTTTCATGCCCTTGACGTTGACCATGTAAGGGATAATCTTTTCTCGTTCTTGCTGGTTGATGTAGGTGCCGATGTGTGGAATGCCCAGTGAGTCCAGTGCTTGACAAGTGCGCACGAGCCCCTTGTCGCGACGGTCCAGACAGTGGTTGTTGGCTGTCAGGAACAGGTCAAAACCCACGTCGCGCAGTGTCTGGGCGTAGCTGTCGGGTGCGCTGAAGCATGGGTAGCCCGTGTAGGGCTTGCCTCCAAGGGGGCACTCCAGATTGACCACTGCCAGGTCGGCCCACTGGATGTCGTCCTTGAGGTACTGGAAGCACGGCGTGTAATCGTATGTGCCGTCGGCCTGCTGGGCGGCGGTGAGTTGCGGCGCATGTTGCATCGCGTCGCCCACAAAGGTCAAGTTCACCGTGTGGTTGCTCTGCAACAGCGACACGACCGACAATAGCAATATGGAGAGTAGTTTCATTTGTTAGTTTAATGATAAGGAACCTCACGCAAAGGCGCAAAGGCGCAAAGAATAAAAAATATTACATATTATCTTAGCGACTTGGCGACTTAGCGTGAGGCTTGTTCTTGTGGGATTATCTCTCTTAGAAGCCGCGCTTCTGGGCCTTAGCGTTAGCCTTGGCGGCGCGCATCATCTGCATGGGATTGGTCGAAACCTGGTGCATCACCTTACGCATTGACAGGAACTGCTTCAACAGGCGGTTGACCTCCTCGACGCTGGTGCCGCTACCCTTAGCGATGCGCTTGCGGCGGCTGGCATCGATGATGTCGGGATTGGAACGCTCCTGTGGGGTCATCGAGCCGATGATGGCCTCCACGCCCTTGAAGGCGTCGT